>NZ_JBNPMK010000007.1:0-154556 GCF_050313955.1 Desulfovibrio sp. SGI.133 | reverse complement strand
GCCTTTTCAACTCCACCGTCAAGCATTTTCCCGCAAAAAATCGAAAAAATGTTTTCGAACCGTCAAAAAGGCGCTTCCGCGTCATGGATCATTGATTTTCAATCCGCTGTCGAGAACCATACGGCTCTGCGCAAAAAAAGTAAAGTATTTCATATTATTTTTTATACAATATAAAAAACAGATGACAAATACGTAGTTTTTTTCAAGATGTTGTCTTTTGGCGACTGCCATAAAAAAAGCCCCTCCCGAGGGAGGGGCCTGCATTGCCGCAAAGCAAATCAATGCGTTTCGCGGTGCCACATGATGAAGAAGACCGAGCCTACCGTCATGGCGCAGGCCAGGAGCATCTTCCAGGTCAGCATCTCTCCCCCCAGCAGCCAGCCCAAAAAGATACCGATGACCGGCACCACATACTCATAGGAAATGGCCGTGGCGATGGGCACATTCTCCAGCAGCCAGAAATAGCAGGCATAGGCGATGACCGAGCCACCGGTGCACATCCAGGCAAAGGCCACGACCACAGGCCAGTGGATGTTCTCATAGCGGATCGCATGATGCTCGCCATCCAGAAAGGCGACCACAAGACACTCCAGGCCGCCCATAAAGATGAGCAGCGCGCACGATTGCAAACTGGAAAGCCGCGTCTTGAAAGGAAAACGGCGGGTCAGCAGGGTTCCGGCCACCCAGCCGAGCGTGGCCGTGAAGACCCAGATCATGCCGGAGATGCTGCTTTGCTGTACGCCGCCCACATTTTGCTGACTGTAGGCCAGCAGCACGAGACCGCAGGTCCCTGTGGCCAGGCCCGTCCATTGCAGCAGCCGCGGCCGGGGCTCATTGGCGAACAGCCAGCCGGCCACCAGCATGGTGATGGGCGTCGAGCCGGTGATGACCGCCGCCGTGGAGGAAGCCACGCTCTCCTGCCCCTTGGCCAGGAAGCCGCTTGCCAGCAGGACCATGAACACGCCCATCCAGGTGGCATGGATCCAGTCCTTGCGCTCCGGCCGTATCCAGCGCCCCGTGAACATCAGGAACAGTGCCAGGAGGATGCCGCCGATGACCATGCGGCTGCCCCCTACCAGAAAGGGCCCGGCCACCCCAAGGCTGAATTTGTAGCCGATATAGGTGGATCCCCACGAGATATAGACCAGGAAAAGGTGCAGCATGACGTGCAGGGACTTTTGCGAAATAGGCATAGGCGCGCCCCCTCCTCAACGATATAGGGGCCAAGTATCATAGTTTTGCAAACTGTCAAGAGATGGAACAAAACCATCATTTTTCATAAATAAATACAGACAGATACTTGCATCCTTACCACTATTCCTCATATTATGGAGCAAGCAGACCCGCCACGATGCCGCAACCCTGCCTGCATAATGCGGGACAGAGCTTTCAGACTTGGCAGGCAATGTCTGCCATGCTATGACAATCCCGGGGGAAGGCTAATTATGAAAGAAGAAAATAAAGACCGATCAGAATTGCTGGCATTCCTGGAGTTCATGAGCCGCAAAGGCCTGAACACCACGGCCCAGAGGCGGATCATCGCCGATGCCTTTTTTGAGCTCCCCGGCCACCACTCGCTGGAGGAGTTCTATCAGCATGTCCAGAAACTGGACCCGCGCATCGGCCAGACCACCGTCTACCGGACGCTTAAACTCCTGTGTGATGCCGGTATGGCGACAGAGATCCACTTCAGTGACGGCATCACCCGCTACGAAGTGGCCGCGCCCGACAGTCACCATGACCATATCGTCTGCCAGTCCTGCGGCAAGATCGTGGAGATCTACGATCCCCGTATCGAAAAGCTGCAACAGGAACTGACCAAGAAGCACGGCTTCCTGCTGCTGCGGCATGTGCACATCCTTTCCGGTATCTGCGCGGACTGCCAGAAAAAAATGCAGCAATGACCTTTTCCGGCCGGCATGACAGCGGGCGGATCCTTCCGCCCTTTTTTATGGGCCCGCGTTAATTAAAGTTGATTTTCATTTTCATTTAAGGTATACTTGCGGAAAATCGACCGAAACGAGGACACCAGCATGGATGGCCAAAGCATCGCCGTTATCGTCATCGTGGCTGTGGCCGTGATCTTCATGGCTAGGAAAGTTTTCATCTCCGCCCGTAAAGGACAGTGCTCCTGCGGCTGCGGGGATGGCAAACAGCAGACCTGCTGCAAGGGATGCAGCATCGCCACAAAACGTCAGGACCTGCTTCCGTAACAAAAAGCAAAGGCCGCCACTCCAAGGGAGGGCGGCCTTTTTTATAAGATATGTCTGGCGGTTATTCCGCTTCGAATTCTTCGGCACGGGCGATCTGGCTGCCCCGGTGCTCGCGCAGGATGGCCAGGGCTTCTTCCTGGGTCAGGATACGGCCGCGGCATTTGGGGTTCTGCAGGCGGTTCTCCGGGCAGTAACCCAGATGCACACAGCTGGGCCCGGCGCCCTGGAACAGGTCCGGTGCGGCCTTGCGGCACAGGGAAAGCATCTGCCAGGCCAGATGGCGGATCTCGTGCTGGGCGTTGCGGCAACAGCGGATGGAGAACCAGTCCAGCAGGGCATGGGCGTTCATGCCGATGATGGCCTTGAACTCCGTGGCCTGGGGCTTGAGGTAGCGCAGATCTTCTTCCGGCAGTCCGGCTTCCAGCCCGGCGTCGTACCACTGGCGGGTCAGGTCGGCCAGGTCCCGGCCGGTCAGACGGGTCGTGTGCCCGTCAGGCAGGGTCACCTCGGCACCGAAGTCACGCACGCTGGCGGGATAGACCACGGAAAAACGCCGTTTGCCGCCCAGCTCCGCTCGACCGGACTTGATGAGGTAGGAAGCCAGGCGCTTGCGCACCAGCTGGGTCTCGGTCACGCGGGAATAGCCTTCCACGCCGAAAAGGAAAAAGTCGAATTCCAGCGCGGCGCGATGCCCGCTTTCCAGGATATTGCGCACGATCTGCCGGGAATAGGGCGAGGCCACTATCTCTTCCAGGCTGCGCTCACTGCGCACGAAACGCGCCGCGATGTCCGTGTAGATCTTGCCGCCCCCGGCCAGCAGCACCACTTTGCCGTTCCCGGTATATTTTTCATCCAGCATGTGCGCCTCCTGTAAAATGGAAGGCTGAACCTACACGAAAATGCCCCGTGTCTCAAGCGCCCCTGCCGGAGCCGGCGCCCGGCCGGGGCGGGCCCGATACTGTGCTTTCTTGACGCCCGCCCGCGGACAGCATAGTGTGGATAGCTTCCAATACTGAATAATCCGCACGCCGCTGCGTGCGTAAAGGAGCGACCATGAGCAAGGATATCAAAGCCTTCTGCCAGCCTGACAGCAAGGGCTTCTTCGGCGCGTATGGCGGCCAGTATGTGCCTGACGCCATCAAGGCCCGCCTGGACGAACTGGACCAGGCCTTCAAGGAGGCTCTGGCCGACCCCGAATTCACGCGCGAGATGCAGCGCCTGCTGCTGCATTTTGCCGGTCGTCCCAGCCCGGTCTTCCACTGCCGCAACCTCAGCAAGAAACTGGGCGGCGCGCAGATCTGGCTCAAGCGCGAAGACCTCAACCATCTGGGCGCCCACAAGGTCAACAATACCATCGGCCAGTGCCTGCTGGCCAAACGCATGGGCAAGACCCGCGTCATCGCCGAGACCGGCGCGGGCCAGCATGGCGTGGGCACCGCGGCCAGCGCCGCCCTCATGGGCCTGGAATGCGTCATCTGCATGGGCGAGGTGGACGTCGTCCGCCAGCACCTCAATGTGACCCGCATGGAGATGCTGGGCGCCCGCGTGCATACGGCCATGAGCGGACAGCGCACCCTCAAGGAAGCCGTGGACGAGGCCCTGGAAATGTGGGTCAACGAGCCCGAGACCTTCTATGTGCTGGGTTCCGCCGTGGGCCCGCACCCCTACCCGCTCATGGTGCGCCACTTCCAGTCCGTCATCGGCAGCGAGGCCCGCGCCCAGATGCTGGAATTTGCCGGTCGCCTGCCCGATGTGGCCATGGCCTGCGTGGGCGGCGGCTCCAATGCCGTGGGCCTGTTCTCCGGCTTCGTACATGACGAGGGCGTGCGCCTCATCGGCGTGGAGCCCGGCGGCCGCGGCAACGGCTACGGCCAGCATGCGGCCTCGCTCTGCTACGGCGAGCCCGGCGTGCTGCACGGCTTCAATTCCTACATGATCAAGGACGAAAAGGGCGAGGCCGGCGAGGTCTACTCCATCTCCGCTGGTCTGGACTATCCTTCCGTGGGCCCCGAACTGGCCGAACTCAAGGATGCCGGTCGTGCCGAATACGTGAGCATCACCGATGAAGAGGCCCTGCAGGCCTTCTATGCCCTGTCGCGCAACGAAGGCATCCTGCCCGCGCTGGAATCCTCCCATGCGCTGGCCCATGCCATGAAGCTGGCCCCCACCATGGACAAGGACGCCATCATCCTGGTGAACCTGTCCGGTCGCGGCGACAAGGACGTGGCTCAGGTGGCCGATCTGGTGAACAGCGGCGCCTTCGTGCCTGCCGGCGACTAACGATGTCACGGCTGGGGGCAGGCCATGCCTCCCCTCACGGCCCCTTCGCCAATGCGATCCCGCAGACCGGCACCCCCTGTGCCGGTCTGTTTTTTTGACACAAGAGACGTGACAGCCCATCCCCTTGGATGGTAACGCCACCTCACGGCTCCGGCAGAGAGCCCCCCCGGTGCAGGGGGAGCGCCCGGGGCCCTGTTCATCTCCTGACCACGCTGCCCGCGGGCGGCCGTCAGGCAAATTCCATTCTGACGAGGCACACCATGCGAGAGATCGACGCCGCGACCATCAGTGCCGCCGTGGCAAAGCTGGCCGTGCAGGCCTGCTGTCATCTGCCCGCCGATGTCCGGGACGCATTCCGGCAGCGGCTGGACAAAGAGCCTTCACCCGTGGGGCGCAACATCCTGGAACAATTGCTGGAGAATGCGGACATCGCCGCGCGGGACGACATCCCCATCTGTCAGGACACCGGTCTGGCCGTGGTCTTTGCCGAGGTGGGGCAGGACGTGCACATCACGGGCGGCGATTTTGAAGCCGCCATCCACGAAGGCGTGCGCCGCGGCTATGTGGACGGCTATCTGCGCAAGTCCTGTGTGGCCGAGCCCCTGTTCGAGCGCAAGAACACCGGCGACAATACCCCGGCCGTCATCCACACCCGCATCGTGCCCGGCGACGGCCTGACCCTGCGTCTGGCCCCCAAGGGCGCCGGTTCCGAGAACAAGAGCGTGGTCAAGATGCTGGTGCCCGCCGACGGCATCGAAGGTGTGCGCAAGGTGGTGCTGGACGCCGTGCTGGCGGCCGGGCCCAACTCCTGCCCGCCCATGGTGGTGGGCGTGGGCCTGGGCGGCACGATGGAAGTGGCCGCCCTGTGCGCCAAGCGCGCCGCGGCCCGCGATCTGGAAAGCCGCAACCCCGATCCCCGCTACGCCGCCTTCGAGGACGAGCTGCTGGAGCTCATCAACCGCACGGGCATCGGCCCCCAGGGCCTGGGCGGCGAGACCACGGCCCTCAAGGTACATGTGGAATGGGCCCCTACCCACATCGCCTCCCTGCCGGTGGCGGTCAACATCAACTGCCATGCGGCGCGTCACGCCGAAGTGCGTCTGTAGGAGGCTGCCATGTCCGATGTGAAACGTATCCGCGCGCCCTTCGACGAAGCCACGGCCCGTTCCCTGCGTGCCGGTGACCGGGTGCTCATCACGGGCACCATCATCGCCGCCCGCGATGCCGCCCACAAACGCCTGGTGGAGGCCCTTGACCGGGGCGAAGCGCTGCCCGTGGATCTGGACGGGGCGGTCATCTATTATGTGGGCCCCAGTCCGGCCAGACCGGGCCGGGCCATCGGCGCGGCCGGGCCCACCACGGCCGGGCGTATGGACGCCTACACGCCCACCCTGCTGGCCCGTGGCCTGCGCGGCATGATCGGCAAGGGCTACCGCAAGCCCGAAGTGGTGGAAGCCATGAAGCAGCACGGCGTGCCCTATCTGGCGGCCGTGGGCGGTGCCGGGGCGCTCATCTCGCAGCGCATCAAAAAATATACGGTGCTGGCCTACCCTGACCTGGGCCCCGAGGCTGTGGCCGCGCTGGAAGTGGAAGACTTCCCGGCCATCGTGGTCATCGACAGCACCGGCGACAATTATTACGAGACCGGTCAGGCTCCGTACAGGAAGCTCTGATACATGATGGGGGAAGGGGGCCCCTTTGACTGACGTGCAAAGGATTTTTCTTCCCCCTCTCCCCATCCCTCCCCCAACGCGTTTCATTCTGGAGGATGGCGGACAGCCTCTCACGCGGGATTGCCCCTGCCTGCCGGTCTCCCGGCAAAAATTTCGATACTTTTCAACAACAAAGCGGCGGACAGGAATTTTCCCGTCCGCCGCTTTTGCGTTTTGCTTTACCGTACCGTCAGGGCAGCCCGCTAGAAGCTGTACATGTAGGAAAGGCTGAAGTTCCAGGCGTCGCGCACTTCGTCGTTGCGGCCGTTCATGCGGCTGTTGCCCCACACGCTGCTGTCATGATCCAGCCACAGGGCCACATAGGCCACATCCAGGGCCACGGTGAAATTCTCGGTCACCTTCGTGGTGCTGGTCAGGCCCCATTCCAGGGCATAGTCCTGGCGGGTCAGATACAGGCCGTCCATGCCCACCGTCCCGGACAGGGCGCCGGAATTGGCCGCCAGCCCCTGCGAGGACAGCCACTTGGCCATGCCGGGGTCGTTGGTACCGCCGATGAGGTTGACGCGGAAGGTCTGGTACAGGTCTTCGATGACGTTGACGTCGCGCAGCTGCAGGCCCACGCCCCAGGTGCCCGTCATGCCGTTGCCCACCGCGCCTTCGCGGGAGATGTACTCATTGCCGTTGAAGGCATAGTGCGACCAGGCGTTGTGCACGTTGGCCACGCTGAGATAGGGCATGCGCTCGGAACCGTTGCCGCGGTCGTCGTCATCGCCGGAAGCGTACCAGCCGTAGATACCGGGCTTGGTCCAGCCCAGGTCGTATTCCACCAGCAGCGAGGCCAGCCAGCCGGCGCGGTTGGCGGAAGTGTCGTCATAGCTCACGGAACCGTAGTTCAGGTCCCAGGCGATGCGCCAGGGATCCAGCAGGGTCAGCTCGCCGGTCAGGCCCGCCCAGAAGGCATTGCCGTACAGGTCCATACGGCTGTTGTGGGATGCGCCACCGGCAGGCAGCATGCCCGCCAGATACTGGATGCCCGAAACGCCCACGCTCTTCCAGTCGTTGGCGTGGTCGGCATCGAGGCTGTTGGGACCGATGCCCGCGTACATGGCCCAGGGCGTCAGACGGAAACCGTCAAAAGTCAGGGGCAGCAGCAGGGCCGCCACGTCCACATTGTCCATGTAGTTCTTGCGGAGGCCGTCGTCGCCGTAACCCTGGAAATTGTCATTGTACAGGCGCGCCCACAAAGCGGTGAGGGCCACGTTTTCGTTGATCTGCCAGCTGGCCGTGATGCCGGCGGCATCATCGCCCCACACCTGGCTGCCGGTGGTCATGCTGGGCAGGAAAAAGCCCTGCAGGCCCATGCGGACCTTGATGTCGGTATCCGGCACCATCCAGTCCAGCCAGGCGTTCTTGACTTCCACCACCGTACCGTCGGCGCCCAGGGCATCACCGGTGGCGCTCTGGCCCCAGATCTGGTCGCCCATTTCAAAGATGACGGAGCCGGAAAGGCTTTCCGAAGCCACGGCATCCAGTTGCAGGCGCAGGCGCTGGCGGGCCTCGAAGTTGTCCTCGTTGCCCTTCTTGTAACCGGTCATGCCGTTGCCGCCGGTGAAGGCGCCATGCTCGCCGTAATCAAAGGCCATGATCCACTGGCCGCGGATCTTGAAGTCGATGGCCTGGGCCATGCCCGCGGCGGAAAACAGCAGGCCGGCGGCCAGGAGGAGCGTTGCGATCTTTTTCATGGCGTATCCTTCATAAGGCGAATTTCTGTCCCGAAAGACAGGAGGCAGCATAGCCGTCGATGTTCCGGCTGGCAAGATGGCGCGTCAAATTTTTTTTACCGCTCCTCGCCTTCCTCCTGCGGCCTGCCCAGCGGCCCGCCCGCCTGCCGCTGTACGGGCGCGGGCCCGGTGCTGCTGCGCACGACCAGCTCCGGCATCACCTCCACGCGGGTGATGCTGCACCCGGGGCCGCTGGTGATGCGGTTGTGGAGCATCTCCAGCGCGCTGCGGCCCTTTTCCGCGATGTGGTGCTCCACCGTGGTCAGGCCCACCCGCGAGAAGTGCGAAGGATAGATATTGTCGAAACCGCACAGGCTGTAGTCTTCCGGCACCCGCGCGCCGCTTTCCAGGATGGCGTCCAGCACGCCGTAGGCCACCATGTCGTTGACGGCCACGAAGGCTGTGATGTCACGCTCGGCCATGCAGCGTCGGGCCAGGGTGTAACCGGTGCGGTGTTCGATGTTCAGATCGCCGCGCTCCTGTTCGGGCGTGATGGTGCAGGTGCGGACAAGGAAGCGGCCTTCGGGACAGGCCTCACGGAACACGTCGCGCAGGCCTTCCAGGCGCCGCAGCCGTGCCGAATTGTCCTTGTTCAGGGGCGTGGCGATGCAGGCGACGGAACGGTGCCCCAGCCCGATGAGATAGCGGGCCACCAGCACGCCCGCGTTATAGTTGTTGAGCTCCACCGTATCCAGGTTGAGGCTGGCGTCCCTGTCGCCGATGACCACCACGGGCGTCTCCCGGTTGGCCAGTTCGGCCTGTGCCGGGCACAGCGGCATGGCACAGAAGACGATGCCTCCGATGGAAGCGGCCGACAGGGTGCGCAGCAGACGGGCCTCCACAGCGGCATCACGGTAGGTGGGGAAGACCATGGTGTCGTAGCTGTGCCGGGCGGCGGCATCCTGCACGGACTGCACCAGGGTCGCATAGTAGGGGTTGACCACATTGGGGCAGAGGATGGCCACGCACTTTTCGGCCATGAGGTGCGAGGGCCGGTGCCGCCGGATGCCCCGGTAGCCGAGGGCCTCGGCCGCCTCGCGCACCTTGAGGACCGTCTCGCGCGAGAAGGAGACGTCCGGCCGCTCCGAAAGGATCATGGATGCGGTGGCTGTGGAGACGCCGCTGCGGGCGGCGATGTCTGCCAGAGTGACGCGCTGGCTGCGTTGCATGGGCACCTCCCTGCGCAATAGATAAAAACCGTTGCTGTTAAATTTAATTTTTAATTAAAAATTAATCAAGACTCCCTGCCCAAGTGGCCGATTTCAGCCTTTTTCATGTAAAAAAATGTTACATTTCCATGAAAATATTCTGTCCAGCCCCTGTCCCTCTTGTCTTATTTTTCCTGCTATGGCAGCCTTCTCCCAGCGTCTTTTGCCGGGCGGCCCCAGAGCGGCCCCGATGATTAAAAATTAAATAAACTTCAACAAAATTTTCAGGAGCAGGCATGAATCCTCCCTCCCAGAAACAGATCCGTACCGTGGCCCTGGCCAGCCTGCTGGGCGCCACCATCGAATGGTACGATTTCTTCCTTTACGGCGTCGTGGCGGGCATCGTTTTCAACAAGCTCTACTTCCCCACCAACGACCCCTTCATCGGGACCCTGCTGGCCTACAGCACCTTTGCCATCGGCTACCTGGCCCGCCCGTTCGGCGCTTTCGTCTTCGGCCACTTCGGTGACAAGATCGGCCGCAAGAGCATGCTGGTGTTGACCATGCTCATCATGGGCATCGCCACCATCGGCATCGGTCTGGTGCCCACCTATGCCCAGATCGGCATCGCCGCTCCCATCATCCTCCAGACCTTCCGCCTCATGCAGGGCCTGGGCCTGGGCGGCGAATGGGGCGGCTCCGTGCTCATGACCTACGAATACGCCAGCAAGCGCGAGCGCGCCTTCTATGCCAGTATCCCCCAGATGGGGCTGGCCACGGGCCTGTGTCTGTCCTCCGGCGTGGTGGCCCTGCTCTCCGCCAGCCTGACCGACCAGCAGTTCCTGGAATGGGGCTGGCGCATCGCCTTCCTCATCAGCGTGGTGCTGGTGGGTGTGGCCCTGTACATCCGCCTGCACATCCTTGAGACCCCCGACTTCCAGAAGGCCAAGGATTCCGGCAAGACCGCCGACAAGACCCTGCCCATCGTCAAGGTCTGCCGCAACCATCCCGGCAACATCGCCCTGGGCGTGGGCGCCCGCTGGATCGACGGCGTGTTCTTCAACGTACTGGCCGTGTTCGTCATCAGCTACCTGGTGCAGTACATCAGCATCGAGCGTACCCAGGCCCTGACCATCGTCATGATCGCGGCCCTGCTCATGTGCCCCTTCATCCTCATCGCCGGCCGTCTGGCCGACCGCTACGGCCGCGGCATGGTCTACGGTGTGTCCAGCCTGCTCTGCGGTCTGTCCATCTTCCCCTCGTTCTGGCTCATGGAAGGCAGCGGCGGCAGCCTCTTCCTCATCGCCCTGGCCATCATCATTCCCATCAGCGTGTTCTACGCCGGTGTCTTCGGCCCCGAAGCCGCCCTGTTCTCCGACCTGTTCCCGCCGGACGTGCGCTACACCGGCATCTCCATCGTCTACCAGTTCCCCGGCTTCCTGGTGGCCGGTATCGTGCCCGGCCTGTGCACCTTCCTCATCAACTGGAACGAAGGCGATCCCCTGTATGTCTGCCTCTTCACCCTGCTCGCGGCCGTGACCAGCGCCCTCTCGGCCTTTGCCATCCAGCGCAAGAGCATCGCCGCCCAGCGCAAGCACGGTGACGACGCCGAGCATATCTAGGCGTATACGGGTTGTCATCATGGAAATCCTGCAAATATCGGACCTGCACCTGCGCGGCGACGGCAAGCTCTCCTTCCGCAAGGTGGACACGCCCGCCTGCCTGCGCACGGCGGCGGCCCATCTGCACGCCTTGAACCGCATGCCCGACGCCATCGTCATCACCGGCGACCTGGCCGACAGCGGTGACGAGCATGCTTACCACATGCTCTACGAGGCACTTGGCGATCTGCCCGTGCCTATCTACGCCGTGCCCGGCAACCATGACCGCCGCGACCGCATGCGTACCATCCTCAAGGGCTGGGTGCCCGAGGAAAGCCCCGTGCCGCCGCGCGTCTGCCACTGCGTGGACATGGGCGAACTGCGCCTGGTCATGCTGGACAGCATGGAGCCCGGTTCCCACAGCGGCCACTGCCCCGAAGCCATGGCCCGCTGGCTGGACGCCTGCCTGCAGGAAGACGGCAGCCGCCCGGCCCTGGTCTTCATGCATCATCCGCCCTTCATCACGGGCATGGGAGCCATGGACGAACCCTTCGAAGGCGCCGACCTGCTGCGTGACGTGCTGTCCCGCGCGCCCTGGGCCCGTCTGTGCTGCGGCCACATGCACCGCCCCATCTTCACTGCCTGGGCGCAGGGCCTGGCCCTGACCGTGCCTTCCATCTCCATGCAGATCGACCTCGACCTCAGCCCCGAGGGCGGCGATACCTTCCGTATGGAGATGCCCGGCTACATGCTGCACCACTGGGACGGCAGCCACCTCAACAGCCACGTGTGCCAGATCCCCGCCGATGTGGACTTCTCCGGTCCCCATCCCTTCGCGGATTCCGTCAACCCCGTGGAAGACTGATACCAGGACGGCAGGCTCAGGCCTGCCGTCTTCTTTTTCCTTCATGTCCACACAGCGCCGTCCGCACAACTCCGGCGCCGTGCGTCACCTTCAACAGGAGCATCCCCGCCGGATGCTCCTTTTTTTGTCCGCCTCTCCACACCAGCCCGCACGGAGAAGGGGCCGCAGACAGGACTGCCCGCCAAAAGCGGGAAGCGCGCACAAGATCCCTCAACATCCCGCTTTCCTGCCCTGCCTTTCGTACAGGGCCGGGCCCTCTCCTGCGGTTCGCCATATTTTTCCGAAAGCGCGCCTGCCGGACCGCCCCTTCCCGGCTCCCGCCTCCGGGAGCCCACTCCCTCCGCTCCGGCCCCGCCCCTCCGGCTTGAGGCCGCTGTCGCCCCGTGCTAAAATCAGCTTTTGTCCCTGCCCTGCCGCAGGGACCGGCGCGCCGGTACGTCCCCGCGCTTCCGCGTCCACCGTACCGGCCGGTGACGCCGTACAGACTCTGCCAAGGATCATCCCGTGAGCGCTTCTCCTTTTATCCGTCCCGTCATCCGTCCCGATGCCGACATCCTCGCCCGTGTGCCCGGCCTCTGCCTGGGCTGTCTCGTCCATGAAGTGGAGGTCGAACCCAGCCGCCCTGACTGTCAGGACTATCTGGACAACGAGCTGGCCCCCCGTCTCGTGGCCCGCATGGAAGGCGAGCCCCTGGCCCAGTGGCCCAACCTGGGGCCCTCGCGTGCGGGCTGCAAGGCCTGCGGCAAAGATCCCGGCCGCTACCGCATCTCTTCCGAGGCCCTGTACCGCCGCCTCAAGCAGGGCAAGGGACTGTACGCCATCAACAGCGTGGTGGACGCCAACAACATCGCCTCGCTGGAGACGGGCTTTTCCCTGGGCAGCTACACGCTTGCCAATCTCCGGGGCGACATCACCTTCCGCCGCGGCCTGCCTGGCGAGACCTACGAAGGTATCGGCAAGGGCGGCCTCAATCTGGAGAACCTGCCCCTGCTGGCCGATGCTCTGGGCCCCTTCGGCAGCCCTGTCAGCGATTCCACCCGCGCTCTGGTGGATGAACGGACGCGCGTCTGTCTGACCATCATCTACGGTTTTGACGGAGCGGCCCCCGTGGAAGAGTCGCTGCGCATCAGCGCCGCCGCCTTCGCCCGCTTCTGCCGCTGCCGTCCCCTGTGCGATCCCTGGTGCGTCCAGGGCTAGGACATCCCCGGCAGCCGCAGCGGCTCCCAAACGCCGTTTGCCTGCGCCGGACAATTTTACCCTTCTTACCGGAAGGCCCCGTCACGGGCCGTACCGGCCCCCTCAAGGAGCCCCCATGACCGATCTTTCCTGCTTCAAGGCCTATGACATCCGCGGCAAGGTGCCCGATCCCCTGTCCCCCGAGCTGGCCTTTGCCCTGGGCCGCGCCGTGGCCGAACATTTCGCCGCCCGGCGTGTCGTCCTCGGTTACGATGCCCGCCTGAGCGGCCCCGTGCTGCACGCCGCGCTGGCCGCGGGCCTGCATCAGGCCGGGGCCCGGGTCTTCAGTCTGGGCATGTGCGGCACCGAAGAGATCTACGATGCCGCCGCCCGGCAGGACTTCGACGCCGGTATCATGATCACCGGCAGTCACAACCCGGCCGACGAGAACGGCTTCAAACTGGTGCTGCGCGGCGCCCGGCCCGTGAGCGGCGATTCCGGCCTGCACGACCTGCGCGACCGCGTGGCGGCCCAGCTGGCCGCGGGCGTGAACCTGCCTGCGGACGAAGCCCCGGTGACGCCGGTCAGCTTCCGGCAGGAGTACGTCCGCCGCATCCTGGACTACACCGGCGCCGCCGCGCAAAAGCCCCTCAGGATCGTGGCCGACGCGGGCAACGGCTGTGCCGGTCTGCTGCTCAAGGAGCTGGCCCCGCACCTGCCGCACGAATTCATCTTCTGCCAGATGGAGCCCGACGGCACCTTCCCCAACGGGGTGCCCAATCCCCTGCTGCCCGAAAAGCGCGCCGCCACGGCCCGGGCCGTGCGCGAGCACAAGGCCGACCTGGGCATCGCCTGGGACGGCGACTTTGACCGCTGCTTCTTCTACGACAACGAAGGCAACTTCATCGAAGGCTACTATCTGGTGGGCCTGCTGGCTTCCGAGCTGCTGCCCCGCTTCCCCGGTGCCAGGATCATCTACGATACCCGCGTCTACTGGAACACCCGCGAACTCATCCGGGCGGGCGGCGGCATCCCCGTCATGGGCAAGACGGGCCATGCCTTCATGAAGGAACGCATGCGCGCCGAAGATGCCGTCTATGGCGGCGAGATGAGCGCCCACCATTACTTCCGCGACTTTGCCTACTGTGATTCCGGCATGCTGCCCTGGCTGCTGGTCATCGCGGCCATGCAGCGCCACGGCAAGCCCCTGGCCGAGCTGGTGCGCGAACGCATGGACGCCTGGCCCTGCAGCGGCGAGATCAACCGCCGCGTGGCCGACGCCCCGGCCCTGATGCGCAAGATCCGCGACCACTACGCCCCTGCCGCCACCTATGAAGACGCCATCGACGGCGTCAACCTGGAGTTCGGCGACTGGCGCTTCAACCTGCGCATGTCCAACACCGAGCCCCTGCTGCGCCTCAACGTGGAGAGCCGCGCCAACAGGGCCCTGCTGGAAGAAAAGACCGCCGAGCTGCTGGCCCGCATCGACGCCGGTCTGTGATTGGGGATGGGCGAGGGGAGGAGGGGCCCTTTTTGAAAAAAGGTCTCCCTCCTCCCCTCGCGCTCCCCTCCTCCTGCCAAAAACGTTTATTCTGGTCACCGGCAGGACAAGGAAGAAGCGACGGAAAGCGCGCTGCTGCCGGTCCCCCGGTGATGCGGAAGAGGGTTTTCCAATGTCTGCCGCCGCAATTGCCGCTATGCCGGTCTTCCGGTGATACGGGAAAAAATGCCTTCCGGCCGCTTTCGGCCTGCGTGGCGGCACAGCGGGCTGCAACACGATGACAGCACCTGCGAGGCAGCGACGGAGACCATCGGGTCAGACCCAAAGAAGGTTTTTTCGGGGTGGGGGAGAGTTTGAGAGGGGGAGGGGCAGTTTTTGCCCAAAAAACGCCCCTCCCCCTCTCAAGCCCTGTCGAACAGAAAGCGAACCACAGGGAACCACGTCATGGAAAAAAGCAAACTGGCCGCCGCCATGTTCATCGTGGGCAGCATCGGCCTCTTCGTCCACTACATCCCGCTGCCCCCGGCGGTCATCGCCTGTGCCCGGGCAGTCATCGGCACCCTCTTCCTGCTGCTGGCGCTGCGCCTGAAAAAAACGCCCCTGCACGGTCAGGCCATCCGCAAGAATGCCCTCTGCCTCCTGCTCTCCGGCGCGGCCCTGGGCTTCAACTGGATCTTCCTCTTCGAGGCCTTCCGCCATACGGGCATCGCCGTGGCCACGCTCTGCTATTACATGGCGCCGGTCTTCGTCATCCTGCTCTCGCCCCTTGTGCTCGGCGAACGCCTGACCCGCCGCAAGATCGTCTGCACCCTGCTGGCCGTGCTGGGGGCCGTGTGCATCTCCGGCGTGTTCACCGGCAGCCGGCAGGACCCGCGCGGCATCGCTTTCGGGCTGGCGGCCGCCCTGCTCTACTGTTCCCTTATCCTCCTCAACAAACGCCTGCGCGGGCTGGATACGCTGGAGACCACCTTCTGCCAGCTCTGCACCGCCGCCCTGGTCATGCTGCCCTATGTGCTGCTGGGCGGTCATCTGCACGGCCTTGCTCCCGCGCCGTTCACGCTCTTTCTGCTGCTGGTGGTGGGCATCGTCCACACGGGCCTGGTCTACATCCTGTTCTTCTCGGCTGTGGGCCGTCTCCCGGCCCAGACAACGGCCGTGCTCAGCTATGTGGATCCCGTCACCGCCATCCTGCTGGCCACCCTCTTTCTGCACCAGCCCTTCGGCCTGGCCGAAGCCTGCGGCACCGTCCTCATCCTGGGTGCCACCCTGGCCAACGAGCTGCCGGGGAACAGGACGGCCGAGGCCCAGTCCTAGAGCATGGACGGGTGCCGGGGAGTGCGTGTGCAGCCCCGGCCAGCGTTCGCGCACACGATTCCGTGCCCGCCATATCGGGATGCGTCAGTCTGCCTTGTCTTAAACCGTCTGCCGTATCCATGCGGGACGAGCCTCACCGGTGTCCAAAGGCCGCTGCCGGATCCTCTCCCATTTTTGCCGCATCCTGCCCGCCCCCTTTACTCCCGGCGGGCAGTCCTTATCTGTAGGGTCCCGGCGCGTCGGCGACCGGGTGTTTTCAACCAAGGAGTATCCCCATGCAGGTCCTGCTCATCAACGGCAGTCCCCATCCCAAGGGCAGCACGGCCACGGCCCTGGCCACTGTGGCCCGGCAACTGGAAAAGGCCGGTATCGAGACCACCACGCTTCATGTGGGCCACAAGGCCATCCGCGGCTGTATCGCCTGCGGCAAATGTGCCCAAACCGGCCTGTGCGTGTTCAAGGACGATCCGGTCAACGAATGCATCGAACGTATGCGTGAAGCCGACGGTCTGGTGGTGGGCTCGCCCGTCTACTATGCCGGTCCCAATGCCGGCCTGTGCGCCCTGCTGGACCGCATGTTCTACATGAAGTCCGCCCCCTATGCCTTCAAGCCCGCGGCCGCTGTGGTGAGCTGCCGTCGCGGCGGGGCCAGCGCTTCCTTTGACCGCCTCAACAAGTATTTCACCATCGCCCGCATGCCCGTGGTCTCCTCCCAGTACTGGAACTCCATCCACGGCAACAATGCGGAAGAAGCCGTGCAGGATGCCGAGGGCCTGCAGATCATGCGTACCCTGGGCGACAACATGGCCTGGCTGCTGCACTGCATCGAGGCCGGTCGCAAGGCGGGCATCACGCCGCCTGCCGTCGAGGCCTGGCAGCCCACCAACTTCATCCGCTAGGCAGGCCGGGCGACACCCGTACGAGGCATCCGGCGGCACTGCCATGCCCCCTGTGTACCCTGCCATCAGGCAACAACAAAGAGGCCCTTTACGGGCCTCTTTTTTATGGCAGCCTGAAAGCCGCGCTTTACGCTCGTGCAAGACCGCTTCCGCCGTCCCGTGCTACAAAGGCGGGATCGTCCCTTCCGGGACGCGGACCATCAGCACCACATTTTCGTGGAAGGAGGAAGCAGAATGAACGCATGGCTGCTCCTGATACTGGCAGGACTGTGCGAGATAGGCTGGCCGCTGGGCCTCAAATGGGCGCAATCGGGCCTGTGGCGTCTGCCCGGCTTCATCATGGCGGGCGTCTGCATGCTCGTCAGCGGCGCCCTGCTCTTCATGGCCCAGAAGCACATCCCCATCGGGACGGCCTACGCCGTCTGGACAGGCATAGGCGCGGCCGGTACCTTTCTGGCCGGGGCCCTGCTTTTCGGCGATCCCGTGCAGCCGCTGCGGCTTGCGGGCATCGCGCTCATCATCGCGGGCGTGGCCCTGCTCAAACTGGCCTGAGTGGCGGCACATGGAATGAAAGGGAAAGGGGCGGATGTCTGAAGGGACCGGCTGCCCGGTACAGGGAAGACGCCCATCCCGGCAAAGAAAGCGGCAGGAACAACGGCGGGATGCGGCCGACGGCATGGTGGCAGGATGCCTTCGGGCGCCCCGTGTCAACGCTCCGGATGCCCTGTCTGCAGGAGGCACACATGATCATCACCACGGAACGCCTGCACTATCTTTGGGCCGTGGCCGAGACCGGCTCCTTCGCGGCTGCCGGGCGCCGTCTGGGCGTGAGCGGTGCGGCCGTGCAGCAGGTCATCCGGCATTTCGAACAGGATCTGGACGCGCCCCTGTTCCGGCGCAGCCCGGGCCGCAGTCCGGTGCTGACCGACCTGGGGCGGCAATTCTACTTCCACGCACTGGACATCATCCCGCGTCTGGAGGGGCTGGAAAACCTGGCCGCCACACGGGGCCAGGGGCAGGAAGGCCAGCTGCGCATCGGTCTGCACGGCTTCGTCATGTTCCCGGAGGTGCGGGCCGCGCTGGTGGAACTGCAACAGGCCTTCCCGCTGCTGGAGATATTCCTGTATGACGGCGAGGATTCCGTCCTGCATTGCGACAAGCTGCGCCAGCTGGACAGCAGCGCCCGCCATACGGTGGACATCCTGCTGGCCCCGGCGCGCCTGCGCTACGATCACGGCGGCCAGTCGGTCATGGCCGGGCGCATCATCTGGCGCGTGGTGGCCGCTGCCGACCATCCCCTGAGCCGCATCCGGGGCAGTCTTTCCCTGGACGACCTGTTGCGGCACCGCCAGCTCCTGCCCCTGCCGGGCGTCATCAGCTCCGATGCCTTTTACGACAGTTTCCGCCTCAGCAGCCATCTGGTGCATTACAGCCAGTTCTACCAGTTGCAGGAAATGCTGCTGGCGGGCATGGGCTTTGCGGTCTTTCCGGCCCAGCTGGCCCGCCCTTTTGTGGAACAGGGTCGCCTCAAGCTGCTGGAACTGGACTTTGACGACGGCATCAGCACCACCGCTGTGGAGCTGGCCTGGGTCGAGCCCCTGGGCACGGCCGGTCGCTGGCTGGTGGAACGCCTGCGCGAGCTGCCGACGGAGGAAGGGGGGCGCTGAACCGCGCCGGATCTACCAGTGCTTGCCCACGGTCATGCCCAGGAAAAGGGCCGCGAAGCCCAGGATGGTCTGGGCACCGATATTGAACAGCAGCAGGGCCAGACGGGTCTGCCCCAGGGCGAAGGAATCGAAGATCAGGGACGAGAAGGTGGTGAACGAGCCCATGAAGCCCACCAGAATGATCAAACGCACCGTATCCGAAATGAGCAGGCGCACCGCGGCCAGCTCCCAGATCAGCCCGAACAGGAAGCAGCCCAGCACGTTGACCACAAAGGTCCCCAGCGGATACTGCCGCCCCACCAGCGTGTTGGCCAGTTCCGAAACGCCGTAGCGTGCCAGGGCCCCTGCCCCGCCCGCCAGAAAAAGAAGGCCGCAATTGCGCAGCGCCGTCACATCCATCGTCATCCTCCATCATGATCGCAGGCCGGTGCGCCGTATCCGACGCCGCCGCGGCCATCCGCAGCAGGCAGACCTTTGCGGCAACGCGCTGACGTCCGCCGCATCCCGGGCGTACGTTCCCCGCAGCAAGGCAGCGACTGCTTAAAAATGTCAAAGACCGGGCTTTGCAATCCCGCGCTTCTGCTTTAGGGTCAGCCGTGGAGCGATGCCCGGCAACATCCGGTCCCTGCCTGCGATGCCACGCCCCAACAGAGACGAGGCCCGCGCTGCCGCTCCGCTGTCTGCCGCCCCGGCAGACCATGATCCATATGTTCCCGTACTGAAGCCGTCTGACCGGGAGGTCCCATGTTCCCCTTGCTGCACGGACGCCGCTGGTGGCATTTTCGCCGCTTTGAGGGCTTGCTGCTTTCCCTCGCCTGCATGTTCCTGCTGAATATCATTTTTCCCGGAAAAATCTATGGCGGCACGGCCCAGGCCTGCTACCTGCCCCTGCAACTGCTGGCCGGGATCAATCTGTACGGCCGCCTCCGGCCGGGCTTTTGGGCGGCGGCCCTGACGGCCGCGGGCATCCTGGCCCTGCATCCCTTCCAGGCGCTGTCCTCCATGCCCCGGGCGCTCCAGCTCAGCCTGCTGTTGCTGCACGGCCTGTTCTTCTTCATCATCCTGCTGGAAGTCTTCATCCAGCTTTACCGCGCCCAGACGCACCGCCTGCATCTGGATGCCCGGCAGACCCTTTGCGCAGGCCTTTCCGGACTGCTGCTCATCGGCTACAGCGGCTTTTTCCTCTTCCTGCTGCTGGAGAGCTTCCAGCCCGGCTCCTTTCGGGGCCCCGATCCCGGCGGCGTGAGCCTGCAGGATCTTTTCTACTTCAGTTATATCAGCCTCATGACCATCGGCTACGGCGACATCACGCCCGTCTCCTGGGCCGCGCGCAATGCCACCGTGCTGGTGTCCCTGTCCGCCAACATCTATTCACTGGTGGTCATCGCCTCCATCGTGGGCCGCACCTTTGCCAGTCGTCCCGTCCAGAAGGCGGACAAGGAGTCCGCTCCCAAAGAAAATCCGTAGCCGTCTCCTGTCCGCCCCCTACACGCGGCGGCGGAACATCCACACCGCCACACAGACGCAGACCACGGTGATGGCGCAGATCTTGAGCAGGCTCACCGAAGCGGCCTCGAAGGTGATGTCACGCAGGAACACGCCCTGCACCAGGGTGGTGAAATGGCGGATGGGGTTGAGCTGGCTGCTGTGCTGCAAAAACATGGGCATGTTGATGACCGGTGTCACGGCCCCGGAAAGCAGGATGCAGGGCACGCCTACGGTGAAGGCGCCCAAAAAGGCCTGCTGCTGGGTGGAGGACAGGGAAGAGATCATCAGACCGATGCCGCCCGCCGCCAGCGAGAAGATGAAGATGGCCACATAGAGCAGCACGACGGAGCCCGTGAAGGGCACGCCGAAACCGAAGACCGAGACCAGCAAAAAGATGGTGCCGTGGGCCAGGCCCACCACGCAGCCGGGGATGAGCTTGGCAAGGGCGATCTCGGTGGGCGTGGCCGGCGAGACCAGCAGCTGGTCGAAGGTGCCCGCCTCGCGCTCGCGGGCGATGGACAGGCCCGTCACCACCAGCCCCAGCATGAAGCTCAGCATGCCGATGAGGTTGGGCAGGAAGAACCACTGGAACTCGAAATTGGGGTTGAACCAGCTGCGTTGCCGGATGTCCAGGCTGCCGCCGCCCGCCAGCGCGGCTTGTTGCCCCAGCGGTGTCTGCGCGGCCACCTCGGCCAGCATGACCTGCACATAATAGGCCGCTATCTGGGCGGCGTTGGAACGCCTGCCGTCCAGCAACAGCTGCACGGTCACGGGCTCGCCGCGGGCGGCCCTGCGGGAGAACTCCGCATCGAAAACCATGACGAACAGGGCCTTTTCCTGCTCGATGGCCGGGCGCACCTCCTGCTGCCCGCGCAAGAAGAACACATGCCGGAAGGTGGGCGAGCCCTCCAGACGGCGCACGATCTCCCGGCTCAGGGGTCCCTCGTCATGGTCGAGCACGGCCACATCCACATTGCGCACTTCCATGGTGGCGGCCCAGCCGAACACGATGATCTGCATGAGCGGCGGCACGATGAGCAGCATGCGGGAGATGGGATTGCAGAACAGGACCAGCAGTTCCTTGCGCACGATGGCCAGCATGCGCCGGATATGGAGCAGAAAGGCATCGCGCAGCATCAGACATCCAGCCTTTTGACCAGCTTTTTATAGACCAGCCCCAGCATGAGCAGGGCCAGCAGGCTCATGGCCCCCAGACAGGGCCAGAACAGCTCCCAGACGTCCCCGGTCAGGAAGAGCGTCCGCAAACAGGTATTGAAGTAACGGGCCGGCACCAGATGGGTGATGGCCTGCAGGATGGGCGGCATGCTGTTGATGTCGAACACGAAGCCCGACAGCAGCAGGGCGGGCAAAAAGCCGGAAAAAAGCCCGGCCTCGGCGGCCTGCAACTGGCTGTGCAGGCTCACGGAGATGAGCAGGCCCTGCCCCAGGGCGCAGAGCATGAATACCGAGGAGATGAACAGCAGCGCCCCCACCGAGCCCCGGTAAGGCACGCCGAACAGGGTCACGGCGGCCAGCGCGCACAGGCCCATACTGAACATGCCCATACAGTAATAGGGGATGAGCTTGCCGAGCAGCATCTGCCAGCGGCTCACGGGCGTGGCCAGCATGGCTTCCATGGTGCCGCGCTCCCACTCGCGGGCGAAGACCAGCGATGTCAGCAGGGTACCGATGAGCGTCATGATGACCGTGATGGCCCCGGGCACCAAAAAACGCTCGCTCTTGGCCGTGGGATTGTACCAGTAGCGCTCCTCTATGCTCACCGGGCCGGCCTGCGGTACCCCGCCCGCCTGCCGGGCCCCCTGCCAGCGCAGCAGCACGGCCTGCGCATAGCTCTGGATGAAGCGGGCCACGTTGGGTTCGGTGCCGTCCACGATGAGCTGCACGTCCGCCGTCGTCCCCCTGTCCAGCTGGGCGTCGAACTGCTGGCCCAGCACCAGGATGCCCTGCACGGAAGATTCGCGCATCAAACGCTCGCCCTCGCGCATATGACTGATGGAGCGGATGACGAAGTGCGGCGAGTGGGCAAAGTCCGTCAGCAGGGCCCGCGAATGCTGGCCGCCGCTCTGGTTGAACACGGCCAGCTGCAATACGCCCGCGTCCAGGGTGATGCCGTAGCCGAAGAGCAGCAGGAACAGCAGGGGCAGCACACCGGCCACCAGATAGGACGAGGGGTCCCGCACGATCTGCTGGAACTCCTTGCCCACCAGGGCCAGCAATTGCCGCACCCAGAGGCGGCGTGACAGACGTTCTTGCATCAGTATTCCCTCTCCCGGCCTGCCGTTGCAGACGCCATCTTTCCCGATCCGCTTTCCCGTCCCGCATTCCTGCCGCCCCGGCGCAAGATTCCGGCCCCTGCCCTGCCGGTCAGGGCCCGCGCAGGGCAGCGCCCGCCAGACGGCAAGGCAGCGCGGCCGTCAAAGCAAGGCGAAGAAGCTGGAACAGCCTTTCCCCCGCAACCGCATGAGCCATCCCTTACTGCGGATGCTCGGCATCATAACGCCGGATGCTGGCGATGAAGGCATCTTCCAGCGTGGGGTCCTCAGGCACGCCCGGCAAGCCCCGGCAGGAGGCCTTGAGCTCGTCCGGCGTGCCCATGCTGATCATGGCGCCCCGGTAGATGAGGGCCATGCGATCGCAGTATTCGGCTTCTTCCATGAAATGCGTGGTCACCAGCACCGAGGCCCCGGCCTCGGTCATGGCCGTGATATGCTTCCAGAAGTCCCGGCGGGTGCGCGCGTCCACGCCCGATGTGGGCTCGTCCAAAAACAGCACCGGCGGCTCGTGCAGGGTGGCGCACAGCAGGGCCAGGCGCTGCTTCTGCCCCAGCGGCAGGCTGTGGGTGCGGCTGTCCAGATAGTCGGTCAGTTCCAGGGCCTGCGCCAGCACGGGCAGCAGGGCCTTGCGGCGTTCCAGGGCAAGACCGTAGAGCTCCGCACAGGTCAGGATGTTCTCGCGCACCGGGATGTCCAGATACAGGGAAAATTTCTGCGCCATGTAGCCCAGACGCGAACGCGCCGCGCTGCCCGCACGCAACAGGTCCACACCGTCCACGCTGCACTGGCCCGACGTGGGCCGCGACAGACCGCAAAGCATGCGAAAGGTGGTGGACTTGCCCGCGCCGTTGGGCCCAAGAAGACCAAATATCTCCCCGGCGCGCACCGTGAAGCTGATGTGGTCCGCCGCCGTGAAATCGCCGAAGCGCTTGGTCAGCTCCTTGGCCACGATGCGTTCCGGCGCCTCCACGGACAGTTGCGACACATGCCCGCCGCCCTTGCCTCCCGTCCTGCCGTAGGGCGAAGGCTCCTGATTAAGCCCGCCCACCATATGCATGTAGGCGTCTTCCAGACGGGCGGGGACGTTCTCGCCCCCGGCCTCGCGCACGGCGGCCCGGGTGCTTTCCGGGGCGTCCCGCCCCAGCAGCACGCGGATACGGCTGCCCTGCATCAGGGCGTCTTCCACGCCCGGCGTCCGCGTCCAGCGGGCCAGGGCCGCCTTGCTGCCCTCGCTGCCCGGCGGCACATGGAACACGCGCCCTTCCACCCGGGCGGTGAGCCCCTCGGGCGGGCCGTCGTAAAGGATACGGCCGCCGTCCAGCATGATGATGCCCGGACAGCGCGCAGCCTCATCCAGATAGGCCGTGGACCAGATGACGGTCATGCCGTCGTCGCTCAGTTCGCTGACCATCTGCCACAGCTCCTGCCGCGACAGGGGGTCCACGCCCACGCCGGGTTCATCCAGCAGCAGCACGCGCGGCGCCCCCAGCAGGGCACAAGCGATGCCCAGTTTCTGCTTCATGCCGCCGGAAAGGCGTCCGGCCAGACGGCGGGTGAACGGCCCCAGCGAGGTGAAGGCCAGCAACCTGTCGAACAGGGCATCGCGGGCCGCGCCCTCCAGACCGCGCAGACGGGCGTGCAGGCGCAGATTGGCTATGACGGAAAGGTCTTCATACAGGCCGAAACGCTGCGGCATGTAGCCGATGCTGTTGGGCGCGTCCGCCGCCACCTCGCGGGCGGGACGACCGAACAGCAGGGCCTGCCCCGCCGCCGGTTCCATGAGCCCGGCAAGCAGGCGCAGCAGGGTGGTCTTTCCCGCGCCGTCCGGCCCCACGAGGCCGGTGATGCGCCCGGCCGGGATGCGGGCATCCAGACCGCGCAGGGCCTCCACGGCCCCGAAGCGCATGGCCAGACCGCGCAGCTCCACGGCGATGCCGTCCTGCGGCGCCACGGCGTCCTGCACAGCATCAGGGATGGCCTGTCGGCCGGTTGCCCCGCTCCGGTCATCGCCATCGGCACGACCGTAAGCAGACCGGGCCGTGTCCGGCCCCCCGGCTGCCCGACGCCGCCACCAGGCGGACAAGAAGGACATTAGGGCTCCACCAGGGTCACGGTCACGGGCATGCCCTGCCGCATGACGTTATCGGGATCGTCCACCTGCACCCGCAGGCGATAGACCAGCGAGGTGCGCACTTCCATGGTCTCCACGCTCTTGGGCGTGAACTCCGCCGCCGGAGAGATGAAGCCCACCCGGCCCGTAAATTCCTTGTCCGGCACCGCATCCACACGCACCCGCACGGCCATGCCCGGCTTGA
Organism: Desulfovibrio sp. SGI.133; assembly: GCF_050313955.1. NCBI lineage: Bacteria > Pseudomonadati > Thermodesulfobacteriota > Desulfovibrionia > Desulfovibrionales > Desulfovibrionaceae > Desulfovibrio > Desulfovibrio sp. SGI.133. The sequence continues at coordinate 130,341 of NZ_JBNPMK010000007.1, read as the reverse complement.
TGCGCCCCAGCTGCGGTTCGTCCACATAGACGCGCAGCCACACCGGGTCCACCAGGCTCAGGGTGTACACGGTCTGCCCGGCCTGCACGATGGCCCCGGCCTCGCGGGCACGGGTCAGGACGATGCCGTCCTGCGGCGCGGTCAGCAGCGCATCACGCAGCCGGATCTCCGCCAGTTCCAGTGCCGCCGCCGCGGCATCCACCGCCGCCCGCTGGGCCAGCACCTCTTCCTCGCGGTAGCCGGACAGCAGCATGTCGAGCTGTTCCTGCGCCGAACGCAGCTCCGCCCGGGCCGACCTGTCCGAACTGCGGGCGTTGTCCAGCTCCTTCTGGGAGATGGCGTTGCGTGCGCGCATGGCGCTGACGCGGTTCAGATTGATGGTCGCATTGTCGGCCACGGCACGGGCACGGGCCACGGCGGCGCGGGCCTGTTCCACTTCTTCCGTGCGGTAACCGCGCTCCAGGCGCAGCAGCTGGGCCTTCTGCCCGGCCAGCTGGGCCGCTGTCTGGTCCCGCTGCTGGCGCAACAGGTCATCGTCCAGCCGGGCCAGCTCCTGCCCGGCGCGCACGCTGTCGCCTTCGTCCACCAGCACCTGGGCAATACGGCCATCCACGCGGAAGCTCACATCCACTTGACGGATCTCCACATTACCGTACAGCACCAGACTTCCCTGCGTCCTGTCCCACAGGAAGTACCAGCCCAGCGCCACGGCCACGCCCACAAGCAGCACCGCTGCCAGAATCTTTTGCCGCATATCTCTCTCCCGCATGGAGCCCGGTCAGGAAGAAAGTCCCCCTGCGCCCGCAGCCCCGGACACGTCTCCATTCTGGCCCGGTTCGGGAATCCGGCATGATACCAGCCGGATGCGACCGTCAGGGCCCTCAGGCTAGGCAGCATACGAAGATTGTCCCGCCCTGTCCATCCGGGGCGGGGATGAGGATGGCGGGGGAGGAAGGGGCGTTTTTTGTAAAAACTGCCCCTTCCTCCCCCATACCCCCTCCAACCCCGAAAAAACTTTGCTCCGGTCGGTATGGCAGGTCCCCGTCTTTGAGCGGCGGCAGGAACTTCCCGCCCCGATTCATGAAATAAGGAATGCTGATAGCTATGCAGGATATAAGGAAAATATGAGCCCTCAGCATCCGGAACGGAAGGTAGGACAAAAGACAGGAGCCCACCGCAGACCGAAAAACATGATCCGGCGGCGAAAGATGAGGACAGAAAAAACGGGCAGGAAAAAGACAGGCCCCTGACGACGGCGCTGGGGAAGCGCAGACTAAAAAAGCCCGTCGCAGGACACGACGGGCCGGGGAACATGGACAGGAGAGCCGCTGCCGTCAGATCAGGACAGCGGGAAAAGGGACAGGCTCAGGCAGCCAGAGCTGCTCGGGGCCTTTCCGGAAAGGTCAGCGGTCTTCCTCCTTGCGCCGGGCGGAAAATTCTTCCAGACGCTTTTCCCCGGGACCCGGGGCAGGACGACGGGGCATTCAGCCGCAACCGCCATTCTTGAAGACCCAGCGCATGACGAGGAACATGACGATGATGCCGATGACGGCGAACAACGGTCCAGGCATATGACCTCCCGGGCATGATGCATGCCCTGTGGTTACGGGTTATCCCGGCAGCTGCGCTTCGGCACGCCAGGCGGCCAGCGCTTCCGGGAAGGGAGAGAGCACGCGTTCCAGCACGCCTTGCGCCAGCGAGATGCACATGCCGTAATTGGTCATGGGCAGCCCGTGGGCCCGGGCTTCGTCCAGCCGAGCCAGCATCTGGCCGCGCGTGATGGCGCAGGCGCCGCAGTGCACCACGGCGGCCGCGTCTCCCGCGTATTCGGTAAATTCCTTGCCGGCCAGCATGGGGGTCTCCACGGGGCCGCCGGCCAGCCGGGCCAGCAGGCGCGGGATCTTCACGCGGCCGATGTCATCTTTTTGCGCATGGTGCGAGCAGGCTTCCTGCACCAGCACGGTCTGGCCGGGCCGCAGACGGGTCAGGGCCGCCGCCCCCCGGGCCAGAGCCACCAGATCGCCCTTGGCGCGGGCCATGAGGATGGAGAACGTGGTCAGGGGCACGGACGGCGGCGTCAGGCGCGCGGCCACATGTACCACCTGCGAATCGCAGACCACCAGATCCGGCGGCTCCCGCAAGGCGGCAACGGCCTGCGGCAGCTGCTCTTCCGTCACCACAAGGCACAGGCAGCGGCCGTCCAGGCTGTCCCGGATGGTCTGCACCTGCGGCAGGATGAGGCGGCCCTGCGGCGCTCCGGAATCCAGCGGCACCACCAGCAGCAACGTGCCGTGCTCCGGCAGCAGGTCGTGCACCAGCGGCGGCTGCTTCAGGGCCCCGGCCGGAGCCAGACGGGCCAGCGCGGCCCGGATGCCCTCCAGCCCCCAGCCTTCCCGGGCCGAGGCCCAGAGCACGGGGACCGTCGCGGCAAGGCCGTCAGGGCGCCAGGCGGCATCACAGGTGTCCGCCGCTCCGCGGCTGTTGACCACCACGGCAAAGGGGATGCCCGCAGCGGCCAGACGGGCGGCGGTGTCGGCGTCCACGGCCTCCCAGCAGGGGGCATCCAGCACCAGCAGGGCCACGTCCACCCGGCGCATGGCCCGCAGGCTGCGCTCCACCCGCTGGGCGCCCAGCGAGGCGTCCTGATCGTCCAGCCCGGCCGTATCCAGAAAGACCACCGGCCCCAGGGGCGCCATCTCCAGCGTCTTTTCCACCGGGTCCGCCGTACTGCCCGGCGTGGGGGAGACGATGGCCACGTCCTGCCCCACGAGCGCGTTGAGCAAGGAAGACTTGCCCGCATTGCGCCGCCCGAACAGACCGATATGCAGGCGCAGGGCCTTGGGACTTTCGTTCATGCCGAACTCCTTCATGCTGGCCGCCGGTCATACCGGACGACACGCCATAACTTGTATGCTGAAAATCCTGATGCGAAAGAGACGGGAGACGACAGGACAGGCCCATGCCTTCAGCCGCGCTCCCGGCCTTTCCTTCCAGATATAGGGACGCCACGGTCACCTGTCCATGCCGTCATCATCGAAAGAGCATAAAACACTGTCCCGCACTCTCTGCCGTCCCCGGCCGCCGCAAATCTCCACTTACTATTTCTTCTCCGCCGCCGTCACAGGAGCTTTTTCCCACCAAAAGCAGGAACGTCCGTTCCACAGCTGCTCTGTCACGGGCATCCCGGCATGAGGGCACGAAGAATGGAGCGGCTCGCCAAAGCCTCCCCTAGTCCCCGAAAATATCCCACGGCCATCCTGCGATGTCCCTGCCCTCACAGACAAGGACGGGGACCCGCCATACCGACCGGAGCAAAGTTTTTTCGGGGTAGGAGGGGGTACGGGGGAGGAAGGGGCAGTTTTTACAAAAACGCCCCTTCCTCTCCCGCCAAAAACTGCATCCCTCCCTGCCTAAGCTTCCGGCAGCGCATGCTCCAGCCCGGCGCCCGCAATGGCGCGCCGCACGGCGTCCATGTCCACCACAGCCTTGTGGTCGTAGATGCGGTAGGCGGCCCGGCGCGCCGCCGGGGTGAAGGAAGGCATGAGCACGTTGCCGCCCGCGGCAAGGCCCTGCCGTTGCCCATCTTCGGGGCGCAGGCTGGCCAGCGCCGTGGTGGCGGGCAAGTTGGCCCAGGGCAGGGCCAGACGCAGCACGGCCATGACCCGCAGGCACAGCTCCGTGGAGCCGCGCGGCTGCCGCCCCAGGGGGGTGTCGGCCTGGGGCACGAAGGGCCCGGCCCCGCACATGGCCACGCGCATGTCCCGCACCAACAGGACGTCGTCCACCAGACTTTCGGGGCGCTGGCCGGGCACACCGACCATGAAGCCGGAGCCCACCTCATAGCCCAGCTCCGCCAGCCAGGAAAGGGCCCGCAGCCGGTCGGCCAGACGATAGCCGGGATGCAGGGCGGCATAGAGACGGGCATCGGCAGTCTCGTGCTTGAGCAGGAAGCGGTCGGCCCCGGCCTCCCGCCACAGGGCGTACCATTCGCGCGGCTGCTCGCCCACGCTCAGGGTCACGGGCAGGCCGAAGCGCTCCTTGAGGCCACGCACCACCTGCGCCAGCCAGAGGGGATTGCGGGCCGTCTCGCCCGATTGCAGCACCAGCGTATCCACCCCGGCGGCCACGGCCTGCGACGCGGCCCGCAGCAGTTCCGCCGCCGACAGGCTGTAGCGGGACAGACGCCTGTTCTCGTGGCGCAGGCCGCAATAGCGGCAGTTGCGGCGGCAGACATTGGAAAATTCCAGCAGGCCGCGCACATGCACATGCCGCCCCTTGTGCCGCAGGCGGCACTGGTGCGCCAGGGCCTGCAGTTCCGGCCAGGGCAGGTCGAAAAGCAGCTCGCGCACTTCGGCCCGGGAAAGGGCGGGGATGGACGTGGGGGCCGCGGAAGAACAGGCGGCCTCGGGGCCGGCCGTCGCGGGGGAAAATGGTGCGGATTCCGGCATGCGGGATCTCCTGAAAGGCTGGCGGGACAGGAAGGGCGCTGCCCGGCGGGAGGGAGGAAAAAGGCGGCAAACGCCACGGGGAAAGCACGGGGCCGCTCCCGGCGGACAGGAGCAGCCCCGGAAAAGGCTGCGGATCTAGAAGCGGAAGTCCCGCTGCCCGGCCTCGATGGCGTCCAGGCACCGGATGGTGCGGGCGCGCACCTTGTCGCTGGGGATCTTGTCCAGTTCCTTCGCGATCATGTCCAGGCCCACGGCCCGGGTGGCGGGCGAGGCGTAGTCCTGCAAATATTCCTTGAGGGTCAGCAGGGCATTGGGATGACAGCAGTTGAGGATCTGGCGGCTCTTGCACAGGCTCATAAAGCGGTCGCCGGTGCGGCCTTCGCGGTAACAGGCCGTGCAGAAGCTGGGGATGTGGCCCTGATCCATGAGCCAGCGGACCACCTCGTCCAGGGTGCGGCGGTCGCTGACATCGAACTGGGCGGAGTTCTCGTCCTCGGGTTCGGGCTCGCAATAGCCGCCCACGCTGGTGCGGGAGGCACCGCTGATCTGCGAGACGCCCAGGGGCAGCACCTTTTCGCGCACGGCCTGGCTCTCGCGGGTGGAGATGATCATGCCGGTATAGGGCACGGCCACACGGATGCAGGCACAGATGCGGGCAAAGGTCTCGTCGTCGATGCCGTTGTCGAAAACGTCGGGGTCGATGTCGTCGGCCTTCTTGATGCGCGGCACGCTGATGGTGTGCGGGCCCACGCCGTGCACGGCCTCCAGATGCTCGGCATGCATGAGCAGGGCCGCGAATTCGTAACGGTAGCCCTCCAGACCAAAGAGCACGCCCAGGCCCACGTCGTCGATGCCGCCCTGCATGGCGCGGTCCATGGCTTCGGTATGCCAGGCATAATCATGCTTGGGACCCGCGGGGTGGAGCTTTTCGTAACTCTGCTTGTGGTAGGTCTCCTGGAACAGGATGTAGGTGCCGATGCCCGCATCCTTGAGCATCCGGTATTCCTCCACGGTGGTGGCCGCGATGTTCACGTTGACGCGGCGGATGGCCCCGTTCTTGTGGCGGATGCCATAGATGGTGCGGATGCAGTCGAGGATGTAGCCGATGGGGTTCATGGTGGGGTGCTCGCCCGCTTCCAGGGCCAGACGCTTGTGGCCCATGTCCTGCAGGGCGATGACCTCGCGGGCCACTTCCTCCTGGGTCAGCTTTTTGCGGATGATGTGCTTGTTGCGGGCGTGGTAGGGACAGTAGACGCAGCTGTTGACGCAGTAGTTGGACAGGTACAGCGGCGCGAACATGACGATGCGGTTGCCGTAGAACTCGTGCTTGATGCGGTTGGCCAGCCGGTACAGGGCCTCTACCCTGTCCGGCAGCTCACAGGCCAGCAGGACGGAGGCTTCCCGGTGGCTCAGACCTTTGCAAAGCGCGGCTTTGGCAAGGATGCCGTCGATGAGCTCGGCATCGCGGGCATGTTCCGCAGCCCAGGCAAGGGTCTCCTGCACCTCTTCGTGATCTATGAATTCTTCGGCATGCAGGGAATGGGGATCGTACATGGCAAACCTCTCTGGCGCAGGGGGATGCGGCCAGCAGGAGAAGGGCTGAATGCCTGGAGGGACGCGTCTGCACCGTGATGAACGGGATAACGGCGGTCAGGAGGGGGCGCCATACGATGCAGGGGATGCCGGACGGGCCGGCATCCCCTGAAAGGTCTTTCCCGACTGCCAGGAAGAGGAAAAACCCGAGGCTTGCAATCGTGTTATGTTTTATTCAAACGTAACACATTTACTAGCCACGGCCCACGGGGATGTCAAGCGGCGGGCAGCATGGAAGACCGCCTGCCGCCCTCCCCTACACCTTGCCCTTGGTGGCAAAGTTCTCCACAGCCTTGGCGCCCTTGGCGGCGGGCATCACCACACCGGCGCCGCCCACGCAGCCGCCCACGCAGGTCATGACTTCCACCAGGTTGCCGGGGCAGCCGCCCTTGACGAAGGACTGCAGCTTCTTGAGGCCCTGGGGCGAAAGGCCGTTGATGGCCACGGGACGCACCTCCACACGATCGCCCACCAGCTTTTCCACAGCGGCGGACACGCCGCCCGCGATGGCATAGCCGCGCGCCTCGTTGCTGGGGCGCTCCAGCTCGTGCTCTTCGCACTCTTCCACCACGATGCCGCGGGCATTGAACAGGGCACCCACTTCTTCGAAGGTGAGCACGTAGTCCACCATCTCGTCGTGCAGGCCTTCCTGGCGCTTGGCCACGCAGGGGCCGATGAAGACCGTCACGGTGTCGGGATGACGCTCGCGGGCGATTTCGGCCGTATAGTGCATGGGCGTGGCCGTCTCGGACACATGGGGCAGGAGCTCGGGCGCGTGACGGCGCACGGCTTCCACATAGGCCGGGCAGCAGGAGGTGGTCATGAAGGTATCGCCGCGTTCCATGCGTTCCACGAATTCCGCAGCTTCGCGCTGCGATGTCACGTCGGCGCCCAGGGCCACTTCCATGACGTCGCTAAAGCCCAGACGGCGCAGGGCCGTGACGATGCGGGCCGGGCCGCCGGAGAACTGGCCCACGATGGCCGGGGCCATAAGGGCCGTCACATGGCGGCCGCTGGCCAGGGCACGGAGCACGGGCAGCACTTCGCTGCGCTCCATGACAGCACCGAAGGGGCAGGCGCGCATGCAGCGGCCGCAGCTGGTGCACTTTTCAAAGTCGATCTCGGCACGGCCCTTGTTGCCCTTGTGGATGGCGCGCACCGGGCAAGCCGTCTCGCAGGGGACATTGAGACGCACGATGGCATGGTAGGGACAGGCGTCCATGCACATGCCGCAGTTGCGGCACTTTTCGGGGTCGATGGTGGAACGGCCGCGAGAGAAGGAAATGGCCCCGAAGCGGCAGCTGCCGATACAGGAACGCGCCACGCAGCCCTGGCAGGCGTCGGTCACATAGTAGCGGGCTCGCATGCAGCCCTGACAGGCGATGTCACAGACCGTCAGGATGGGCCAGTTGGGTTCCTTGCGCTCCAGGGCCTCTTCGGCATAGGTGCGCAGGGGGATGGAGTCGTCCGTCTCGTCTTCGAGGCGGAAGCCCATGGCGGCACGCAGGCGTTCGCGCAGGATGGCGCGGTCCTTGTAGATGCAGCAGCGGCTCATGATCTCGCTGCCGCGCGGGCGCATCAGCAGGGGGATGCGGTCCACGTCTTCCGGCAGGGTCCCGGCCCAGAACGAAAGGGCCAGACGTTCGATGACGCCGAGGCGCAGCGAACTCAACATGTTGTCAGTCTTGGTAGCGGGCATGGTCTCTCCTTGCGGTGGAACGTCCGATACGGAGTTCGTCCGAAGACAGGCAAATGGCGATAGCCGGGACATCCGGCACCAGGGACAGGCGCCCCGAACGGGCGCGACAGGACAGGAGCGGCTCCCCGGGCGCACGGGGCCGGGAGGCTGCCGCTGCGCACGGGAAGAAGGATGCACGGCGGGAAGCCGTGCGGGATGACTGTTTAATTAAACAAACAAGATTTGCAATAATAGCGAATATTTTCACATATTGCAAGAAGGAGCCCAACGCCCCTGCGGGCCGGAAAAAATGCCCGCATACGCCGCTAGCGACGACCGGGGACGGGCTTGCGGCTGCGCATGAGCGGTTTACCCAGATGCATGTCCTGGGCGATGGCTTCCACCTCGCGGGCACGGTCGTCCGTACCGCGCATGACCACCATCACCAGATAGAGCTTGCCGCTGCGCTCCATGCGGGTGCGCAGGCCGCGCCCTTCCAGACGCTGGCGCAGGTCGTCCACGATGCCGGGATCGCGGAACGCCCCCAGCTGAAAGACGAAATCATATACGTCCGTAGGCGTTGGCGGCGGTGCCTTCTCTCCGGCAGGCACGGCAGGCTGCATGCCCGGAGGCATGGGCGGATAGGCGGGGGCCCCTGCCGCTGCCGGTTTGGGCGCCTGGGCAGCCGGCAACGGCGGCGAAACAGGCTCCAGACGTGCGCCGGGCTCGGCACGCAGGGCACGGGAAAAACGCAGTTCCGAGGCCGCCAGCACCGAGGCTTCGGTCAGGGCGTCCTCTGAGCTTTCGGCATCAGCGGCCGCCTGGGCTTCGCCCGCAGCGGTGGTCTCTTCCTTTTCCCCATCCGTGGCGGCCGCCGCGGCCAGGGCCGCACGGGATTCCTCAAGACTGTTGGCCCACTGGGCACGGCCTGTCATCACACCGCCAAGATACGCCAGCACGAGGGCCGCCAGAAAAAGCACGCTGGCCGTCACCAGGACCGGCAGGGTCAGTTTCAGCCCTGCGGCGGGCGTCTGCTGGGAAGTATCCTGCGCACGGCGGGACGAAGACATGGCGGCTCCTTGGAAAACGGCGTGTTGGGAAAAAGGCGGACAGTCCCGCCCGACTGATTCCTATACCAGCCGGGACGGGCAGCGTAAAGGCCCCCTCCTCCCCGCTCCTCCGCCCTTCCGCCTGCAATGCCTTGCGGCCCCGGCGGGCCTTTGCTACACCTACAGCATGCCGCACGCTGCTGTGCGGTCCGATCCTGCCAACTACGGCCGACGTGCCGTCCCAGCCCTTCGGGACTGCAACCTGACGAGGTCCGACATGTTCCATCCCTGCCGTCTGCTTGTTTTTCTGACCCTTGTGTTTGCTTCCCTGCTGGCGTCCTCCCCGGCCTTCGCGGCCAAGGACAGCCCGGAAGACGAAAAAAGCCTGACCATCCGCAACGAAAGCGCCGAAGAGCTGCTGAGCATCCGCTTCACTGTGGGCAACCAGGCCAATTATGCCCGTCTCGACCTCCTGCCCGGCGGCGAAGACCAGCTGCTCAATCCCGGCGGCACCGCCGACCTGCGCATGGATATGGGCCTGTATCTGTGGGACTTCAACAAGGTCCGCCTGTCCGGTGTCCAGAGCCTGACCCTGTGCGGCGAACACCATCCCTGCCTGCTGGTCCGCGGCCTTGACGGCAAGATCAGCCACATCAACGGCACGGAAAAATCCCTGCTGCCCGCGGAAGATGCCCGGCCCGTCTGCGCCCTGAGCAAGTTCCGGCCCGGCATGCTGATGAAGGACGCCTGCGCCCTGCTGGAAAAGGACCCCTTGCGCGATGACGGCGGCGCCGTGCTGACCAGCCTGGGTTTTGCCGACATGGTCTGGGCCGCCCGCCTGACGCCCTACACGCCCGGCGATGACAATGTGGAAGCCTTCCCGGTCAAGGCCGGCGGCGAGGTGCTGGAGCATGTGGAACTGCGCCAGAAGCTCAGCGACCAGCGCCTGGACGCCCTGCTGGCCAGCCTTTACAACATGGGCTATCGCCCCTGGCAGGCCGAGCTGCCGGGCCTGGACATGAATTTCACCGAGATGCCCGTGGCTGACCAGAAGCGCCAGATGGAGATTCTGCATATGGCCCTGGGCATGCTCATGAACGCCCCGCGCGGTGACGCCTGCATCATGATGGCCCCCGGCGACATGCTGCCCGACCTCATCAGCGATACCCCCCGCAAGGACGTGCAGCTCTTCACCATCACCGTGCGCCGTCCCACCGCCACCCTTATCGTGGACATGACCGCGTACAGCGCCTCGTTCTAGCAAATACGGCGATCGATCTGCCGAAAGGGCCTCCGCTCCCATCCGGGAAGGGGCCCTTTTTTGCGCCATCATGCAGGACGGACAGGCCTCCAAACCAGACGACATGCCGCGAGGGTAGCCTCTCATCATGCTGCCACGGCGAACAGCGGCCGGACGAACGGCCCGTACGCCCCACTCCTCCCTGCGGCCCGCCGGAAAAACAAAAAGCCCCCTTTTGCAGGGGGCTTTTGCATTCCAAAGATACGGGGCAGGCTTACAGCTTGCTGGCGCGCATGTCACGCAGCCACTGGTACCAGCCTTCCAGGCCGGAACCGTCACGGCAGGAGACCTCGAACACGGCCAGTTCCTTGTTGAGACGGGTGGCGAAATCCCGCGCCCGTTCGCGGTCGAAGTCCACATAAGGCAGCAGGTCCACCTTGTTCAGCACCATGGCCTTGGCCAGGTTGAACAGCAGGGGATACTTTTCGGGCTTGTCGTCGCCTTCGGTCACGCTCAGCAGGGCCACCTTGGCGTCTTCGCCGCAGTCGAATTCCACAGGGCAGACCAGGTTGCCCACGTTCTCGATGAACAGGATGTCCACTCCGTCCAGGTCCAGGCTCTCCATGGCCGTCATGATCATGTTGCTGTCCAGGTGGCAGCCGCCGTCGGTGTTGATCTGTACGGCCTGGGCGCCCGTGGCCGCCACGCGGCGGGCATCGTTGTCGGTCTGCAGATCGCCTTCGATGACGGCCATGCGGAACTCGCCGGCCAGGTCATGCAGGGTGCGTTCCAGCAGGGTCGTCTTACCGGCGCCCGGCGACGAGATCAGGTTCAGGGCCAGGATCTTGCGCTCACGCAGCTTCTCGCGCACGCTGGCCGCGATCTTCTCATTGGCTTCCAGAACGTTGCGCACCACAGGAATTTGCATCGTTTCCTCCCGGAACTCCGGCCCTTTTCCTCAGGGCCCGCCTGGCGGCAGCATGGCCGCAGGCCGTCGGTTTATGAATCCTGGCCCCCGCTGACGGAGGCTTCCAGATGACTGATCTGCAGCTCCTTGCCCTGCTCTACCGTGTGGCCTGTCAGGGCGCCGCACGCCGGACACGGCTGCCAGAGGGCTTCCTGCCCCTCGCCGCCGAAAGTCTGCCCGCAGGTGGAGCAGCGCAACAACAAGGGGATGGTCACCAGTTCGAGCCGGGCGGCCGCATGCGGTCCGCCCTGCACCAGGGCCTCGAAGCAGAATTGCAGCGAGTCCGGCACCACGCCGGCCAGCGCGCCGCATTCCACACGGATGAGGTCGAGCCGGTCACAGCCCTGTTTGGCGATCTCTTCCAGAGCTATGTCCAGGATGCTTTGTGCGATGGACATTTCGTGCATAGTGCGCCGATGCTAGCGCAAAGCCCCCGGCGCGTAAAGGGATTTGGCAAATCTTGCCATTCGGCATAAATCATGTAGAGTTTAGCCGTGCCTGCATATGGGGCCTCATGGCATGCCCCGGCCCGGAAGGCCTTTTGCCCCGCTGCCGTGACACGCGCATCATGAACCGCCACGCGCGATCTTCCGCCGGACACTTCCCGGCGGACATCCGGCCCAAAGGCACAGGAGCCTACTGGCATGAACAAGATCTTTCTCTGGATAGTCCTCGCGGTCATCATCCTTGGCCTGCTGCTCATCCTGCTCAACACGCGCATGGGGCAGTCCGGCGACGCTCCGGTCCCGGCCGACAACAGCGTCTCCGCCCCTGTGACGCCCGCGCCGCCCGTTGCCCAGCCCCCCCTGCCCGTGACGCCCGGCACGCCCGCCGATGGTGAAAAGCTGGCCGCTGCCGGGGTCAAACCTTCTCCCGCTGCCGTGGAACGCGGTTTTGCTTTCGATACGGGAGAGGAAACGCCCGCCACGGCGGAAAGCCCTGCCCCTGCAGGGCCGGGCACGACCCCGCTCACCGCTGCCGCCCATGACGAAAAGGCCCAGCCGGCCCCGGCGGCCGCTCCTGCGGCTCCCGCTGCCCCGGTGGAAGTGAAAAAGGCGGAAAAGCCCGCTCCCAAGCCCCAGCCCGCGCCCCGCAAGGCGGCCCCTGCCCCCAAGAACCAGACCATCACCAACTTCGTGGTCTTCGTGCGTGACGGCGGCGCCACCATCCGTCTGGACGCCTCGTCCCCCATCCGCTTCAAGCATCTGGAGCTGACCAGCCCCGCCCGCGTGGTGGTGGATCTGCACGGCACCTGGAAGCTCAGCGAACCCGGTGTGCCCAAGGGCGAGATGGTCAAGGACGTGCGCCTGGGCAAGAAGGGCAGCGATACCCGCATCGTCATCGACCTGCACGCCAAAGCCAAGACGCGCTACATCCTGACCAAGGGCAAGAAGCGCCTGGACATCCGTCTGGACAAGACCAAGTAACTTTTCGCAGCATAACGATAAAAAAGCGGCAGGACCTCCCGGAGATCCTGCCGTTTTCCATAGCTGGAAAAGGGAGGCTTTCGCCTCCCTTTTTTTATTCCTTTTCCATTTCCCTGCCGCGTTCGTCAGCGGCCAGCACCGCGTCCACCAGCAGGCCGGAAAGTCCCGCCCTGTCGAGGACATTGACCCCGGCGATGGTCAGGCCGCCGGGCGAGCATACCTGGTCGCGCAGTTCCATGAGCGGCGTGTCGCTGCGGGCCGCCATAACGGCCGAGCCTTCGAACAGGGCCGCCACCATGTCGCGGCATTCCTTGCGGCCCAGGCCCAAGGTGACGCCGGCCTGCACCAGCCCCTGCATCATGCCGAACACATAGGCGGGCCCGGCGCCGATGAGGGCCGAAAAGGCCGTGAAACGGGACTCCGGCAGCTCCAGACAAACGCCCAGCTGGCTGAAGAAGCGCAGGATGTCTTCCTTGCTCTGCGCCGGGACCTTGTCATCGAAGCACAGGGCGAACACGCCCTTGCCCACCAGCGCGGGCGTATTGGGCATGCAGCGCACCACGGGGCAGCGTCCGCCCACGGCCGCCTGCAAACGGGCGATGCTGATGCCCGCCGCCACGGAGATCACCACCGTGTCGGGCCCGAACTCGGGCGCCATCTCGGTCAACAGGGCCTCGATCTGGTAGGGTTTGACGGCCATGACCACATAGCGGGCCTTGCGGGCCAGCTCGCGGGCCGAATCCAGACGGGTGACGCCCGCCGCTTCCAAAGGCGCCATGCGTGCTGCCGTGCGCGTATGGCCATACAGGGTGCAGTCCAGGGAAGAGGCGGCAAGACCGGCCAGGATGGCCCCGCCCATGTTGCCGCAACCCACACAACCGATGCTCATGCTCATGTTCGTTCTCCATCACCGCCACAGGCGGCTGTCAGCCGGGAAGCGCTCCAGACGCTCCCGGAAAGATCACTCCGGCTTGCCGAACTGTCCGGCCCGCAGCTGGGCCAGATGCCAGACGTAACGCCGCAGGGGCACCACGGCCACGCCCTCGCGATTCTCCCAGCGCTCCAGGGCCCGCAGGGTCGAGGCGTGCGGATGCCCGATGGCGATGGCGATGCCCTGCTTGCGGGCCAGACGGGCGGCCTTGTCCAGCGCGGCCAGCACCTTGTCCGTGCCCTGGGGATCGTCCAGAAAAACATGGCGGCTGGCCGTGACGATGCCCTGGCGGACCATGCTGGTCTCCAGCTGGCTGTTGCCGCGGGTGACGCTGTCCAGCACGAACAGGCCGCGCCCGTAGGCCAGACCGGCCAGCATGCGGCAGGCATCGCGCCGTCCGGTGAACCCGGAACCCATATGGTTGTTGAAGCCCAGGGCCGTGGGCACCTGCGCCAGCGCCTTGTCCAGAGCGTGTTCCATGGCATAGGCGTCCATGTCCGTCTCCAGCGCTCCGGGGCCCGGATTGGGCGCGGTGCCGTTCTTGCGGGGCATGGCCTCCATGGGCATGTGCAACAGGACGTCCAGCCCCATGTCCCGGGCCACCTGCTGCACCGGACGGCGGGCAGCGGCATGGGGCCACAGGGCCAAGGCCACGGGGAACGGCAGGCTGGCCAGCTGCTCTGCGGGCTCCAGCTTTTGGCCCATGTCGTCGATCACCAGCACCAGAGCAGGTTCGGGCATGGGCCGGGAAAGCGTGGCCAGCATGGTCTCCCAACCGGGGAAATGCAGGACGAGGCAGGTGCGGCCGTCCACATCGGCTTCCAGCACCCCGTCGTCCGTCCAGCGCAGTTGCGGCATGGGGGCGTCATCGGCCAGCAGGCGTTCACCGTCAGGACCGGTACGCAGGGCCTCCTGGCACAGACGTTCCTGCAGGGCCAGGGCCAGACGCAGGGGAGCACCGTCCCCTTCCACACGGTAATGCCGGGCCTCCTGTTCCGAAAAGCCGGGCATGGTCAGCAGACGACAGCCGGGCATGACCCGGGACAGGGTCTGGCGCATCAGATCGTCCAGACGGTCCCGGTGCCGCAACCAGTCTCCGGTGGCCAGCACGGGCTGCCCGTCCTCGGCCACCAGCACGGCGCCTCCCTCCCGGGAGGCCAGCCACAGGGACAGGCCCAGACACAGGCAGAACCACAGGATACCGCCCACCAGCAGGCGGGTCGACGCACACGGCCCCCCGGAGAGGCCGTCGTGATCGTCGCCGCTCGGGGGGCCGGGATGTAAGAAAGGCAAGCGCACAGGATTCCTCCGCGCCGGACGCAGGCCTAGCGCCGGATCTCCTGGATGCGGGGCAGGCCCTTGACCAGCTGCAGGGCCATGCGCAGCTGGTTGTCGCGGGCCAGCTGTTCCGCGGCATCGTCGCGCTTCTTGCTGCTCGTGGCCTTCTTGCCGCCATCGGCATTTTCCAGATGGCCGCTCAGGTTCTGCTCGCGCAGCAGGATACGGGGCTCGTCGGCATCTTCTTCACGCGGACGCTCGAAGGGGATCTCCAGGTCGGGCACGATGCCCTCGGCCTGGATGGAGCTGCCGCTGGGCGTGTAGTACAAGGCCACGGTCAGCTTGAGGGCCGAGCCGTCGGACAGGGGGATGATGTTCTGCACCGAGCCCTTGCCGAAGGAGCGTTCGCCGATGATCAGGGCACGCTTCTGGTCGCGCAGGGCACCGGCCACGATCTCGGAAGCCGAGGCCGAACCGGCGTTGATGATCACCACCACGGGCACGTCGATATCCCCGGCCTGGTCCTTGGCCTCGTAGATACGCTCCGGCACGGGGCCTCGGCCCTGGATGGAAACGATGGTGCCCTTGCTCAGGAACATGTCGGAAACGCTCACGGCCTGGTCCAGCAGACCGCCGGGATTGTTGCGCAGGTCGAGCACGATGCCTTTGAGGCCACCGGTCTTGGCGCATTCGCGGGTGGCCTTCTTGAGGGCGTCGCGCAGGTCCTCATCGGTACGGCCGGAGAAACGGGTGAGGCGGATCCAGTAGTAGCCGTCTTCCAGCGGCTTGGACTTCACGCTGACCAGCGGGATGGCCTCACGCTTGACCCGGATGGTCTTGGGCGACTTGGAGGTGCTGTGCAGGATGCCCAGCTCCACTTCCGTGCCCTTGGGGCCGCGGATGCGCGAGACCACGTCCTGCAGGCTCAGTTCCTGGGTGGGCTGTCCGTTGATGGTCAGGATGACGTCCCCGGACTGCAGGCCGGCACGATAGGCGGGCGTGTCCTCGATGGGGGTCACCACGGTCACCTGGCCGTTCTCCACCGTGATCTCGATACCGATGCCGGTAAATTCGCCGGAGGTAGTCTCCTGCATCTCCTTGTGTTCTTCAGGCGTCATGAAAGTGGAGTGAGGATCAAGGCCCTGCAGCATGCCCTTGAGGGCACCGTCCAGCAGTTCGCCCTGGTTCACGTCCTTCACATAATAGCGGTTCACCAGATCCAGCACCTGGCTGAAACGGCGCAGGGCTTCGAAATCTTCCTCGACCTTGTCTTTGTCGGCCTTGGCGGCAGCGGTGGCTCCCAGCGGGCAGCAGAGGGCCAGCACGCAAAGGAAAACGGTCAAACGGAAAAGAGCTCGCATGGATTGCCTCCCGAAAAGATCATACGGACGCAGGGGCTCCCGCCGGAACCGGCGGGGCAGGCACGCAGCCTTGCCGGGCCGCCTGCGGAGCGGCCATAGTTACCTTTTTCAGGTCAAAAAGCAATGACGGCCGGGGCCGCGGGCGGGCTGCCCGGCAAGGGGCAAGTTGTCGCCGGGATCGCCCTGCCGTACCGGACACGAATCGGCGGCCTGGGAGGGGCAGCAGCCCGACAGATACGCCATAAGCCAGGGCGGCCCGCAGATACATGCCGAAAAAAGTACCACTCCCGGCCCCGCAGGCCGGAGCCCACAAAAAAAGGGGCCGCCCGTTGCCGGGCAGCCCCTGGGATCGCAAAGGCGCAGGGCCTAGACGAAGAACAGCCAGGTCAGGACCAGGAACAGCGGGATCAGGATACCCACGGACCAGGCCATGTAACCGAAGAAGCTGGGCATGGGCACGCCCTGTTCTTCGGCGATGGAACGCACCATGAAGTTGGGGGCGTTGCCGATGTAGCTGTTGGCGCCCATGAACACGGCACCGGCGGAGATGGCGGCCAGGGTGGGCGCCATGTCGGTCATCAGGTGCACGGGGTCGCCGCCGGCGGTGTTGAAGAACACCAGGTAAGTGGGCGCGTTGTCCAGGAAGCTGGACAGGGCGCCGGTCAGCCAGAAGAACATGTAGTTCACGGGCTCGCCGTCATGGAAGACCATGTTGATGACACCGGCCAGGGCGCCGTCGGTACCGGCACGCAGGATGGCCAGGGCGGGGATCATGCTCAGGAAGATGCCCAGGAAGAGCTTGGCCACTTCTTCGATGGGGGCCCAGGAGAAGCCGTTGAGTTCACGGCACTGACGGGTGGTGAACTTCCAGGACAGGCCGGCCAGGCAGAGCAGCAGGATGTCGCGCAGCAGGTTCTGGCCATCGATGCCCACGCCGTGGATGTTGATGGCTTCGCCGAGGTCGATCATGCCGGAGACCAGCACGCAGAGCACGATGCCCAGCAGGAAAAGCAGGTTGATGGAGCCGTCGAGGCCCAGCTTTTCTTCCACCTTGTTGGGATCATGCGGGGGCTGGGGACGACCTTCACGGCCGTACAGGACGGTATCAAGCACGAAGTAGATGCCCAGCAGGGCCAGAGACATGAAGCAGGTCTTCACGAACAGGTTGGTGGTGGTCCAGAAGAAGCTCACGCCCTTCAGGTAGCCCAGGAACAGCGGCGGGTCGCCCAGGGGAGTCAGGGAGCCGCCGATGTTGGCCACCAGGAAGATGAAGAAGACCACGGAATGCACACGGTACTTGCGGTGGGCATTGGCGCGCAGCAGGGGGCGGATCAGCAGCATGGCGGCACCGGTGGTGCCCATCCAGCTGGCCAGGATGGTGCCCACGGCCAGGATGCCGGTGTTGACCACGGGGGTGCCCACCAGCGAGCCCTTCAGGCGCACGCCGCCGGCCACGGTGAACAGGGCGAACAGCAGCACGATGAAGGGGATGTACTCCAGCAGGATGGCATGGAGGAATTCATAGAAGGCCACGTTGAAGCCGTAGACCATCAGACAGGGAATCAGGAAGGCAAGGCCCCAGAAGACGGAGATCTTGCCGAAGTGATGATGCCAGATATGCGGCAGGGCCAGCGGCATGATGGCGATGGACAGCAGCATGCATACGAAAGGAATGACCCAGACCGCGGACAGTTCCGCACCGGGGATGCTCGGATGCCCTTCGGAGGCCATGGCCAGCACGGGAAGCGCCAGCACGGTCAGCAGGGCAAGAGGCAGGGACCAGCGTTTCAACATGGGATTCTCCTCAAGTCAGTATAAAATATCACAAAAGAAAACATTGTGATACATTATGAAAACTTCTCAATCTTACGCCATTTCCACGTTTTTTGCAATGAAAATGCGCCCTCTTGGCGCAGGATGCACATTTCACAAAATCTGCGTTACCTGACGGGGTCCGGGCCGTCCCCGGGCAAGGCCGCGGCCGGGCCGCTGTCGCTGCCGTAAAGGCTGCGGTATTCGTGCTGGAAGATGCACATGCGCGTGGCGTCGTGGTAAGCGCCGTTGGCGAAGAACTCGTGGATGAGCACGCCCTCGGCCTGGAAGCCCAGCTTGGAATAGACGTGGATGGCGCGCACGTTCTCGTTGTCCACCACGAGGTAGAGCTTGTAGAGGTTGAGCGCGTCAAAGGCGTAGGCCATGGCCAGCTTGGCCGCCGCCGTGGCAAAACCGTGGTTCTGCCAGGCCGGGTCGATGATGATCTGGAACTCGGCCCGGCGGTGGATGTAGTCGATCTCCACCAGCTCCACCAGGCCCACATTCTGGCCCTGATGGTCCACGATGAAGCGGCGCTCGCTCTGGTCATGGATGTGCTTGTTGTACAGGTCCTGCAATTCCACGAAGGCCTCGTAGGGCTCTTCGAACCAGTAGCGCATGACATTGGCGTTGTTGTCCAGGCCGTGCACGAACTTGAGGTCTTCCCGTTCCAGCGGCCGGATGCGAATGGCGGCCGATGCTTCCCTGCCAGTTTCCATGCTGAGACTCCCTGCCGCGTGCCGCAAGGCCAAGGCTTGCGGGAACGGCGTTTTTCTGCCAGATTTCCGGCGAATTCCACCAACAACGAGGATGCTATGCCCAAGGACCCCACTCCCCGGCGCAAGGCGCGTCTGGGCTCGGTGCTTGCCCACCGTCAGCCCGACCTGACCCTTGTGCTTGCCAATATCCATGACCCGCACAATGTCTCGGCCATTTACCGTTCCTGTGACGCCTTCGGCGTGGACAAGGTGCACCTGTACTATACCGATACGCCCTTCCCCGTGCTGGGCCGCAAGACCTCGGCCTCGGCCCGCAAATGGGTGGAGAGCGTGCGCCACCGCGACCGTCAGGAGCTGGAGACCAGCCTGCGTGCCCAGAACATGCAGATCCTGGCCACCACCTTCACGCCCACGGCCAAGCCGCTGCGCACCTGGGACTTCACCCGTCCCACGGCCATCATCATGGGCAACGAACACAGCGGCGTCAACGAGGAACTCATCAGCATGGCCGACGGTGAGCTCTACATCCCCATGTACGGCATGATCCAGAGCTTCAACGTCTCGGTGGCCTCGGCCATCATCCTGTCCGAAGCCTGCCGCCAGCGCGAGGCCGCCGGCTTTTACGACAGCCCCCGCCTGGAGCCCGACGAGCTGGAACGCCGCCTGGCCCTGTGGCTGGAAAAATAGACTGTCCCGCAAGATGCGAAAAGGGGGCGCCCTGCCGGGTGCCCCCTTCGTCCATCATTCGATATCCAGCCCGTCGGCGGGCTCGCCGCTGCCCTCCGCATGCGGCCTGACCACCTTCTGGAAACGGTGCCCGTCCCAGCGGTAGCCGATCTCGTTGGCCAGCGGCAGGTAGAGCATGCCGGTCTTGTTCCAGAACACCGGGTGCGCGCGCAGGCCCCCCATGCCCAGGCAGATGAGCACCGAGGGGTTCACATCGTCGGGCACGGGCTGGCCCTTGGCGAAAAATTCCTGGATGTCCGGTTCCTGCGGCACGTCCACGGGAACCGTGCGTCCCGAGGCATCCACACGCCACAGCTCCACCGTGCACAGCTCGGTGCCCAGCGTGCCGATGGCCGCCACGGCCGAACCGTCGTCAGCGTCCCGGAACAGACGCAGGGCCACGCCGCTGTCGCGGAAGGGCAGCGCCCGGAACACGATCACGTCCCGGCTCTCGCCGGCCAGTTCCCAGAACTCGCTCTGACCCTCTTCCAGCAGCTGCTGTTTGTCCTCGTCTTCAAGGCCTTCGGCCGTATTTTCAAAAATGCTCGTGGGCAGGGCGCCGAACGCCTCGCGGGCGGTGAGCGCGCTCTCCTGCGCCAGGCCCGCGGACGGGACCAGCAGCATGAGCATCAACAGACAGAAAAAAACACGCATAACTCCCCCTTGCCGCGACACTGTCCCGGCTCGTCAAAAATTTTATACGGCCTTCCCCGTCCTTTGTCCATCGCTCCGGGCCCTTTTTCCCGGTGCTTATCAGGAATCCCTCTTGCCAAACAACGTCGCCACGCTTACATAACAGCCCATGAACAATCCCTGCATCCATATCGAAAAAGCCCGGCAGCACAACCTCAAGGACATCAGCCTGGACATCCCCCGCGACGAGCTGGTGGTGGTCTGCGGGCCCTCCGGTTCCGGCAAGTCCACCCTGGCCTTCGATATCGTCTATGCCGAGGGCCAGCGCCGCTATGTGGAATCCCTTTCGGCCTATGCCCGGCAGTTCCTGCCCCAGATGGACAAGCCGGACGTGGAGAAGATCGAGGGCCTTTCCCCGGCCATCTCGCTGGAACAGCAGAGCACCTCGCGCAATCCCCGCTCCACCGTGGGCACGGTGACGGAGATCCACGACTTTTTGCGCGTCTTCTTCGCCCGTCTGGGCCGCATGTACTGCCCCTCCTGCGGCCGCCCCATCGAGGCCCGCTCCGCCGACGAGATCATCACCGACATCATGGCCCTGCCCCAGGGCAGCAAGTTCATGGTCATGGCGCCGCTGGTGGAGCTGCAAAAGGGCACCCATCAGGACAAGTTCAAGAAGCTGCGCGCCGAAGGCTTCGCCCGCGTACGCGTGGACGGCGAATTCCACACGCTGGACGACGTGCCCGCCCTGGACAAGAACAAGAAGCACAGCATCGACCTGGTGGTGGACCGCCTGGTCAACAAGGACGGCATCCGCGGCCGCCTGGCCGACTCCGTGGAGCTGGCCCTGCGCTACGGCGAAGGCCGCCTGACCGTGCACCTGCCCGACAGGCCCGAAGGCGAACGGGACATCATCCATTCCACCACCTCGGTCTGTCCGCACTGCCATATCTCCCTGCCCGCACCCAGCCCGCAGCTCTTTTCCTTCAACAGCCCGCAGGGGGCCTGCCCCCGCTGCGTGGGCCTGGGCACCGTGGACTATTTCGAGCCCCGCCTCATCGCGCCCAACCGGGGCCTTTCCCTCAATACCGGGGCCCTGCTGCCCTGGGCCGAGAGCAAGCATTTCCAGCGTTACGAACCCGCCCTGCGCGCCCTGGGCGAGCGCCACGGCTTCACGCTCTCCACGCCGCTGGAGGACTTTTCCGACGCGGCCCTGGCCTGCCTGTTCTACGGCGAGGACGACAAGGGCCGCCCCGCCGCGCACAGCAGCGGCCTGCGCCGCAACTGGATGGGCGGCAACGTGGCCATGGATGCCACGGGCGACTACCAGAGCGAACTTTTTGCCGGACGCGCCGCCGAGGTGAAGGTCAGCGAGGAGCGCTGGCCCGGCGTCATCCCGCTGCTGGAAAAAGGCATGCAGTACGGCGAGGCCTGGCGCGAGATCCTGGCCCGCTTCCGCCAGTCCACGGACTGCCCGGACTGCCACGGCGCCCGTCTCAAGCCCGAGGCCCTGGCCGTGCGCGTGGACGACCTGAATATCGCCCAGTTCTGTTCCCTTTCCGTGGAACGGGCCCTGCAATGGCTGGAAGGACGGCACTTCGACGGCCGCCACGCCTTGGTGGCCGAGCCCCTGCTCAAGGAGCTGACCCACCGCCTTTCCTTCATGCGCAACGTGGGCCTGGAATATCTTTCCCTGGGCCGGGCCATGGCCACCCTTTCCGGCGGCGAGGCCCAGCGCATCCGTCTGGCCTCCCAGCTGGGCTCCGGCCTGGTGGGCGTGACTTATGTGCTGGACGAGCCTTCCATCGGCCTGCACCCGCGTGACAACGAACGCCTGCTGGGCACCCTGCGTTCCCTGCAGCAGCGCGGCAATACCGTGCTGGTGGTGGAGCACGACGAGGCCACCATCTGCGCGGCCGATACGGTGATCGAGCTGGGGCCCGGTTCCGGCTCCCAGGGCGGCGAGATCATGTTCCAGGGCAGCGTGCCCCAACTGCTGCGCGCCGATACCCTCACGGCCCGCTATCTGCGCGGTGACGCCAGCATCAGCCTGCCCGACGAGCGGCGCGAGCCCCAGGGCTGGCTGACCCTGCACAACGTGACCACCAACAACCTGCGCGGCATCGACTGCCGCTTCCCGCTGGGCGTGCTGACCTGTGTCACGGGCGTGTCCGGTTCGGGCAAAAGCTCGCTGGTGGTGGACACGCTGTACAAGCATCTGGCCATCAGCCTGGGCCAGCGCGTGGACCAGCCCGGTACCATCGCCGGTCTGAGCTACAGCGAGGGGGCCCGCCCCATCGAGCGCATCGTGGCCATCGACCAGACGCCCATCGGCCGCACGCCGCGTTCCAACCCGGCCACCTACACCAAGGTCTTCGACGAGATCCGCAACATCTTCGCCATGACCCCCGACGCCCGCAAGCGCGGCTACAAGCCCGGACGCTTCAGCTTCAACGTGCGCGGCGGCCGCTGCGAGGCCTGCGGCGGCGACGGCCAGATCCGGGTGGAGATGCATTTCTTGCCCGACGTCTACGTGACCTGCGATGTCTGCAAGGGCCGCCGCTACAACCACGAGACCCTGGACGTGCGCTACAAGGGCCTGAACATCGCGGAAGTGCTGGATCTGCCCGTACAGCAGGCCCGCGCCTTCTTCGAGAACTATCCCGTGCTGGAACGTCGTCTGGCCGTGCTGGAGGAAGTGGGCCTGGAATACCTGCGCCTCGGCCAGCCCGCCACCACCCTTTCCGGCGGCGAAGCCCAGCGCATCAAGATCTCGCGCGAGCTGGGCAAGCGATCCCTGCCGGGCACGCTCTACATCCTGGACGAGCCCACCACCGGCCTGCACATGCACGAGGTAGGCAAGCTCATCAAGGTGCTGCACGCTCTGGTGGACAAGGGCGCCAGCGTAGTGGTCATCGAGCACAACACGGACATGATCCTGGCCGCTGACCATGTGCTGGATATGGGCCCCGGCGGTGGCGAGAACGGCGGGCTCGTGGTCTCGCAGGGCACGCCTGAGGCCATCGTGGCCGACCCCAATTCCGTGACAGGCCGTTTCCTGATGCAGGAACGCCGCGACCGTCTCAAGCGGCGCGGTTAGACGACTCCCGTTGATGTCGAAGGCTGCCCCCGGCGGGCAGCCTTTTTCATTTTTCTGTCCTTCCACTGCTGCGGGCCCCAGATGGGCCCGTACGCGAAAAAAAAGGACGCATAAAAGTCCTTCAAGGGGATTTTCCTCTTTTATGGCTTTGCAAAAGATACGTGCGATCCCCTTTTGCCTCACCTGCGATTTTTTTTAGAATGCCCTCCCTGTTTCTCTCGTCATTCTATCAGTCAATAAATATCAAAAATCAACAGTATTGCTTTTCAAAACATCTGCCGGCCTTTTTCCCCTTCCTCCCGCAGCTCCCTGCCCCGCTTCCGTCACCGCCCGTCCATAGGCAGCGCCTTTTTCCTGTGCTATACCGGATGTGTTCCCGTTCCGGGATCAATCCCAGTGTCTCCAGGAGGCACCATGTCCGCGCTCCCCTTCCTCCACAGCCGTCATTTTTCTCCCCGGCTCTCCCTGGCCTGCCTTGTGTTCCTGCTCCTGCTGCCCGCCTGCCCGGCACCGGGTTCCGACCTCGACGGGACAGCCCATAACCACCACGCCCAGATCAGGACGGGCGATTCCTACAGCAATGTCTACGGCGTCATGTCGTATGGCGACAGTGCCCGGGCCCGCTACGGCACGGTCGTCAGTGACGGCGGCCAGGCCGTACAGACCTTCGGCGGCTGGTGCTACGGCGGCGTCGCCGACACCGCCTACAACAGCATCGTCGTCAATGGCGGCCGCATCAGTGACAATGCCTACGGCGGATCTGCCCTTGCTACCCTGTTCGCCCGCAGCAACAGCAATACGGTCGTCCAGACTGGTGGCACTGTTTCCCACATCGTGGGCGGCAACGCCGACAGCGGCCGGGACAAGGCCCTGGCCGACAGCAATCTTGTCATCATCAAGGGGGGCACGACCGGTACCGTGGTCGGCGGCCACGCATCAGGCCTGCTTGACGGCTCGTCCCGGTACAACCTGGTCAGCATCTCCGGCGGTTCCGTCACCAGTATCGCCGGCGGCAGTGCCACGGCGACCACCGGAATAGCCGATGCCAGTTTCAACGCTGTCCTTGTCAGCGGCGGCAGCATCAGGGACCACATCATCGGCGGTATCGTCCATACCAGCAGCTCCGGACAGGGCTATACCGCGCACTATAATGCCATCACCCTCACAGGCGGCAGCATCGGGGGCGATGTCTACGGTAGTGCTCTGACGGACCCGCGGGGGACGACCTACACTCCCCTGCCTGCTGCCGGCAGCGGCAACAGCCTTAATCTGCTGGGCTGGCAGGGCACGCTCCACCGGGTGGCCGCCTTCCAGTACCTCAACCTCGCCCTGCCCAACGGCATGCGCTCCGGGGACACCCTGCTGACGCTGGGCAGCGGACAGACAGCGGGCGACCTGCAAGGTGGTACGGTAAGCGTTCTGGGCGCTCTGGGAGGCCAGGGCATGCGCATCGGTGACCGGTACACGCTGGTGCACGGCACAGGGACCGGCGACCTGGCCCTGCGTGACGGCGGTACCGTCCATGATGCCCCCAAGGGCTTCGCCCTGCTCTTCGATGGCAGCATGCAGCGCAACGGTGACAGCATCGACCTGACCATCACCGGCCTGCGGGCCAACCCGCAAATAAAGGCCTTCAACCAGTACCGGGTGGCCCAGATGGCGGCCCTCGATCGGGGGGCGCGCCTGGTGGAAGGCACGGCCCTGGAGCAGGCCCGCAAGGCGGCTGATGGGCAGGATGCCTGGATGCCCTTCGCCGCCATCCACGGCGGTACGGAACGCTACGGCAACGATGGCTGGGCGGACGGCACCGGTCTGGAACTGGCTGCCGGTTTGGCCCGGAGCTTCACGGGTGAGGCGGGAGACCTGCTGCTGGGCGCGTTCTTCGAATACGGCCAGGCCAGCATCGGTACCCGCGAGGATTTTTCCGTAGGCGATGTTTACGGCACCGGCAGTGCCCGCTACGCGGGCGGCGGCCTGGTGGCCCGCTTCGACCTGACGTCCGGTCTTTTGTCCGGCCTGTACGCGCAGGCCGGTCTGCGGCTGGGGCAGATCAATGGCGACTGGCAGAGCCAGGACATCGCCAGCGTGCTCCAGCAGACGGCCGACTTCGATACGTCCACGGCCTACTACGGCCTGTTCGCCGGCCTCGGCTACCAATGGCAGGCCACGGAACGCCTGCGTCTGGACAGCCGGGCCAGCTTTTTCTGGAACCACCAGGACGGGCAGGATATCAGCATCATGGGCGAGGAGTTCCGCTTTGATCCCATGGATTCCTGCCTGCTCCGCGTGGGCACCCGCCTGAGCTATGAAGTCTTCCAGGGCTTCAGCCCCTACGCTGGCGTGGCCTGGGAACATGAGTTCGACGGCACGGCCCGCACGGAGCTGAACAATCACGGCGTGGATGCGCCCTCGGTCTCCATGCGCGGCGACAGCGCCGTGTTCATGGCTGGTCTGCAGTGGGATCCCGGCAACAGTTCATTGCATGTGGATCTGGGCCTCGAAGGTTCCGCCGGCATCCGGCAGAGCATCGGCGGCCAGGCCCGCCTGGTCTGGGAATTCTGATGGCAGGATCATCGTCTGCGCCCTCCCGCGGGCACGGATAACAAAGAGGCCGGATGTGCAACACATCCGGCCTCTTGCATATCATCATCTTTTCTGCCGCCAATGGACCTCCGGCGGCAGATCCCGCATCAGGCATTACCGCCTGCCCAGTGGGAAAACATTTCCGCTGGAGAGCTCTTCAGTCGCAGGTTTCTGCTGATGCAGGGCTCCCGGTCTGATCCCGCGCGCCCCTGAAAACTCATCCGCGGACGTGGCGGCGCAGCACCTCGTCCACCAAATCTTGTTCGAGATTGCCGAACGGACGCAGCGGCGCGGGCTCTCCCCCACCCGCCTCCTGCAGACAGCGGCCGTACCAGACGATGTCGTGCCAGCGGCCCTGCTTCCAGCCTGAGGCCGGGAAATGCCCCAACAGGGAAAAGCCCGTTGCCCTGTGCAGGGCTTCGCTGGCCTCGTTGGGCACGGCGATGCAGCCATAGGCGTTGACCACGCCCTGCAGGCGCAACAGTTCCAGCAGGGCCCCGTACAGGGCGCGCCCCACGCCGTGTCCACGGGCGGAACCCAGCACATAGACGGAACACTCCACGTTCCAGCCGTAGGCCGCCCGCTCCATGTGCCGGTGGGCATAGGCATAGCCCAGTACCCGCCCCGGCGCCCGGCAGACCAGCCAGGGATATTCCGGCAATACATGATGCAGGCGCGCGCCGAACTCCGCAGCCGTGGGGACCTCGTATTCGAAGGTGATGGCCGTGTCCCGCACATAGGGCGCATAGATGGCCAGCATGGGGAAGACGTCGCTGTCCCCGGCCACCTGCAGGCAAATATCCATAGGGCTCCTCCTGTCCGCGGTCCTGCATCCCTGTGATGGCCGGGATGCAAGATGGCCTGGATCTCCTCCGGTGCCATCCACACTGCGGAACGGCGGCACCATAGCGGCAGCTTTTGCCAAATTCAAGCCGCCTCTTGCCACCCGGCCCCCGCTGCGCTAAGTAAACTCAACTTTTATTCATAAGCGATTGAGGAGATTATGGCACGTTTTACCGGTTTTGATGAAGTGTACAGCGCCCTGTATGTGGACTTTGACAACATTTACACCCGTTTTCTTGAAGCAGATCCCGAAGCGGCCCGAGCCTTTGGCATGGCTCCCTACCGTTGGGTGCGCTGGATCGAGAACCACGCCCTGCGCATCCTCTACGGTGACGGCGTGCGCCGCCGCATCCTGAAGCGCATGTGTTACCTCAACCCCCAGCGCTATCAGGAATTCCGTTACCATTTCATCCGCAGCGCCTTCCAGGTGGTGGACTGTCCGCCCCTGACCACCCGCGGCAAGACCAGCACGGACATCCATTTGGTCATGGACTGCATGGATGACCTTTCCCATCCCACCCATTTCGACGAATTCATCATCCTGTCCGGCGACGCGGACTTCACCCCCCTGCTCATCCGTCTGCAGGAACACGCCCGCCGCACCCTGATTCTCTCCGTGGGCTATTCCTCGCCCGCCTACACGGCGGCGGCCTCCTGGCGCATCCGCGAGGACTGGTTCCTGCAGCAGGCCCTCAAGGACGAACGCCCCGAAGATGATGCGGATGCCGCGTCCGGCAATGCTTCCCTGCCCCAGGCCCGTCCCCTGCGCGATACCCTTTCGCGCATGGCCCCCGGCGCCAGTGACGAAGACGACGAGGACGACGGCCCCGCCCCCGGCAACAGCTGGTAAGGCAGTTGACGGCGCTGGCCCTCCCGCATAAGACAAGATATGGTTGGCTGTCCCGGCATGCGTGTGTCACATGCCGGGACCTATCCCATCAATCTTCCGGAGGCAGCGATATGATCCGTAAACTGACCCTTGCCCTGTGCTTCCTTGTTCTCATGTCCTCGGCCGTGGCCGCCAAGACCCTGGTGGTGGCCGGACACTGCGGCTACCCGCCCATGGAATACCTGAACGACAAGAAAGTCCCCATCGGTTATTCCATTGATTACATTAAGGAAGTTGCCAAACGCGCCGGCTTTGACATGAAATTCCGTGACGTGGCCTGGGACGGCATCTTTGCCGGTCTGGCCTCGGGCAACTACGACATCCTGGCCTCCTCCACCACCATCACCCCCGAACGCCAGAAGACCTTCGACTTCTCCGACCCGTATTACGGCGTCGTGCAGGCCGTGGTCATGGCCAAGGGCAAGAAGATCGACAGCCTGGCCGGCCTCAAGGGCCTGACCGTGGGCAGCCAGATCGGCATCACCGGCGTGTTCGTGCTGCAAAAGGCCAACGTGGGCGCCAAGATCAAGGAATACGACGACATCGGCCTGGCCTTCGAAGACCTGGCCGCCGGCCGCATCGACGCCGTCATCGCTGACGACCCCGTCGCCAAGTTCTACGCCAACAAGCGTGAAGACTTCGCCGGCAAGTTCTCCGTGGCTTACCTGCACAAGGATCCCGAATACTTCGGCTTCTGCGTGCGCAAGGGCGAGACCGACCTCGTGAAGCGCATCAACAAGGCCATCGCCGCCATGAAGGCCGACGGCACCGAAGACAAGCTGAAGATCAAGTGGATGGGCTCTGCCGACTAGTCCGGCCCTCCCCGGCCGGCAGTACCGGTCACCATTATATGACATCTCGGAAGGGCCTGCGGGCCCTTCCTGCGTTTCCGGCCCTGTGCGGCGCCGGAAAATCCCGGAAAACCTATTGACGCTCGGGGCCCGCGCGACTAATAAGACCCAATCCTGGCCGGGCCCGGCACGGATGCCCGGTCCGGTCCAGGCCTTTTTTCCCATTTTTCGGAGGCAGCATTATGTTCCGCAAACTCACTCTTACCCTGTGCGCACTCGTCCTGATGTGCACTCCCGTGGCCGCCAAGACCCTCGTGGTCGCCGGCAACTGTGCCTTCCCGCCCATGGAATTCCTGACGGACAAGAAAGTCCCCACCGGCTATTCCATCGACTACATCCATGAGATCGCCAAACGCGCGAATCTGAAGATCACCTTCCGCGACGTGGCGTGGGACGGCATCTTCGCCGGTCTGGCCGCCGGTAACTACGACATCCTGGCTTCCTCCACCACCATCACCCCCGAGCGCCAGCAGGCCTTCGACTTCACCATCCCCTACTATGGCGCCGTGCAGGCCGTGGTCATGCCCAAGGGCAAGAAGATCAACAGCCTGGCCGACCTCAAGGGCCTGACCGTGGGCAGCCAGATCGGCATCACCGGCGTGTTCGTGCTGCGCAAGGCCGACGTGGGCGCCAAGATCAAGGAATACGACGACATCGGTCTGGCCTTCGAAGACCTGGCCGCCGGCCGTACCGACGCCGTCATCTGTGACGACCCCGTCGCCAAGTACTATGCCAACAAGCGCGCCGACTTCGCCGGCAAGTTCAACGTTGCCTACCTGCACAAGGATCCCGAATATTACGGCTTCTGCCTGCGCAAGGGCGATACCGAGCTGCTGGAACGCCTCAACAAGGCCATCGCCAGCATGCAGGCCGACGGCACCGAAGCCAAGCTGAAGATCAAGTGGATGGGCGCTGCCGACTAGCCCGGACACTCCGGCCGGACGTCCCGGCCATCCTTCTGTCATCATAGGGAAGGGCCCACGGGCCCTTCCCTTATTTTTTGCCCCGGCACAGGCGGCCGGGCCCCGCAGGCAGGAAAACTGCCGCTCCGGCGTCCGCCGGGTATTGACGACAGGGGCCTGCGCGGCTAATAAAACGCAGTTTGGCCGGTTTTGGCATGCGGGCGCGAGCCTCAGGCCAGACATCTTCATCAACCTTTGGAGGCAGCATTATGTTCCGCAAACTCACGCTCACCCTGTGTGCCCTCATGATGATGTGCACGTCCGTGGCCGCCGAGACCCTGGTGGTCGCCACCAACTGCACCTATCCGCCCATGGAATTCCTGAACGACAAAAAGGTGCCCAACGGCTATTCCATCGCCTACGCCACGGAAGTGCTCAAGCGTGCCGGTTATGAGATGGAACTGCGCGACGTGGCCTGGGACGGCATCTTCGCCGGTCTGGCCGCCGGCAACTATGACCTGCTGGCCGCTTCCACCACCATCACTCCCGAACGCCAGAAGGCCTTCGACTTCACCGAACCTTACTACGGTGTGGTGCAGGCCGTGGTCATGCCCAAGGGCAAGAAGATCAACAGCCTGGCCGACCTCAAGGGCCTGACCGTGGGCAGCCAGATCGGCATCACCGGCGTGCTCGTGCTGCAGGAAGCCAACGTGGGCGCCAAGATCCGCGAATACGACGACATCGGTCTGGCCTTCGAAGACCTGGCCGCCGGTCGTGTGGACGCCGTCATCTGTGACGACCCCGTCGCCAAGTACTACGCCAACAAGCGTACCGATTTCGCCGGCAAGTTCGGCATCGCCTACCAGCACAACAATCCCGAATACTTCGGCTTCTGCGTG
The DNA here is from genome assembly GCF_050313955.1 of Desulfovibrio sp. SGI.133. NCBI lineage: Bacteria > Pseudomonadati > Thermodesulfobacteriota > Desulfovibrionia > Desulfovibrionales > Desulfovibrionaceae > Desulfovibrio > Desulfovibrio sp. SGI.133. The sequence goes on along the minus strand of NZ_JBNPMK010000007.1, from coordinate 100,412 downwards.
CGCAAGGGCCGCACCGAGATGCTGAACCGCCTCAACAAGGCCATTGCCGAGATCAAGGCTGACGGCACCGAAAACAAGCTGAAGGTCGAGTGGATGGGCACTGCCGACTAGGGCAGCCGCCGCGACCGGCACCGCCGGTCCCCATTTTGTGACAACTGTTCGGAAGGGCCTCCGGGCCCTTCCGGCGTTCCCGCATACAAGGGGCAACCTGTACAATGAAAGACGAAGGGCAAAGCAAAGGCAACATCATCATGGTGACGGACGGCCCGTCCATCCCGAACCCTCGCGAATGGCGGCTCATCAACGCATGGTCCATCGCCCTGTGTGGTGCCATCATCACCCTGGTGCTGCTCTGCACCACCGGGCCGCAGGTCTACCGTGATGCCATCATCTTCCTGCCTGACGGCCTGCTGCTCACCTTCAAGGTGACGGCCTACTCCATCTGCGGCGCCGTGCCTCTGGGCCTGCTGACCGGCCTGGGGCGCATCTCGCGCAACCGCTTTTTCAACCTGCTGGCCTCCACCTATGTGGAAGTCATCCGCGGCATCCCCCTGCTGGTGCAGATCTTCTACATCTACTTCGCCATCTCCATGCTGGTGAAGATGGAAGGCGTGACCTCCGCCGTCATCGCCCTGAGCTTCTGCTACGGCGCCTACATGGGCGAAGTGTTCCGCGCGGGCATCCTGGCCATTCCCCACGGGCAGACCGAAGCGGCCCGCTCCCTGGGCTTCAACCGTGTGCAGACCATGTTCTATGTGGTCCTGCCCCAGGCCTGGCGCACCATCATCCCGCCCGTCGGCAACGAATGCATCGCCATGCTCAAGGATACGGCCCTGGTCTCCGTCATCGGCATGCCCGACCTGATGCAGCGCGCCCGCAGTTTTGCCTCCAAGAGCTACTGCTATTTCGAGTCCTACACCGTGGTCGCCCTGGTGTACCTCATCATCACCCTCATCCTCTCCAAGATCGTCAGCATCATCGAAGCGAGGCTCAATCACTATGACAGAAAAAAATAGCACCGAGCCCATCATCAGCATCCGCCACGTCTGGAAGTACTTCGGACAGCTCCCGGCCCTGCAGGATGTGAGCCTCGATATCGCTCCCGGCGAGCGCGTGGTCATCATCGGGCCTTCCGGTTCCGGCAAGTCCACCCTGCTGCGCTCCATCAACCGTCTTGAAGAGATCGACGGCGGCAGCATCATCGTCAACGGGCAGGACATCAACGACAAGGCCAACAACATCAACGAGATGCGCCGCAACCTCGGCATGGTCTTCCAGCAGTTCAACCTCTTCCCGCACAAGACGGTGCTGCAGAACCTGACCCTGGCTCCGCGCAAGCTGTTGAACATCCCCAAGACCGAAGCCGAGACCATGGCCCTGAAGCTGCTCAAGAAAGTGGGCATCAGCGACAAGGCCAACGTCTACCCCGCCATGCTCTCCGGCGGCCAGCAGCAGCGCGTCGCCATCGCCCGCGCTCTGGCCATGCAGCCGGACATCATGCTCTTTGACGAGCCCACCTCCGCTCTTGACCCCGAAATGGTGGGCGAAGTGCTGGACGTTATGGTGAGCCTGGCTGAAGAAGGCATGACCATGATCTGCGTGACCCACGAAATGGGCTTTGCCCGTACCGTGGCCGACCGCCTGATCTTCATGGACCACGGCCAGATCCTGGAAATGGGCAAGCCCGATACCCTGTTCAACTCGCCGCGCCATCCGCGCCTGCGCCAGTTCCTGACGCAGATCCTGTAAGCCGTTTCCCGGCCCAAGGTTTTCCGCAGCCCGTCAGCTTTTCTGGCGGGCTGTTTTCGCATCTTCCCTCCGGCCCGGCCGGACGCCAAGGAGACTTTTTGATGACACAACTGGCCGTTGCCGTCAGCGGCGGCGTGGACAGCCTCTGCGCCCTCCTGCGCCTGCGCGAACAGGGACACGACGTTCTGGCCCTGCACGGGCTCTTCCTGCCCGATGCCGCCTCCTCGGGCGTGCACCCGGCCCCTGATGGCCCCCGCCTGCTTACGGCAGAAGAGGCCCTGGCCACGCCCCTGCCCCCTGCCAGCCGTCAGGCGGTGGCAGGCCTGCAAACAGCCTGCGGACAGCTGGGCATCCCCCTGCATGTGGCCGACATGCGCGCGGTCTTCGACAGGGAGGTCGTCACGCCCTTCGTGCGGGCCTATGCCCGGGGCCGGACGCCCAATCCCTGTGCGCTCTGCAACCGGGGCATCAAGTTCGGGGCCCTGCTGGACGCCGCCCTGAGCCTGGGCGCGGACCGCATCGCCACCGGCCATTACGCCCGCCTGCTGGACGGCCCTGCCGGGCCCATGCTGGCCGCGGCGGACGACCTGGCCAAGGACCAGAGCTACTTCCTTTCCCTCGTGCCGCTGGAGCGCCTGCGCCGGGCCGTGTTTCCCCTTGCCCGGCAGGACAAGGCCGCCAGCATCGCCCAGGTGAAGGACGCGGGGCTGGCAGTGCCCGTACCGCAGGAAAGCCAGGAGATATGCTTCATCCCCGCCGGAGAGGACGCCTACCGGGCCTTCCTGGAACGGCGCTGGCAGGCGGAAGGTCTGTCCCTGCCCGGCAGCGGTCCCGTCCTGCTGGAAGAGGCCGGCAGCGACGGCCGCCCCATGCTGCGCCCGCTGGCCCGGCATGAAGGCCTGTGGCGCTATACCGAAGGCCAGCGCCGGGGCCTGGGCATCGCCCACAGCGAGCCCCTCTACGTGCTGCGCAAACAGGAAGAGGACAATACCCTCGTGGTGGGCGGCAGAGCCCGTCTGGGCATGCACGGCTGCCTCACCGGCCCCGCCAACCTGCTCTGCCCGCCCGAACAGTGGCCGGACACCTTGCTGGCTCGCCTGCGCCATCGCCAGCGGCCCACCCCCGCCCGGGTGGAGATCACGGACGACGGCCTGCGCATCACGCTGGCGGAACCGCAATTCCCCAGCGCCCCCGGGCAGGTGGCCGCCATTTACGACGAACAGGGCCGCGTGCTGGCCGGTGCGCTGGTGCAGGAACTGTTTTAGTCCGGATGACCGGGAGGATGGCAGACTGCCTGTTCCGTCTTGAAGCGCCCCGCTCCGGCAACAGACCATAAAAAACGTCCCTGTGGCAGCACAGGGACGTTTTCCATTTTCAAGGCAGGAAAAATCAGCGCAGCACAAGGCCGGGATCAGCCGGGCAGCGCATGCCTTCCAACAGGGGCACGGCCGGGGGCAGCTCGCCCAGCACGCTGACCAGGATGAAACGCCCGTTGGACTGCGCCAGAAAACAGACGCCATCCTGACCGTCTTTCTTGATAGGAAAGCTGTACTGCCCCTCCCGCTCCACAGGATCGGCCGTGGCTCCGGTCACGGAGGCCAGCTCCGCCGCGATCTGGGCGGGGGCAAGGCCCGCATCGGCGGCCACCATCACAGCGATGGCCGTCCGGCGGTCTTCCTGCTGGAGCAGCAAGGTGGACGTCGCCCCGGCCGTGTTTTCCTCCACGACGCTCCAGCCCTCAGGCAGAGGGAAAAAGACACCGGCCACTTCCTTTTCCGCGGCCAGCGCAGGAACGGCCAGCAACAGGATCAGCAGGCCTGTCAGCAGTATTTTTTGCATCTTCGTCTCCTCGATGATGATGGAAAAGCCTTGCAGGCAGCCACAGGGCTCCGGCATAGCTCACAACGTCTTGTCCGGGGCACGGCCTTTTGTGAGCGACAGGCCGCCGTCCCAAGTCAGGGCGTGGACGATCGCTGTCTCGTCGTCTTCCTTAGGCCTGTCCCTGCGGGCGGCCGCGCCGCAGCCGCCGCCAGACTGGTTCCAGTATGCCGGGTGCCAGCCTGTAGCTCAAGGGCAGGAAGATCACGGCAAAGGCCAGACCGCTGGCAGCACAGGCCAAACAGGCATGGGCCACGGCGGGCAAGGCCAGCGTCCCGGAGGCTTGCAGGCTGTCCAGCCCGTACTGGACCGCCCAGGAGGCCGCCCCGGCAGGCAGGGAACACAACAGGGCCCTGCCGGACAGGGAAAGCAGGCCCGCGAAGGCGCCCGTGCCCTGCCGTCGTGCCCAGATGGCCACCAGCCAGAGCACATAGGCGCTGACGCTCACCGCCGAGGTCAGAGCGATGGCCCACGCGCCCAGAGGCACGGCCCACCAGTAATAGACCGGCAATGCCAGCAAGGTCATGACCGTGCCCGTGGTGGCCGGGGTCAGGGTATCGCCGTCGGCATAGAAGGCGCGCACCAGCACCATGTACAGAATCCACAGCGGCGTGGCGGCCAGCATGATCTGCAACAGGGGCGTGCTGGCCACGGTCTCGGCCAGACCGAAGCGGCCGCCCTGGAAGATGACGCCCATGATGGGCTGGGCGGCTACGCCCATCCAGAGGGCGCAGGGGATGATGAGGCCCACGCTGGCCCGCAGGGCCGCGCTCAGGGTCTGGTCGAAGCGTTCTTTCTCGCCATTGGTCAGCAGGGAGACCAGGAAGGGATAGGAAGCCACGGCGGCCGCCTGCCCCATGAGCCCCACCGGCACCTGCATGATGCGCCGGGCATAGTTGAGCAGGCTCACGGCGCCGTCGCCCACCAGCGAGCCGAATACGCGCATGAACTGCTCATCCAGAAAGATGACGGTCTGCCCCAGCATCAGGGGCAGGGCCATGATCAAAAAGCGCTTGAGCAGCGGATGCCGGAAGACCAGCGACAGGCGCAGCCCCCCGGCGGCGGCCACCCGGAAGGGCAGCAAAAAGGCCCCCAGACCGGCCCCCACGGTCACGCCCACGCAATAGCCCGTCATGCCGCCCAGTTCCCATTCGGCAGGCAGATCCATGCCCTGCGTCAGCCAGGGCAGCAGCAGGCCGCCCGCGATGATACAGCCGTTGTAGATCAGGGGCGCCAGCGCGGGCACGCGGAACTGCCGCCGCATGTAGAGCAGGGCCGTGACACAGGCCCCGCAGAGGAAGAAGACCTGCGCGGGCAGGATGATGCGCATGAAAAAGGCCAGCCGTGCCGTCTGGGCGGCATCGAAGCCCGGGGCCGTGATGCGGGCCAGCTCCTCGGCGCCCAGCATGCCCGCTCCCGTCACCAGCAGCGAGGCCACCACCATCCAGCAGAAGATGCAGGAGAAAAAGCGCCAGCCGTCGTCCTCGTCCTCCTGGAAGCGCCGGGACAGCAGGGGGATGATGGTGATGGCCATGATGCCCCCGGCCAGCAGATGGTTGATGATGTCCGGCACTACGAAAGCCGCGAAGTACATGTCCGCTTCACTGCCCGCGCCGAACTGCCAGGAGATGACCTTGTCACGCACCAGTCCCATGAGGCGGGACAGGATGGTGCTGGCGGCCAGGATCAGGGCCGCCGCGCCCATGCGCTGTTTTTGCGAGAAAAAGCTCATCCGCGCCTCCCCCGTCCTGCGGGACGGCGTGCCCCGCGCCCTCCATCACGGCGGGCCTGTCCTTTGCCGCGCACGGGACGCTGCCCGTCGCGGTCACGACCCCGGCGCTGATGCGGCAGTTTGGCATGACGGGCCGGAGCCTTGCCCGGCCGCCCCTGCCGTCCGCGCGACACACGTCCGCCGCGGCGGGCCGCCACGCCCAGCTCCGTGGGCAGCAGGCGGATCTCCAGACGGCCGCTGTGCACTTCGGCCAGCACCACCTCAAGGGACTGGCCCATGCTCCAGCACAGGCCCGAGCGCTGCCCCACCAGACACTGGCGGCGGGCATCGAAGTCGTACCAGTCGTCGCCCAGATCCTCCACGCGGATCATGCCCTCCACGGGCATCTCACTCAGTTCCACGAACAGGCCGAAATCGTTGACACCGGCCACCACGCCCCGGAAGCGCTCGCCCACGCGGCCCTCAAGGGCCATGCAGGCCAGACGCCGGGCCATCTCGCGCTCGCAGTCCAGGGCGTCCCGCTCGCGGCGGTTGAGCTGGTCGGCCACGCGCAGCAGCTTTTGCCCGGCAGGCAGGGCGCCGCTGTACAGGCCCAGGCTGGCCTTGAGCGCCCGGTGCACCAGCAGGTCGGCATAACGGCGGATGGGCGAGGTGAAGTGGCAGTACGCACGGGACGCCAGACCAAAGTGCCCTTCGTTCTCCGGCTGGTAGCGGGCCTGGGGCATGGCCCGCAGGCACAGACGTCCCACCAGGAACTCCCTGTCCGAGCCCTGCACGTCCCGCAGGATGCCCTGCAGTGCCGAGGCCGCGGGCTTCACGGGCACCAGTTCGGGGTCGATGGCTTCCAGGGAATCGAACAGGCTCTCCAGCCGCTCGGGATCGGGCTGGGGATGCACGCGGTAGAGGAAGGGCTCCTTCGGGGCCCCATCCAGACTGCCGTCGGCTTTCAGGCCGCCCAGATGGCGGGCCACGGCCTCGTTGGCCGCGATCATGAATTCCTCGATAAGGCGGTGGGCGTCGTGACGCACACGGCGGGACACGCGCAGCAGGCGGCCCTTGTCGTCAAAGCTGTATTCCGGTTCCGGCAGGTCGAAATCCAGGCTGCCCCGGCGCTGCCGGGCCTCGCGCAGGCAACGGTACAGTCCGAAAGCCGTCTCCAGCATGTCCAGCACTTCCTGCCCGCGCGGTCCGGCGGCCAGCGCGGCACGGGCCTGTTCGTCCCTGTCCAGCAGGCAGGCCTTGACCTGATCGTAGGTCAGGCGGGCCGCCGAACGCATGACCACCGCCGCGAAGCGCGGCCTGCCCGGCTGCCCGGTGGCGGAAAAGGGGATCTCGGCCAGCATGGCCAGCCGGTCTTCGTCAGGGCGCAGACTGCACAGGCCGTCGCACAGGGCGGGCGGCAGCATGGGCTCCACCGACGTGGGGAAATACCAGGAATTGCCGCGCGCCAGGGCTTCGGCATCCAGCGCCGAACGCGGGCGCACATAATGGCTCACGTCGGCGATGGCCACACGCAGGAGCCAGCCCCCGCCGGGACGGGCCTCCACCTGCACGGCATCGTCGAAGTCGCGGGCATCGGCGCCGTCGATGGTCACCAGCGGCAGGGCTCGCACGTCCTCGCGACCGGCCATGTCGGCATGCCGGGGCGCGGACGGCAGGGCGTCGGCCTCGGCCTGGACCCGGGGCGGAAACTCCCGCGGTACCTCGTGGTTAAGTTTGACCAGATCCTCCTGCACGGCGATGTCATCTTCCCGGCCCACGGCCTGCAGCAGACGGGCCTGCCAGAGGTCGGCAGCCAGGCGCTTTTCCGGCGCCACCAGCAGCAACGAACCGCCGGAGGGGCGCTCCATGTCCCCGGGCAGCTCCACGCTGACATCGAAGGGCATGCGGCTGTCCGCCGGACGGCACAGGGCGCGGCGTCCGGTCACATGGATCACGTGCACGGGCACCTCACGGCAGCCGCGTTCCAGTACTTCCACGATGCGGCCTTCCTGGCTCTTGCCGCGGGCGTGCGAACGCGGCGACAGGGCCACACGCACCATGTCCTGATGCCAGGCATCACCCGCCTGCAGGGGATGGATGAAGATGTCCGGGCCGGTCACCTGCCCGTTGTCGCCCAGGGGCGTCACGAAACCGCCCGCGCCGCTGCGCAGGGCCATATAGCGACCGCGCACCTGGCGCAGACCGTCGGCACGGGCCCAGAGCCCGCCCTGCAGGCGCACCAGCCGGCCTTCGTCAGCCAGGGCATAGAGCTGGTCTTCCAGTATCTTGCGGGCCGCACGCGGCAGGCCCGTGACCCGCAGCAGGGCATCCAGGCGCAGAGGACGGTTCTGTTCATGGAAGATCTCCAGCAACTCGGCGTCATCAAGACCGGCCGGAAGATCGAAGTAGTTGTTTTTCTTGCTCATAGATCCTTGTACGCCGCACAGGGCGACGATGTTTGCACAAAATGTCCGTCCGTCCTGCATACGGGCCCCGGGCCCGCTTGTCAAAGCCGACAGACGCAAGAGGGGCGGAAGGTCACCCTTCCGCCCCTCTGTCATATCATCGGAGTAGCCGCTCCACATGCGGCCATCCATCCTGCGCCCCTTCTGCTACTGCAGCTTTCCCGCCGATACAGGACGCGGGATCTTCCCTCTTTCCCCTCATATGCGGGCGGGGAAGGAGGGCGTGTAAAAGCCCTGCCCGCTAGTCGCGGTTGCCGCCGAACAGACGCAGCAGCATCAGGAACAGGTTGATGAAGTCCAGATACAGTTCCAGGGCGCCCAGCAGGGCACCGCGGCGCATGGCCGTGGCGTCGTCCACAGGCGCGTTCATTCCGAAGGCGCGCAGCTTCTGGGTGTCATAGGCGGTGAGGCCGGTGAAGATCAGCACGCCGATGCAGCTGATGACGAAGTCCATCATGCTGCTGGCCAGGAAGATGTTGACGATGGACGCGATGATGATGCCGAACAGGCCCATCATCAGGAAGTTGCCCATGCCGGTCAGGTCACGCTTGGTCACCGTGCCGTACACCGACATGGCCAGGAAGGTGCCCGTGGCCGTCAGGAAGGCATTGGCGATGGAACCGATGGGATAGACCACGAAGATGCTGGACAGGGTCAGGCCGGTCAGGGCCGAATAGGCGATGAACACCGCCGTAGCCGTGGTGGCCGACATTTTGTGGATGGCGGCGCCCAGGGCGATGACCATGCCGAACTGGGCCACGATGAGGGCGATCATGATCACCATATTGCCCAGGATAGCCATCTGCAAGTCGGGGCTGGACGCCACGGCAAAGGCCGTCACGGCCGTGATGGCCAGACCGGCGGTCATCCACATGTAGACCTGGCGCATATAGATGGAAACGGCGCTCACAGCGCTTTGCGCAATGGTACGAGCAGTCATATTTTTCCTCCGGGATTTGGCCGTGCGGCATGCACGGCCGTACTTTCATTCCTTGCTTAACATATAGGGATATGGCGCGCAAAAGCAAGTCCCGGCCGGGTCAGGCCGCCGGTCATGGTCCGGTGATCCCGGGAAGGAAGGCACGCTCCCCTTCGGGGTCGGCAAAAGCCGCCGGCGGGCAGGATGACGGCCGCGTCCCGTTCCTGCCGCACGAGCTCCGTCCAGGCCTGGCGTTTCCTGCCGCCCGGCCTTCTCCTATCGCAGAGGGGCTTCCCACCTGAAGCCTTTTCTGCCTGCGGCCTCCAGGCCTCCCCTTCCCTTGCCGCTCCCCCCGGCACATGCTACCGTGCGCCTGTGGCACCGGCATGGTGCCACAGATCATCAAGGAGAATCCTTCATGAAGAAATTCACTCTCTTCACCCGTCTGCTGCCCGTCCTGCTGCTGGCCTGCGCCCTGCTGGCCGCCCCTCAGGGCATCCGCGCCCAGGGCCCGGACCCCGTCGTCAAACTGGAGACCAGCATGGGCGACATCCTCGTGCGTCTGGATGCCCGCAAGGCTCCCATGACCACGGCCAACTTTCTGGAATACGTCAAGGCCGGCCAGTATGACGGCACCATCTTCCACCGCGTCATCAAGGACTTCATGATCCAGGGCGGCGGCATGACCGCCAGCCTGCGCGAAAAGACCACCCGCGCCCCCATCAAGAACGAAGCCGACAACGGCCTGCGCAACCGCAAGTACACCATCGCCATGGCCCGCACCTCCGACCCGCATTCGGCCACGGCCCAGTTCTTCATCAACGTCAAGGACAACAGCTTCCTCGACCACCGCAGCAAGGACCCGCAGGGCTGGGGCTACGCCGTGTTCGGTAAGGTCATCCGCGGCCAGGACGTGGTGGACCAAATCGCGGCCGTCAAGACCGGCAGCCGCGGCTACTACGAAGACGTGCCCATGCAGCCCGTCATCATCAAGCGCGCCACCATCGTGGAATAAAGAGAAGATGCGGGGGAGGGAAACCTTTTCGGTGAAAAGGTTCTCCCTCCCCCACACCCCCACCCTTCCAAAACCTTTTCTTTTGATCGGTATGGCAGGTCCCCGTCGCTGGCTGGCGGGCGGGGATATCGAAAAATAGGAGGTCCGCTATTCTTCCGGCCTACCTACCAGAGAACCTGACATGGCCATCGCACGAAAAAAGACGCCGAACGGCGTCTTTTTTCGTGCCTGATAAAGCGCGTTTGGGGGAGGATGGGGGCTTGGGGGAAGGAACCCCCTTTTCGCGCTAGTGAAAGAGGGTTCCTTCCCCCTGAAAAACTACTTCCAGCGCCTCAGCGCCGGGCCAGCAGCTTCAGGCGGCGCATGGTCAAATGGCAGATGGCCACGGCCAAGGCGTCCGTGGTGTCCAAGGCCCAGCCCTCGCCACGCACGTTGAGCAGGCGCCGCACCATGAAGGCCACCTGTTCCTTTTCCGCGCGACCGGTGCCCACCACGGATTTTTTGACCAGCGTGGGCTCGTAATCGCTCACCGGCACCCTGTGGGCGGCGCAGGCGGCCACGGCCACACCGCGGGCTTGGCCCAGCTTGAGGGCGCTGGCCGCGTTCTTGGCCGTGAAAACCTGTTCGATGGCGGCCTCCTGCGGCCGGTAACGACCCACCACGTCCGCCAGCTGCCGGTAGATGACAGCCAGCCGCTGGGAGAATTCCTTTTCGCCGCTGGAGGTGGTGCGGATGATACCGCAATCCACCAGACGCAGCACGCCGGACTGTTCCGCGATGATGCCCCAGCCCGTACGCTGGGAACCGGGGTCGACCCCCAGGACCACAAGAGGAGTGTCTGCCATAGATCACCACACAGAAAAAAAGCCCGGCACTCAGGGAATGCCGGGCAAAAAACGGACATCTGCCGCCCGGAGGGGCGGGAGCGTACCTGACTAGTCCATATCCATGTCTTCGGGGAAGTCGGCGTTGGCGTAGACGTTCTGCACGTCGTCGTTATCGTCCAGAGCTTCCATGAGACGGATGACCTTCTGGGCGGCTTCGGCGTCCACGGCCACCAGGTTCTGGGGCACCATGGCCAGTTCGGCGGACTGCATGGTCACACCGGCGGATTCCAGAGCGTCGCGCACGGCCGCAAAGTCGGCCATGGCGGTCTGGAGGGTCCAGACATCGTCATCGTCGATGACGTCATCGGCGCCGGCTTCCATGGCCACTTCCATCATCTGGTCTTCGGTGTAGGCGGCCTTGTCCACGGTGATGACGCCCTTGCGGTCGAACATCCAGCTCACGCTGCCGTCGGTGCCCAGGCTGCCGCCGTGCTTGGTGAACAGGTGACGCACTTCAGCCACGGTGCGGTTCTTGTTGTCGGTGGCCACTTCCACCATGATGGCGATACCGGCGGGACCGTAACCTTCGTAGAAGCATTCGGTCAGATCGCCGCCCGCATCTTCACCGGTACCCTTGCGGATGGCGGCTTCGATCTTGTCCTTGGGCAGGTTCACGGCCTTGGCAGCGGCAATGGCGGCACGCAGACGAGGGTTGCCCGCCGGATCGCCACCGTTCTTGGCAGCGATGATGATTTCCTTGGCGGCCTTGGTGAAAACCTTGCCGCGCTTGGCGTCCTGACGGCCCTTGCGGTGCTGGATATTGGCCCATTTGCTGTGCCCAGACATAAAACCTCCCAAAACTCGGAGAATGTAAAAGGTGAAAAAAGACAGACGGCCTTGCGGCGCGTCCGTTCCCTGCCCAGGATACCGGGACATCCCGGCGGCGGGAGCCTGCTTCCGGCCTCTCCGGGCGCGCACGCGGGTGCAGCGGCCCGGACAGCGGAGGATGGGACGCCCTTAAAGGACGCCGGGCTCCTGTCCGGTGTCGGCGGCTCCGTCCGTGCCCGCATCCTGTGCGGCAGGACGCGCCTCGGCCTTGAACCCCATGCCCACGAAGAAGGTCTCCTTGCTCTCGGCTCGGGAACTCTTGGGCTTGAAGGATTTGACGGCCTTGAAGGCGCGACGCATGGGCTGGAGCATCTCCTGGATGTCCGGCCCCATGAAAATCTTGACGATGAAGCTGCCGCCGGGCTTGAGATGCAGGCGCGCCACTTCCAGGGCCTCGCAGGCCAGCTCGAGCGAACGGGCCTGGTCCGTGAACTTGGTCCCGGTGGTACGGGGCGCCATATCGCTCATGACCACGTCGAACGGTCCCATCTCGCGCAGGCGGGCTTCAAAGGCATCGGAACGGTTGAACACGTCCTCCTGCATGAAGGTGACCTGCGGCGGAAAGGCGGTCTCCGTGGTCTGGATGTCGCAGCCCAGCACGAGCCCGCGCTGGCCCACCTTTTCGGCAGCACCCAGCGACCACGAGCCCGGAGCCGCGCCCAGATCCAGAACGCGCATCCCCTGGCGGAAGAGCTTGAACTTCGCGTCCAGTTCCTTGAGCTTGTACACGGAACGGGCCGGATAATTCTCGCGCTTGGCCTTGAGAAAATAATGATCTCGATATTCCTTCATAGTGACACCAGCGGGCTTCTATAGCGTTTTTTTTCGCGGTAGCCAAGCCCCCACAGGGGCGGCCCGGCCGATTTTTTTCAGGGGATAGCGTATATACTGGCTCTCACCGAGCGCACATATTAACACTACGGCCAGACAACGTATTTATTAAAAAGTAAAACATGCTGCTTTTCCTGGACTTTCTTTAACTATAGGGATAGATTATTTCTGCATAATTTAATTTTATTATTAATAATAGAATTAATGATATTATACAATCAATAAATATTCCATATAAATTTAAATATAAAATATATTTTCGATTGTAGTTTTTTTAAAAAAATATCTATAATATTTATTTTGTATAGCTAAAAACTGACAAGGAAATAAAAATGATTACAATATACAATAAATTAGCATCTAAATATAGCCAACTTGGCCTCATCGGATTTATCAAGGCAGTTTGTAAAGCGGTCAATGATGTTATCTATTATCAAATAGTATTCTGTAAAAATAAAGTGCTACGACATTTTATCAGCTTACCTCATATCAATGCAGATCTAGTTCTCAGTTTAGGTCCTGCATGTCGCCCTGCACATTACTTACGAGAGCTTGGGCTGCGAAAATTTTCTAGCCCTTTTGACTGGATGATGTGCTATGAGCTAAAAACAATTATAAATTTTTTTGAAAATGGATTTGATCTTTTTTTTAAAAATTGGGAAATAGAGTCTACAGAAAAAGGAAAATGCTGGCATGTACGTGATAAAAATACAGGCATGCTCTCAATACATCATTTTGATCGTGCATATTCTGTTGACTATACTTATCAAAATTTTATAGATAAAATGGAAAAAAGATTTAAAAATACAATACATCATATAGAAATATCAAGGATAATCTGTTTTGTAACAAATAGAGCATATGAAAAAGAAGCACTAAAAGATTTTCTTATTCATATGGAGAGAATCTTTCCTGGACATAAATTTATTAGTATCAATATTATCACAAGTAAAAATGAATATTTCGAAAAAATACAAATCAACAATAACCTAGAAATATATAATATATATTTTACTGACATTAACAAGGATGGCCCCAATAGCCGAGCTTCATGGTTGGGCAATGTTGAAAAATGGCATAAATACATCTCATGCATCAAGTTATCACCCCCCCAAAAGTAAAAAATATTTATAAATTTTTAATAGAAATCATTTCATGCATTTTACAAGTTTAAATAAATTAAGTTTAAAATATACACTAACTTTATAGATGATAGTTAGACATACAAACAAAAAATTTGCTCTATCCTCCAAGCTGCCCAGTCTGCCCTTCAAAAAAAAACTTGACCATGCCCTCCGAATGGCATACATACCTCGCTACGCCGCGTTGTGGCGTCCATGTGGGGAAGTAGCTCAGCTGGGAGAGCATCGCCTTCGCAAGGCGGGGGTCGGGAGTTCAAGTCTCCTCTTCTCCACCACAAGGAAAACCAGGGGTTACGGTGATGAGCTGCGACCCCTTTTTCTTTGCCCAGACATATGCTATCCAGTACAGAATACCGTCTAAAATAGTTCATAACCCATCCTGTCCGGCCAGATTTATCGCAAAGAATATTTTCCCCTCCAATAAGGAAGTATCATGGCAGATATTGTTTCCATCAGACACGAAGGCGAGCTATTGGCTCTCATCATTCCCGCTGATTACCGTGCTGATGGCATACAGTTCTTTACTCCTGGAACTTTTTCCCAGCAACTTGGCTACATGAACCATCCGCAGGGACACGAAATACTTCCCCATGATCATAATCCTGTTCCCCGTACAGTGGAGTGGACCCAAGAAGTCCTTTTTGTCCGGTCAGGAAAAGTACGCATGGATATCTATGCACCCGGTAGCCGGGCCTATCTTGAAAGCCGCATCCTCCGGCCGGGGGACGTGGTCCTGCTTGCCCACGGGGGGCACGGTTTTTCCATGCTCGAGCCATCGGAAATGATCGAAGTCAAACAGGGACCTTATGCCGGAGAGCAGGACAAGGAACGCTTCACTGCCATCCCTGCCGACCAGCTTCGCATCCAAGAATAATCTTCTCCTAATTTTTAACACGCACAGCAGTATGAAAAAAGCACTCATCACCGGCATCACTGGTCAGGACGGCGCCTATCTGGCGGAATTCCTTCTGAACAAGGGCTATGAAGTCCACGGCATCAAGCGCCGCTCTTCCCTGTTCAATACGGATCGTATCGACCACCTTTATCAGGGACCGCACCAGAAAGGCCGCAAGTTCGTACTGCACTATGGGGACCTTTCTGACGCCGGCAACCTGATCCGCATCATGCAGGAAGTGCAGCCGGACGAAGTCTACAACCTGGCAGCCCAGAGCCATGTGCAGGTCTCCTTCGAGTCTCCCGAGTACACCGCCAATGTGGATGCGCTGGGGACCCTGCGTCTTCTGGAAGCCATCCGCATGCTGGGTCTGGAAAAAAAGACCCGCTTCTATCAGGCCTCCACTTCGGAGCTGTTCGGCAAGGTGCAGGAAATCCCGCAGACGGAGAAGACCCCTTTCTATCCCCGTTCGCCCTATGCCTGCGCCAAGCTCTACTCCTACTGGATCACGGTCAATTACCGCGAAGCCTACGGCATGTATGCCTGCAACGGCATCCTCTTCAACCACGAATCCCCGGTACGCGGCGAGACCTTCGTGACCCGCAAGATCACGCGGGCTCTGGCGCGCATCCTGCTGGGGCTGTCCTCCTGCCTCTACCTGGGCAACATGAACGCCAAGCGTGACTGGGGCCATGCCCGTGACTACGTGGAGATGCAATGGCTCATGCTGCAGCAGGAACAGCCTGATGATTTCGTCATCGCCACGGGCCGACAGTTCTCGGTGCGGGATTTCGTCAATGCCGCAGCCGCTGAACTGGGCCTGAGCCTGGAGTGGAAGGGAGAAGGCGTGGATGAGACCGCTACCGTAAAGGCTATCGATGCGGACAAGGCCGCACAGGCAGCCCGGGGCAAGGCACTGACGATCCGTGTCAAAGAAGGGGACACCATCGTACGTGTGGATCCGCGCTATTTCCGTCCTACCGAAGTGGAGACCCTGCTGGGTGATCCGGCTAAGGCACAAGCCAGGCTGGGCTGGGCACCGCGTACCACCTTTGAAGAGATGGTGCAGGAAATGGCCCGGTACGATCTGGAGTTGGCCCTGCGTGATGCTGTGGTGGAGGACGCCGGTTTTACCAGCTTCAAGCACGAAGAATAGCAGGAAATCTCCTGCACTGCATCAGGGCGTCTTTCACCACCTATATGGCTGCCCTTTTGCCGTATCGAGGACATCATGTTGCAGAAAGACGGTAAATTTTTTGTAGCCGGGCACCGTGGTTTGGTAGGCAGCGCCATCTGTCGCGCTCTGCACCGTGCGGGGTATGAGAATCTGTGTGTTCGTAGCCATGCGGAACTTGATCTGACTGAGCAGCAGGCCGTACGCGACTTTTTTGCGGCCGAGAAGCCGGACTATGTCATCCTGGCTGCTGCCAAGGTAGGCGGCATCCACGCCAATGCCACCTATCCTGCCCAGTTCATCTATGAAAACCTCCAAATTCAGAACAACGTTATCCATAGTGCCTGGCAGAACGGCGTAAAAAAATTCCTCTTTTTGGGGTCGTCCTGTATCTATCCCAAGCTCTGCCCGCAGCCCATCAAAGAGGAGTACTTGCTCACCGGCGCCCTGGAACCCACCAATGACGCCTATGCCCTGGCCAAGATCTCGGGCATCAAGATGTGCCAAGCCTACCGCAAGCAATACGGCTTTGACGCCATCAGCGTCATGCCCACGAACCTTTATGGGACGGGAGACAACTATCACCCGGAAAATAGCCACGTGATCCCGGCCATGATCCGCCGCTTCCATGAGGCCAAGATACGGGGACTTTCCCAGGTGAACATCTGGGGAACAGGCACCCCCCTGCGGGAATTCCTGCACGCGGACGACATGGCCGATGCCTGTGTCTTCCTTCTGGAAAACTATTCTGATTTTGAACATGTGAACGTGGGCAGCCAGCAGGAGATGACCATCATGGACATCGCCCGCCTGGTGGCACGTGTGGTAGGCTATGAAGGCCAGATCCTCACCGATCCTTCCAAACCGGACGGCACACCGCGCAAGCTCATGGATTCCGGCCGCCTGTTCGCCATGGGCTGGCGCCCGCGTGTCAGCCTGGAAGACGGGCTGAGGGCGGCGTATGCGGATTTTTTAACATCTGTTGCGGAATAAATCATGTCGCAAGAACTTACCATTGAAGCCGGACACGCTGAACGCCAGTACTGGAAAGATCTTTGGCGATACCGTGAGCTGTTTCTCATCCTGACCTGGAGAGATGTGGCCGTACAATACAAACAGACCGTCGTCGGCATTCTTTGGGCTGTTCTCCGCCCATTGCTGACCATGGCGGCATTTACCATTGTGTTCAGCAAAATCGCCAAACTGCCAGCCGAAGGTGGAGCCCCTTATGCGCTGATGGTTTTTGCTGCCATGCTGCCCTGGCAACTCTTTGCCACCTCACTGGCGGCGACAGCCAACAGTCTTGTGGCAAACAGCAATCTTGTTTCCAAGGTCTACTTTCCGCGTGTCATCGTCCCGACGGCGACACTGGGTGTTGCCATCGTTGATTTTGCCATCTCCTTTATCCTCCTCTGTGGCATGATGTGCTGGTATCAGTATCTGCCGCCTATCCAGGTACTGATGGTACTTCCCCTGACGCTACTGGCCGGCCTGGTGGCCTTGGGGCCTGATCTTATCCTCTGCGCTCTCAACGTGACCTACCGGGATTTCCGCATCATTGTCCCCTTTATTACACAGTTTGGTCTGTATATTTCACCAGTCGGTTTTTCCTCCAGTATCGTCCCGGAAAAATGGCATCTGCTTTATGAGTGCAATCCTATGGTCGGCGTCATAGACGGCTTCCGCTGGGCTATCTTGGGAACCACAGATTTCCCCGGAAGAGCGTTGCTTATCAGTACTGTCTGTGCCCTTGCCTTCCTGCTGTTAGGGATCAAAATTTTTCGTCGTACAGAGCGCACATTTGCTGACGTCATCTAGGTAGATACTTATGAAACCCATCATCTCTGTCGAAGGCCTGGGGAAAAAATACACTATCCGCCATGAAGGCCAAGGTCGATACCGTGCGCTGCGCGAGGAGATATTCAAGCTGCCCCAGCGCCTCTTCCAGCGTAAGCATCAGGACAAGGAAGAATTCTGGGCTCTCAAGGATGTCAGCTTCGACATCATGCCGGGGGATAGAGTCGGCATTATCGGCCGCAACGGTGCTGGCAAATCTACGTTGCTTAAGCTCCTTTCCCGCATCACCGAGCCCAGCACCGGCAAGATTACTTTGCGCGGACGTGTGGCCAGCCTGCTGGAAGTAGGCACGGGCTTCCATCCCGAGCTGACCGGCCGCGAGAACATCTTTCTCAACGGCGCCATCCTCGGCATGAGCCGGGCGGAAATCCGCCGCAAGTTCGATGAGATCGTGGACTTCGCCGGCGTGGAAAAATTCCTGGACACGCCGGTCAAGCGCTACTCCTCGGGCATGTACGTCCGCCTGGCCTTTGCCGTGGCCGCGCATCTGGAGCCGGAGATCCTCATCGTTGACGAGGTGCTGGCCGTGGGCGATGTGGAATTCCAGAAAAAATGTCTTGGCAAGATGGAACAGGTCGGCAAGGACGGCCGCACGGTGCTCTTTGTCAGCCATAATATGGAATCCATCTCCCTGCTGTGCACCAGGGGGATCCTTCTTGCAAACGGCCAGGTGCGGCATGACGGCGATATACAGTCGACGCTTGCGGCCTACCGGGAAGACATCCTGCATGCGTCCCACGAGCTCGATCATCTGCTCCATGTGGGCAATGGCGACTTTTGCCTGACAAATATTGAGATCTTTGGCATGAAGGACGATATTATCCGGCCTGTGGAGACCGGCCAGGATATGCACTTGCGGCTCGTCTATCGCCCCGGCAAGATGGGGAGCGACAAGGAGTTCGGCAAGATGACGCTGGAGGTCCGCATTTCGGACATGCTGAGCCGGTCGGTCATCTGGGTCAGTACGGCGGCCTTTCCCGAAAAGAATACCGGGCGGCAAACGCGCTTCACCTTCCCCAAACTCCCTCTGATCCCCGGCGATTACTTGTTGAACGTCTGCGCGCGTCGCAACTCCGAGATCGTGGACTGGATCCGTGAGTATTCCTTCACTGTCCATCCGGGTACATATTACGGCACCGGTTTCATCCCTTCCGCCCAGCAATCTTCGGTTTGCCATGACTTTTCGTTTGAGTGCGAGGACAACGTATGCTGAAAAAATTTTTGCGGCGCTGCCACAATGCCGTCAGCAGAGACACTGCCCAGCAGACGCTGGCTGCCCGCTTTTCTCTTTTCCTGTCGCCGCTGCTGCAGAACTGGGCCTATATCCCCTTCACCAACTGGGCGCCCGGCCCTGAGTTCCTCTGCCACATCGCCAATGAGATATGCATCAGGCAGCGCCGGACCATCGTGGAATTCGGCTCCGGCGTCAGCACCATCCTCATGGCCCGGCTGGCAAAGATAAATGCCCTTGACGTGCAGATCTATTCCATCGACCAGAATCAGGACTGGCAGGATCGGGTCGCCGCCATCTGCGCCGCGGACAAGACGCTCGGGCCTGTCCACTTCCTGTGCCGCCCCGCCCGCCTGGAAGACGGAAAGCATGACGACGCTCCGGTCGATATGGTCATCGTGGACGGCAAGGCGGAGGCGACAGCCGAAAGTCGCGCGACGGCGCTGGATTTTGTCGCCCCCCATCTGGGGCCTTCTTTCGCCATCTTTCTGCACGATACCGACAGGGCCGCGGAACAAGCCATCTTTGACGGCTGGAAGAAAAAGATCGCCTGCACGCACATCATCACGGCGGATCGCTATGCCGTCCTCCTGAATGATGCGGCCATGTTCGACACCACCCCCCAGAACCTTTGCTGAGGAAACCATGCCGGCGCCTATCGCTGTCTTTGCCTTTAACCGGGCCGATAATCTTGCACGGACCCTGCAGGCGCTCGCTGAAAACGAGCTGGCGGACCAATCCTCCCTCACCATCTTTTGCGACGGACCGCGCACCGAAGAGGAACGCCAAAAAACGGACGCCGTCAGGCGCATCGCCCGTGCGGCCAGCGGTTTTGCTGAGGTGACCGTCATCGAGCGTGAAGAGAACCGGGGACTCAAGAAAAGTCTCATCGCCGGCATATCCGCCATCCTTGAAGCACATGACAGGATCATCGTCGTGGAAGATGACATCCTCACTTCCCCGTATTTCCTGAAATACATGAACGATGCCCTTGACTGTTACGCCGATGTCCCGAACGTCGGCTCGGTGAGCGGCTATTGCGTCAAGCACCGCTGCCCCGCCCCGCCAGAGACCTTTTTTCTCCGCGGGGGCGAATGCTGGGGCTGGGCCACCTGGAGGGATCGCTGGCGGCTCTACAGCCCTGACGGCGCGGCCCTGCTGCGCGAACTGCGCCGCAGGAAGATGACCCGCGCCTTCGATTTCGACGGCTGCTGCCCCTCGACGAAGATTCTTGAGGACGCCGTTGCCGGCAGGGTCGATTCATGGTTTATGATGTGGACGGCCACCCTTTTCCTGCGCGGGCTGTACACGCTGTATCCGTCCCGCTCGCTTGTCCTGAATATCGGTTTTGCCAGCGGCACCCATTCGCACAACGCGACGCACACGCAACAGGAGCTCGCTGCCGCGCCGGTGACGGTCCGTCCCCAGCCCGTCGCGGAGGATGGCGCCATGCTGCGTGAGGTGAAGCGGTGGTACAGGCAGAACATGAAGGAGACGTTGACGCGGAAAATGCGGATCCTCCTCAAGGAGACCCTCGCTTCCCTCAGACGCGGAGGAATTCTGGCAACGCTGCACAAGATATCGCGCTATGTCGCAAGGCATATCAAAAAATAGGAGACCCGCCATGACGCGCTTCCTCCCCGTCTGCGAGCCCATGCTCGCCGGTAATGAGTTGAAATATATTACCGATGCCGTCTGTACCGGCTGGATTTCCTCCGCCGGGAGCTATGTCACAGCATTTGAAAAAGCCTTTGCTGAATACTGTGGCCTCAAGCATGGCATTGCCGTCTGTAACGGTACTGTAGCTCTGCACTTAGCTTTACGCGCCCTTGGAGTGCGACCGGGCGATGAAGTCATCATTCCGGACTTCACCATGATAGCCTCGGCGCTGGCGGTCTGTTATTGCGGTGCGAAGCCCGTCTTCGTGGATGCTGATGCTACCACATGGAATATGAACGTCTCGGCCGTGGAACAGAAGATCACTTCTGCCACAAAAGGGATCATGGCCGTTCATATTTTTGGAAATCCCTGTGACATGACCGCATTGCAGCGGATCGCCGACCGACATGGCCTCTGGCTGATGGAAGATGCCGCGGAAGCGCATGGAGCCATCTATCATGGAAAAAAAGCCGGAGCGCTATCGCGTATCGCGGCATTCAGCTTCTTCGCCAACAAGAACATCACTACGGGCGAAGGCGGCATGGTCGTTACCGACGATGACGAGCTGGCTGCCGCCTGTCGCTATTTCAAAAACATGTGCTTCCCCCTGGACGCCCCCCGCACCTATCTGCATGCGGATATCGGCTATAACTACCGCATGAGCAACCTTCATGCCGCCATCGGTCTGGCCCAGACCGAAAAGGCCGATGACTATAAGGCACTACGGCAGGCACACGGCAGCCAGTATCGGGAACGCCTGTGTACTATCCCCGGTGTGCTACTCCAGGAGGACACAGCCGGCAGCGAAAGTGTCAACTGGATGAACGGGCTGGTCATCACGCCGGACTACGGACATTCGCGGGACGAGCTCATCGCCCATCTGCGAGACCACGGTATTGACACCCGACTTTTCTTCAACGGGATGCACCGTCAGCCGGCGCTGAAGGAATTCGGCTGCGATTGCGGCGGGGACTATCCCGTTTCCGACTGGCTGGCGGACAACGGCTTCTATCTGCCCAGCGGGAGCAACCTGCGGGCAGCGGATATCGACCGGGTCTGCGACGTCATCGCCGCCTTTGCCCGCTAAAGGAGGCCTTATGACTATTTTTGGCGATTATGCGCGCTATTACGATGTGCTTTATCAGGACAAGGACTACGCGGGCGAAGCGGATTTCGTCCTTTCCTGTCTGGTGCGCCGGCAGGGGGAGCCCCGCACGCTGCTTGATCTGGGCTGCGGCACGGGGCGTCATGGGCTGGAGATGGCCCGCCGGGGCGTCAGCGTCACCGGCGTGGACATGTCCGCCACCATGCTGGAAATGGGCCGTCAGGCGCTGGCCGCCGCGCCGGATCTGCCGCCCGGCGTGACGCCGCCCCGCCTGCTGGAAGGCGATGCGCGGACCGTTCGGCTCGATGCGCGGTTTGACGCCGTGACCAGTCTGTTCCATGTGATGAGTTACCAGAATACGGAAGAAGACGCCCTTGCCGTGCTGGAGACCGCCCGTTGCCATCTGAAGCCGGGCGGCTGCTTTTTCTTTGATTTCTGGTACGGGCCGGGCGTGTTGACCGATCCGCCGACGGAGCGTGACCGCATCATGGAAGATGCGCGGACGCTCGTCCGACGGCATGCCCGCCCCGTACATCGCATCAGCGACGATGTCGTGGATGTCCATTACGACATCCGGCTGACGGACAAGGCCACGGGCCGTGAGTCGTCCTTGCGCGAAGTACATGCCATGCGCTACTGGTTTTTGCCGGAATTGCACTATCTGGCGAGGCAGGCAGGCTTTTCGCATGCGGCGGAAGGCGCGTGGCTGGACCATGACATGCTCTCCGGCATGCCATGGAATGCCTGGATGCTGTTGGAATTATAACAATACGATTTATTATGCGTATAGCGATTATCCATTATCACTGGTTTCTGCAAATACATGGGAAGCAAATCATAAATGCTCTTGCAAAAAAGGGTATACATATCGATGCATACTTTATTGATATGATCGACATGTACGAAACTCTTGAATTTCATAAAAATGTAACAGTTTATAAAAGAAAAATAGATTCTGCTTCCTTGCGGATTCTGTCAACATTTTTCCATCGCATCTATCGCAGGCTACCTTTTTCCAGAAAAATTATCAGCTTTTTTTTTGATATGATTTTACTAGCTAGAACAAAATTCCTTCATCCCGTCAATAAGTATGATTTGTGTATCGGTATTGATAGTGGTGGAGGACTGATTGCGCAAAAATTTTCTCAAGAATCAGGCTGCCCGTACATCTATTATTCACTAGAAATTTCTGATCAAGAAGATTTTAGTTATGAGTTGTTACTTGGCGCGATTTCAAAAAAATCTTTAATGAGCATGGAACATGCATCTGCTGTTTTGATACAGGATAGAAGCAGAGCTGACTTTTTATCACAGAAAGTTCAAGTTAAAAAATATATATTCTTGCCTGTTTCTGTAGAAAAGAATAATGCCAGAGGGGAAAAAGCTGGGAAAATATGCTTGGCTTTCGGAAATAATCATTTTTTTAAAGAGGAGGATATCGTTGAACTCTCCCGGAAAACTCCCCAAAATTGGAAGATCCTTTTCCATAATACGAATTTATCACGCGAAAAAAAGATCATAGAAAAATATCATATCGATAATATCATCATTTCCGAGGGTTTTCTTCCCCAAAATGAGATTGAGGATTTGATAGCATCGTCTTCTGTCGGATTAGCGTTTTATGGAAATTGGAGCGAAAATGAAAAAAGGATAATTTTTTCATCTGAGAAAGTCGCTCGCTACTTATCACATGGCATACCGATAATCACCAATACGCTTGGGAATGCCAATACTCTTTTCGGCGAAATACCCTGTGGAATTGCTATCGAAGCTATCTCGCATATAGGCAGCGCACTGCAGGAAATAGAAAAAAAGTACGATCAGTTTTCTGCCAATGCTTTTCTTGCCTTTGAGCGATACTATAATTTTGATACAAATTTCCAAAAAATTTATCCAGAACTTCTGAGTATCAGTCATACAGCCATGCAAAAACGCAACTAGCTTCATCTTCTCTATCTCTTCCAGCATGGCGGCAGACCGCGCCACCTGCGCAACGTATCGAGGAGCGTTGCGCCCCTGTCGGGGCCCAGCAGGCGAAAGGCGCTGCTCACCAGACCGGCCTTGCACAGCATCCTGGCCCGGCGCGGCGTCCAGACGCCGGAAAAATGCCGCGCGGCGACACGGGCATTCTCCCAGGCGGCGGCAAACTGGTTCTCGGGGCGGGAGGATATTCCCCCTTCCAGCATGACGCACACTTCGAACGGCAAGGCCATGGCTCGGCTGTCCTGCCATGTGCGGCAGAGAAAATCGTAATCCGCGCTTATCCTGAGGCGTGTATCAAACGGATGCGCCGCCGCCACTTCCCTGCGGATGACGATCCCCGGAAAGGCCGCGGGAGGTTCATATGCCAGGCGGGCCTTTCCGCCATGCAGCACAGGCGTGGACTGAAAGCGGCAACGCCCCCTCGCGTCCAGCATGCGTACGCTTCCGGCGGCAAAGCAGATGCCGGCGGCGGCCTGCCGCAGCAGCGCCGCTGTTTTGCCCAGAACGTCCGCGTCCGAGAGACGGTCGTCGCTGCCCAGGAAGAGCAGCCACTGACCGCGCGCCCGGGCCACGGCCCTGTTCCAGGCGTCATAGATGCCGCTATCCCGTTCGGAGAGCAATTCGATGGCGGGGATGCCCGACGCCCGCTCAAGAAGCGCCAGCGTGCCGTCGCTCGAGCGGGCATCCTGCACCACGAGCTCAAAATCCCGGCAGTGCTGTTCCGACAGGCTGGCGAGCAGGACGGGGAGCGTTTCGGCGGCATTGCATGTTGCCGTTATGATGGAAAAAAAGGGGGCTGTTGCCGTCATGCTTCCTCCTGCGGCTACCGTGCCCTTTCCGCACGCAGCCGCCCCCACAGGCGGAGCAGCTCGGACGGAGAGGTCAGGATCGTACGGAGCGTGATGCCGCATCCCCAGAGCAGCACGCGAAAAAAATCCCACGGATTGCGGGCAAGCACCCGGCCGGCGGCATGGCGATGTCCATGCAGCTGGCGGTACAGCTCCCGCATGGAAGCTGGCGACGACAGCCGCCAGCGCATCACGGCCCAGAGATCGGGCCGCGCCGCGCGCTCATGGGCCCGCAGGAAATCAGGGTCGTCCTCCCAGTGGCGGGCGACGAGGATCCGGCTGTGCAGTCGCGACAGCGCCCGCGCTTCCGCGGAGATGGAATGTTGCACGCTGTTCAGGCGTATACGGATGCGCGTCAGGGGGCTGTCCACCCGCGCGACCGGTCCGTATTGCGCCAGGCGTGCCCACATGTCCCAGTCTTCGCCGAATTTTTCCCTTTCGGCAAAGAGTCCGGCCCGCAGCAGCAGGTCCCGCCTGGTCAGCACGGCAGAGGCGGAACCCACGACGGGGTACAGGCCCAGTCGTATGTTGTCGAATGTCGGCGGGACATCCTCATTTCCCGTATGGAGCGGGACATTGACAGGATGGCCCTGTTCATCGACGGCTTCGGCAAGCGTGTGTGAAAAGGAAAATCCGCCCTGCTCCATGACGGCGAGCTGACGCGCGATCTTGTCCGGCTCCCAGAAGTCGTCCGCATCAAGAAAGGCCACAAGGGGCGAGCTGGCGGCAAGGATCCCTCTGTTGCGGGCGGCGCTTGCGCCTTGGTTGGGGCCGTTCAGCAGCAAAATCCGCTTGTCTTTTGCCGCCATTGCGGCTACTTTTTGTGGTCCGGCATCCGTGGAGCCATCATTGACGATGATTATCGATTTGACGGGAGCTGTCTGTTCCTGGACGGAGCGTATAGCCTGCTCGATAAATTCGGCGCAATTATACAGCGGGATAACCACATCGACATCTGCCACGATACACCCCTGTCTTTTCAGCATCATGCTCTCTCTAATCGCTCCCGTATGCAATGTCAATCGCATACCCTGGCGCCCCCCTGGCCCCATCAGAAGAAAGGCCGTGTCGGCAGGCGTGACAGAGACAGCTTCCGGCGCACTGCCGCGCGGGCTGAGGCCGTATGGCTGGCGGCATTCGATGGAGCGCAGCCCGGCGGCCTGACGCACGCCCTCCCCTGCCGGCATATCCTTTCCATTGCGGATCGCCGGGAGCAGCGTCTCCGCACCGTCCCATCTCCGGCGATCAGGCGTCGCCATTGCCGGGCAATGGCGACATCATGCGGGCATATTCAAGGGCGTTTTCTGGCTCAGGAAACAGGGAAGATACCCGTTCCCACAACGCTGTAGCGGATAGACCATCGCCATGTCTCTCATATCGATCATCATCCCCGCCTACAATGCGGAAAGGTTCCTGCAGGAGACCTGCCGATCCCTTCTTGCCCAGACTTGTCCCCACTGGGAAGCCCTTATCATCGATGACGGCTCTCAGGACGCGACCGCGGATGTGGCGCAGGCATTCTGTGCCCAGGATGGCCGCTTCCATCTCATCTCACAAGCCAACGCGGGCGTCTCCGCTGCGCGCAATGCCGGAATCGACGCGGCTCACGGCGATTTCATCGCCTTTCTGGATGCCGACGACATTTGGGAAACCAGCGCCGTGGCGCAATTTTTGGACGTGTTTACATCCTGCCCCGAGGTGGATATCGTCTGGAGTGATGCCATTCGCTTTGACAGCGTCACCGGAAAGACAAGGCCCGTCATCTGGAAAAACTACCTGGCCACAGGGGATCCCTGGCTGGATATGCTGATACATCATTACATACCGATCTCCGGCGTCTGCTGCCGGGCCTCCCTTCTGACGCCCGACATGCGCTGGCGGACAGACATCACGCATGGCGAGGACAGAGACTTTTTGCTGCGCATCTTGCGTAACCATACCGCGCGGAAGCTTGCGATGCCGATCCTGCACAGCCGCGAACATGCCGCATCGGCCAGCCATAACGCACAGGCCGCCCTGCGGGGGGAACAGGCCGTCATGCGGGAACACCTTGCGGATGTGGGCATCCCCCGCCGCATACGCCGCAGGGCATGGTCAGCACTGGCTTTTCGCTGCGCCGTCATTTCGGCATTCGTCGCGCACGATCCCCTGGCCGCCATGCGGTGGTATGTACTTGCCATCCTCCGCGATCCGCTCAATATCAACAATTACCTGCTCCCGTTGCGGAAAGCGTTCCTCTCACTGACTCATCGTCAACGCGAGCAAAACAGTTCCATATGATGAAGATCCCGCGCTGTCTCTTTGCTACCCAGCATGCCGCATGGCCCTTTTTCCGGCAGACTGAAGACGGTCACGGGCATATGTCAGCCTGCGCGTTTACCCTCGATCCCGGTGAGGAGACGGACTGGCTGGCCGTTTTCGATGAACCGCCCGCCGGTTTGCTGACGCGCGTTCCCAGGGACCGGCGCGTCGTCTTCATCACTGAGCCTCCAGAAGTGAAGGTCTACTCCCCTTTCTACCTGCGGCAGTTTGGGACGATCATCAGTCCCTATCCCATCCGCGGCGGGCATGCCTCCCGCCTTTTGCTGGAGAATCCCTGCCTCAACTGGCATTATGGCGTTGATGGTTCCTCGGCGGAGAAGACATCCAGGATCAGGACGCTGCAAGATCTTCGCGAGATGCCTGTACCGCGCAAAACGAAGCTGCTTTCCGTCATCTGCTCAACCAAGACGTTCACCGAAGCGCAAAGAAAGCGCATTGCCTTCGTGGAGAAGCTGAAGGCTCGCTTTGGCTCGCAGATCGACATTTTCGGCCGGGGGAGACGTCCTATCGCGGATAAGGCGGAAGCCATAGATGCTTACCGGTATCATCTTGTCCTTGAAAATAACTACATGGATAATTTCTGGACGGAAAAGCTCTCCGATGCCTGGCTTGGCTATGCCTTTCCCGTGTATCTCGGCGCTCCCAACGCTCCCCGGCATTTCCCCCAGGGAGGCATGCTGGCGTTGCGTCCTGACGATGATGCCGGCAATCTCGATGTTATCGAACGGCTGATCGCGGAGGACCCCTGGGAATCTCGTCTGCCTGTCCTGCGGCAATGCAGGGATATGGTCCTTTCTGACAACAATCTCTTTGTCAGGCTCGATAAACTGATGCGGTGCGGCAGCGAAACAGTCCGCCATTGCCCGCCATTGCCAAAGCCGCAAAAAATACATGGCACGGGGCGTCTATGTACAGCCCTCCTGCGCCGGGCCGTACGCTACGGCTTGTATACCCCCTTTGCCAGTTAGCGTCATGGCCGATACTCCTCGCCTTGCCCTTTGCGTCGCCACCGTCGGCCGCATCACGGAACTGGACAGGCTGCTGACCTCGCTTGAGCGGCAGACCCACGCCGGTTTCCACATCTATCTGGCAGACCAGAACGCGCCCGGCGTGCTGGACAGCATGCTGGCACGCCATGCCTCCCTGCCGCTGACACGTATCCTGCTGCCGTCACGCGGCGTATCGGCGGCGCGGAACCATCTGCTCCCCCTGGTCGCGGATGAGGAGATCCTGGTTTTTCCCGATGACGACTGCTGGTATGCGCCGGACACGCTGGAACAGGTCGTGGCTGCCTTCCGTCGCCATCCTGAGGCCGGCGCCGTGCTGGGCTTCTGGACGTCCTCTCCTCAGGCAGCGCCGCCGAGCAATGTCGAGCGACAGCTCTCCGCCGCCGCCCTGTTTTCGCAAGGCGGGACCTGCGTGCAGTTTTATCGTGCCCAAGTCGTCAAAGGCCTTCGCTTTGATTCCAGACTTGGGCCGGGTACAGGCTTGCCCTATGGGTGCGGCGAGGATACGGACTATCTGCTGGAGGCCCACAAATGCGCGCCGGTCTGGCGCTGCCCTTCCATCCGCGTCTTCCATCCCTCGCCGGATACGCATGTGCCGTCTGATGCCAAGATCGCCAGCTACGCGGCCAGCCGCATGTATCTGCTCAAGAAACATGCCTTCCCGCTCTGGTTCCGCTGTGCCAATGTACTCTATCCCTTGTGCATGCTGCCAATGGATGCATTGCGCAAAGGTCGCAAGGCCGCACGGTATCGCTGGCGCATGTTCGTGGAGCGGCTTCGCCATTTTTCATCATGACATGAAGGAAAAGCCACCCGGTAACGGGTGGCTTTTCCACACTGCTGCCGCAACACGCTGAAGCATACATAAAAAACTCGCCTCCCCCACTCTCCCAGCCCTTCTCTCCTCTGCATTTTCCCGCCGCCGTCACCGTTTTGTAACAAAACCTGCCTACACAGAATATGCCTCATTCTCAGACTATTCCGCAGGAGACGGGACGTGGAAAGCATCTTTCTACTCATACTGGTATTTCTGGCCATCCTGGCCGCAGTGGACCTTTTCGTGGGCGTCAGCAATGACGCCGTCAACTTCCTCAACTCGGCCATAGGCTCGCGCATCGCCAGCTTCAAGGTCATCATGGTGGTGGCCAGCATCGGTGTGCTGCTGGGCTCCACCTTTTCCAGCGGCATGATGGAGATCGCCCGCAGCGGGGTCTTCAATCCCGAAATGTTCACCTTCAACGAGATCATCATCATTTTCTTCGCCGTAATGATCACCGACGTCCTGCTGCTGGACGCCTTCAACTCCATGGGCCTGCCCACCTCCACCACCGTGTCCATCGTCTTCGAGCTGCTGGGCGGTGCCGTGGCCGCGGCCCTCATCAAGATCTCCACCTCGGACATCCTGCTCTCCCAGCTGGGGGACTTCATCAACAGCCAGAAGGCCCTGGCCATCGTGTCCGGCATCCTCATCTCCGTGGTGGTGGCCTTTGTGGCCGGCGTGGTGGTGCAGTACATCACCCGCCTGATCTTCACCTTCCACTATGAGCGCATGTACCGCCGCATCGGCGGCATCTTCGGCGGCCTGTCCCTGACGGCCATCTTCTACTTCCTGATCATGAAGGGCGCCAAGGGCGCGTCCTTCATGAAGCCGGAATACCTGGCCTGGATCAATGCCCACACCCTGCCCATCCTGCTGGTGCTGTTCACGGGCCTGAGCGTGGTGCTGCACCTGCTCATGGTGCGCCGCGGCGTCAACATCTTCAAGATCGTCATCCTGGCCGGCACCTTTGCCCTGGCCTTCGCCTTTGCCGGCAACGACCTGGTCAACTTCGTGGGCGTGCCCCTGGCCGCCTGGGAAAGCTGGCAGCAGTTCACCGCCAGCGGCATGGCCGCCGACGCCTTCACCATGGAAGGCCTGCGCAAGGCCGTGCAGACGCCCACCTTCTACCTGCTGCTCTCCGGCCTGATCATGGTGCTGACCCTGTGGTTCTCCAAAAAGGCCCACCGTGTGGTGCAGACCTCCATCAACCTGAGCAGCAGCACCCGCGGCGATCAGGAACAGTTCGGCTCCTCCCTGCCCGGCCGCCTCATCGTGCGCGCGGGCCTGAGCGCCAACAAGACCCTGCACCAGATCCTGCCCAATTCGCTCTTCACCGCCCTTGAGAGCCGCATGCAGCCCGTGGAACAGGTCAAGGGCGCGCCCGTGCTGCCCTTCGACCAGGTGCGTGCCGCCATCAATCTGGTGGTCTCCAGCATCCTCATCGCCTCGGCCACGTCCCTCAAGCTGCCCCTGTCCACCACCTATGTGACCTTCATGGTGGCCATGGGCTCCTCCTTCGCCGACGGCGCCTGGAACCGTGAGAGCGCCGTCTACCGCATCTCCGGCGTGCTGGCCGTCATCAGCGGCTGGTTCCTGACCGCCATGTGCGCCTTCAGCGCCTGTGCCCTGGTCACCTGGGCCCTGTTCGAGGGCGGTAGCGTGGTGGCCGTCATCTTCATGCTGGTGGCCGTGGTCAGCCTGGTGCGCTCCAACTTCTTCGGCAAAAAGAAGGAAGAGAGCAGCTTCGACATCGTGGCCGACAACACCGACAAGGACAGCATCCGTGCCAATATCGGCGCTTCGGTGGACGAAAGCATCGATACCGCCGTACGCCTGATGCGCGAAGGCCTCACCGCCTTCCAGGCCGAGGACGAGAAGGTCCTGAACCGCTGCAAGAACGAAGCCGTGAACCTTTTCGAAGACATCTCGCGCTCCCGCGGTTCCTACTACCGCATGGCCCTGCGCGGCGGTGGCGACGATCTGGACAACGAAGCGCGGCACATCTACTACCGCATCTTCAACGGCATGAAGGAACTGAGCCATGAGCTGCGCTCGGTGCTGGGCATGTCCGCCAACCACATCGCCAACCGCCACCGCCCCTACAGCGGCGCGCTGGGCGACAATCTGGACAAGATGCTGGGCATCCTGGAAGACGCCGCCCGCCACTTCCGGGCCTATGCCGCGGGCGAAGGCTCCCGCGCCGAGCTCTCGGCCTATGCCGACCACTGCTCTTCCCGCATCAGCAAGATCCAGATCGAACTTTTGCAGCGCATCGATACCGAAGGCCTGTCCATGCGCAGCAGTGACCTGTATCTGAACTACCTGCAGTTCGCCCGCGCCTTCATCAACCGTTTCACCATCGTGGCTCTGCTGGAACGCGACCTCAACGACGCCTGCCGCCGCAACGCCGCCCGCAAGGAAGAAGAAACGGCTGCCGCTTCGGCCCAGGCCTAAGACCGGCCACAAACGAAACGAGCATCGACGGAAGGGGCCTCTCCCGCATGAGAACGAGAGGTCCCTTCCTCCCGATCCTCGCTCCCATCAGTCCCTCTTCAGACAGTACGGCATGCATGCCCGGTTGCAGACATGACCGTGCGCCCTCCCGCGGACAGTCCCGGAAGCCTGTCCGCCATCGGGAATAACGAAGCCCTCCGCATGGAGGGCTTTTTTGCCTTCTGCGGCCTACCAGGACATTCTGGAACGCTCCCCGCGTGAAGAAAGGCCGCACGGCTCCGAAACATCGCCCCTGCCTGATGGAGGACCGGTGTAAGCCTTGCTGAAAGTCCGGCACGGCATCCGCCTTCCCTACCGAAGCATCCCCAAGCCGGAGCATCACAGACAGCTTGTCAGACAAGACGGCCTCCCCCCCGCCGGCCAGCAATCGCCACGAAACGGGCAGGCTGCCGGGCAGCTCCCGTGTTTCCTCCCGGCGTCGTCCGCGTCCCGGCACCTCCAACATCCCATTCACTTCCCGCCAGCCCTAAAAGACCGTCATCTGCATGGATAGCGTCCCGCCCTGCGGCGTGCCATGCCTCCAGCCTTATCAAAGCGAATGCCCGACGGATCCGCCTCTTCATCGCAGAAAGGCCCATTCCTATACATTCCAGAGGTATTCCAGCGGCCCGGAAGCAAACGAGAGAAAGAAAAGCTCCGCCCCTCTCCACTCCCCAGCATCCCCCCTTCCTCCTCTCCGGCCGTA
Organism: Desulfovibrio sp. SGI.133; assembly: GCF_050313955.1. NCBI lineage: Bacteria > Pseudomonadati > Thermodesulfobacteriota > Desulfovibrionia > Desulfovibrionales > Desulfovibrionaceae > Desulfovibrio > Desulfovibrio sp. SGI.133. Next base: position 68,884 of record NZ_JBNPMK010000007.1, on the reverse strand, counting down.
TGGCATGCCTTATTTCAAACAGCCGCCAGACAACGACGGGGACTTTCGCCCCGACCTGAAGAAAAGTTTTTTCAGGGATGGGGAGAGCACGAGAGGGGAAGGGGCAGTTTTTACAAAAAACGCCCCTTCCCCTCTCGTCATCCCCCTGCTCCACAGCCCAACAAAAAAGCGGGGCAGTCGCCTGCACCCGCTTTTACCGGAAAAACAAAAGAACGATGATGTACTACTTCTTGTCGCCGCTGTGCTTGAGGCTCTGGCCGTGCTGCATGAAGTAGACCTGTTCGGCCAGATTGACGGAACGCCGCCAGATGCGGGTCAGAGCACGTACCACCAGCAAAGTATGCATGACCAGCTGGGGATCGGGGCGCTTGCCTTCCTCCTGGCGCAGCAGCTCCAGCAGGCGCTGCACGATGCGCATCTCGTTCTGCAGGGCCTCGTCCTCGCAGTTGCGCAGGGCCAGGGCCTCCTGCCCGTTGCCTTCGCGGAAGCAGTCCATGGCGCGCATGAAGGCCTCGCGGGCACGCTGCATCATGCCGCTGACCTCGTCCGCCAGGATGCGGCGCCCGGGCACGTCTTCCATGAGCACGGTCTGCTCGGCCACGGTCACGGCCTCGTCACCGATGCGCTCCAGATCCACCACCATGCGCAGGGCGGCCACCACAAAGCGCAGATCACCGGCTACGGGCTTGATGCGGGCCATGAGGCGCAGGCACAGCTCGTCGATCTCGTTTTCCAGGGCGTCGATGGCCGTATCACCGTCACAGACGGCGATGGCGCGCACGGCCTCGCCTTTTTCATAGGAGCGCGCAGCCTCTTCCAAAGCGATGTCCACTTGCGCATACATGACCAGCAGGCGCGTGCGCAGCGTGGCCAGCATGTGCTGGGGCGTGTAATCCTGAAGAACCATTAACCGAACCTGCCTGTGATGTAATCTTCCGTCTCTTTCTGGGACGGACGGGTGAAGATGACGTCCGTGCTGTCGCTTTCCACCAGACGGCCCATGTAGAAGAAGGCCGTCCGGTCGGAGATGCGAGCCGCCTGCTGCATGCTGTGGGTCACGATGATGATGGTCAGCCCTTCCTTGAGCTCCACGATGCTCTCTTCCACCTTGCGGGTGGCGATGGGGTCCAGGGCGCTGGCGGGCTCGTCCATGAGCAGCACCTGCGGTTCCACGGCCAGGGCACGGGCGATGCACAGGCGCTGCTGCTGGCCGCCGGAAAGGCCCAGGGCCGAGGAGGAAAGGCGATCCTCCACTTCGTTCCAGAGGGCGGCGCGGCGCAGGGCCAGCTCCACCTTCTCGGTGATGAGGTTCTCGTCCTTGACGCCGTTGACGCGCAGGCCGTAGGCCACGTTCTCGAAGATGCTCTTGGGGAAGGGGTTGGGCTTCTGGAAGACCATGCCCACCTTCTGCCGCAGACGCACCACGTTGGTGCGGGGCTGGTTGACGTCCTCGCCGTCCAGCATGATGCGGCCTTCCACCCGGCAGCCGGGGATCAGGTCGTTCATGCGGTTGAGACAACGCAGGAAGGTGGACTTGCCGCAGCCGGAAGGCCCGATGAGGGCCGTGACGCCGCCGGCCTCGAAATCCAGGCTGACATCCTGCAGGGCGTGGGAAGCGCCGTAATAGACGTTGATCTTCTGCGCCGAAAGTGCTGTTGCCATAACTACTCCTGCACGGGCGTCCGGGGGGCGTCCGCGCGCCTCAAGGTAAAGATGATGGCCGTGCTGCCGTCTTCCGCCGGGCTTTCCGCCCAGATGCGGCCGCCGTGCCGTTCGATCACATGTTTGCAAATGGCCAGGCCCAGGCCCGTGGAATTCTGCCCGCGATGGCGCTCCACCTGATAGAAGCGCTCGAAAATGCGCGGCAAATCGTCCGCCGGGATGAGCACGCCGTCGTCCACTACGCGGATGACCACGTCGTCGCCTTCCACCCGGCCCGTGACGCGGATGGCCGTCTCTTCTTCGGCATAGCGGCAGGCGTTCTCCAGCAGGTTGCGGAACACCAGCGTCAGCAGGCGATCGTCGGCCAGCACGGGGGGCAGTTTTTCCAGATGGCCTTCCAGACGCAGCTTGCGTTCCTGCAGGCGGGTCTGGCACAGGCTGCCCGCCTCATCGAGGGTGGCGGCGCATTCCGTGGGGCAGAGCTCCAGGGCGCCTCCCTGCCCTTCCAGACGGGCCAGCACCAGCAGATCCTCCAGCATGCGGGCCAGAGAACAGCTGTGACGGTAGATGATGGCCGCAAAGTGCTGCGCCTGTTCCGAGGAATCCATGCTGAGCAGGGTCTCGGCATAGCCCTGGATGGCGGTCAGCGGCGTGCGCAGCTCATGGGAGACATTGGCCACGAAATCGCTGCGGATGCGCTCCAGCTGCATCAGGTCACTGATGTCGCGGAAGACCAGCACCGCGCCCAGACGGGCATCGGCCAGTACGGGCAGGGAGATGAGCACCGAGAAGACCCGGCCGCCCAGATGCAGCTGCACCTGGCGCAGGGAACGGGGCACATCCAGATCCTCGTCCCCGTTGCCGGAGGACGAGCGGGCCACCTGGGCGGAGCGCAGCATGGCATCCACGGCATCCTGCAGTTCGGGCGAGGGGATCACCTCGATGACCGGGCTGCCCGCCATGTCGGTCACCTGGGGGAAGAGGCGGGCAAAGGCGCCGTTGCAGCGGCGGATGCGGCCCTGCGGCCCCAGCACCAGCACGCCGTCGCTCATGGTGTTGAGCACGCTCTCCAGCTGGGCGGTCTTGTCCGAGGCGATGCGCACCTGCTCGCCGATGCTGTCGGCCATGCGGTTCACGGCCTCGGCCAGGGGGGCGAACTCCGTACCCGGCAGACGGCGCAGGCGGCGTTGCAGGCGGCCGCGGGAAATGGCCGAGACAACGTCCACCATCTGGCCCAGGGACCGCCGCATGGCGCCGGAGATGAAGGCGGCCAGCACCACGGCCAGCACCACGGCCAACAGGATCATGGGCGCGAAGACATACAGACGCTTCTGGATGAGCAGGTTCACGCTGTCCAGCGGCAGGGCCAGACGCAGGATGCGCCCGTCAGGCAGGTTGCGGGCCGCGTAGGCAAAATTCTTGTGCAGGGTGCCGCTGGCGCGCAGGGAGTAGCCCTGCCCTTCGCTGCGGGCCTGCACCACTTCGGGCCGGTCGCCGTGGTTGTCCATACCTTCGGGCGAAACGCCGCCGGTCTCCGCCAGCACGTTGCCGTCGGCATCCAACAGCGAAAGCCGCAGGTCGGGCAGGTCGAGCACCCGGGCCAGGACCTCCAGATCGTTTTCGCCGCGCAGCAGCAGTTCGCCCGCCACGCGCGCCTCGCGCAGCAGACCGGTACGAGCTTCATCGAGCTGGCGCTCTTCCAGCCATTCGCGTGTCAGCCACAGGGAAAGCCCCGCGGCCACCGCGGCCACCAGCAGGATGGCCCAGAAGATCCGGGCCCTAAAAGAACGGAACATCCCCGTCATCTCAGCCTCTCAAACGGTAACCGACGCCGCGCACGGTCTCGAGCGCAGCGGCTTCTTCACCCAGTTTGGCCCGCAGACGCCGGACATGCGTGTCCACCGTACGGGCATAGCCTTCGAACGAATATCCCCAGACCGCGTTGAGCAGCTGTTCGCGGGTGCGCACGGCGCCCGCATGCCGCATGAGGTCTTCCAGCAGACGGAACTCCGTGGCCGTCAGGGCCACTTCCTGCCCGTCCAGGGTCACGCGGTGGGCCTCCACATCCAGCAGCAGGGCCCCGCGGCACAGGGCCGTGCCCATGCCGGGGCGGTTGCCGCGGCGCAGGATGGCCCGGATGCGCAGCACCAGTTCCCGGACGCTGAAGGGTTTGACCACATAATCATCGGCCCCCAGGGTCAGGCCCACGATACGGTCCACTTCCTCGCCGCGGGCCGTGAGCATGAGCACGGGGATGGCCGCCGTGACCGGCTGGGCCTTGAGCCTGCGGCAGACATCGCAGCCGTCCATGCCGGGCAGCATGAGGTCCAGCACCACCAGGTCGGGCAGCTCGGAGGTCGCCATGTGCAGCCCCCCCAGCCCGTCGGCCGCTTCCAGTACCGCAAAGCCTTCGCGCTCAAGGTTGAAGCGCAGCAACTGGCGGATATCGTTTTCGTCTTCAATAACAAGTATGCGTTGCATGGAGTCTTCCTTTGCCTTGGAGAAGTAGTGCCTTTCCCATGCGCCAGCAATGCGCCTGAAAGGTTACAATTGTGTGACAGGCCCGTAAAAACCACGGTTTTCAAAGTGTCTCCGCATCTTCGCCGAGGCGTCACATTTCTGTAACAAAGCCTGAGGAAAAGGGAGGTGCTTCGGGATCGAGCCGAAGCAAAGACTTTTTTCCTTTTGAAGGAGCACTATCATGAATTTCGCCAAAACTCTGGTCCTTACCTGTGCCGCCCTGGGTCTGAGCGTGGCCGCCCACGCCCAGGATATCGTCGTCAACGGCTCCACCACCGTGCTGCCCGTCATGCAGAAGGCCGCCGAATCCTTCATGGCCGCCAACCCCGACATCAAGCTGGTGATCTCCGGCGGCGGTTCCGGCAACGGCATCAAGGCCCTGGGCGAAAAGCAGTGCGACGTGGCCATGAGCTCCCGCGACATCAAGGACAAGGAACGCGCCGCCGCTGAAAAGAAGGGCGTGAAGCCCGTGCGCATCGCCGTGGCCGTGGACGCCATCGTGCCCGTGGTCAACCCCGAGAACCCCGTGAAGGACCTGACCCTGGAACAGCTGTCCTCCATCTACGCCGGCAAGGTGCGCAACTGGAAGGAACTGGGCGGCCAGGATGCCCCCATCGTGGTCATCTCCCGCGATACCTCTTCCGGTACCTTTGAATCCTGGCAGGAACTGGTCATGAAGAAGGAACGCGTCACCCCCGCCGCCCTGATGCAGGCCTCCAACGGCACCGTGGTGCAGGCCGTGGCCAAGAACAAGAACGCCATCGGCTACATCGGCCTGGGCTATCTTGACAAGAGCGTCAAGGGCCTGACCGTGAGCAAGGTGGCCGCCAGCGCCAAGACCGCTCTGGACGGCGAATGGCCCATCGCCCGCGAACTTTACATCTTCACCAACGGCGATCCCAAGGGCGGCGTGAAGAAGCTGGTGGACTACCTGCTGGCCGCCGACAAGGGCCAGAAGGACGTCCTGGCCGTGGGTTACGTTCCTCTGCAGCATTAAGCCCGCAGCACCGGGCAGACGCTCCCCCTCTCCTTCCGGGGGCCTCTGCCCGGTCCCCCGCAAGGGGAAAGGGCCCGTGCCGGTCTGAGGGATCATACCGGCGTACGTCCCCCTTTCCCCCGTTTTTCCGCTTTTTTCCCGCTTCCTCCAGCGGGCGCGTCCCGCAAGGAAACCTTCGGAGAAAACCATGTTCAGCTCTTCCCACGAGCGGGCCATCCGCATCTGCCTCACCGCCATCGCGGCCTCGTCCCTGCTGGCGCTGGCAGGTATCGTCATCTTCCTGTTCACCGAAGGCCTGCCCCTGTTCCGGCATGTGAGCCCGCTGGACTTTTTGCTGGGCGACCTCTGGTACCCCACGGAAGATCCCGGCCTGTTCGGCATCTTCCCGTTGCTGGTGGGTTCCGTGGCCGTCACCGTGCTTTCCTCGCTGCTGGCCGTGCCTCTGGGCGTCATGACGGCCGTGTACCTGGCCGAGATCGCGCCGCCCTTCGCCCGCCGCGTCATCAAGCCCTTCGTGGAACTGCTGGCGGCCCTGCCTTCGGTGGTGCTGGGCTTCCTGGGCATGGTGGTGCTGGCGCCCATCCTCCAGGACGTGCTGGGCGCCGCCACGGGCCTCAACCTGCTCAATGCCTCGCTGGTGCTGGCCATCATGAGCCTGCCCACCATCTGCTCCGTCTCCGAGGACGCCCTGCGCGCCGTGCCCCGCTCCCTGCGTGAGGCCTCCCTGGCGCTGGGCGCCACCCGCTGGGAGACCATCGTGCGCGTGGTGGTGCCCGCGGCCCTGTCCGGCATCGGCACGGCCATCATGCTGGGCATGTCCCGCGCCATGGGCGAGACCATGGTGGTGCTCATGGCGGCCGGCGGCGCGGCCATGCTGCCCCAGTCCCTGCTGGACCCCGTGCGTCCCATGCCCGCCTCCATCGCCGCCGAAATGGCTGAAGCCCCCTTCCGCAGCGACCATTACTACGCCCTGTTCGCCACAGGTATCGTCCTGTTCCTGATGACGCTGGCATTCAACATGATCGCTTCCCGCATTGCCGAAAAACACCGCCAGGTGGGCTCGGCCAGCCTTTAAGGAGCCCTTCCATGCCTCTTGCGACACCCGATCCGCGCCGCCGTCTTTTCGTCCAGGGCGCCATGCTCGGCACCCTGCGGCTGGTGGCCGCCTTCAACGTCATCCTGCTGGTGGCCATCTGCCTTTTCCTGCTGGTGCAGGGCCTGCCCGCCCTCAGCTGGGAATTCCTCTCCACGCCGCCCCGCGAGATGATGACCACCGGCGGCATCCTGCCCTGCATCGTGGGCACGGCCATCCTGGCCCTGGGCTCCCTGCTGCTGGCCTTCCCCCTGGGGGTGGCCACGGCCGTCTACCTGCATGAATACGCGGGCAACACTCCCTTCGCCCGCATGGTGCGCCTGGGGGTCAACAACCTGGCCGGGGTGCCTTCCGTGGTCTTCGGCCTGTTCGGGCTTTCGTTCTTCGTGACCTTCTGCGGCATGGGCGTCAGCATCCTGTCCGGCATCCTGACCCTGGCCGTGCTGACCCTGCCCGTGATCATCAGCACCGCCGAGGAGAGCCTGCGCTCCGTGCCCGACACCTACCGCCAGGCCTCCCTGGCCCTGGGTGCCGGCAAGGCCCAGACCATCACCCGCGTGGTCCTGCCCTGCGCCATGCCGGGCATGCTCACCGGTGCCATCCTGGGCGTGGCCCGCGCCGCCGGTGAAACGGCCGCCATCATGTTCACCGCCGCCGTCTTCTATACGCCCAAGAACCCGGACTCCATCTTCAGCTCGGTCATGGCCCTGCCCTATCACATGTATGTGCTGGCCACCGCCGGTACGGACATCGAGAAGACCCGTCCGCTCCAGTACGGCACGGGCCTGGTCCTCATCCTGCTGGTGCTGGGCATGAATCTGCTGGCCATCATCCTGCGCGACCACCTGCAGCGCCGCCACCACGCCTAGACGGCATCCGCCCACAGGCTGATTTTTTTGGGGGACTTCCTGCTCCGGCAGAGAGGTCCCTTTTTTGTCGCCCGCCTTCCCACAGCGCGCATTTTCCGCAGGCCGCGAAGCCGCGCGGGAGGCCTTTCCCGGTATCCCGCCTCACCAGATGCTCCAACGGCGGTGAGAAAAACCGGAGTCTGCCCAACCTTCCTCGGAGCCCCTGCCGTGCGGCCCCCTCTTGCGCCCGGGCCAGAGCGGCTCCCATCCGGGAAGATGTCCGGTTCCGTCTCCCGCATTCTCCCGGTCGCCAAAAATGCAAACAGGCCGGAAGGGAGATCCCTTCCGGCCCGTCATCTTGCCATATGATGTTTGCCGTCCCCGACTACGGCAGCAGGGTCACGCTGCCTTCATGCACGCTGATGCGATGCACCAACACGCCCAGCACTCCGGCGATGTCCAGTTCCGAGGTATCCACGATGACGGCATCGGCAGCGGGGCGCAGGGGCGCCACGGCCCGGTTGCGGTCCAGGGAATCACGCTGGCGGATCTGCTCGGTCAGCGTGACCAGATCGGCTTCCACCCCACGGGCGGCCAGATCACGCAGACGGCGCAGGGCGCGTACTTCGGGCGATGCATCCAGGAAGAATTTGAAACGGGCGTCAGGGAAGACCACCGTGCCCATGTCACGGCCTTCCACCACCAGCGGCGTGGCTTCGCCCATGGCCCGCTGGGCCTCGCGCAGCACCTCGCGCACCACGGGCACCGTGGCGATGCGGGCGGCCAGCATGCCCACCTGCTCGGTGCGCACTTCGCCACGGATGGGCACGCCGTTGCAGCACACCGTGGAGGCCCGCCCCTTGCCGGACAGGCTGAAGGTCCACTGGCGGCACTTCTCGCGCAATTCCTCTTCGGGCAGGGTCTCCGCACCGGGCCCCAGCTTGAGGGCCAGGCAACGGAACATGGCCCCGGTATCCAGATAAGCCACATGCAGGCTTTCGGCCAGCTGCTGGGCCAGCGTGGTCTTGCCCACTCCGGCGGGGCCGTCCAGGGTCACCACAGGCAGGGTCGTCTTCATCCCCGCACCTCCTGCATCCACTGTTTCATGGCCTCAAGGAAGGCCGTGTTCTCTTCGTCGCTGCCCACGCTCACGCGCAGGTGATCGGGCAGGCTGTAGCTCTTGAGCGGCCGAATGATGATGCCGCGCCGCAGCAGGGCCTCGAAGCAGGCCGCCGCCGTACCGCAGCCTTCGGGCAGCTGCATCATGATGAAGTTGGCGGCGCTGGGCCATACCGTGCAGCCCAGGGCGCGCAGGCCTTCGGTCAGGCGACGGCGACCGGCGCGAACGCATTCCAGCGTGGCGGCCCGGAAGGTGCTGTCCTGCAGCACGGCGATACCGGCTTCTTCGGCCAGGATGTTGACCGAGAACGGCAGGCGGGCCCGCCAGTAATACTGGGCCAGCTCGGCCGGCAGGATGCCGTAGCCCAGGCGCAGCCCGGCCAGACCGTAGCTTTTGGAGAAGGTGCGCATGATGGCTACGTTGTCCGGGATGTCACCGGAGGCCAGCAGAGAGAAGCGAGCCTCGTCCTCGGGGCTGTCGCCCGCAAAGTCCATATAGGCCTCGTCCACCACCAGCAGGCAGTGGGGGAAGCGCTCGCCAAGGCGCTGCGCCAGGCGGCGCACGTCGGCCAGCGGCGGGCAGTAGCCGGAGGGATTGTCCGGCGTGGTCACGAAGACCAGACGGGTGTCATCGTCCACCAGGGCGAAGAGCGCGTCGAGATCGAAGCTGAAATCCGGGTTGAGGGGGTGGCGGCGCACTTCCACGCCGCAGACCTGCGCCTGGATGGGATAGATGCTGAAGCAGGGCTCGAAGCAGACCACGGAATGCTTGCCCGGCACCAGGAGCATGCGGATCAGCATGTCGATGATCTCGTCCGAGCCGTTGCCCACCACCACCTGATCGGGGCTGACGCCGTGCGTGCGGGCCAGGGCCGCCACCAGGCGGGGGTTGCCGCCCTGGGGATAGCGGAAGGCTGTCCCGGCGTGCAGGCCCAGGGCCTCCTTCACCAGGGGCGAGACGCCCAGGGGGTTCTCGTTGCTGGCCATTTTGACGACCTTGGACAGGCCGTATTTTTCCTGAATTTCAGCGATGGACATGCCGGGAACATAGGCGCTCAGGGCGGCTATTTCCGGGCGCACGGCGCAGGTGTACATACAGACTCCAGATGCAAAGAAAAAAGGGCCGCCGCAAGTGCGGCGGCCCGAGAAACCGTTGTCAGTTCCCGGTCCGGCCGGGACTTACCTGTTGGGGCGAACGGTCAGCACAGGCATGGACGCGTTCTTGACGACCTTTTCAGCCACGGAGCCGAAGAGGATGCGGTCGATGCCCTTGCGGCCGTGGGTACCCATGACGATGAGGTCGGCGCCTTCGTCATTGGCACGGGTCAGGATCTCTTCAGCGGCGTAGCCGATGAGCACCTGGCCCTTGGCTTCCACGCCGGGGAAGTTTTCGGCCACGAAAGCGTCCATGGACTTTTCAGCGCCGGAGACGATCTCGCCCACGAAGTTTTCGATGGTGTTGGGCGGCACATGGAAGCCCACATACTGGCTCAGCGAGGGAGCCGTGTAGACAACGATGATGCTGGCCCCCAGGCCCTTGGCCAGCATGGTGGCGTACTCTGCCACGGCCGCGCTGTGTTCGGAAAGGTCAACCGCGCAAAGAATCTTCTTGATTTCCTTCATGGTACGCTCCATTACCGCCCAAACGGACAGAAGTAAAATGTTGAAAATCCAGTTCCATCAGGAAAGGGGGGATGGCCCTTTCCTCGTCGGCTCCAGAGCCGGCGCAGCCTTTTTTTCCCTTACAACTTCAATGTAAGGACTTTCCCCGCACAAGACAAGGCCTTTTCTCCAATTTGTGCCAAAAAGCACAAACTTTTTTCCCTATTCCTTGTCCTTGCGGCGCGGCCCGTTCTTGTGGCGACAGGTCAGGCTCTCCACATCAATGCGCAGGATGTTCACGCGAGCCAGGGCGGCATCGGGCGTGGGGCGCGGGCAGCGCGCGTCAAAGCGCAGGCTGATGGCGTCCAGGGCCCGGCGCTTCTCTTCCGTATCGGTCACTTCGCTCACCCGGCCGGTACCGCAAAGGCTGCGGAAGTGGGTGGTGGATTTTTCGCGGATGATGCACACGTCCACCGCCGTGGAAAAGCCCACCCGGCCATCCCGGCGCAGCACGTCGATCTTGCGCCCTTCCAGGGCGCAATGGATGTAGATGCGCCCGTCCAGCCAGACATGGTTGAAGGGCAGCACATAGGGGAAATCCCCGGTCTGAAAGGCCACGTACAGCGATTCCGCCTTGTTGAGGATCTCGCCGGGCAGGGCCGGATCATCGCTCAGTTCCACGCGGCTCACGATCTTTTCCATGATATTCTCTCCTCCCCTTGCAGGATAACGGGCCCGCGGGCTCAGGACAAGCATCCCGCACCGGCGGACCAGGCAAAAAAGTGGCCGCCGTCCAGTTCTCCGGCGGCATCGGCCCCGGGCAGGGGCAGGCCCTGACGGCAACGGTCCCAGCAGCGCACCAGCGCCTGCCTGTCCGCCCCGTCGGGATGGCGGGCGGCCTCGGCCAGACGGGCCGCACGGGCGGGCGTCATGGGATGGTGCCCCGGTTTGCCCGCCAGCGCCACCAGACGCGGATTGACCCGCCCCTGGCATAAAAAACCGCCCAGCACCTCGTTGCCGTTGTCCTGCAACAGGCGGCGGGCCGCCGCGAGACACTGGCGGGAATGCTCCGAACCGGGGCGCGTGCCGTGGGTACCGAAAAAAAAGACGCGCTTGCCGCATATGCCCTGCCACAGGCGCAGGCTGCGGCTGTCGGGCAGGCCACGGCGCACCCAGAAGCCCAGGAGCAGCGTCCCGGCATGATCGAGCAACGGCGGATGCCCTGCGGGGAACACGGGAGCCCCGGTGGCTCCGGCCAGGGCATCGGCCAAAGAACGGGTATTGCCGGTGATGCTGGAACACAGGATGCCCAGCGGCAAGGAAAGCTGAGGGATGATGTCTGTCATGGCTGTCATGATAGTGTGGGCTGCCGCCCCCTGTCAGATCTGCATCACGGCGTCAACGAAGCGCGGCGCACAGTGGCGGGAACGTCCTTCAAAAAGTCACGGCCGAAGCCGGACCTGCCTGCGGCCCTCATCTATGCCGCATAGCGACAGGCCCGTAAAGGCCGGAGCGAAAAACACAATCGGAAGCCCGTTAGTCCTGGGCCCGGCGCTCCAGGGCCGCCATGTCCAGCAGCTCCACCCGCCGCCGCTCCAGACGGATGGCGCCTTCCCGGGCCAGCTTGTTGAGTTCCCGGCTCAGGCTCTCGCGACTCAGGCCCAGCAGGCGGGCCATGAGCTCCCGGGTACCGGGCAGTTCCAGCTGACGGCGCCCTTCCTCCATGCGGGAGCGGTGCAGCAGCCATCCGGCCACCCGCCGGGAAACCGAGATCACTCCCTGCGAGCCGGCCACCTTGTTGACGAACAAACGCTGCCGCGCCGCCAGCACCTGCAAAAGCCAGCGGGCCAGCCGGGGATTCTCGTCCAGCAGCCTGTCCATGGTGGCCCGCTCCAGCCAGAGCAGGCGGCCCGGCCCCAGGGCCACGGCCGTGGCAGGCAGAGGGGCCTCGTAGAACAGGGCCCCCGGATCGGGGAAGGCCCCGCCGCGGGTCAGGTGCAGGACATATTCCCTGCCCTGCGGGCCCATCTTGACCAGTTTCACCTCGCCGGACAAGACGAAGGGCACATGACGTATCTCATCCCCTTCACGGAACAGGACATCGCCCGCCCGCATCTCGGCCAGACGGCCCGTGTCCAGCACAAGGCCGGTCTGCCTTTCGTCCAGCCAGCGGCCCAGCGGACTGTGGCGCAGGGCATCCCGCAGGCTCTGGGGATCGGGGGGGCGGTTCCCTTTTTTCTGGTCCATGCGCGACCTCCATGAAAGCTTCGCCCCTGCGAAACAGGGGCAGGAAAAAGCCGGACGGGAAAGCGGCCCCGCCGGGCCCAAAAACACAGGGGAAGACCGCGGTCACGGCCTTCCCCTGCAAAAGAGTCTTAGCCCAGGATCGCCTTGAGGTCTTCGTCAGGCGTGGTCACGGGCATGATGTTCCACTGTTCCACCAGCACCTTGAGGATGTTGGGGGACACGAAGGCAGGCAGCGTGGGCCCGAGGCGGATGTTCTTCACGCCCAGGGCCAGCAGGGTCAGCAGGATGCTCACGGCCTTCTGTTCGTACCACGAAAGCACCAGCGACAGCGGCAGGTCATTGACGCCGCACTTCAGGGCATCGGCCAGGGCCAGGGCCACACGCACGGCGGCGTAGGCGTCGTTGCACTGGCCCACGTCCAGCAGACGCGGGATGTCGCCCAGGCTGCCCAGCTCCTTGTCGAAGAAGCGGAACTTGCCGCAGGCCAGAGTCAGGATCAGGCAGTCGGCCGGGATCTTCTCCACCAGCTCGGTATAGTAGTTGCGGCCGGGACGGGCACCGTCGCAACCGCCCACCAAAAAGATGTGGCGCAGCTTGCCCTGGGCCACGGCATCCAACACGGCGGGCGCGGCACCCAGCAGGGTCTCGCGGCCAAAGCCGGTCAGCACTTCCTTGCCGGGCACGTCTTCCTCAAAGCCGGGCAGCTCCAGAGCCTTCCGGATGACGGCCGAGAAGTCGCGCCCCTTGCAATGGACCAGACCGGGCCAGGACACGTTGCCGGAGGTGAAGACCTTGTCGGCATAGTCCTTGGGGTCCTGGATGCAGTTGGTGGTGAAGAGCACCGCGCCGGGGAAGGCGGGCAGCTCCTTCTGCTGGTTCTGCCAGGCCGTGCCGTAATGCCCGGCCAGATGCGGAAAGGCATGCAGCAGCGGATAGGCATGGGCGGGCAGCATCTCGCCGTGGGTGTAGACGTTGATGCCCGTGTCGCGGGTCTGCTCCAGCAGGGCCAGCAGGTCGGGCAGGTCGTGCCCGGAAATGAGGATGGCCTTGCCCTTGCGCCGGCCCAGGGAGACGGGCGTGGGCACGGGCGTGCCGAAGGTGCCGGTATTGCCCGCTTCCAGCAGCTCCATGGCGCGCAGGTTGGCCTTGCCGCATTCCAGTACCAGACCCAGCCAGCCGTTGAGGTCGTGGCTCTCGGGATCCAGTTCGGTACCGGCACGCAGGCCGCGATACAGGAAGGCGGCCACGTCGGGATCACGCTGTCCCAGCTCGGCGGCATGGTCGGCATAGGCGGCCACGCCCTTGAGGCCGTAGAGCAGGATCTGCATGGCGGAGCGCACGTCCTCGTCGTCGGACAGGCGGTCGATGGCGGTTTCCCGCAGATCCAGGGCGGCCAGAGGCGTGGGGGCCGGGGCACCGGGCACACGGGCGGCCAGGGCCGTGGTGCGCTCCAGGCATTCTTCCTGCACGGCGCGCAGGGAGACGGGATCGAAATTCACATTGGTCAGGGTGGAGAACAGGGCCTTGAAAGCGAAGTCGTCGGTGGCGGTGTCCACGATGCCGGCGTCACGGGCCATCAGGGCCACGGCCGCCAGTTCGCGCAGCTGCCAGACCAGCTTGTCCTGCTGGATGGCCACGGCTTCGTTCTTGCCGCAGATGCCAAGGCGGGTACAGGCCTTGCCCTTGGAGGTCTGTTCACACTGGTTGCAAAACATGGGGGGCTCCTTGTGCTGAGGGGGATGGGTGTCTGTCCACGACACTAGAGCACATCTCCCCGGCCACAACTGTGACCATCGTCACAAAACAGGGAATCTTTTCACAGATCCGCCGGACTACCGGACGATACCGGAGATCCCGCCCCGTGCGCTCACTTCCAGAAGCGTTTCCAGCCGGAGGCGGGCGCCTCATGGCCGCCCTGCAAACCGCCCTCCAGCCCCAGCCGGTGATCCAGGTCCGCCAGCCACGCCGCGGCCGCCGCACCGTGTTCCAGCTCCAGGGAGCGGCTGCAGGACAGCACATCCTCCACTCTGCCCCGCCAGAACGACAGCTGCGGCTCCAGCAGGTCGAGATCGGGATGCCTGTCCACCAGCGTACGCAGCCCGGCGCTCACACCTTCCGCATCGCACAGACGGGCCAGCTGGCGACGGCGCTTCCAGCCCGGACGCCCCTGCGACCATACCAGGGCCAGATGCAGGACGAAACGCTCGTCCGCCGTAGCCTCCCGCCGCCGGTTTCCGGGCAGTATGCCCCGCACGGCACCCAGGACGGCAGTAGTGCCGCTGCCCAGAGCATCCGCCACGGCCACGGCGCCGCTGCTGACGGCTCCGGCCACGGCCTGTCCCGCACCGATGACGGCACCGGCACCGGAACTCACGGCCCCCACGACGGCCGTACCGCCGCGTGCCACCGCCTGACCGGCAGAAGCGGCCCCGTCGCTCACCGCCCCGATGACCGCGTTGGTGCCGCTGCTCACCATGTCCGCCACGGCCCCTGCCCCGCTGCCGACGCTCCCCATGACGGCACTACCACCGCGCAGCACGGCTTTTTCCGCACTGGCGGCACAGTCGCCCACAGCATGGATGACGGCACTCGTGCCGCTGCCCAGGGCATCCGCCATGGCCCCGGCCCCATTACTGACCGCTCCGGCCACGGCCTGTCCCGCACCGATGACGGCACCGGCACCGGTGCTCACAGCCTCGGCCACGGCCGTGCCGCCGCGCGCCACGCTCTGGGCGGCGCCCCGGGTCTTTTCCAAGGCGCTGTCGGCCACGGTGCCCACGGTCTCCGAGATCTTCTGCCCCATGGAGGCAGGCAAGTTCACCAGCTGCTTGCGGAAGGCCTCCACGATGGCCCCCACGGTCTCCCGGGAGATCTCCGCCAGCATGGTGCCCGCCTCCCGGACGCAGGCCTGCTGCCGGGCCTCTTCCCTGCCCAGGGCGGCGAAACGGAAGGCACTGCGCGTCACCACACCGGCCCGGATGGCCAGCAGGCAGTTGGCCGCCCCGTCGATGACGGCGGACGTGCACTGCTGCATCATGGGCCCCATGAGCGGCACGCTGGAGGCCGCCATGACGGGCGTGACCGCGGGCAGCAGCTCGTTCATGCTCTCGGTGATGGTCCGGGGGATGTCCAGAGCCTCGATGGAAAAGGAAATGAACGTGGCCGAGGAGACCGTGCTGTAGACGCTCCACAGCTCCGCCGGGGTGGGACGCTGGTTGTAGATGCCGGAGACCCGCCAGACCATGCGCGCCAGCGAAACGAACACGATAAGTGCATCCAGACGGCCGTTCTGGGACAGGGCCGTGCCCAGGAACACCCGCTTGGCGTTGCTGCGGATCTCTTCCCCGGCACGGGCGTCCAGCACGTCGAGGGCCTTTTCCAGAAAATTTTCGTCCGTGGTGCTGATGCCCGCGGCACGAACGTGGGGATTTTTCTTCAGGCGGCGTTCCAGTTCACGGGCAAAAGCCTGACGCTCCGCCTCCGTGGGATCGTCACGCAAGACCAAACGGGGCGCCCGGGAAAACCAGGCCAGCCCCAGCCAGAGCACGGCGCCTGTCTCCAGGGCCAGCAAGGACACGAAGGCCAGCCAGCCCCAGCCGGGAGCCAGCACTTCCACGGTCTGGAAGGCCGTCAGGTCCAGCTGGACCAGCAACATCAGGATAACGAGCATGAAAAGGGCCGCAGCCGTTTTCAACAAAGTCGAGATAAACGTCATGTCAGCTCCCTGCACGAAGGAAGGATGGAAGGCCACGCCCGCGAAGAACAGTCACACGAGCAGGCACGGGCCTGTCGGAGCGGCTCTGCCGCGCGACGGAACCGTTCACAGCTCAACACGGGGCGCGTCAGCAGGATGTCAGGAACAGGAGATAGGGATCTGCGGAGCGCCGAAGGCCCCGGGAAAGGAGGAAGGAAGGCGCAGGCGCGTGCACTCCCCGGCCGGGGCCGCCGGAACGATCCGTGACCAGGGGCGCGACCTGTCAAAAAAAGGACGGCAGGCGGACCTGCCGTCCCCAGACTTACTTCAGAGCGGCGACACGGTCAGCCAAGGCCATGATGGTGTTGGCGTAGACCGTGGAGTGGTTGTAACGCATCAGCAGGGCATGCTGGCGTTCGCGGGAAAGCCCGGCCTTCCAGCCGTGCCGGGCAAGATAGTTGGAAAGGCTGGCCACGGCATCGGGCACGGTGAACAGGTCCACACGGCCGTCGCCGTCACCGTCCGCACCGTAGGTGGCGATATTGGACGGCATGAACTGGCACAGGCCCACGGCGCCGTAGATGGAACCGGGCAGATGTTCCGGCGGCACGCGGTCGCGCAGCATGTGCTCCACCAGGGCCTTGGTCTCCTTGTAGGCCCAGTCCGCACGCTTGGGCATGGTCTCGGCGATCCAGTCCATGTGCTGCTCATGATCGCGCAGCTGCGGCAGCCAGTCGCTGATGCTTTCCGGCGTCCGGCTCACGGCCATGCTGGCCAGGGTGTAGAAAGCATTCTCCGAGGTATCGCCCAGCACCTTGCCGAGGCGGGTCTCCACAAACAGCAGGGCCGCCGCGATGGACGAAGGCACGCCGTAGCGCTGTTCCGCCTGCCGGAAGGCCTTGCTGTTGGCCGTGATGAACTGGCGGCACAGACGCGCGTTGGCGTCCGTGACCACGCCCTTGTAATACTGCGCCTGCGGCTTGTCCGAAGGCGGCGCGGGAAAGAACTTGCGATTGTACAGAGCCTTGATCTTGCGGCCCATGGGCGACTGGGTGGGCGTGGCGGGCAGGCCCGCCAGCAAGGCGTCCACCTTGGGCCCGGAGATGCCGTCGGCAGCCAGACGGCGCGACAGATCCTTCCAGGCAGAGGCCACGACCGGAGTAGACGGGCGTGCGCTCCTGGGCGCGGGGGACGCCACGGGCGTCACCACAGCCGAAGCCGCGGGAGAAGGCCCGAGGGAGCGTTCCTTGATGCCGTCATCGCTGCCGCCCGACGTGGACGGCGGCTCCAGGATCACGGTGCCGCTGGCCACCACGTCATCCACGGGTTCCTTGCTGCCGCAGGCAGCCAACAGCAGACAACACAGGGCACACAGGACAAGATGCAAAGCCCTGCGCCCATCCCTGGTGGAGATGCTCATGCTATACCTCCTGGAAAGTCCAGACCACACGCCCCAGCATGCGGCGCTGCAACAGGGCGGCATCCAGGGACGTTTCGGGATAGTCCGGGGACTGGGCCCTCAGGACGTAGCCCTGCTGCGGGCCGTCCAGAAACACCTGGCGGACCACCACGCCTTCCAGCGGGGCGAACAGGGCATAGGTCCTGCCGGAGACAGGAGCCAGATCCTCGACATCCACCCCGATGTAGGCACCTTCGCGCAGCAAGGGCTCCATGGCCTGCCCTCGCAGACGCAGCACCTGCAGCGAGGGCCGTAAGAAGGCCTGCGGCAGGGGGACCCTTCCGGAAACGGACAGGGCGGGCCTGGGGGCTTCGTCCGTATAGACACAAGCCATGTCGTAGACGTCCACCACAGTGGAGCGGGTGAAGTCGTCCCCGTAGCAGGCCACGGTCTCGGCCAGGGCCTGGGGGGCCTCCTGGGGGCAATAGCCTTTTTCCGTACGCAGATAGAGGGGCCCCACCCCGTACTTGAGCCAGTCGGGATTGAGGCCGAAACGCTCGAAGAGCTTCATGTACCAGTCACCCGGCACAGAATCGCGGCGCTTGGCATCCGAAATGCTGGACTGGCGGATATTCAGCAGCTCCGCCAGCTCCACCTGGGTACGACAATTGGCAGCCAGCTTGATGCGTTCGTAGATTTCCGTAAAGCCCATGGTCCACCTACTTCTGCAGATCCAGCAAGGGCATCTGGCTGCCCAGCACCATCTTGCTGTTCTCCTTGAAGGACTTGCGCAGGGCGTCGAGCCAGCGCTGATAGGAATAGAACTCCGGCGACTTGCCGTAGGCCGCGGCGTAGACGGCGGCCGCCTGGGCATCGCCCTGACCGTAGAGCACCTGGGCCTCGCGGTTGGCCTCGGCAAGGATGAGGGCCTTCTGGCGGTCGGCATCGGAGCGGATGCGCGTGGCCTGTTCCTGACCTTCGGAACGGTACTGCTTGGCCTGGCGTTCACGCTCGGCCCGCATACGGTCGAAGATGGAGCGCTGGTTTTCCGTGGGCAGGTCGGTACGCTTGATGCGCACATCCAGCACCTCCACCCCGTAAGGCTTCATGAGGTCGGAGACCTTTTCCGTCACGCGGGTCATGATGGTGGCGCGTTCCTTGGAGACCACCTCGGTCAGGGTATAGGCGCCCACCAGGGCCCGCAACTGCGAATAGACCACGTCGTCCAGGCGGGCCTGCGCACCGGGGATAGTACGCATGGTGCGGTAGAACTGCAGAGGATCACTGATGCGCCAGCGGGCGTAGTTGTCCAGCACGATGGTCTTCTTGTCCACGGTGAAGGCCTCGCGCGAGCTGGCGGCGTAATCGAGCACGCGGGCGTCAAAATAGACGACCTTCTGGATGAAGGGCAGCTTGAAGTGCAGGCCGGGCCGGTAGATCTCGGGCAGGGGGTCACCCAGCTGGAGCACCAGGGCCTGCTGGGTCTGGTGCACGGTGAAGCAGCACTGGGTCACAAAAACGGCCAGCACCAGCAGCAACACACCGTAAAGAAGAGGATTCTTGGTCATTATTTCTTCTCCGAGGGCAGGACGCCGAAAGCGGGCGTACCCGGAAGAGGCATATGCGGCAGCACCTTGCCGGAGACCCCGCTGTCCAGCAGGGTCTTGTCCTTGGAAGCGGCCAGGATCTCTTCCATGGTTTCGTAATACAGGCGCTGACGGGTCACGTCGGGAGCCTTTTCATATTCCTGGCGCAGCGCGTCGAAACGGCGGGACTCACCTTCGGCCTGCTGCAGACGCGCCACCCGGTAGGCTTCGGCCTTGTTGAGGATGGCCGCGGCCTCACCACGGGCCTGCGGCAGCAGGGCGTTGCGGTAGGCTTCCGCCTCGTTGATGATGCGGCTCTTGTCTTCGCGGGCGCTGGCCACGTCCTTGAAGGCATCGCTCACTTCCTGCGGCGGATGCACGTCCTGCATCTGCACGGCCAGTACCTGGATACCGGCTTCGTAACGGTCCAGGACCTGCTGGAGCAGCACGGTGGCGTCGCTCTGGATCTTCAGCTTGCCGTCGGTGATGGCCGAGTCGATGAGGCTGTTGCCGATGACTTCGCGCATGGCGGCCTCGGCGGCATTACGCACCAGGTTGGTGGGGTCGCTGATATTGAACAGGTACTTGACCGCGTCGCTGATCTTGTACTGCACGCTGAACTGGACGTTGACGATGTTCTCGTCACCGGTGAGCATGGAGGCTTCCTTGGGCACGCTGCGCAGCTCGCCCTGCCGGAAGGTGGTGGCCTGCCCGGTGGAACGGAAGCCCACCTCGCAGCGCAGCACCTGGGTCACCTGAGGCTTGTAGACGCTTTCGATGGGAGCGGGCAGCGCGTAATGGGGGCCGGGGCCTTCGGTTCGGTCATACTTGCCGAAGCGCAGCACCACGCCTTCTTCGTCAGGGTTGACGATGTAGATGCCCGACAAAAGCCACAGGCCCACCAGGCCCAGCACCAGCCAGATCACCATGCCGCCGGGCATCTTCATGCCGGAAAGCTTTTTCAGGGCATTCCTACCGTCAAAGCCGTTGTCGCCGCCCCCGTTGCCGGAAGGCGAACGCCGGGCACGCCGGGGCTGTTCGTCCTGCATGTCGTCGTCATCATCACCGAAGAGCGGCCGGGAGGGGCGCTGCCCCTGTTGCCGTTGCCGTTTTTCCTGCAATTTATCCCAATCCCAAGTCATGTGGAGGACATCCCTTTTTCTGAATGGGGTTAAAGAACGCCTTAGGACCGGCGATCACAGCCGGAGTGCCCGGCCTGTACGCCGTTGCCCGCAGCAGGGACCATCCTGCCGGAAGTCCGCTCATCCTGCGGGCATGTCCGACGGGCAAGGTAAAGGCTACAAATATTATGTTGATACGTCACCAGTGTCAAGGCGACCTTGCCATTCCTGACGACCGGGCAAAAAACAAGCATTATAGTAAGAAATGCCTGTCTCCTGTCAATGTGCCCTGCCCTTCCCGCATCATGCCAAAAAGCAAAACAGGGCCGCGGCAACACCACGACCCTGTCCATTCCTGTAAAGATACAAATGAGTTACACCTCACTGACGATGGGCACCACCACAGGATCACGTTCCAGGACCCGGCGGAAAAAGCGCCGCAGCGAAGCGCGGATGCCTTCCTGCAGACGGGTGAGCTGACCGGGGCGGACGGATTCGATCTCGTCCAGCACCAGGCATTTGGCATCCTCCAGCACGTGGCTGTAGTGCTGCTCGAACACGAAGCCTTTGGAGAACATCTCCGGCCCGTGCAGCACGCTGCCGGTCTCGGCATCCAGCACCAGCACCACGATGACCATGCCCTCGTCGCCAAGGATGCGACGCTCGCGCAGCACGGCCGAGCCCACGTCGCCCACGCCCTTGCCGTCCACCAGGGTGCATTCCACCGGCACGGGCGGCTCCAGACGGATGCCGTCCGGCAGCAGGGTCAGGGGACAGCCGTCCTCCAGCAGGACCACATTGTCGGGCTTGACGCCGCACTCGCGCGCCAGCTGCCCGTGCTTGAACAGATGGCGGTACTCCCCGTGCACGGGCACGAAATATTCCGGCCGCACCGCGCCCAGCAGTTCGCGCAACTCGTCACGGTGGGCGTGGCCCGAGGCATGGATGGCCCGCACGCTCTCGTACAGGACCGTGGCCCCCAGCCGGTACATCTCGTTGATGAGGCGCGACACGGCCTTGACGTTGCCGGGGATCATGCGCGAGCTCATGACCACGGTGTCGCCCTTACGGATGCTGAGCTGACGGTGGCCGCCCAGCACCATGCGCGACAGCGCGGACAACGGCTCGCCCTGGGCGCCGGTCACCACCAGCACCAGCTGTTCGTCGGGCAGGTCGGGCACGCCGTTGTGGGCATTGAAGAAGCTGGGCGGCAGTTTGGCAATCCCCAGATCGCGGGCCATCTCGATATTGTTGGCCAGGGACTTGCCGCTGATGACCACGGTGCGCCCGCGTTCGCGCGCCAGGTCGAAGACTTCCTGGATGCGCTGGATGTGGCTGGAGAACAGCGTCACCACGATACGGCCCGGGGCCTCGTCAAAGACCTTGCCCAGGGACTCCATGACGGCCCGCTCAGTGAGGGAACGGCCGTCGCGCTCCACATTGGTGGAATCGGAGAACAGCAGGCGCGCGCCCTCCGGCCCGGCGAAGTCGCGAAAGGTCGCCAGATCCGTGCCGCTTCCGGCCAGAGGCTGGGGATCGATCTTGAAGTCCCCGCTGTGGACGATGCGGCCCACGGGCGTTTCCACGCCCAGGCCGAAACCTTCGGGGATGGAGTGACATACGGGGAAGAAATGGAAGGTCATGTCGCCCAGGGTCACCTGGTCGCCGGGCTCCACCGGGCACAGCTCCACCCAGTCCAGCAGCTCGTGCTCCCTGAGCTTGTGCTCCACCAGGGCCAGGGTGAAATAGGAGCCGTAGATGCGCGTGCCGCGCAGCTGAGGCACCAGCCACGGCAGGGCGCCGATGTGGTCTTCATGGCCGTGGGTCAGGACGATGCCCAGCAATTTGTCGCGTACGGCGCTTACCGCGCCGAAATGCGGGATGACCACGTCCACGCCCAAATGGAAATCATCCGGGAACATCAGGCCGCAGTCCACCATGACCACGCCCGCGGAAGTCTCCCACAGCTGGCAGTTGAGACCGATCTCCCCCAGACCACCCAGGGGGGTCACTGTCAAAAATTGTTCAGAATCACTCATACGGGACCGTTTATTTTCTTCTGGCGGGGCCACCTTCCCGCAGCAGGTCGGGATGATATTCGCCCATGGCTACATAGATCTGGGAAAGGGCCGTCAGGTAGTCGGCCTTGGCACCGGTCAGGGAGGACTGGGCCGAGGTAAGGTTGGCCGAAGCGTCCAGAACGTCGAAGTTGGTGCCCACATGTTCGTGGTAACGGGCCAGGGCCACGTTATAGGCCTCCGTGGCCTGCGCCACGCTGTTCTGGGCCACGGCGATGCGCTTGCGGGCCTCCTGCACGGCCAGATACTTGGACTTGATGTCGTAGCCCACTTCCAGCTTGAGGTTCTCCTGCTCGTAGCGCATCTTGGTCACCTGCCAGCCGGCCTGCTTGTCGGCATAGTAGGTGGTGCCCCATTCGAACACGTTCCAGGTGGCCTGCGCCCCCACTTCCCAGTTGGTGACGTGCGAGCCGTTCTCGCCGGAACGCTGCATGCCGGGCGTATTACCGCTCTGCGTCATGCTGTAATAGCCCTCGATCTGGGGATAGTAGTCGCTCTGCACTTCCTTCTGGCTCTTGCGGGCGATCTCCACGGCCTTCTGGGCCACATACAGGTCGGGGCGCTGGCGGTAGGCCAGTTCCAGACACTGCTCCAGCGTATAGCGAAAGCCCACTTCCTTGAGCGTACCGGTATAGGTATTGACGGCTGTGGCGTCAAAGCCCAGCAGGGTATTGAGCTTGGCCAGAGTGGTGGCCTGGGTATTCTCGGCCTCGATGAGCAGGCTCTCGGCCTCGCTCACGTCCACCTCGGCCTGGAGCACGTCCAGACGGGGGCTCAGGCCCACTTCGAAATAGGCCTGGGCGATGCGCAGCTGTTCGCGCAGGCGGGTCAGGCTGTCGCGCATGCTGCGGGTGTTCTCACCGGCTTTCAGGTATTCCAGGAACGCCGTCTGCACCTGCTCGGTCATGTCCAGCTCGGCCTTGCGCAGCGAGGCCTTGTCGCTGTCGGCCTGCAGGGCGGCCTTCTGATAGGTGGAGAGCAGGCGGAAGCCCTGGAAGATGGGCTGGGTCACTTCGACGCCCCAGCTGTAGACGCCCATCTTGGGGTTCTTGGTGCCCATGGTGGCGGAAGGATCGCGCTTGCTCTCGGTCTTGGTGGCGGAATAGCTCACCCCAAGACGCGGGCCAAAGGCGCCGCGCGCGGATTTTCGCCCTTCTTCGGAGGAACGGCTCTCGGCTTCCTGCGCCCCCAGGCCGGGGTTGAAGCGCAGGGCATGTTCCACGGCATCGGACATGCCGATACGCTGACCAGCCACGGGCCTGTCCGCCGTCTCGACCGAACGCTGGCCGGTGTAGACAGGCTGCCGGGCAACGGCATCCTGCCGGCCGGCGGACGCGGCAAAAGAAGGCTGGGCAAATCCCAGCAGGACCACGCACAAGACCGCCGTGCCCAAATGCCGGACACAGCGTCCCCGGAAGGAAGAAAGGCTTTTCATCAACATAGGTCGCAGCATACACCCACACCGGCGGGCTTGCAATGCGCTTGTCAGCGGCCTGCGCGCATCCCGCGGCATCGGCCGCAAAAAAGGCTTGAAAAAAGACGGCGAACGTTGCATTCTCCGGGCGGTTCAACGCCGCGCACAGCCGTTGCCTTCCGGGCCCCCGGATGGCAGGGGCTCTTTGGCGTTTTTCTTTTTTCCGCTGCATACGTGCCGTGTCCGGCAGGGCACAGGATCCAACCAGGCACACCATTTTCCATCTCCAGGAGTGATACATGGAGTTCAGTTTCTTTTCGATGATCAGCCAGGCCAGTCTCGTGGCCAAGATCGTGCTGTGCATCCTGGTGCTCATGTCCGTGGGCAGCTGGGGCATGATGATCCAGAAAACCCTGGCCCTCAATGCCGCCTACCGCAAAGCCCTGCAGGGCACCGACCTGTTCGAGAAGGCCCCCAGCCTGCGTGAGGCCGTGCTCTCCCTGGGTTCCGACCGTGCGTCCCCGCTCTACTTCGTGGCCCATCAGGGCGTGATGGAGTTCAACCGCTCCAAGGAAGCCGGCAACAGCAGCGAGATCGTGGTGGACAACGTGCGCCGCTCCCTGCGCCAGGGCGTGGCCAGCGAGATGGCCCGTCTGGAGCGCTCCCTCTCCCTGCTGGCCACCACCGCCAACACGGCCCCCTTTATCGGTCTGTTCGGTACGGTGTGGGGCATCATGCACTCCTTCCACTCCATCGGCATGCTCAAGTCCGCCTCCCTGGCCACGGTGGCCCCCGGCATCTCCGAAGCCCTGGTGGCCACGGCCATCGGTCTGGGCGTGGCCGTGCCCGCCACCATCGGTTTCAACATCTTCATGGGCAAGCTCTCGCAGGTGGACACCCTGCTGGTGAACTTTGCCGGCGTGTTCCTCAACCGCGTGCAGCGCGAACTCAATGCCCACCGCCCCGTGCAGCGCACGGGCGCCACGGAGATGTAAGATGGGCGCCAGCGTGGGCGGCAACAACCGCTTTGTCTCCGAGATCAACGTGACGCCCTTCGTGGACGTCATGCTGGTGCTGCTGATCATCTTCATGGTGGCCACTCCCATGATGAGCCAGGGGCTGGAAGTGGACCTGCCCCAGACCAAACAGGTGGAAGTGCTGCCGACCGAAAACGACAACATGATGCTGACCGTCCGCCACGACGGCAAGATCTTCCTGGACGAATATGAGGTCCAGACCATGGACGATCTGGAAGGTTACCTCCAGACCCTGGTCAAGGAAAAGAACAAGACCCTTTTCCTGCGTGCCGATAAGGAAGTCCCCTACGGCGTGGTGGTGGATGTCATGGGCCGCATCAAGGCCGTGGGCATCGAAAAGCTCGGCGTGGTGGCCGATTCCTCCGAGAGCCTGTCGCCCGCTGCCGCCGCGGCAGCCGCCAAAGGCGGGAAGTAGTCAGCGATGAACTGGGCCTCGTATCTTCTTTCCCTCTGCCTGCATCTGGCGGTCTTCCTGCTGATCATGTTCTGGCCCAGCTCGCCTCCGGTGAACCTGGAGACGCCGCCGGTGATGATCAGCCTGGTGGACGGCGCTCCGGGCGGCAACCGCACGCCCTCGAGCATCCTGGGCAAGATGGGCAAGCCCACGGACGGCCCCAAGGACGTCTCGCCCCCGGCCAAAAAGGCCGACGCGGCCGCGCCCGAACGGCCGGAGGTCAAGGCCGACCCCACGGCGGACAAAGCCCGTCCGGTGGAGGCCAAGCCCGAACCCAAGGTCGAGCGCAAGCCTGAGCCCAAGCATGAGGTCAAGCCCAAGCCCGAACCCAAGGACGCCACTCCGGTGGCCGACAAAAAAGACAAGAAAAAGAAAGAGGACAAGAAAAAGGACGACGACAAAAAGCCCGAAAAGCCCAAGAAGGACGACAAGAAGAAGGACGATAAAAAGTCCACGCCCAAGGACGACAAGAAGACCGACAAAAAGGCCGACAAGCCGTCCAAGGGTGACCCCGTGGCCGCAGCCATGAACCAGGCCCGCCGCGAAGCCACGTCCCGCGTCGAATCCGGGGACAAGGGCAGCAGCGTGGAACAGGCCCTGGCCCAGGCCCGCCGCAATGCCGGCGGCGATGGCGGCGGCGGTGGCGGCGAAGGCGACGGCCCCGGCGGCGGTGGCCTCAACGACGTCTACATGGGCCAGGTCATGCTTGCCGTGCGTCCCAACTGGAGCTTCACGTCCGCTACGCGCCTGAACCTGGTCTGTGTGGTCCGGGTCAAGGTCAACCTGCAGGGCGAAGTGGAAAAAGTCGACGTGACGCAAAGCTCCGGCAACGCGCAGTACGACTCCTCGGCGGCCAACGCCATCTGGCGCACCAGCCGGGCGGGGGCGTTCCCGCCGCCGCCGTCGGAACAGTACACCGAGCTGGACCTTGTCTTCACCCTCAATGAACTCATGGGCCGCTAGCCGGTCCGTCAAGGCGGTCGTGCCCGGTGGTGCGGCCGCCTTGCTGTCTTGGAATCCCGCATTCTGGGAAAGCCCCTCTTTTTCCCAAAAAGATGCGTCATTCTGGAACGGCATTGCTGCATAAGAGCCGCATCATCATGCACATATGCCTTTGTGGAGGTCACATGAAACGAATCCTTTCCCGCCCGACGGCCCTCCTGGGCCTGCTGCCGGTCCTCATGCTGTGCCTGGCGCCCCTGCACGCACGGGCCGCAGGCGCCGCTGCGGCGGACGTGGCCAACGGCTACGCCGGTGAGGCCATGGAAAAGATCCTGGCCAACTGGGCCGCCCCGGCCGACCGCGGCAAGGTGCGCATCGTGGTGCGCGTGGACGCGGAAGGCAAGGTGGAGCGCTGCGGCTATCTGGAAAAGTCCGCCAGCCAAACCCTCAATGATTCCGTGTGCAGCGCGGTCATGAAGACCGCCGACCTGGGCAAGCCGCCCTACGGCATGAGCCAGGACGTCTACCTGACCTTCTGGCAGGGCAACATGGCCGACCTTTCCGGCATCAGCCGCCGCCAGGCCGCCGCAAAGCCTGCCGCGAGCACGGCCGCACCTGCCGCCGCTGCCCCCGCGCCGGAGGCCAAAAGCGAGCCCGTCACGCTGGATACCAAGCCCGCCACCCTGACCACGCCGCTGAAGGCCCAGGACGCTTACGGCCCCAAGCACGCGGCCTATTTCCGCAAGCTGGTCATGGAGCTGCGCAACGCCACCTTCATCCCCGCGGAACTGGCCAAGGGCACCTATTATGCCACGGTGCGCCTGGAGATGGACGCCTCGGGAAAGATCCTCAATTACAGCATCCTGCAAAGCAGCGGCAGCGAGCTGCTTGACAGATACGTCCGGCAGGGCATACGCCGGGCAGGAAAGGTCAGCCCCCCGCCCGCGGCTGTGGGCAGATTTGTGAACGTCACCCTAACTCTGGTGCGCTAGACACCACCACAAGGACCATTACGCCATGAAACGTCTTGCCATCCTTTTGGCCCTGGCCGTCACGCTGTCCCTGGGCAGCGCCGCCCAGGCCGCCATGCGTGTCGATATCTACGGCCCCGGCCAGAATATCGTGAACCTTGCCCTGGCAGCCCCCCTCACCGGCCCCCAGAAGCAGGCCAACGGCATGGGCGCCAAACTGCAGAAGCTGGTGGAAGAGAACCTCAGCTTCCTGCCCTTCATGCGCCTGACGCCCGCCGCCTCCGTGCTGGGCGGTACCCTGCTGCCCGGCTACGAGCCCCCGAACCTGGATTTCAAGCGCTTCCAGCTGGCCGGTTCGGACATCGTGGTCACCACCTACTGGCCCAACGGTGACAGCGGCACCAGCTCCGTGCAGATCCGCGCCTTTGAGACCAACACCGGCGGCCGCCTGTTCGGCAAGGAATATCCCCAGGTGCGCGCCAGCGACCTGCCCGAAGTGGCCGACCGCTTCTGCGCCGACCTGCTCGAAGTGCTGACCGGCAGCGGTGCCTTCTTCCGCTCCACCCTGGCCTTCGTCAAAAAGTCCGGCCGCCTGTCCGCCAACGTGTGGCTGGTCAAGCCCACGGGCCGCGACCTGCGCCAGATCACCAACATCAAGGGCGAAGCCATGTCCCCGGCCTGGTCCCCGGACGGCCGCTTCATCGTCTTCACCCATATCGACGAAAAGTCCCACTCCCTGGGCGTGTGGGACCGCAAGAAGGGCAGCGTGCAGCGCGTGCGCTTCCCCGGCAACGTGGTCATCGGGCCTTCGTTCACGCCTGACAACAAGGTGGCCGTGGCCCTTTCCAACGGCCGCTACCCCGTCATCTTCCTGCTGAACCACGGCTTCCAGAAGGAACGCATCCTCGAAGGCGGCAACTCCATCAACGTGTCGCCCACCTTCGACAGGACCGGCACCAAGATGGTCTTCACCTCCTCGCGCCTGGGCGGCCCCCAGATCTTCATGAAGGACCTGAGCTCCGGCAGCATCACCCGCGTCAGCAAGAACGGCGGCTACAACACCGAAGCCAACCTCTCGCCCGACGGCACCCTGGTGACCTACAGCCGCATGACCGAATACGGCCACCGCATCTTCGTGCAGGACATGGTCACCGGCCTGGAACGCCAGATCACCTTCGGCCCCGGCAGCGACGAACAGCCCTCCTTCTGCGGCGACAGCTACTTCATCGCCTTCGCCTCCAGCCGCGGCGGCTCTCGCGGCATCTACCTGACCACCCGTCATGGCGGCGATGCCAAGAAGGTGCCCACCGGCGGCGGTGCGGCTTCCTTCCCCCGCTGGGGCATGCCTGACGGCAAGTAGTTTTTGGCAGATTTTGTAAAATCCGGAGGTCCTGCCCGGCTTTTCTGGAAAAACCGGGCAGATTTCTGGAAAAAATAGGGGAATCCCCCCTATCCTGACTTGACAAAACTTGGTTCACATATACCATCCGTTCTGCGGATGGGATACCACCATCCGCTGTGTACAGAAAGGAAAGGTACCTTTTTGGAGTTAGAGCTGTTCAGGAGGACACACAATGAAACGCTACGCTCTTATCCTTGCTCTGGTTATGGCCCTCGCCGCCGGTTTCGGCTGCGCCAAGAAGACCCAGGACGCCACCGGCGATGTCGATGACATGAGCCCCGAAATGCGTGCTGCCATCCAGCAGATCACTGACGGTCGCGTGCTGTTTGCTTTCGACAAGTTCGACATTCAGCCCCAGTACAAAGACATGCTGACCGCCAAGGCTGAACTGATGAAGAAGTACCCCAGCATCCGCGTGCGCATCGAAGGTAACTGCGACGAACGCGGTACCCAGGAATACAACCTGGCCCTGGGCGAACGCCGCGCCCGCGCCGCTTATGACTACATGGTTCGCCTGGGCGTGAACCCCGGCCAGCTGGAAATGATCAGCTACGGCAAGGAAAAGCCCGTGGTGCAGGGTTCCGGCGAAAGCGTGTGGGCCCAGAACCGCCGCGACGACTTCTGCGTGATCGCTCACTAGTCGTTAGCCATCCGGCTTTTAAGGGTCGCCCCTTGCGGGGCGACCCTTTTTTTTCGCCCCCGGCCCAAGGGCCGCCCCTTGCGGGGCCGTACGCCTAAGGCTACACTGCACCCGAAAAAGCGGCGACAGCCCTTTTTTCTTCCCCTGCCTGTCCGGGCAACAGGCCATGCAGACACTGCCTGCCCGTTTTGCAGTGCGCGCAGCAAGGATCAAAATGAAGATAGTTGTGCTTGACGGCGACGTCATCAACCCCGGCGACATCAGCTGGGCGCCCCTGGAAAAACTGGGCGAGGTGGTCATCTACGGCGATACGCCCGAAGATTTGATCGTGGAACGGGCCGCCGGCGCGGAAGTGCTGGTCACCAACAAAGTTCCCCTGCGGGCGGACACGCTGTCTCGTCTGCCCGACCTGCGCATGGTGGCCGTCCTGGCCACAGGTTACGACATCATCGATACTGCCGACGCCGCCGCACACGGCATCCCTGTCTGCAACGTGGTGGCCTACGGCGTGGACGACGTGGCCCAGCACGCCTGGGCCCTTCTGCTGGAGCTGTGCCGCCGTACCAGTGAGCATACGGCCAGCGTCTGCTCCGGAGAATGGAAAGACACCTGGTGCTACTGGAAGACCACGCCCGTCTGCCTGCGCGGACGGACGCTGGGCGTCATCGGTTTCGGCTCCATCGGCCGCCGTGTGGGCGAGCTGGGGCACGCCTTCGGCATGTCCGTCCTGGCCAACTGCCGTACCCCCCGCAACCCTCCGTCCTACAGCCCGTTCGCCTTCGCCTCCACGGACCAGATCTTCCAGCAGGCCGACGTCATCTCCCTGCACTGCCCGCTGACCGATGCCACCAGGGCCATCATCAACGCCAAAGCCCTGGCCCGCATGAAACCCGGTGCCATCCTCATCAACACGGCCCGCGGCCCCCTGCTGGATGAAGCCGCCGTGGCCGAGGCCCTGCACAGCGGCAAGCTGGGCGGCCTGGGCGTGGATGTGCTGGCCAAGGAGCCCCCGGCGGCGGACAATCCCCTGCTGCACACGCCCAACACCCTCATCACGCCCCATATGGCCTGGGCCACGGCCCGTTCGCGGCAGAACATCATCAACCTCACGGCCGAGAACATCCTCCGCTGGCAGCAGGGCACCCCTGTCAACGTGGTCAACGGCGTGAAGGACTAAGTAGATCCCGGACGAACCCGGAGGCGCGGCACGGCCAGTGTTGCGCCTCCGGTCACGGAACGGCAAAAGCACCAGCCTCCCTGTCTTCCCCCACCGGCATTTTCCCCGAAAGGAAACGGCAAGAGCTCAGGGACGCATCTTCCACAAGACATTCGAGCCCATCATGTTTTTCGACATCCACACCCACGCCTTCCATCCCAAGATCGCCCACAAGGCCGTGGATCACCTCAACACGGTCTATCACCTGGACTGCCGTGGTGACGGCACCATCGAGCACCTTCTGGAGCGTGAAAAGGCCGCCGGCATCGACAAATGCATCGTCCTCTGTGCGGCCACGGCCCCCGCGCAGGTCATCCCGGCCAACAACTACGCCATGAAGCTGCAGCGGGAACATGAGGAAGTCATCGGCTTCGGCACCCTGCACCCGGCCTATGTGGACTGGGAAGACGAACTGGAACGCATGAAGGCGGGCGGCCTGCGCGGCATCAAGCTCCATCCCGATTTCCAGGGCTTCGCGCTCAACGACCGCCGCCTGCTGCCCATCTTCGAGAGCGCCCAGGACGACTTCATCTTCGAGATCCACATCGGCAGCGACGATCCCCTGGAAAAGGCCCCTTCCAGCCCCTTCATGCTGGCGGACCTCATGCGCTCCTTCCCGCGCCTGCGGGTCATCGGTGCCCATTTCGGCGGCTATCAGATGTGGGATTACAGTCTGGAGGCCCTGGGCGACTTTGAGAACCTCTGGATAGATACCTCCAGCACCACGCCCTATGTGACGCCCTCGCTCCTGCAGCGACTGCTGGCGCGTCATTCCCCGGACAGACTGCTGTTCGGCACGGACTGGCCGCTTTATGATCCTGCCCACGAGCTGGAGCGCCTGCGTACCATGAGTGGCCTGAACGAAGACGCCATAGAGCGCATCCTCAGCAATGCGGGCCGCCTGCTGGGGATCGGGGCTTGACAGCAGCCCCCTTTTACGGCTAGCTTGCCTTCAAGCCGGACGGCGGCAGCACTGCCAACCCCGTCAGGTTCGAAAGAAAGCAGCGGTAACAGCCGCTGCCGGGTGTCCGGCCCACAAAAGCCGCGAGCGTGAAAACGTTCGCGGCTTTTTGCGTTTGCAGCACATGGCTGGGGGAAGGTACTTTTTGGAGATAAGGCCCCCTCATCTCTGCTGCCGATGCCCGTAACGCTCCTTCGTCGTTAACGGGCACGGCCCTTCTGGCCGCCATTCGGTCACTGCTCGCGCGAGCGGGGTCCCTCTTCCCCCAAGCCCCCATACCCTCCCCAGCGCGCTTTATAGAACGCCGGCGCCGGTACGTCACGAGATACGGCTTGATGGTCCTCTACCGAGCGGCATCAGGCCGAAGCGCCACGTCAGGCTCCCCGCCCTCTCCCGCCCCGGCTCTCTGCCCGGGCACACGCCTTCACGCCGCACGCCAAGTCACGGGAACAGCCTCCCAAGAGCCAGCACGAAGGGAAACAGCCTGTCCTGCAAGAAAAACATCCCGCATCCTCACGAAATACTCTCCCCGAACGACCTTCCCCAAAAACAAAAAGGCCCTGCCGGAGGACCGGCAAGGCCAACAAGATCTTCATGTCACGACAGCCGTCAGGGACCGAAATAAAAGGTTTTGGAAAGGTGGGGGGATCGGGGGGAGGGAGAACCTTTTCCCCGAAAAGGTTTCCCTCCCCCCGCAAACATCCTTCCCCACCCTAATGCCCGGTGATGGCGTATTTCTTGAGCTTGTACTGCAAAAGGCTCTTGGAGATGCCCAGCAGCTCGGCGGCCTTGACCTGCACCAGATCGGCGCGTACCAGCGCACGGCGGATGAGGGCGGCCTCGATCTTCTCCAGGGTATCGGCCAGATCCAGCTGCACGGGCAGCAGGTCCACGGCGCTCTTGAACTGCGAATCCTCGTCCCGGATCTCGGCGGGCAGGTTGTCCACGTCGATGACCGTACCAGGCACCAGCACCATGCAGGACTCCACCACGTTCTCCAGCTGGCGGATATTGCCGGGCCACTCGTAGCCGCTCAGATAGTTGAGGGCCTCGGTGGTGAACTTTTTGGCCGGCATGTCGTTCTCGCGCGCCACCTTGTCCATGAAGTGGGCCACCAGCAGCGGGATGTCCTCCCGGCGCTCGCGCAGGGCCGGCAGAGGGATCTGCACCACGTTCAGGCGGTAGTAGAGGTCATCGCGGAAGGTGCCCTTCTCCACCATGGCGGCCAGATCCTTGTTGGTGGCGGCCACCACGCGGATGTCCACCTCGATCTCCTCACCGCCGCCCACGCGCTCGAAACGGCGCTCCTGCAGCACACGCAGCAGCTTGACCTGCAGATCGGGCGTCAGCTCGGCGATCTCGTCCAAAAAGAGCGTACCGCCGTCGGCCTGCTCGAAACGGCCACGTCGCATGGCCACGGCACCGGTGAAGGAGCCTTTTTCATGGCCGAAGAGCTCGCTTTCCAGCACGCCGGGGTTGAGGGCCATGCAGTTGACCGAGACGAAGGGCTTTTCCTTGCGCGGACTGGCGTAATGAATGGCGCGGGCCACCAGTTCCTTGCCCGTGCCCGACTCGCCGGTGATGAGCACCGTGGAGCGGCTGGGCGCGGCACGGTCCACCATGACCAGCACATCGCGGATGGCGCGGCTGCGGCCCACGATCTGGTGCACGCTGTAGCGCTCTTCCATGGCTTCCTGCAACAGACGGTACTGACGATGGGCGCGGGCCAACTCCGTGGCATTGTGGATGGAGAGCAGCAGCTCGTCGTTGGAGAACGGCTTGGTGATGTAGTCGAAGGCCCCGTATTTCATGGCCTCCACGGCACTTTCGATGGAGCCGAAGGCCGTCATGATGAGCACCGGGATGTAGGGCCAGCTCTTCTTCACGTGCTGGAGCACCTCGCGCCCGGAGACCTTGGGCATCTTCATGTCCGTCACCACCACGTCCACTTCGCTCTCGGCCAGGAAAGCCAAGGCCGTCTCGGGGTCGCTGATGGCGGTGACGGTGTAGCCCTCATCCTCCAGCAGGGTCTGCAACACCAGCAGATAGTTTTTTTCGTCGTCGATGACCAGAATATGCGATTTATCACTCATGGTGTTTCTCCCGGTACAGGCGTGAGGCGGCTCCGATCAGACCCAGGACCGTATTGCCCGCAAAAAACTGCTTCTCTGCCCAGCATCCCGCCAACGGGAAGCGCTGTATGGCCAGCCTGCGACATCATTCCTGCCCAGGCTGCCCGCAGGCGGGAGGCGGCCTGGCGTGCGGGCCCGTCTAGCTCTCTTTGCCGGGCTCCGGCGTCCCGTTTTCCCTGTCAGCGGGCTGGGCGGCAGCCTCCCCGCTTTCCACGGCGGACTTGGCCTCCGCGACGGCAGCGGGCGCTTCAGGTTCCTCGGGCTGCTCAGGCTCAGCCGCAGGCAGCAGGATACGCACCAGGGCCCCGCCTTCGGGACCGTTGGCCAGCCGGATCTCGCCGCCGTGGCTGTTGATGATGGAACTGACGATGGGCAGGCCCAGGCCCGTACCGCCGTCCTTGGTGGTGAAGAAAGGATCCAGCACGCTGTCCAGCAGGGCCGGATCGAAACCCGGTCCCGAGTCCAGGGCCTCCAACACCACACGCCCGTCGTCGCTCAGACGGCTGCTGATGCGGATGATGCCCGGCCCGTCCATGGCCTGCTGGCCGTTGACCAGGATGTTGTAGATGGCCCGGTAGAGCAGATCCTTGTCACCGCGCACCCACAACCCCGGCGACGTGGCTCGCTCGATGGCCACGCCCACACGGCCCAGCTCCCCTTCCAGGAAGGCCAGCACCTGGCTCAGCACAAGATCCAGATCCACCAGATCCTGACGCGGCTGGCGGGGACGGGCATAATCCAGAAAATCGTTGACCGTCTGCGACAGGCGGACGGACTCGTCATAGATGGCCTGCAGGATGCGCGAGGTCCCGGCATCGGCCTTGCCCATACGGCGTTGCAGCAGCTCCGCACTGGAGCGGATGATGCCCAGCGGATTGCGTATCTCGTGGGCGATGCTGGCAATGACGCGGCCCATGCTGACCAGCTTCTCGTTGCTGTGCAGCTCGTTCTCCAGCTGGCGATTCTTGGCCATACGGTCGGCCAGGACGCGTTCCGCCCTCTGGATGAGCATCAGGAGCAAGGCGAACATGATGACCGACGACAGCAGGCAGGTCACCACCACCACGCCCTGGAAAAGCAAAATCTGCTCGTAATCACTGGTGATGTCCTGCGTCAGCTCCAGCGCCCCCATGATGGGCGGCTCCGCCCCCGGCTGGAGGGGCTCCCCGCGCAGGGGATAGAGGGTCTGCAAGACGAAGGTCCCCGACGGCAGGGGCAGGTGGAAGATGGCTCGCCAGTCCGGGATATTGGAGATCAGCTCCGGCTTGGGCACGCCGCCGCGCAGAGTGTTGTCCAGACTTTCCGGGCCCACGCCCATACGGCCCAGCTCTTCCTTGCTGGTGGAATAAGCCACCACGCGCGTGAAGTCATAGATGCGCAGGCGTTCCATGGGCAGCCCGTGGACCACGGACTGCACCACCTGATCAAGCCTGTCATACTGGCTGGGCTGGCGCAGGGCGATGCGGCCGTGGGCCAGCAGCGTGGGCAGGGCGAAACGCCGGTAGATCTGGTGGTTGAGGTTCTCGGCCAGCAGGCGGGAGAAGTTCTCCTGCCGTGTCAGCAGAGCCTCGCGCGCCGAATTGGCGATGAAAAACGACAGCACCAGACTGGTGGCCATGATGACCAGCAGCGAGAGCCAGGACAGCGTGCGGGCATAGCTCAGCGGCAGATCCTGATCTGCCGTCGCTCCCGTTGCGGCCGTACCACCTTTGAACATGCGATGCTCCAGTCTGCCGCCCACGGTCCGCAACAGGACAGGCCAAAGGTGCGGCAGGGAAAAACGGGGTCCCTAAAAGCTCTCGGGCTCCTGCGCCACAGCCAGGAATTCGGCCAGGTCGGCAGCCTCCCGGGGATAACCGGACGCCCCCAGACGGGTATTGGCCAGCCGCTTGCCCAGCTCCACAGCGGGCTGGTCCAGCGGATTGATGCCCATGAGCCAGCCGGTGAAGACCGTGGCCGCTTCCAGCAGCAGCATCATGCTGCCTGCGGCGCGGGGCGTACACTCGCCCATCTCCATGTGCAGCAAGGGCACGCCGCTCTTGCACAAGGCCATGCGCGTGCCCAGACCTTCGGCTTCCAGCAGGGCCCCGAAGGGCTTGCCGCGCAGCCAGCTCCAGTGGTCAGGCAGATCCTGGCCGAAATGCCGTCCCTGTTCCAGCCCCTTGGCGGTCACGAAGATGCAGCCCTTGTCACGCTGTCCGTCCAGGAACATCTGGTTGACGGAGTGCTGGTCCGTGACCCCGGTGGCGGGCACAGGCATGATGCCTTTGCCGTCCTTGCCCAGGCTCTCGGCCCAGAGCTGGGCGAACCAGGGGCCATAGGTGGCCCATTGCGGTACATAGCAAAAAAAGACCAGCTGGCTGTAGCCGTGGCTTTCCAGCGCATTGGCCCAGCAGGCCAGATGGAAGGCAGGATGCCCGGCAAGGCAGGACGGATCCTGGGCCAGCGGACGGGCCACAGCGGCCGCCCCGTCCAGCAGGGCCTGCCAGTCGATGCCCAAAAAGGCGGCGGGCAGCAGGCCCACGGCCGACAGGGCCGAATAGCGGCCGCCCAGATTGTCCGGCACTTCCAGCGAAGCAAGACCGTAGCGGGAGGCCTCCTCACGCAGAAAACCCTTGTGCAGGTCCGTGACCACGATCATGTGCTCATGCCAGCGCTCGCCCAAGGCCTTGCGCAGCCAGTCCCGGCAAAGGAAATACTGGGCAAGGGTCTCGATGGTGCCGCCGGACTTGCTGATGCAGACCACCGTAGTCTCCCTGGGCGGCAGCTTGGCCAGCCAGCTTTCGAAGGTGGCGGCGCAAACATTGTCCGCGATCCAGAGACAGGGGCCGTCATGGCAGGGGCCATCCTGCCCAGGCGCAAAGGCGCGCTGCAGGGCGCGGGCCCCCAGTGCGGAACCGCCGATGCCCAGCACCAGCATGTGGCGCCGCGCACGGACCCGGGGCAGCAGGGGCGGCAGTTCCCGCTCCAGACGCTCCCGGTACGGCATGGTCAGGAAAGGCAGCAAGCCTTGCGCGCATTCCGTCTCCAGACGGCGCGACAGCTCCGGCGCACGCGCGGCAAAGGCGGCGGCAGCGTCCCGCTGCAGGCGACCGGTATAGGCGCTGGACCATTCAAGCGTATGCATCATGGTGTCCTCCCCGTAGATGGGGCGTCTTCCTTAAGGGAAGCCAAAAGGACCGGCAGGGCCGGAAAGAGGCCCGGAGCGGCACCACGGTGGTGCCGCTCCGTGAGATCAAAACAGTTTCAGGGGTTTGGGGGCAAAAAAGCGCCGCCGCACCTCTTTGTAGGTCTGCGGTCGCACGCCGAAACGGTAGCGCCACAGCACGCAGTCCTCACGGGCGGCACACTGGCGCACGTCGGCACGGCTGCCGGCGCACATCATGCACTGCCCGCGGATGACGCGCAGGGCACGGCGCGGCGCATCCGGGCCATGCCATTCCGGGCGGCTGTCCGCCTCGATGGCGGCCATGCGCCAGCCCCACAGGGGACAGTCCTCATCCGCGCACTGACGCACGGAACGGGAGGAGTTGCCCTGACATTCAAGACAAAATTGCCGGATGGCGGCAACAGGGCCAGGATTGGCCATGGATCCCCCCGCCTAGGCCGATTCGCGGCCGCAGCACTTCTTGTACTTTTTGCCGCTGCCGCAAGGACAGGGATCGTTACGGCCCACCTTGGGCTCGGGGCGACGGTAAGCCTTGGGGCGACGGGCCACGCCGTCCACATAGTACAGCTTGCCGTCCTTGCGCTGGAAAAAGCTGCGTTCGCCGATCTGGCGCACGGAACCTTCCAGTTCGTAGTAGGCATAAAATTCGGCCGTATCGAAGAGCTCGCCGTTCTCGCCTTCGGGCTGGTCCTTTTCACAGGGGCCCATGTCCAGACGCAGCCAGTGGACGTCACGGGTCTGCTCTTCCAGCATCTGGGCGGTCAGGTCTTCGCGATAGGCGGGATGGGTGGTCTCCACCAGATAATCGAATTTGCCGAGGCAATAGGCGCTGAAGCGCGAGCGCACCATGGTGTCGGCATCGTCGGGCCAGGCCTTGCCTTCCAGGTAGGGACCACAACATTCGTCCAGAGGGCGGCCACTGCCGCAGGGACACAGTTCAGACATCTTGCAGTTACATCCTTGTTATGACAGCTGCCATGACAGGAGCCACGGCGCTTTGCAAGTGTAGCCCATGGCCGCCCCGGCGGCAAGCAGGACAGGCGGGGGACAGTGGAACGGGGCGCGTTACGGGGCATGGCGGTGTTCCCGCCCCGGCGGTCCCACTTCCAGAGACAGACGGACACCGGACATGCCCCTTCCCTTCCGAGGTGGGACATGCCGAAAAGTCCGGCGGCCGCATATTGCCGGCACGCGGCCGGAGCCTTCACAGGCGATGAAAAAGGGCCTCCCTGCCGGGAAGCCCTCCTTGCGATCTTTTGGAAAAAGAACTCAGTTGCGCGGTGCGGACAGACGCACGTAGCAGCTTTCCGGGACTTCGCCGTCGGGCAGTTCTTCGGCAGCCATCCGCAATTCCATGCAGGTAGCGGCCTTTTTCTCCAGCCTGGCCCGGCCCAGCAGTTGCCCACCGGCATCCACCACCTCGCACAGGGCCCCTTCGGCGGGGCCTTCCTTCTTGGAGCCCGAGCACCAGAGCATCAGGCTGCCGTCCTTCCGGGCCTCCGTGCGGAAAACTTCGCTGAACCCGGCGTACCAGAGCAACCTGACGATGCGCCGCCCGGACAAGAAGGAGAGCAGGCCCGGCACAATGCCGATACAGGCCAGGATGCCGGACAGCCAGAAGGGATTGAAACCCAGCAGGGCCACTGTCAGGGAGAGCGCTCCCTGACGCAGGCTGGCGGCGTCGCTCCAGACAGTGATCTCGTAGCGCTGTGTGGCGCTGGCCGGTGTGCCGCGCACCCGCACGCTCAGGGCGTAGGTACCGGGAGTGGCCCCCTGCTCCGCCACGATCTCGCCGCGCCACATGCCGTTACCGAACCAGTAGCTGGCAAAAAAGCCGTCCAGACGGAAGCTCAGCGGCGCGCCTTCCGGGGTCACGGAGACCAGCAGGTCGCTGTCGCGCGGCTTGTCGATGCCGATGGGGCCGGAAAGCATGGTCCCCTGCCCGGCAACGATATCCAGATGGTTGGATCCGGTACGCATGAGGGCCTGCAGACCGTCCACAAGAACGAGGACAGCCAGCCCCAGCACAAGAGCGGCCAGCAGACCTGTGCGGCGCTGGCGTTCTTTGAGGGCTGGCAGTGCCTGCCAGAAAGTATTGGAGGAAGCGTTCATAGGGGCAGTCTAGAGGAAGAGCGGCCTTCCGGCAAGCCCGCCGCCTCCGCTTCGGGCCCCGGCCCAAAGCGGCGGGGACGGAGGGCAGCGGGCTTTTCCGGAGGCGAATGTCAGCGAACGATCCCCAGGTGGTGCTGGGGCTGTTCCAGGACCCGCCAGTAGACCAGACTGGCGCCCTGCCGGGGCAGTTCGATGTAGGTGGCGCCTTCATCGGCGTAGACCTGGCGGATCTTGCGGATCAGGGCGAACGCCCCCATCCAGACAGGAATGGAGATGCCAAAGAACCAGAGGCAGAACGTGCTCATGGAGGACATGGGCGAACGGGAGGCCATGTACATGCCCAGGAAGACAGCGCCTATCATCACCACATTGGCAACAATGCGGACGATGCTGGAATACAGGGAACGCTTGTAGCTGCTGGTCATGACGGGCTCCTTGGCGGGAAGAAGGTCTGTTATCAAAAGACTGCCGGGAAAGGCTTTTCACGGCAGTCTCGTCTAGCAGGAGGGGTGGGGGGCGGAGGGCCGCCCCCCTGGTTGTGGATGCTGCTGTTGTTTACTTCTTGAAGATGTTGGTGCGGGTGATGTTCATGAACCGCAGGGCCTGATGCTTGGCATTTTCCTTGTAGTACATGCGGACTTCGTCACCGGCTTCCCAGGTGGCCGGGGGCAGGTCGATCTTGTCAGCGGGGATGGTGAAGGTCACCAGGGCCTGCAGGCGGGCCGAGTATTCGGTCACAGACATCTTGTCCTTGTCGATGATGGGGAAGGTCTTGCCCTGCACCTTGGGATGGGTGCGCTTGATGCCCTTCTCAACATCGGTGAACTGCACGTTCAGGACTTCCAGAGCCTTGGTCTCGGGGTTGTAGATGGTGACAGTGGACTTATCCAGGTCGAACATCACGCGGCCGCCGGGAACGGGCAGGGGGCCGATTTCAGCCGGATCGGCAGGCAGGGTATACTCATGGATGCCGCCGGAGTAGTGGGGATTCAGCTGGTCATGATTGACGTCCAGCACCACCAGCAGGGTTTTGGTTTCCGGATTGAAGGCCACGCAGCGGCCCTGTTCCACCTGGCCAAATTCGCACGCGGTCAGACCGAGGCTGAGAGCCAGTACCAGAGTCAGAATTACGTTACGCATTCTCATGTGCTGCCTCCTTACGCCTGGCGCTTCTTGGCGGCCAGTTCAGCCTTGGCGCCCTGAACCATACGGACGGTGATGTAGAGGGAGATGGCGCTCACGAAGCCCAGAACCACCACGGTAGCCACGCCGTTGATGAAGCCGGCATAGGCGGGGAAGTAGGGCTGGATGAGCTTCAGGACCACGGAAGCGAGGCAGCCGATGACGGCGCAGCCGAAGGCGATACGGATGCCGTAACCCTTGATGTACTTGGTGGCGACAGCACCGATCTGGGCACCGATGGCGGCACCGACCAGCATGATGAGGGCGGCCACGAGTTCAGTACGCCCCTTGAAGGTGAAGGAAGCGGCGCCGTACAGGCCGGAGATGGCCACTTCGAAGAGGTCCGTACCCACGGCCACGTGGGTGGGGCAACCGACCAGGTACACCAGGGCGGGCATGCGGATCAGACCG
Organism: Desulfovibrio sp. SGI.133; assembly: GCF_050313955.1. Lineage (NCBI taxonomy): Bacteria > Pseudomonadati > Thermodesulfobacteriota > Desulfovibrionia > Desulfovibrionales > Desulfovibrionaceae > Desulfovibrio > Desulfovibrio sp. SGI.133. Next base: position 28,875 of record NZ_JBNPMK010000007.1, on the reverse strand, counting down.
CCGCCGATGCCGAGGATACCGGCCAGCCAGCCAGTGAACAGGGAGACCGCGATGGGCAGCCAGGCGGAGCAGTAGATACCGGCGCCGTGGAAGTGCACCATGGGGGGAATGCGGATGGCGTGCAGCTTGGAGGCCCAGTCGATACCGGTGGCGGTAGCGGAGAGCTCTTCACCGCGGGCGGCGGCTTCGCGTTCCTTCTTCTTGCGCAGGGCCACGTCATGGAAGACCATCCAGGCCATGCAGATCAGCAGCACGACGTACAGCCAGCGCACGACCTTGTCGACGGAACCCAGGCGTTCCAGCCACATCAGCATCTGGGCGCCCAGTTCCACGCCCACGATGGTACCGACCAGCATGGTCAGGCCGAGCTTGTAGTCAACGTTGCCGAACTTGCCGTGCCGCAGGGTCGAGATCAGGGATTTGCCGGCCATGTGGGCAACGTCCGTGCCCACGGCGAAGGCCATGGGGAAGCCGAGGATGTTCAGACCGGGGGTAACCATCCAGGCACCGCCCATACCAAAGAAACCACCGATGATGCCGACGCCGAGACCCAGAATGATCAGACCGGGCCAGAAAATCGTCACGCCGGAGATGGGCATCAAAACATACAACCAATCCATGTTTTCCTCCCTTCCGGCCTAGTGTTCAGCCAGCTCGCGGTGCTTGAGGTCGATACCGATGTGCGACATCACAACGTCGGCCAGGAAGCCGAAGATGCAGCCGACCGTCGGGATGATGATGATGGTCAGGATGGTGAAGTACAGATGACTGTCATTGTACATCTGCGCCCACCACAGCATGATACCGTCCAGGCGGCGGGTATCGGCCACGATGACCACGTTTGCCGCCGCCTTCTTGGCTGCCAGGGCCAGGGAAGGCATCATGACCAGCAGCATGACGAAGCTGCCCGCAATAGCTGTCCAGAGCTTGCGCATCATTTTCATGTTCTCCTCCGGGTCTTGGGGTTGTTACATCCAGATCCTGCGTCCCACGGCAGGACCATTCGTCCCAAACTTCACATGCTCGTTTTAAGCAACACCCGTGCCAATTTCGCTAAAAAACCCGAAAATCCTTGATTACCAACACTGCCAAGCGTTTTTCCTCTTGCGCAAACTGCGCATTGCGGATAGATTTTCAGGAAAGTTGCACGTTTTTTGCGTTATCGGGAGGACGTATGCGCATCTGGACCAGACCCGTCCTGGGAAATTCGCTGGAAACCACCCGGTTCTTCGTCAACCGCAGCATGACAAGCCGGGTGCTTTTGCTCGGTTTACCGCTTTTGACGCTGGTTTTATTACTTGTTTTCCTCGCAACGGGACGCAGTATCGAAGCCATGGTCAATCGCGCAATAGCCCGCAATGCCCAGTTGCATGCCCAGGCCATGAGCCTTTCGCTTGAGCAAATTCTCACAGAGACCCGAAACCAGCTCCTCATCCTGGCCGCGGGTTCCATGGAGCCCAAGGACATGGTACGGCGTCTCCAGTTCCGCGTGCGTGCCGAGGGCCTGCGCTATCGCGAGGTGGCCTTCATGGGCACGGATCCCTCCCAGCGCTATCTGCTGCTCAGCTACGGGGGCGAGATCATCTCCATCCCTCCCGATATCGCCTCCGCCACCGTGGGCAACCCCTTCACCAGCCTGAGCGCGGCCCAGCGGCCCGGCCATGTGCAGGTCAGCCAGCCCCTGGAAGTGGTCTATTCCATGGTCCCGCTCAACGATTCCGTGCAAAGCATCCCCCTTTACGTCATCCGCTTCTCCACGCCCATCTACGACAGCCAGGGCGTCTTTCAGGGCATGCTCATCCTTTCTCTGGACCTGACCGTCCTGCGCGACGCCATCAGCATGTTCTCGTCGTCGTCCGCTCCCCTGCGCACCGCCGACGACGAGACCCGCATCCGCAGCATCTTTTTCGACAACCAGGGCTGGATGCTCTTCCAGTCCGAGAATCTGGAGGCGGACGATGCCAGCGGCCGCCTCAACAGCGACTCGCTGCGCGCCGGCTTCCAGGGCGAGTTCGGCCGCGCCGGCTTCAGCACCGCCTTCCGGCCAGGCTCCAACCACGTCAATTACTGGTCCATGGTCTCCAACGTCCAGAGCGGGCATTCCGGCCAGATCTTCCTGGACAACGGCGATGCCTGGGGCCATGGGGACAACGCCGTGGAAGGCGTCAGCTTCGCGCCCGTCACCTTTACCGCCAACCCGGACAGCCCGCACACCATCGTAGGCGGCCTGGCCGTGCTGGACACCAGCTTCACCGCCACCCGCACCGGCATCCAGATCATCGGCATCTACGGCATCTGCCTGCTGGCCGGCATCTGCCTGCTGGGCCTGGGCCTGGCCTGGCTGGCACGCGGCACCACCAAGCGCCTGCGCCGCCTGTCCAATGAAGTGAACATGCGCATCGACAGCCACAGCTCCAACCCGCTGGTGCTGCCCCCCATGCCCCGCGAGCTCGAACAGCTCAAGGATGCCATCAACGCGTTGCTCCACCGCCTGCGCCGCAGCGAGGAGGAACAGCTCAACCAGCAGCTCATGCAGGATGCCCGCTGGGCCCGCGAACCGGCCGAGAACATGCCGGAGCTGGACGACATCCCCGAAAACGGCCTTGTGGGCACCTCTGCCGCCATGCAGGACCTGCGCGCCAACATCCTCAAGGCCGCGCCCACCATGGCCGACGTCCTCGTCATCGGCGAGACGGGCACCGGCAAGGAGCTGGTCTCGGCGGCCATCCACCAGGCCAGCCCCCGGGCCAACGGCCCCTTCATCACCATCAACTGCGGTGCCCTGGACGAGAACCTGCTCATGGATACCCTGTTCGGCCACGTCAAGGGCGCCTTTACCGAGGCGCGCCAGCCCCGCAAGGGCGCCTTCCTCACGGCCGAGGGCGGCACCCTGATGCTGGACGAGATCGGCAACGCGGCCCCCAAGGTCCAGCAGGCCCTGCTGCGGGCGCTCTCCACCCGCATGATCCGTCCGCTGGGCAGCGACGAGGATGTGCCCTTCGATACCCGCATCATCGCCGCCACCAACGCGGAGCTGTTGCAGGACGCCCAGGAAGGCTCCTTCCGCGAGGACCTCTATTACCGCCTGGCCGTCATCACCATCCGCACGCCTCCCTTGCGCCGCCGCAAATCCGACCTGCCCCTGCTGGCCGTCTTCTTCCTGACCCGGGCCGCGGAATCCCAGGGCCTGCCCACACCGCGCCTCAGCCGCGGCGCCCTGCGCAAGCTCCAGGAATACCACTGGCCGGGCAACGTGCGCGAGCTGCAGAACTGCCTGACCCGGGCCCTCGCTTTTTGCGAAAATGGCCTCATTTTTGCAGAAAACATCCAGTTGGGACCGGATACCCTTCCCGGAGACATTGCGCGACCGGAACGCGGCAAGCTTTCCTGCCCGCCCGCGCGGGCCGACAGCAGGCAGTCCCACAGCGAGGCTACGGAAAAGACAGAAAATCCTGTTGCCCAGCCCGTTCCGGCCGAAAGCGAGAATCAGGGCGTGATGCCCGTTGCAGAAGATGCCCCGCCGCGCCTCAATGCCCGCCTTGCCCGGCTGCTGCCCCAGATCGTGGAGCTCGGCAGCATCAGCCGGCAGGAATATCAGGACATGGCAGGCAAGGACATCTCCATGCGTACCGCCCAGTATGACTTGCAGATCCTGGTCCGCCTGGGCCTTGTCCGCAAGGAAGGACGCGGCCCGGCCCAACGCTATATAGTGTTGCCGGCAGCACGCGGGTTCCGCGCCTGAGGCAGCCCTTCCGTGACATGACGGCAAGACGGTATGACCGCCTGCCGGATACCGGACGGTCTGCCCCGGGCGGCCACGGCCTCCAGGAACAGGCCGTACGTACCTGCGCCGTCTGCCTTCCAGCCCTGCCGGGGGAAGCAAAAGGAAGTTCCATGATCACGACCATCAAGATCCTCAAACGCATGTTTGGCCTGGAGCCGCGCATCAGCCGCGAGCAGGCCATGGCCGCTTTCGGCCGCCGCTACGCCTCCTTCAACGAGCTGCTCCAGTCCAATGCGGACCTGGCCGCCATCCTGGCCAAACTGGACGCGGCCCAGCGGGGCGACAAACATCTGGAGACCCATCAGGTCCGGCGCATCGCCCGCAAGGCGGTCTTCCACTGCGAACGCATGACGGCCTGCCTCAACGACATGTCGCGCAACCGCTACAAGGATCTGGAAAAAAGCGTGGCTGCCATCGGGCAGCACATTGAGAACGAGCTGGAAAAGCATACCCGCGGCGACGTCAACGCGCTCATCCTGCCCCTGACGGAAGTGGACGCCAGCATGGGCTACAGCGTGGGCGGCAAAAACGCCAACCTGGGCGAACTGAGCAACATGCTGGACATGCCCGTGCCCCCCGGCTTCGCGGTCACCATCCAGGCCAGCAGCCTGGCTCTGTTGCGCCCCAGCGGCCTGTTCAAAAAGATCCACAGCACCTTGTGCAAGGTGGACGCCGACGTGCCCCACAGCCTGCAGGACGCGGCCCGCACCGTGCAGAACCTGATTCTGGAGGCCCCCCTGCCCGAAGAAGTGGAAAAAGCCCTGTTCGACGGCTGGGACGAAGCTTTCGGCAAGGACAGCCAGGTACAGGCCGCCCTGCGCTCCAGTGCCGTGGACGAGGACGGGGTGCAGTCCTTTGCCGGCCAGTACCTGAGCATCCTCGGCGTCACGCGCGAGAGCCTGCCCATGGCCTTCAAGCGCGTGCTGGCCAGTCTGTTTTCGCCCCGTGCCCTGGCCTACCGCGCCCGCAACGGCTACCCGCTGGACGCCACCAGCATGGGTATGTGCTGTCTTAAGATGGTGCAGGCCAAGGCGGCCGGCGTGGCGTTTTCCCGGCATCCCGTGGACCTGCGCTCCAACTGCGTCATGATCCAGGGCACCTGGGGCCTGGGCGAGATGGTGGTGGACGGCACGGCCACCCCGGACAACTGGCTGGTCTCGCGCGCCAACCTGCGCATCCAGCAGGAGACCATCGCCCACAAGGAGGTCCGCCTCGTGCTGGCTCCCGGACGCCACGGCGTGGAGAGCAAGGAAGAGGATGTGCCCGAAAGCCTGCGCAACGTGCCCAGCCTGTCGCATGAACAGGCGCAGCAGCTGGCCTCCATGGCGCTGGAACTGGAACGCCATTACCAGTATCCGCAGGACGTGGAATGGGCCGTGGACGAAGATGACCAGATCATCCTGCTCCAGACCCGGCCCATGGGTCTGGACGCCTCGGTCAGCGAAGTGACGGCCCCGGCGCTCTCACACTTGCGCCCCCTGCTCAGCGGCGGCGAAGTGGCGGCCAAGGGCGTGGGCTGCGGCCCCGTCATCCATGTGCAGCCCTCGCAGGACCTTACCCACTTCCCCGAAGGCGCGGTCATGCTCCTGCAGCACACCTCGCCCGATGCCATGGTGGCCATGCAGCGTGCCTCGGCCATCATCGCCGAGACAGGCAGCCTTACCGGTCACATGGCGTCCGTCTGCCGTGAATTCGGCATGCCCACGGTCATCAACCTGCCCGGTGCCACCAGTTTGCTGGAAGAAGGCGAGGTCGTCACCGTGGACGCCATCGGCGGACGCGTGTTCAAGGGCGAGATCCCCGAGCTGCTGGCCCTGCGCCTGCAACCCCGCCGTCCCGCCGCGGACACCCCGGCCCTGATCCTGCTGCGCCGCATCGCCAGCTACATCATGCCCCTGCATCTGGTGGACCCGCACTCCGAGCTCTTCAGCCCGGCCAACTGCACCTCGCTGCACGACGTCATGCGTTATGCCCATGAAAAAAGCTACAGCGAGATGTTCCTCATCTCCGACAGCGTCACCGAGGGCAGCATGGGCGCGGCCAGCCAGCTGGTCTGCCCGGTACCGCTGGACCTGTACGTCATCGACCTCGGCGGCGGCCTCAAGAATCCCGAATCCCGCCGCGTCACGCCCGAGGACGTCATCAGCGAGCCCTTCGCCGAAGTGCTGTCCGGCATGCTCAATCCTGCCGTCCAGGCCCGTGGCCCCCGCCCCATCAACATGCGCGGCTTCCTGTCGGTCATGAGCCAGAACATGAGCGGCGGCAACCAGCAGGGCGGCCAGCGTTTCGGCGACCGCAGCTACGCCATCGTCTCGGACCGTTACGTGAACTTCTCCTCGCGCGTGGGCTACCACTACGCCATCCTGGACAGCTGGTGCGGCGAGACCCTGAGCAAGAACTACATCCGCTTCGAATTCGCCGGTGGTGCGGCCGGCAGCGTGCAGCGCGAACGGCGCGTGCGCTGCATCGGGGTCATCCTGACGGAACTGGGCTTTACTGTAGAAATCGTAGGCGACCGTATCCGCGCCCGCTACCAGAAGTACCCCCGGCTGGACGTTCTCTCGCGCCTGGACCAGCTGGGCCGCCTGCTCATCATGACCCGCCAGATGGACATGCTCATGACCTCCGATGCGGCCGTACACGGCTATGCCATGAAATTCCTCAACGGCGAATATCATTGATCCCCGGCAGAGGATCGTATCCTGTCATGGAAGCCCCTCCCCCGCGGAGGGGCTTTCCTGTTTCTCTCTCTTTCGGCGGAGTAGCCACTTTTTTGCGCGGATCGGGTTGCGGACGCAACCAAATAGCCTTAGATTGTCTCGTCTCCCTCTTCCTTTTCAGCAAGGCGGTCTCCCATGCTCCCTACGCTGCCCGAAAACGAAAAAAAACAGACGCTCTTCAGCCGCGACTTCATCCTGCTTTTCTGCATGGCCATGTGCAACAACAGCTATATGGCCGTCTTCTACTGCTTCGAACAATGGCTGGAAGGCTTGCAGGTCAGCCCCAACTGGCGCGGCATCCTGCTCTCGGCCCTGTTCGCCATGGTCTTGCTCTGGCGGCCCCTGGCCAGCATCGTGCTGCTCTCGCGCAGCAAGCTGCCTGCCCTGCTGGTCACCATCTGCCTTTCCAGCTGCATCATGCTGGCCTATCCTTTCATCCACGGGCCCGACAGCATCTGGTTGATCCTGGGCCTGCGCATCGCCCAGGGCATCTCGCTGGCGGTCTACTCCAGCTGTGTGGTGGCCGTGCTTGTCAGCTGCATCCCCAAGGGCCAGAGCGCCCGGGGCTTCGCCATCTTTTCCCTGACCACCCTGCTGCCCTATTCCATCATCCCGGCCGTGGGCGAGCAGATCCTGCCCCTGCTGGGCGGTGAGCCCCGCCTGTTCGCCCTCATGGCCGTGCTGGCCATCCCGGCCCTGTGCATGCTCGTGCCCCTGGCCCCCAAGCTGCGCAAGCCCGAGATCTCCGCCGATACGGCCAAGAACCAGATGACGCCGCGCGCCATCCTCTATTCCATGACCCATTCCGGTCTGGGCTGCATCTATCTGGCCTGTCTTTCCTTCAGCATCATGACGGCCCTGGCCATCTACTTCATGAAGGGCCTGTGCGTGACCACCGGCGCCACCCCGGCCATGTTCTTCATGGGCTACACCACCACCATCATTCTGGTGCGTCTGTTCGGCGGCCATGTGCTGGATACCCTGCCCCGCTACCGTATCGTGCCCCTGTGCGCCGTGGCCCTGGCCATCAGCATGACCGGCCTGGCCTGGGGTCCCCTCTGGGCCTTCCTGCCCCTGACCATCCTGTACGGTATCGGCCTGGGCCTGCTCTATCCCCTGCTGGCGGCCACCATCTACGACCGCTCCACGGACGCCACGCGTTCCATCAACTCCAACGTGATGATGCTCACCTTCGATGCCAGCGGCATGCTGGGCCCCCTGCTGGGCGGTGCCGTGATCCATGCCGGTTTCGGCTACCGGGGCGTCTTCATGGCGGCGGCCTTCATGGTGCTGTGCAGCGGCGGCTTCATGGTCCTCGACCGCCTGCGTCTGGCCCTCTGGGACCGCAGGGAACAGCGGAAGCACTGATCCCCTGCTGCCCCGCCTGCCTGCCGGAAAGGAGGCGCGCCAGTACGTTTTCCCGCCAAAACACAGAAAACCACCCGGTAGAACGGGTGGTTTTCTCTTTTGTCTTTAAAAAAGGAAGGGAGTTCGGCCCTTACGGGCCTTCCGGGAGGAGGAACGAACTTGCCCGCGCCGCAGCAGGACGGGGTCTGTTCCTCTGCCGTCTCGTGGACGCTGATGGATTCCAGACCGGGACCGCACGCGGCTCAGGCCGCCTAGCTCTCCAACGCCTGGGCTTCCTTGCCCAGGATGACGAACAGCTGGCGCAGGTTCTCCACAGCCACCACACGCGGGCTGCCCCCGGCATCGCTCACCCGCGCACGCACGGCATAGCTGTTGCCGTTGCCATGGTCACGCAGCACGAAGGGCACGATCCAGTCCTTGCCCTGACGCACGGGCGTGCCCACATTGCGGATCTCCTTGCGGCCCATGGACACGGATTCGAACAGGGGCGCCACCCAGCCTTCCGTCCGGTAGCCCTGCACGCTCTTGCCGGCAAAAGCCCCGGAAGCGATGCCATTGTGCACGAAGGCCCGGGCTTCGGAGACCAGCAGCTTGCGCACGCCCAGGCCGTTGTCCTCGGCCATGGCGGCCCCGGAGAACATCAGGGCCAGCATGGGCGGCAGCAGGGAAGAATTCTCCGGCTTGGCGGCCTCCTTCATAAACAGATCCACGGCCTCATTGAGGATGGCATCCATATCCACGAGCTGCTCGAAGCAGGCCGCATCCGCATTGTCCACGGCCCCGCCCGCCTCCACCACGCAGGCCCGGGCCGCATCGGACGAAAGGGCGCGGGCTCCGGCAGGCCAGAGGCACAGGCAGCACAAAAGCAGCGCACAGCACAGGATACTGCCGCGGCAAAACATGTCTTTGATGACTACAGCGCGCATGGCACGCCTCCTTGCGGGCACGGGCCCGCCGTTAGAACCGGGACATCCCGGCAGACCGGGAGAAGGAGCTGTCATGGCTCCCTTGCCCGGCGTGTGAAAAAGGGGAGTCGCCCGAAGGCACTCCCCCTCTTTGCCTTGAAATGTGAAAATCGTGAAACTGACGGAACTCCGGCCGGATCCGGCCTGCCTCGAAAGGCCATCCTTCCCGCATGGCCGTATGACCGGGCGCGGTTGCCATACCGCCCTGCCTCCGCCCTTCCCGTTCCTGCTTGCGGGAACGGGCCGGACGTCGTCTCTCTAACGGGACGGGGCCGGTGCGGGCAGCACGGGACCGCCGACCGAAGCGCCCCCCGTTGCCGGGGGCTGGGCCGCGGGCACGGGCACGGTCGCGGGCGCCGCAGGTGTTTGCGGGGCCGCGAGGGCCGGAGGCGTGACCGTCCCGCCGACGGCAGGCCCCTGCGCGGGCAGGGCCGCCGGAGCAGTCCCTTGCGAAGCTGCCGCCGGTGCCGCCACCGGAGCGGTCGGGGCAACAGGCGCGCTCCCGCCGGCCGCAGCCGGAAGTGCCGGAGCTGTCGCCGGACGGGGCCGGGCCTGCTTGGGACCGGGCCGCAGGGGCACATCATTGATAACAGGGGCCGCAGGCTGTTCCGCAGCCGCCTTACCGCTGGCTATCCGGGTACAACGGCCCGCCATGTCACGCAACGCGGCGGAACCGGCGTGGACGGTGGCCAGGGCCTTGCTGTCCTGCTGCAGGCGGCGGCCCACCCACTGGGCCACGAACAGCAGGCTGTCGTCATCCAGGGCGGCACCGGCATGACGGCGGATGTCGCCCACCAAAGCATGCTGGGCCGCCGTGCGGGCATCCATGGCCTGACGGTAACGGCCCGTGATGTCGTCCACCCGCAGCTGGGCCGTGGCGATGGCGGCGGCATCGTTGCGCTGCCGGGCCTCATCCAGCTCGAATACCGTACTGGCCATGCGGCTGTAGATGTCCAGCGATTCCTGCAATAAGCGCTCGCTCTCGGCCAGCCGCGCACCCAGATCCGGGACGGCGGCCACGCCATCCAGGGCAGCGGCCCAGGCGTTCAAACGCCCGGCAAGGGCCATGTGCAGCTGGCGCTTTTGCAGGTCGCTCCAGTTGCGTTCCGTGCACTGGCGGTCAAGGCTGTCCAGGAAGCGGTCGGCATAGATGGTGTACAGGCTGCGCAGCATGTCGGGATGGAAGGCATAGCGCAGCACTGCGGCGCGGCTGCCGCCGGCCAGGCCCGTCAGCTTGACGCCGTAGCGCTGGTTGAGGGACGGCAGGCTCAGATCGAGACCGCTGCCCTGGAAACGTTCCAGCACATGTCCGGCAAGGTCATCCACGAAAGCGGGCTGCACACGGCTGTCCGCAGGGTACTGGCGCTTTTGCGCCTCCTGCCCTGCGGGGACGGGCGCGACGGCCCCGGGCGACACGAAGTCCGTCCGGACCAGGGCACTGACCGTCCCCTGTACCGTGGGACCGGCCAGCGTGCCCGGCTCCGTGGCGGGCGTGGCCACCGACGGCGGGGGCGGGGGAGGCGTCTCGCGCAGCAGGTTCATAAGGGGCGCCAGGGCCGTGCCTTCCAGCTTCGCATCCAGCCAGGTCACGGCGTCCTTGCGCCAGGCATCGCGGGTGGCATCGTCACGGGTCAACCACACGGCGGCTCCGGCCACCAGCAAAAGGGCCAGCAGGGCCAGACAGCCCAGCTTGTGTCCGCCGCGTGACGTCCTGGGGGCGGGCAGATCATCCAGCCGTCCGCCGGACGGGGACGCGGAGGCGGGGGTAGCGAACCGGTTTTGCGCCGGTGCTTTGGTTTCCAGTTTCATGCAGGACCTCCGGGCGGCGGGAAGGCACGCCCATAAAAACTCGCTGCCGACGGTACGGCAGGCTGTGGGCATGCTAGCATCCCGGCACACGGCTGTGAAGGCATTTTGCGCTGCCCTCCCCGCCGCTTCCCGGCGGGCCCGATGCGCGTTGGGCCCCTGCATGGCCCGAAGTTTTTGTTCCTGGAGAATGCGCTCAGGCCGTCCCGGGGGACAGGCTGAAACAAGAATCGTGCCAACTACCTGTTTTTCCGAAAAAACACTTCCTTCCCCGGCAGGCATGGACGCCCCGGCAGCCGCACCGGCAGCGGAAAAAAAGCATTTCCCTCTGTTGACGCCCCCCTTTCGCCATGCTAATCACGAACCCCTACTAACAATGGGCAGCCGGACGCCAAAGGCACGGCTGCCGCTTTCACCTTTTAACCGGAATAGCCGCAGAGGGAGCGGATACTATGCCGAATTACGTTTACTTTCTTCTTGCCGTAGCCGGCCTCATCGTGGGCTACATCATCTACGGTTCCATCGTCGCCAAAATCTTCGGTGCGGACGAAAACCGCCCCACCCCCGCCAAGACCATGGCCGACGGCGTTGACTACGTCGAAATGCCCATGTGGAAGGTCTGGCTCATCCAGCTGCTGAACATCGCCGGTGTGGGCCCCGTCTTCGGCCCCATCCTGGGCGCCCTGTACGGTCCCAGCGCCCTGCTGTGGATCGTCATCGGCACCATCTTTGCCGGTGCCGTGCATGACTACTTCTCCGGCATGCTCTCCGTGCGTTACAAGGGCGCCAACGTGCCCACCATCGTGGGTTACAACCTGGGCAACGTGGCCAAGCAGGTGATGCGCGTGTTCGCCGTCATCCTCCTGCTGCTCGTGGGCGTGGTCTTCGTGGCCGCTCCTGCCGGCCTGCTGGCCAAGCTGACCCCCGACTACATGGACCAGATGTTCTGGGTCGCCGTCATCTTCGCCTACTACTTCCTGGCCACCATCCTGCCCATCGACAAGATCATCGGCCGCCTCTACCCCCTGTTCGGCGCCGTGCTGATCATCATGGCCGTGGGCATGACCGTGACCATGTTCACTAACGGTTGCGAGTTCTACAACTGGGCCTCCTTCCCCAATAACCATCCCCAGCAGCTGCCCATCTTCCCGCTGGTGTTCATCACCATCGCCTGCGGCGCCCTGTCCGGCTTCCACGCCACCCAGTCGCCCCTGATGTCCCGCTGCCTGTCCAATGAAAAGCAGGGCAAGGCCGTGTTCTACGGCGGCATGGTGGCTGAAGGCTTCATCGGCCTCGTGTGGGCCACCGTGGGCATGACCTTCTACACCAGCCCCGAAGCCCTGGCCGCTGCCGGCGGTCCCGCCAACGTGGTCAACGAGACCGCCCGCGCCCTCATGGGCCCCGTCGGCGGCGTGCTGGCCATCCTGGGCGTGGTGGCCCTGCCCGTCACCTCCGGTGACACGGCCTTCCGTGCCGCCCGTCTGACCATCGCCGAAATGTTCAACTTCAAACAGTCCGCCATCCCGGCCCGTCTGGCCATCGCCATCCCGATCTTCGCCATCGGCGTGGTGCTGAACTTCGTGGACTTCAACGTGATCTGGCGTTACTTCGGCTTCGCCAACCAGGCTCTGGCCGCCATCATGCTCTGGGCCGCCGGCGCCTACCTGTACCGCAAGCATCGCCTGCACTGGATCTGCACCGTGCCCGCCACCTTCATGACGGCCGTGTGCATCTCCTACATCTGCTATGAGCCCAAGATGGGCTTTGGCATGGGCATCCAGATCGCCGACATCATCGGCGTGATCGTGGCCGCCGTCTGCCTGGTGGCCTTCCTGGCCATGGGCCGCAAGCCCATCGCCGGTGCTCCCAGCATCGACGAAGTGTAGCGCTCAAGCTCCACAGCCACGCACAAGGGCAGGGGTCTTCCCTGCCCTTTTTTTGCGCCGCCGGTATGGAGCGTTCCGGCCTGACCACCCGGCATTGCGCCGTGCCCGGAGGCAGCGTATAACCCTGCTGTCCGGCCGCTTGTGTCCCTCGGCCGTCAGACCGCGATCACAGAACAGGAGATATCCATGCGTACCCCCAACATCCTGACCATTGCCGGTTCCGATTCCGGCGGCGGTGCCGGCATCCAGGCCGACCTCAAGACCATCATGGCCCTGGACGGCTACGGCATGAGCGTCATCACGGCCCTGACCGCCCAGAACGGTCTGGGCGTCACCGGCATCCACGCGCCCGAACCCGAATTCGTCGTGCTGCAGCTGCGCGCCGTGCTGGACGGCTTTCCCGTGCATGCCGCCAAGACCGGCATGCTGTTCTCGGCCGGCATCATCAACGCCCTGGCCGATGCCCTGCGCGACCGCAGCTTCCCGCTGGTGGTGGACCCTGTTTCCGTGAGCCAGAGCGGCAGCCGCCTGCTGCGTGAAGATGCCGTGGAGGCCCTCAAGGAACGCATGCTCCCCGGCTGCGACCTGCTGACCCCCAACCGCCCCGAAGCCGAGATGCTCACCGGCATGACCATCAGCTGCGCCGATGACGCCGCTGCCGCCGGTGAGGCGCTCATCAAGATGGGCGCCAAGGCCGTGCTCATCAAGGGCGGGCATATGGAAAGCTCCATCGTGGTCACGGACTGCCTCTGCCAGGCCGGACAGGCGCCCAAGTTCCTTCCCCAGCCCAAGGTGGAGACCAACAACAACCACGGCACCGGCTGCACCCTGTCGGCCGCCATCGCTACCGGCCTTGGCCACGGCCTGCCCCTGCAGGTGGCCGTGACCCGCGCCCAGGAATTCCTTAACCTTGCTCTGCGCAAAAGCTACGCGCCCGGCAAGGGCTGCGGGCCCGTCAACCACGCCGCCCGCCGCTAGGCATCATTGCAAGACTGATCGGGGGAAAAGGCTGCGGGAAAGGGAGCTCTTGTCTATGCCACAAGAAGGGCCCTCTCCCCGGCCTCTGTCCCTCTCCGGATGCGTCCTGCCCCTCAAAACGCGCCCGGTGAGAGCCCGGCAGGCAATGGCCTTCCACCACGGCAGGGCATGGAAAAACGCCCTTTCCCGGCATCAAGGCCAAGAGTTGCGGATGCCGGTCCCTTCCCTGCGGGGAAAGGCTTCCGGACAGGCACCTGACCGTCACCAAGCCGGACTGTGGCCCCGTACCTCTCTTTCCTTCCACATCAACCCCAGAGCCTCCATGCCGGACATTTCTTCCACCATGCGTCTCAGGCTGTTGCTGGCCTATGACGGCAGCCGTTACTGCGGCTGGCAGATCCAGGACATCCCCACCCCGCCGCCCACCGTGCAGGCCGCAGTGGAAGCCGCCGTGGGCCGCATCGCCGGGCGGCCCGTGCGCGTGTTCGGCTCCGGTCGCACCGATGCGGGCGTCCATGCCCACGGTCAGGTGGCCCATTGCGATGTGCCCCGCCGCCCCGGCCTGGACTGGCGCCACGCCCTCAATGCCCTGCTGCCTGCGGACGTGCGCGTCCTGCACTGGCAGGAGGCCGCTCCCGACTTCCATGCCCGCATCAGCGCCCTGCGCAAGACCTATGTGTATGATTTCTGGCAGGAGAAAGGCTTCGTCCCGCCCCGGCTGGCGCCCTTCGTCTGGCGCAGCGGCCCCCTGGACGCCGGGGCCATGCGCGCGGCCCTGCCCTTTTTGCTGGGCAGACATGACTTCGCCAGCCTCCAGAACGCCGGTACCGAGATGGAAAGCACGGTGCGCGAGCTCCAGGCCGCCACACTGACGGAATTGCCGCCCGTGGAATTCATGCCGCCCTACCTGCCCTGCCTGCGCCTGACCGTCACGGCCAACGGTTTTTTGAAGCAGATGGTCCGCAACATGGCCGGGTTGTTGGCCGCCTGCGGCCGTCACAAGCTGCGCCCCGACCAGATCCCCGCCATCCTCGAGGCCGCCGACCGCCGCGCCCTGCCCAGCCCCACGGCTCCGCCGCAGGGCCTGGCCCTGGCCCATGTGGACTACCCGGACTAAGGCCTGCCTACATCCCCGAAAATAGAAAGACCACCCGCCGGCGGGTGGTCTTTTGCTTTGCCCTGCCGATCCCGGCAGGCTGGCAGACAAACGCTCTGCCTTTTTCCTTTCCGGGAAAGAGCCTCCTTATTTTCCACTATCTGGAATGAAATGCTGATATCATAAAACGGCATTATGCCGTTTTTTCATGTCCGGTGGAGCATGACACCGGGCAACGGCCGTTCTCCAAGAACTCTCCGCCAACGTGCTCCTTTACCTGCCGCATTTCCCCAACCTCCCCCCGCGCATCCCCGCATCCCGCGCTTCGGAAGAGGGAATCCCCTCACCAATAAAGAAGGACGCCCCGCAATCAGCAGGGCGTCCTTCTTCTGTATCCATCCTCCCGGCAGGGGAGGGCCTTGAAGCGTCGTCAGCATCTACCGGGATGCGGCATCCCGCCTGTTATGGGCTTCTACGAACGCATTGTAGGCTTCCTGGGCCTCCTGCAACACCAGATTGAGCTGGCGGCGCGTCGTATTGCTGAACGCATCCTCCTGCCCCTGGGCCACAGTGCGGGGGAAGAGATCGGCCTTGTCCAAAAACGCCTGCCAGAGGCGCCGCTCTTCTTCCGTCATGCCCCGGGTCCGGCCACGGGCCACGGTCAGGGCCTCTTCCATCTCCTTGCGCCAGCCCGCCACGGCTACGGTGTCGGGATTGCCCTCGCGCAGCAGGATGCCGCCCAGCAGGAAGCGGCTGAACAGGAAGCGGGCCGAGCTGATGGCGTCTTTCAGCGGATCGCCCTGGAGCAGCACGTCCTCGGCCTGACGGCTACGGTCACGCACCAGCACCAGCAGGGCATCACGGGCCTTGGAGAACTCGGCATGTGCGTCTTGCAGACGGCGCAGCAGCTTCTTACCCTGCGCGCCGTCGTCCACGATGCTGTCGTCCAGGGCATACTTGCGGAAAGACGTGACCAGTTTTTCCATGCTGCTCAGCGTCCGCCGCATGGTCGCCACCAGATCCCGCAAACGGGCGGCATCGGCCTCGCCCCACACGGCCTTTTCCACAGCGGGCCTGTCGTCCAGTTCCGCAGGGCGCTGGGGTTCCTTGCCCAGCAGCCAGGTGCGCATGTAGTCCTCGGCCTGCCGCAGCAGATGACCGGCGTGGATACCCGCCACATCGGCCCAGCGCCAGAAGGCATTGCCCGCATCCAGCACCTTGGCGGCCGCGGCCGCTTCCTCTGCCGGGGCCGGAGCCTCCGGCGCCTGCAGACCGGCGGCGGCCTTCGCTACCACGGCGGAAGCGGTCTCTTTGTCCAGAGAGGCTTTGGGAGAGCTCTCCTCCTGGCAGGCACACAAGCCGAAAGCCAGCGCCATGAGACACACCAACCACAGAAAACGAACAGGACGCCGCATCATTCCACATGCTCCGCGATCCAGGCATCGAGCCCGGTCAGATCAGGCCCCCAGGGGAAATCCCCGCCCCTGAGCTCCGGCCCGGTGCCGTAGAACAGGGTGCCCACCTCTTCGGCGGCATTGCGGTCCGTAGAGGCATCGCCCACCATGAGCACCTCCTCAGGCAGGACACAGGCCTTGTCCACGATCATGGCCAGCAGTTTGGCCTTGGACGGCGGCGAGCCGTAGATGCCCGTAAAGCAGCTGTCCAGGCCTCGTTCCTTGAGGATGAAGTTCAGTTCTTCGTGCGGTGCGCCGGAGCAGACATAAAGCGGCAGTTTTCCCTGCCAGTGTTCCAGCACCCGGGCGATGCCGGGGATGAGCTCGCAGCGGCGCACTTCGTCCAGAGCATATTCGGCAAAGCGCCTGCCCCACTCCTCGGACTCGGCGGGCGTGATCTCCTTATCCAGGATCTCGCGGAAGAACCATTCGAATTTTTTGTAACGGCTCACGCCGCCGTGCACGGTATGGTACATGACGAAGCGGTCGCGGGCCTCCTCGCCATAGGGCTCGGCCAGACGGGCAAAGGCGCGCGTCTTGACGGGCACACTGTCGAGGATCACGCCGTCACAGTCGAAAACAAGACATTTCAGGGCCATGCAGACTCCTTGTTCGCGTCGTCAAAGACGACGCCGTACAGGAAGGATTCAAAGACAGACCCGCTCCCTCCCCCCAGAAGGACGGGGGCGTGCGGGTCGGAGCCGGAAGACGGAAGAGGCCGCCTGCCGGTCAGGAAAAATACCGGGGATGCGGGGACGCCAGGCCCTCTGCCCCGGGGCTACCGGCGTTCCGGGCATTCGCTGCGGTCGCGGTGGCCGATGGGACGTGCCGGGACACCGCCCACGATGGTGAAGGGAGCCACATCACGGGTGACCACGGCGCCCGCGCCCACCACGGCGCCCCGGCCGATATGCACGTCGGGCGTGATGACGCAGTTGGCCCCGATCCAGACATCGTCCCCGATGACGATCTCGCCCGGATGGTGCCCCTGCTGCAGGATGGGCACATCATGCCGGGAAAAACAGTGGTTGGCGGCCCGCAGCACCGTGCCGGGGCCCACGGCCACATGCCTGCCCATGACGATGCGCCCGCCGTCGGCCGCCACATGGGCATAGGGCGAGATGGACACGCGGTCGCCCAGGACCAGTTCGCCGTCCCCGGCCGTGATGATGCAGCCCCGCCCCAGCCGGACGGCATCGCCCAGCCGCATATGACGGCAGCCCACGAAGCTCAGACTCGTGCCGAAGCGTACCGAACCGCAGCCGGCAAAGAGCCAGCGCCAGGCCAGCCAGCGCAGGGCCAGGCCCAGCGGTGTGGGTATCCAGGCGAAGCAGGCTATCCAGAGTTCTTCCCAGGCAGCCCGGAGGCGGGACAACAGACCCATCTACTTCGCGTACTCCCGCATGAGGGCATCCCCCTCCATGAGCCGCGTCACACGGGCCAGGTCTTCCGGAGTATCCACGCTCCAGGTGCGGGCATCGGTGGGCACCATGCGGACTTTTTCCCCATGTTCGAGGATGCGCATCATGTCCACGGACTCGCAGATCTCCAGCGGGCTTTCCTCCATTTCATTGAAGCGGATCAAGTAGTCACGGCGGAAGGGGATGATGCAGACCTGTTTGCGCATGGGCACCTTGTCGGCCCCTTTCTTGCGGGAGGGGATAGGCTCGCGCGAGAAGTAGAGGGCATCGTTGTTGCGGTCCACCACGACCTTCACTTCGTTGGGGTCCTCGAACTCTTCCAGGGTGTCCATGTCGGCCATGAGGTTGACCACATTGATGGAAGGGTCCTTGAGCATGGGCTCCACAGCGGCGTCGATCATGCCGGGCAGCACCATGGGCTCGTCCCCCTGCACCATGACCACGATATCGGCCTTCCGGCCCGTGGCCGCCTCGATCTTGAGCAGGGCCTCGGCCGTACGGGTGGAGCAGCGCACATGATGGTCGCCGGTCATGACGCACGCAAGCCCCGCCTCCTTGCAGTAGTCCTCGATGACCGTGTCGCAGGTGGCCACATAGGTGGCGGAAAGGCAGCGGCTCATGGCCGTGCGGAAGGCCACATGGCCCACCATGGGCACACCGTGGATCAGGGCCAGAGGTTTGCCGGGAAAGCGGCTGGAGCCCATGCGGGCGGGGATGATGGCGATGATGTTCATAACTTCTCCCTGGGCAGGGATTGCCCGGAAAAGGGATGACGGGAAGACGGGCACGGCGGACGCTCCGCAGTCGGGGCAGCCCTTGCGCCGCATGAGAAAAGCCCGGAACCGGGCACACGCCGGTGGCACCGGCAGGCAGGCCGCCGGAAAACGTACGGCCTCAGTCGTCGGTGGATACCAGATAGCCGCCCTGGCTCTGCAATTCCGGATGGATCTGGCGGTGTTCCTCTTCCATGACGCGCAAGATGCCCTGCCCCAGGTCAACGGTCAGCGGCGGCACCAGCTTGCGCCCCATCCGGGGCATGAAGGCATAGGGCGTCACCTGATAATGACCGCTGTTGGGGTCGTTCTGGTATTTGATCTCCAGCTCCTTGCCCAGCATCTCGCCGATCATCCTGAACAGATCGGCCACGCGCATGGGCTGGTTGCCGGAGATGATGATGTTCTGGTTGGCGAACTCCGGCCCCAGGACATGCAGGGTGGCGGAGGAGGCATCGTCCACGTGCACGTATTCGCGCAGGGCCGTGGGCGTCCCGTAATAGGTGATGCTGCCCGTGGTCAGGGCCTCGTGCACGAAGCGGTGGATGGCATTGCGCATGTCGGCACGGGGGCCGTACAGGGAACCGTAGCGCAGGATGGTATACGGCAGGCCGTACATGGCCTGGTAATTCTCGATGTAGATCTCGCAGGCCTGCTTGCTGCACCGGTAGAAGCCGCCGGACTTGCCGTAGACATAGAGCGAGCTGGCAAAGATGTAGCGTCCGGTACCGGCCCGGCGGCAGGCCTCCAGGACCATGACGTTGCCCACCACGTTGAGGCGGGCCGTATCCACGGGGCGCTCGTTGGCTTCGCCGATGTCCGCGATGCCCGCGTAGTTGAAGACCACCTCGGCCCCTTCCACCGCGGCCTGCACGCAGTCCTCGTCCAGGATGCTGCCCACCACCATCTTCTGGTCGTCACGCAGCCAGGGAGAAGGACGCACGTCCACGATGGTCACGTCGTGTCCGGCATCGGAGAGCTTGTCACAGATATGCGATCCCAAAAAACCGGAACCGCCGAAAACAGTCACCTTCACGGCCTTCCTCCCGATGCCCTGCCTACACTCCGGCGGGCCGTGCGGCCGCCTGCCAGAGGAAGACCGAGTCGATGCCGTAGGCGATGAAGCGGCTGCCCGCCGCCACCTGACGGCGCAATTCCTCGGGGTCGGGCTGCACCACATGCAGGCCCATGCGGGCATGATGGCGCCTGCACGCCTCATGGATGCGGGCCATGACGGCCTTGAAATCAGGATGGTCGAACTGCCCCGTCAGGCCCATGGAACCGGAAAGGTCATAAGGCCCCACCATGATGGCGTCCAGACGCGGCTGGGAAAGGATGGCGTCCAGCTCCTCCACGGCACGGATGTGTTCGATCTGGGCCACCAGGAAGATCCGGGGCGCCGTGTCCCGCATGTAGGCATCGAAATCCTTGCCGAAGGCATTGGCCCGGCAAAAGCCCACGCCGCGGTTCTCGCGCAGGGGCTCTCCGTCCCGGCGGCCGTCGTCGTGGCCGGGATACGTGGCCCAGCTGATGGCCTGGTCCAGCTGTTCCCGACTCTCGATCATGGGAAAGATCAGGCCCTGCGCGCCAGCCTCCAGCGCGGCCTTGATGGCGGTTTTGGACGCGATGGGCAAACGGGCAAAGGGCGCGGCCCCGCCGCACTGGATGGCACGGAAGATGTCGGGCAGGCCGGTACGACCGAAGGAACCGTGCTCCATGTCCACCGCCACCCAGTCATAGCCGGCACGGGCCATCAGCTCCGCCACATCGGAGGAAGGCAGTTGCAGCCAGGTGCCGATGGTGGGTTCATCCTTTGCCAGTTTGGCGCGAATATCATGAATATCCATAGGAAACGGCTTGCCGCCGCCGGGCTTGGGTTATGCCGAAAGGCCCGGTCAGCATAGCGCGAGGCAGCACAGGGCGCAAGCAGACCCCGAAGAAGGGAACGGCAGACGGATGGCATAAAAAAACCCGCCCGGAACCGGGCGGGGGAGCGCCGGGCCATGAGGAGGAAGGGCCACGGCTGCGTGGTGCGCTCTAGAAGTATGCGTCGCCAGTGATGAAAAATGCGGCACGGAGTCTGGCGGGCCGTGCCGCACTGGAGAAAATACTGTTTGACCAAACAAACAGCCACGCACGAAACGAGATTACGCAGAGCCTGCTCTGCCGTCAAGTGTTTGCTCCAAAATTCACGAAGATTTTTCTCCATGGATCTTGGAATGGGGCCATCCGTTGGGCTGGCTATTTTTTATGAAATTTTTTATGAAAAATCCATCTTTTTTTTTGAAGAAAAAACAAATTCAAAAATGGCAAGACAATACGCTGGATTTACATGTTTTTTTGCCAAAATTCCCCGAATTTCCGGCAGGGGAACCGAATTTATTTTTTCTCCAAACTTTTGTTGCTGTCGCAACTAGCACGGAAAATGGCCGCTGTACAGGAAAATATGGCAAGCCCAGTTATTATGTTATTTTTTTCACAATATATGTCGTCTTCCAGCGGATGACAAGTCCCCTGCCCTGACCTATACTGCCCATGCTGCGCCCCGTATCCGGGAGCGCCTGCCTTGAACACAATCATGCCTGTCATAAAGGAGTCATCCCATGAAAGAGATCAGAGCTGCCGCGCGCGAGCGCATGAAGGGTCACTGCCGCGTCTGCCCCGTTTGCGATGGCAAGGCCTGCTCCGGTGAAGTGCCCGGTATGGGCGGCCTGGGCACCGGTGCCAGCTTCCGCAACAACCGCGAAGCCCTCAATGCCTGCAAACTCAACATGACGGCCCTGCACGACGCCCGCGAGCCCCGCACCAACTGCACCATCCTGGGCATCGACCTGAGCTTCCCCGTCATGGCGGCCCCCATCGGCGGCGTCTCTTTCAACATGAGCGATGCCATGAGCGAAGACGACTACATCTTCGCCATCCTGGAAGGCAGCCGCGCCGCCGGTGTCATCGGCTGTACCGGTGACGGCGTGCCGCCCTTCATCATCGACGCCGCCGTCAAGGCCCTGAAGGCCTGCAACGGCCACGGCATCCCCTTCATCAAGCCCTGGGAAGGCAAGGAACTGTTCGAAAAGATCGACCGCGTGCTGGCCGACGGCAGCCCCATCCTGGGCGTGGACGTGGACGCCGCCGGTCTCATCACCCTGCGCAAGATGGGCCGCCCGGTCATGCCCATGTCCGTGACGGAACTGGAGACCGTGGTGCGCTATGTGCATGACATGGGCCGCAAGTTCATCGTCAAGGGCATCATGACCCCCGACGACGCCCATCGCGCCATCGACGCCGGCTGCGACGCCATCGTGGTCTCCAACCACGGCGGCCGCGTGCTGGACCACTGCCCCGGCACCGCCACCGTGCTGCCCGCCATCGCCGATGCCGTGCGCGGCAAGATCACCATCCTGGCCGACGGCGCCGTGCGTGACGGCGTGGACGTGCTCAAGATGCTGGCCCTGGGCGCCGACGCCGTGCTGGTGGGCCGCCCGCTCTGCATCGCGGCCATCGGCGGCGGTGTGGAAGGCGTGACCAAGTACTGGCAGCAGATGCAGGGCCAGCTGGTGCAGGCCATGCTGCTCACCGGCTGCGCTTCCCTGGCCGACGTGCGTGAGCACATCATCTATCGCGGCTAGTTTTTCTGGCGAACCTGAGGGGAGGGGCGGCAGCCCCTCCCTTCTTTCTTTTGCCCCGGCGGGCCCCGGCACCGGCGGCCTCCCCTGCCTGCCCCTGCGGCAGGTTCTTTTTTTCAAAGGACATCATCATGCAGTTTTCCGTGGATACCGACCGCTGTGTCTCCTGCGGCCTGTGCCTTTCCGACTGTCTGCCCCGCGCGCTGGGCATGGACGAGGAAGGCCACCCCTACATCAAGGACGAACGCCTGTGCATGCACTGCCACCACTGCCTGGCCCTCTGCCCCACGGGCGCCATCAGCGTGGACGGACACAGCCCTGACGCCTCCCGTCGCATCCTCAATGCCTGGCCCCAGCCCGAACAGCTGGAGAACCTCATCAAGGGCCGCCGCTCCGTGCGCCAGTACCGGCCGGAAAACGTGGACCCGGCCCTGCTGCAGCAGGTGCTGGACGTGAGCGCCCACGCCCCCACCGGCGTCAATGCCCGCAAGCTCTGGGTGGGCGTCATGGACGACATGGACCGCATGCAGGCCTTCCGTGAGGACGTCTATGCCCGTCTGGCGGACAAGGCCCTCCACAATGCCCTGCCCCAGTGCCGCCGCACGGCCTTCTTCGCCGCGGCACCGCGCCTGTGGAAGGAACAGGGCATCGACGGCATCTTCCGCGGCGCGCCCCACTTCGTGCTGGTGGGCAATGCCAAGGACGCTCCCTGCCAGGAGCAGGATCCCCTCATCTACCTTTCGTACATGGAGCTCTACGCCCAGAGCCTGGGGCTGGGCACCACCTGGTGCGGCCTGCTCTACTGGTGTCTGCAGCTCATGCTGCCCGAACTCCTGCCCGAACTGGGCCTGCCCGAGACCCACAGCTTCCAGTATGCCATGCTGCTGGGCGAGCCTGCCATCCGCTACGCGCGTACGGTGGAATACGGCCCGGCCACGGTGCACCGCATCCAGTGGAAGTAACGCTTTTTTCATCCCGCCGGGGCGGAGGGGGATGCCTCTCCGCCCGGTGATGACGGACGGCGGCATGCGGGGCTTCCCGCATGGCCGCCTTTTTTTACGCCTTGCCGCCGCTCTGTTGTCGCCGGACCCTCCGGCGGCGTTGACCTGGGCACGGCTTTCCTGCACCATCTTGACAGGAAGGCCTTTTAGGAATATTTTGCCAAATGACCAAATAAAGGGACGACATGCAGCACAACAAGGAATTCATCGAGGCACAGGCCCGGATCTTCAAAGCCCTGGGCCATCCCAGCCGTCTGCTGATGGTCGATGCCCTGCGCGACGGTGAAAAATGCGTCTGTGACCTGCAGGCTCTGGTGGGGGACGACATGTCCACCATCTCCAAACATCTGGCTGTCCTGCGTGACGCCGGTGTGGTCACCCGGCGCAAACAGGGTGTGAACATCTATTACAGCCTTGCCCTCTGCTGCCTGGACCAGTTCCTGGCCTGTACCGGTCAGCTGCTGGAAAAGCGCATCCTGAGCCAGATGGACATGCTGCGGAACAAATAGGCAGGCCCGCTGCGGCGGGATTTTTTACACTCAAATTTGGCAATTTTGCCAATAAGGAATATTTATGGCCGACACTCCTTCCTCGCCGCGCCCCTTCTCCGCCATGCGCTACGCCCTGACCTTGCTGGTCGTACTGCTGGCCTGGACGGGCCTGTACGTATCCATCCAGCCGCTGGCCACCTGGCTGACCTTCGACCTGCTCTCCCTGACGCCCGGCGGTGCTCCGGGCCTGGCCCTGGAATTCTTTATCTATGACAGCGCAAAGATCCTGCTCCTGCTGGTGCTGATGGTCTATTGCATCGGCTGGCTGCGGGCCGGGCTGCATGTGGAGCGGGTACGCGACTATCTTTCCGGCAAGGGGCGGGGCATCGGCTATCTGCTGGGGGCCACGTTCGGCGCCATCACGCCCTTCTGTTCCTGCTCCAGCATCCCGCTCTTCCTGGGCTTCACCATGGCCCGCATCCCGCTGGGCATCACCATGGCCTTCCTCATCACCTCGCCGCTCATCAACGAGATCGCCGTGGTCCTGCTCTGGGGCCTGCTGGGCTGGAAGTTCACCGTGGTCTATGTGGTCGTCGGCATGGCGGCCGGTATGCTGGGCGGCTGGCTGCTGGATCTGCTCCGCGCCGAACGCTGGTTGCAGCCCTTCCTGCGCGGCATGCTGGGGGTCTCCGGCCAGGCGGCGCGGGATGAACGCAGCACCCGCCTGGGGCTGGAAGAACGGCACCGTTTCGCCTGGGACGAGATGACCGGCATCTTCCGCCGCGTCTGGCGCTGGGTCATCATCGGCGTGGGGCTGGGGGCGCTCCTGCACGGCTTCGTGCCGCAGGACTGGTTCGCCGCCCATCTGGGCCAGGGGCAGTGGTGGTCCGTCCCGGTGGCCGTGCTGGTAGGCATCCCCCTGTACAGCAACGTCACGGGCGTGGTGCCCATTATGGAGAGCCTGCTGCTCAAGGGCCTGCCCGTGGGCACCACCCTGGCCTTCTGCATGAGCACGGTGGCCGCCAGCCTGCCCGAGATGCTTATGCTCAAGCAGGTCATGCGCTGGCAGCTGCTGGCCCTTTTCCTGGGCCTGTTGCTGGTCATCTTCACCCTGGTGGGCTGGCTGTTCAACAGCCTGCAGCTCACGCTGTTCTAGCGTAAAGCGGGCCCGTGCCTCATGCCGCACGGGCCTTTGCTCCGGCATCACAACGATCACGGCAGGGGCAAAGCAGGGGGCGTACGCGTCCTCCCCGCATCGTAGCGGAGGGCAGCCCCACGCATCCCGCTCTGCCGCTTCCCCTCAATATCCTGCCAAAGGAGGCAGCATCATGATCATCAAAGTCCTTGGTCCCGGTTGCTCCAAATGTGTCGAAGCGTACGAGATCGTCAGCAAGGCGGTGGCCGCTTCCGGCAGTGACGCCACGGTGGAAAAAATCACCGACCTGCGGGAGATCATGGCCCTGGGCGTGCTGGCCACCCCTGCGGTGGTCATCGACGGCGGCATCATGTGCACGGGGCGCGTTCCCAGTGCGGAAGAAGTCCGGGGCTGGCTCGGCGCCTAGCCTTTGGGCGGTCACGCCATACCACGAAAAATGAGGGTCGCGCAGTACCGGCAATGTCTGGTCTGCGCGACCCGTGGTACAGACGTGCCAAGATACGGGGCCGGGTGGCGGACGCCCTCCCTGCCTTCTGCCTGATCCCATGCCCGGCCCATCTTTTTCTCCGTCCCATCCGGACAGGTCCCCGTCCTCACGCCTGGGGCCGGTAATTACAAAAAAGAGGACATTCTTTCCCGCTCCCCGGCCTTGTGGAGCGCGGTACGTCCCATGTCCCGCACGGCATACCTCCCCTCCGCGACCATAGCCTCCCTCACTTCCTGACATCCCCAACAGGCCCAGCCAATGCCGCAGGCCCATTGCCCCGGCCGCTAAAGCCGTTTATGCTGACGGCAAACATCACGGGAGGTCATCCATGTCGAAACTGCGTCTCCTGCTTTGCTGTCTGGCCCTGCTCTTTCTGACGGCTCCGGCCATGGCCGAAGAAGATGAGCTGGCCCCGGGCTTCGATCGCTGCATGGAACAGAGCGGCGGCGTCACCACAGAGATGCTGGGGTGTCTGCAACAGGCCTACGAATACTGGGACGTCCGGCTCAATGCCAATTACAAAAAGGCCCGACAGGCCTGCAAAAACTCCAGTGATCCCAAAGGCTGCTCGGACAAGCTGCTCAAAGGCCAGCGGGCCTGGGTCCAGTACAAGGAAGTTTTCACCGATCTGGTGCAGCTGCCCAACGAAGGCGGCAGCATGGCCCGTCTGAATTCCATGAGCTTTTTGACCGGAGAAACCCGCAAACAAGCTCTGCTGCTGGAACAGATTGCCGGAGAATAGGCAACTTCCGGGCCGTGAGACCTGAAGAAATGCGCGTCTGATCTGCCCCAAACCGGCACTGCCTGCGTCACAACCCTGCCCGAGGTCCGCGCCCTGCCCGATCCGGGCTGCCGGCGAACCTCTTGCGGGATGCGACCCGCTTCCATCCCCGGCGGGCTCCTTCCGCAACCATACCGTCCACTCTTGAGTCTTTCCTCAGGGCCTCTGCCTGTGCGGAGGCCTTTTTCATGTCTCCAGCATGGGAACTTTTTCTTACCGGCCTGCTGTTCCCCTGTCCTGCTTTCTTCCCCCCCGCACAGGGGCGTCGGCAATCCCAAGAGCCTCCGGCGCCATGCGGCATCCGCCTTGCCTGAAACAAAAAATCCCCTGCCGCTCAAGAGCGACAGGGGACAAAGAGTCGAACCGCGTATGGCCCGTTAGACCATGCGGGAGATGATGTCCATGCGTTCACCGCGCAGCATGGCGATGGGCGGCACTTCGATGAGCGTATGGCAGCCGGCCTGCAGGCGGGTCGTGGCGCGAGCGCAGGAGACCAGCACCTGAGCGGTCAGGGCCGGGTTGTTGATGCGCATGTCGAACTTGAGGATCTGGTTGTCGGTCATGCCGGAGGCACCGGTGCGCTCCATGAGCACGCCGTGGGACTGGTCGGCCACGAAGGCCAGTTCTTCGCGGTCACGGCACTGGCGCACGTCCAGCGGATCGTGGGCGAAGTAATCGTCGGCCTTGATGCGGGCCGTCACGTCAGCCAGGTTTTCACCTTCTTCCAGCACCACATAGACCAGGCGCGAATGGCGACCTCCACCCACGGGGATGGTGATGGACACGGCATCGGCCACGCCCTTGATGGCGCGGGCAGCCACGGAATGGCCCATGGAACGGCCACGGCCGAAGTTGGTGAAGGTGGTGCCGCGGGGCACCATGGCTTCGAACAGGGCGCGCAGCACGGAGTCCGTGCCGGGGTCCCAGCCGGCGGCCGTGATGCTGACGCTGTTACCGGCCTTGGCGGCGGCATCCAGACGGGCCACGGTGGCGGGGATCTCGGTGTGGATGTCGAAGCTGTCCACACAATTGTAACCCTGCTTCAGAAAAGCTTCCGCCGTTTCCGGGATGCTGCGCGAAGGCCCGCACAGGGCGATGACGTCGGGGCGGCCCTGGGCAGCTTCCAGGCTGGCCAGATCGGCAAATTCGGGCAGGCCACGCAGGGCATGGCTCTGCGTGCCCAGGGATTCGGCACGGCGGATCACGCCGAGGCACTGGCAATCAGGGGCGGCAAGGGCCGCTTCCACCACACGGGTACCGATATTGCCGAGACTGTGGACGGCGAGAGTAAACTTTTTCATATGCATTCCTTTGGCAAAAAAACGGGAGCGGCCTCCTGGCCACTCGCAAGACATTCCTGACTTGGTCAGTAGGCCATTTTTTTAGATGTAAGTGCCGCCCGTCGTCAAGGGCATGCTGCCTCCCGCCCGGCGCTTTCCCCAAAGGAAAAGGCGCCTGGCGAGCCTTTCATATCTGGCAGGGCCTGTTCAGGGGACAGGCTGAAATAGCCCGTACAGCCTCCCTCCTGGTCGGTAAGGGGCAGCAAGGGATCTCATATCTCCGCATAACTGTTTGTTTTTTCCAAAAGGTAGCCAATGGTTGCCCTATTGCAACCATTGGTTGGTGGCCTGCAACCAATGTTACCAGCTATAACGAAAGTCCCATATGGGGATAACCGACAGCCAGTCTGTCCAACGTATCGAGGTGCCTATGAAAAAGCTCTCCCTGTTGCTGGCCTGCGCCCTGCTCTGCGGCACGGCCACTCTCGCGGCCGCTGCCTGCTCCCCTGAAGAAGCCCAGAAGAAGGCCAATGAATTTGCTACGGCCATCCAGAAAAAGGCTCAGGCCGATCCCAAGGGCTACGCCGAGATCATGCAGGAACTGCAGCCCCAGCTGACG
This sequence comes from Desulfovibrio sp. SGI.133, assembly GCF_050313955.1. Taxonomy (NCBI): domain Bacteria; kingdom Pseudomonadati; phylum Thermodesulfobacteriota; class Desulfovibrionia; order Desulfovibrionales; family Desulfovibrionaceae; genus Desulfovibrio; species Desulfovibrio sp. SGI.133. Next base: position 1,186 of record NZ_JBNPMK010000007.1, on the reverse strand, counting down.
GAACTGCAACAGAAACAGGATCTGGAACGGCTCTGCCAGTTCTATGATGCCGCCCTGGAAAAACTGAATTAGCCGCATACTACAAGGGGCGGGAAATCCCGCCCCTTGTACTCCCTCTGGAAATTCCCTAGCCTCCATCCATGACAGAGAAGATGACAGAAGGAAGGATCCGACTTGGGCAGGAGATCCTGCGCCGACGCAAAGCCATGGGCATGACGCAGGAAGAACTGGCCTCCCGCATGGGTGTTTCGCGCCAGTCCGTTGCCAAATGGGAAACAGGCCAGTCATCCCCGGACATCGACCGGCTTGCCCTGCTGCGGGACGTGCTGCAGACGAGTCTTGATGAGCTCATCGTTCCCGCAGGCCGGGAGCTCATTCCCGCACCTGTCCCTCCTGTGGAAGAGAGCACACCCCCGGCACCGGTCGGGCCTGTGCGCCATGTCCGGTTCCTCCCCCTGATCCTGGGTACGTTGCTGTTCTGCTGCGGCCTGGGCGGGCTGACGGCCCTGTGGGTACTCTCCCGCTTGTATCCTGTCCGTCTCGTGGACTGGGATGGCTCCTTGCATACAGGCCTGGAAGGCTACCTGATGGCGACCGGCCTCTGGCCTGTCCTGCTGCTGGCCTGCATCCTGCTTGGCTGCGGCAGCCTTACGCTGCTTTATCTGTGGGGCACGCGCAGAAAAAACAGCTGACCCCGGCAGCGCTATGCCAGAAGGGCTGGGCCTGTCCGTCGTCCTGCGCGGCGATGACAACACACAGCTGCATGTCCAAGACCGCCAGCCTCATGCGCTCTCTGGTAGCGCCTTAAAGAAGGCTCTGCGAAACGCATGCCCTGCATTCCCCCATGAGCAGAGCCACCTGCCCAGATGACGATACGTCGATCTGCCAACTGTACTCCTCAAAGTGCACGGCAAATCTGTGAGGCGTGCAGCCTGTAAAAAAGGGACAGGAAATCTCACACAGGCACCCAGCGCTCACGGCTCACATAGCGGAAAGTCAGCACCAGCACCTTGGCGCCGCCCCGCCATAGCCTCTGCCACACCCCAGCTGCTTTTTTCCGCTCCTTTCCGCCAATGCTTTCTGCCTTCAAAAGGCACTGATTTCCATGCTGCCCGGGTACGGACTTTCGGACCGGGAAACCACTCCGGTCTTAGGTAGATTCTCCCATCCTCGCACAGAGTCATCG
>NZ_JBNPMK010000006.1:0-160206 GCF_050313955.1 Desulfovibrio sp. SGI.133 | reverse complement strand
GGGGGGTCTTTTTTTGTCCCCGCTCCGCTCCCTTCCAAAAACTTTTGCCGGTGGGGCCTGTGCGAGGATGGGAGAGCCTCCTCTTCTTCACAGGCACTTCCATCCTCCCGCAGGCAGAGCCTGAGTTCACCTGTTACAGTTGTACCTTTGAGCAGCTTTTTTGAGAGATCCGCAATATTGACAGGGTGTTGTCTTTTGGTTGACATGTAGCGTAAGTGGGAAGAGCCCGAGCAAGTTGAAAGTCAATGTGCTCTTTTTTGTACCTGCAGGTATCCACGGGGCAGTGGGCGAAGATCCCTATTTGACGAGATCCAAGGAGAAAGCAGCATGTGGAAAATAGCATGCATGGCAGTTGCTCTGTGTATGTGTCTGTGTGGTCGGGCGGAAGCCCAGTTCAGTATGCTCATTCCCTCGTCTTCGACGGTAATGGAAGACAAAGAATCTTCCTTGAAGCTGGATATTTTCTCCGCTTATCCCATGGAGATGCGGGGCCTGGATATGCAGCAGCCAAAGTCCCTGACGGTTACCAGGGACGGGAAGGTGGAAGATCTCAAGGCGATGCTCAAGCCGGCTACCATCATAGGGCATCAGGCTTGGCGGGCTGTCTATGAGGTCAAACAGCCCGGCGTGTACCAGTTTGCCACGGAGCCTGCCCCCTATTTTGATCCCGAAGAAGACCGCTTCATCATCCACTATACCAAGACTGTCGTGGCGGCCTTTGGCGAAGAAAAAGGCTGGGATGTTCCTTTGGGGCTGAAAATGGAGATCGTTCCTCTGACTCGTCCTTTTGCCAACTATAGCGGCAATATTTTCCAGGGCCGTGTATTGCTGGATGGCAAACCTGTTCCCGGTGCTGAGGTGGAAGTGGAATTCTACAATCGTGATGATGTCTATATGATCCCCAATGTCTACTTCATAACCCAGGTGATCAAAACGGATGAGAACGGTGTCTTTACGTATTGTGCCCCCTGGCCGGGCTGGTGGGGTTTTGCGGCTTTAAAGACGGACAGGGAAAAGATGGAGCATCAGGGTGCATCCAAGGAGGTGGAGTTGGGGGCGGTGATCTGGGTGGAATTCACCGCGCCGTTGAAAAGATAGATGAGGATCTGCTCCTCGTTTGGCAGCGGCTTGGTGAGAGCTGATACGCTCTGCGTCCCGGATGGCATTCTCCATCGTAGGCGTTCATTACTCGATCGGCGATATAGGATGATTCCTGGAGGACGCCTGCGGGCTTGAGTGAGGTATGCGCATGGCCCCGGGTGCTGGGCAGCATGCCTCATCTTCAGGAGGAACGATGATAAACTGCTCGAGACCCGCTGGATCCCGGGCAGTTCCTATTTGGGGGCTGGAGTTAGTATGGGGAGTTGGTTGGGGGCCGGAAACGACGATTCATGGTTTATCCAAGGAATTCTGCCTGGAAGAAAAAAAGCAGTGTCCCCTATGCCCAAAGGACCTGCGGACACTTCCCTCAGGTTCGGGCCTCCTGCCTGCAAAAAGAAAAAGCCCGTACAATGACGGGCTTGGGAATCGGGATAAACGCGCTGCTTAGTCGCGGGGCGGGAGCTCACGGCCGCCTTCCTGGAGACGTTCCAGGAATTTGTCACGGCATTCGTAGCTGCAGAAACGGTAGACTTTATCGCCGTCACGCACGGAGATATTGCCGTCCACAGAGACATAGGTGCCGCATTCAGGATCTTTGACCATTTCGCCGGCAGCGACCTTGCGCTCGACTTCAGCGGCCTGGTCTTCGGCGTTTTCCTTTTTCTTCTTCAGAAAATCATTGGCAAACAGTCGGTACAGGACGTAAACGGCCAGACCCAGCACAAGCCATTTCCACATAGGGTCGCTCTCCTTCTCCTGCCTAGAGCAGGGTCTCATTCTTTATCGCAACTCAGAATAGCATAAGAGCTTTTGCGCGTCACTGAAAAATTCTCTGACCTTCCTGTCGATATTCGAGCTCGGCCAGCCATTGTGCCGGGGTGCGGCCGTGGATGCGACAGGCGGCGCCCACATCACACAGAGGGATGAGGACGAAGGCACGCTGGCACATGCGCGGATGGGGGACGATGCTTTCCGGCGCGTCGCACTGCCGGTCCCCAAAGAGCAGCAAATCCATGTCGATGCAGCGCGGTCCGAAGCGCAGGGCCGGATCACTGCTACGCTGTCTGCCCAGCAGTTTTTCCTCCGCCAGCAAGGCCTGGACAAAGCTCTGCGGGGTCCAGTCGGTCTCCAGCTCCATGCGGACGACCTGATTGTGGAACCAGGGCTGATCCACATAATCCTGCGGTTCGGTCAGATAGATGCCGGAGAGCGCATCCACCCGGGCACGGGGCAGGGCATGCAGCCGCTCCACGGCCAGGGAGAGCATATGGGCGGCATCGGGTGTGTTGGACCCCAGGCAGACGAAAACGGTGATGGTCGGTGCGGTCATGGCCTTCTTGTAGACATTTGCCCGGATGCTGTCAAAAATCTTGCCCAATCCGTCCAAGGCAGCTAGCATGATGACATGACGGAAAAAAGTGCATTGCCTGAGGCGACGGAGCGATCCCTGCAGATCCTGAAAAAACAGATCCCGGCCTGGGGGGAATACCTGCTGGCCCAGCGGGGCCTTTCCATGCGTACGGTGGTCTCATACCGGCAGGATCTGGAAAACTTTTTCCTTTTCCTTGATGAGCTGGATGCCGGTGACAAGACCAGCCTCGATGAGCATGATCTGTTCCTGTATCTGGCCTGGCTGCGGGCCCGGAAGAATGCGGGGCGCACGCTGGCCCGGCGTTTGTCGGCATTGCGCGGCTTTTTCGAATACACGGTGGAAGAAGGTCTGCTGGAGAGCAATCCCGCCAGCCTGCTGGAAAGCCCGCGTCTGCCCCAATACCTGCCGGAAGTCCTGAGCAAGGCTGAGATGGACCGCTTGCTGCAATTGCCGGACATGCGCGAGAAATGCGGCCGTCGTGACCGCTGCCTGCTGGAAATGCTCTATGCGGCGGGCCTGCGCGTCTCGGAGGTCTGCAATCTGCTGGTGGCGGATGTGGACATGCAGCGGGGGCTGGTGCTGGTGTCGGGCAAGGGCGCCAAGGACAGACTGGTCCCGCTCCATTCCCTGGTGCTCGATCTGTTGCAGCAGTGGTTGTCCTTCTGGCGTGACGACTTTTCGCCCCAAAGCCGTTACCTTTTCCTCAACCGTTCCGGCAAGGGCCTGAGCCGCCAGTACGTCTGGAAGATGGTCAAAAAATACGCCTTGCTGGCGGGCATACGGCGCTCCATCTCGCCGCACACCTTCCGCCATTCCTTTGCCACCCACCTGCTGGAAGGAGGGGCTGACCTGCGGGCCGTGCAGCTTTTGCTGGGCCATGCCGACATCAGCGCCACCGAGATCTATACCCATGTGCAGGCCGAGCGTCTCCATGCCCTGCACAGGCAGTTCCATCCACGGAGTCAGTCGTAATGTCCGCATCTTCTCCCCGGATCCTGGTCACCTGCCATGCCAATGCCGATTTCGATTCCTTTGCGGCCATGCTGGCTGCCCACTTCCTCTACCCCGGCAGCTTGCTGCTGTTTCCCGGGACGCAGGAACGCGGCCTGCAAAAGGTCGTGGCCTCGCTGGATGCCAAACGCTACCATCTGACCGAAAGTGCCGACATCCCCTGGGACGAGATCACGCATCTCGTGCTGGTGGATACGCGCCAGAGGGAGCGTGTCCGGCATGTGTCGACTCTGCTGGACAGGGAAGGGGTTACCGTCGAGGTCTGGGATCATCATCCGGCGTCGTCCGAAGACGTCCCGGCCCAGACGAGCCATGTGGAGACAGTGGGCTCGGTCACGGCCCTGCTGGTGCGGGAGTTGCGGCAACGGGGGGTCGTGCTGGAAGCCGCGGATGCCACCCTGCTGGGGCTCGGCATCTACGGGGATACGGGCTCGTTCACCTACAGTTCCACCACACCGCTGGATTTTGAAAGCTCGGCCTGGCTGCTGACCCAGGGCATGGATGTCAACGCCATCAACGAGATGGCGGCCCATGAGCTGACCAGCCTGCATGTGCGGGCCCTCAACAGTTTGCTGGAATCGGCGCGCGTCTACCATATCAACAATGAGCCGGTGGTCATCGCCGAGGCCTCCATGGAGCACTACCTGGGGGATTTCGCCTATCTGGCCCACCGGCTGATGGAGATGGAGAAGTTCACCGTGCTTTTTGCCGTGGGCCGCATGGAGGACAGGGTGCAGGTGGTGGCCCGCAGCCGCAGCGATGCCATCAATGTGGGCCGCATTTGTGCGGAGCTGGGCGGGGGCGGTCATGCCTATGCCGCCTCGGCCTCCATCCGCAACCTGACCCTCAACGAGGTCCATGACGCCATCGTGCGCAATCTGCACATGCAGGCAGGGCCGGAAAAGACCGCCAGCGATTATATGTCGTCACCGGCGGTGGGGATCGAGTCGGACCGCAGCATGCGTGAGGCCGATACCCTGATGATGCATTTCGGCCTCAAGGCCGTGCCTGTCTTCAAGCCCGGGACACGCCACTGCATCGGAATCCTGGATGCTCAGACGGCTTCCCGCGCCACCAGCCACAAGCTGGGCGACCGGCCTGTGGACGACTACATGCGTCGCAATATCAAGAGCCTGGCCCCGGATGCGCCTTTGCGGGATATCTCGTCCATCATCGTGGGCGGCCGGCAGCGTCTGGTGCCCATCGTGGACAAGGATCTGGTGGTGGGGGTGGTGACCCGCACGGACCTCATCAACGTCATGACCTCCGAGCCCGGTCAGGTCCTGGACTATCAGGAGAACAGCTCGCGCGAACGCAATGTGGCCAAGCTGCTGCGTGACCGTCTGCCCGCACGGGTGCGCCATCTGCTGGAGCTGGCGGGCCGTCTGGGACAGCAGCTGAACATGCCTGTCTATGTGGTGGGCGGCTTCGTGCGCGACCTTTTGCTGGACCGGCCCAACCATGACGTGGATTTCGTGGTGGAGGGCGAAGGCGTGGCCTTTGCCCGTGCCCTGGCTGCCGAACTGGGCGGCCGTGTGCGTGAACATCGCAAGTTTTTGACGTCCATGGTCATCTACCATGACGAAGACGGCCTGGAACAGCGCATCGACGTGGCCACCGCGCGCCTGGAGTATTACGAATCCCCGGCGGCGCTGCCCACGGTGGAGCTCTCGTCCATCAAGATGGACCTGTTCCGGCGCGACTTCACCATCAATGCCCTGGCCATCCGCCTGGACTGCACGCCCTACGGGCAGCTGGTGGACTTTTTCGGCGGGCAGCGTGACATCAAGGAAGGCGTGCTGCGCGTGCTGCACACCCTGAGTTTCGTGGAAGACCCCACACGCAGCCTGCGGGCGGTGCGCTTTGAACAGCGCTATGGCTTCCATATCGGGCCCAGCGCGGAAAAGCTCATCAAGAACCTGCTCAGCCTGCATATGCTGGACAAACTGTCCGGAAAGCGTATCTTCAACGAATATACCCACATATGTGACGAAGACGATCCGGCGGCCTGTTTCGAGCGCCTGGATGGCCTGGGCCTGCTGCGGGCCCTGGGGCCCTCCCTGACCTTGACGCCGAGCAAGCGCCAGATCCTGCAGCAGGTGCGCTCCATGCTCAACTGGTACCGCCTGCTGTATTTCGATGAGAGCGTCGAGAACTGGCTGATCTACTTCCTGGCCCTGGGACACCGGCTGAACTATGCCGAAGTCTCCGCCAATTTCGCCGCCCTGGGGCTGCCCGAAGGTCGCAAGCAGGAGATCTTGCAGCAGCGGGAGTCCATGCGGCATGTGCAGCCCAAGTTGGCCCGCTGGCAAAAGGCCTTTGAGGCCGGAACAGGCAGGATCAGCGAGCTGTATCTGCTGCTGGAAAAATTCTCGCTGGAATTCCTGCTCTACATCATGGCCGGTGTGGAAGACAGCGGGCTGCAAAAGAACCTTTCCCGTTACATCACCCAGTGGCGCCGTGAAAAGCCGGATATCGACGGCCGGGATCTGCGTGACATGGGTATCGCGCCGGGACCGCTGTTCGGGCGCATCCTGCGGGCCGTACTGGTCGGCAAGCTGGACGGGGAGACCCCGGATGTGGACAGCCAGCGTCGTCTGGCGCTGGACATGGCCCGGCAGGAAGGCGTATTTCCTAAATAAAAGAGCGGCGTTCAGGGCAGGACTTGCCCTTGGCGCGCAAGCCGTGTATTGAGGAAAAGAAAATGAAACAATTGTGGACGCCCTGGCGCATCGAGTACATCCTTGGCCCCAAACCGGACAGCTGTGTTTTTTGTCTTCCCGAAAGCAGGGATGAAGACGAGGAGCGGCTCGTCCTGTACCGGGGCAGGCATGCTTTTGTGATCATGAACAAATTCCCGTACAGCAACGGGCATATCATGGTCTGTCCCTATCGGCATGTGATGGCGCTGGCCCAGCTTGAAACGGATGAGACGCACGAGATCATGGACCTGATGCAGCGCTGCACGCTGGTGCTGCAGGAACATTTTCACTGCGAAGGCATCAATATCGGCCTCAACCAGGGGCAGGCTGCCGGAGCCGGTATCCGGGAACATCTGCACTTCCATCTCGTGCCGCGCTGGAACGGGGATTCCTCCTTCATGGCCGTGATGGACGAGGTGCGCACGATCCCGGAACACCTGCGCAGCAGCTATGCTCATCTGAAGCCGTATTTCGACAGGTTTTGAACACCACCGCGCAGAGGAGGAGACTATGCGCTATATAAAGGTCCTGTTACTTGTTCTGCTGATTTTCTTCAGTCTGGTCTTCTTCTTCCAGAACCAGACGGCCCTGTCGACGGCCATGACGCTCAAACTCAATCTCTTCTTCGTGCCTGAGATGACGTCCATCCCGCTGCCGTTCTACTTCATCGTCATCGTGGCCTTCTTCGTGGGTGCCCTGCTGGCGGTGGCCCTGCTGCTGTGGGACAAGATGCACCTGACGGCCCGTTACATGAAGAGCAAGTGGCGTGTGTCCGCTCTGGAACGTGAAGTGGCCAAGCTGAAGAAGAGCCTGGACGGTGAGACCGCGCGCGGCGATTTCCTCCGCAAGGTCTCCCAGGAAAAGGCCCAGGCCATCGAAGCCGCTCCTGCCAAGGAAAAGGCCGAGGCCAAGCCGGAAGAAGTGACCGCTCCCGACCCTGACAAGGCCTAGTCCCTTTTCCCCCGCGCATCAGGCGCATTTTTCTGCAGCGGCGTCGTCCTTGGATGGCGCCGCTGCGCAATTACGCATATGGCAGAAAAAACTCCCAAGCTGACTCCCATGTTCGAGCAGTATCTGCGCATCAAGGCCGACTACCCTGATGCGCTGCTGTTCTATCGGATGGGCGACTTTTACGAGCTGTTCTTCGACGATGCCGTCACCGCGGCCCGGGAACTACAGATCGCCCTGACCAGCCGCAGCCGCGACACGGAAAATCCCGTGCCCATGTGCGGTGTGCCCTGGCATGCCGCGCAGGCCTACATCGCCCAGCTCATCGACAAGGGCTTCCATGTGGCCATCTGCGACCAGACCGAAGACCCCAAGGCCGCCAAGGGGCTGGTGCAGCGGGCCGTGACCTGCGTGGTGACGCCCGGCACCGTGCTGGAAGACGCCAACCTGGACGCCCGCAGCCACAATTATCTGGGAGCCGCTTTCTGGGAGGGACACAACGGGGCCTTCGTCTGGGCGGACATCTCCACGGGCCAGTGGTCCGGCATGGAGGTGAAGCGCCTGCCCGAGCTTTGGCAATGGATCCAGAAGCTGGCCCCGCGCGAGCTGCTGGTGCCGGACGACAAGGAATTGCCGCCCAAATGCCTGCTGGAAGGCGTGCGCCTGCTGCGTCGCCCGGTGGCCGGTTTCGACGCCCGCAAGGCCGAACGCCGTTTGCTGGAAGCCCAGTCCGTGCAGGAACTGGCAGCCCTGGGCCTGCAGAACAAGCCCTGCCTCGTGCGGGCCTGCGGCGCGCTGCTGGTCTATCTGGAGCAGACCCAGAAACGCCGCCCCGAGCATCTGATGCCCTTCCAGCCGCTGGACCTGGGCCGTCACATGCTGGTGGACGACGTGACGGAACGCAATCTGGAGATCTTCCAGCGCCTCAACGGCCGCAAGGGCAAGGGGACCCTGCGGCATGTGCTGGACGATACCATGACGCCCATGGGCGGCCGCCTGCTGGAAGACATGCTGCGGCATCCGTGGCGCGAAGCGGCCCCCATCCTGGCCGTGCAGGACGCCGTGGCCCTGCTGCACGATGACGACAACCGCCGGGCCCTGCTGCGGGAAGCCCTGAAGGACGTCTATGATCTGGAGCGCCTTTCCACGCGCGTGACGGTCAACCGGGCTACCCCGCGGGATTTCATCGCCCTCGGCAACAGCCTGGCGGCCCTGCCTGCCGTTCTGGCGGCCTTGACGCAGCCCTTGGACGGGAAATACCCGCTGCCCGGGCAGGAGAACGGGGAGGACGCGCCCCGTGTCATCCATGAGCTGCTCAAAGGCTGGGACGATCTGGCCGATTGTGCGCATCTGCTGCACAGCGCGCTGGTGGACAGTCCGCCGGTGGTCATCACGGACGGCGGTCTGTTCAAGGCCGGATACAATGCCGAGCTGGACCGCCTGCTGGATCTTGTGGAACACGGCGAGCAGAAATTGCAGGAAGAGCTGGCCCGCGAACAGCAGGAGACCGGCATCGCCAAACTCAAGCTGGGATTCAACCGGGTCTTCGGCTATTATTACGAATTGAGCAAGGCCGCGCACAGCGGGCCGGTGCCGGAGCATTTCATCCGCCGCCAGACCCTGGCCAATGCCGAACGCTTCACCACGCCCGCCCTCAAGGAGCTGGAAGAAGCGCTCCTTTCCGCTTCTGAAAAACGCAAAACGCTGGAATATCAGCTCTATCAGGATCTGCGTACCTTTATGGCCCAACAGCGGGAGCGCATCCTGCACATGGCCGATGTCATCGCCCATCTGGACTACTGGCAGAGCCTTGCCGAGGTGGGGCGTCGCAACGGCTGGTGCCGTCCCGAGCTGGACAGCAGTGCCGACATTTTTATCGAGGAAGGTCGCCACCCGGTGGTGGAAGCCATGATCGGCGCGGCCAATTTCGTGCCCAATAACATCACGCTGGATTCCCGCCGCCGTCTGTGCCTGCTCACCGGCCCCAACATGGCGGGCAAGTCCACGGTGCTGCGGCAGGTAGCCATCATCTGCCTGCTGGCGCAGACCGGTTCCATGGTCCCGGCCACACGGGCGCGCTTGGGGCTGGTGGACAGGTTGTTCTCGCGCGTGGGCGCTTCGGACAATCTGGCCCAGGGGCAGAGCACCTTCATGGTCGAGATGATGGAGACGGCCCGTATCCTGCGGCAGGCCACCAAGCGCAGCCTGGTCATTTTGGACGAGATCGGGCGCGGCACCAGCACCTATGACGGTGTTGCTCTGGCCTGGGCCGTGGTGGAAGATCTGGCGGCCCGGGCGCACGGCGAGGTGCGCACCCTGTTCGCCACCCATTATCACGAGCTCACGGCGCTGGAAAAGCGCGTGCCCGGCGTGTTCACCATGAATATCGCCATCCGGGAATACGGGGGCGACATCCTCTTCCTGCACAAGCTGGTGCCCGGTCCCGCGGACCGCAGCTATGGCGTGGAGGTGGCCCGCCTGGCAGGCGTGCCTGCGCCGGTGGTGCAGCGGGCACGGGCCATCCTGGCGGAACTGGAGCAAAGCCGGGGCGAGGGGCGGCGCATGTCGCCCCAGACGGAGACGCTGGCCCTTCCCGGCATGGAGAAGCGGGTCGCCCGCGAGGAGCCCCCGTCCCTGCCCATCGACATCCCGGCCGCACCGGCCGCCGGGCCGCATCCGCTGGTCCTGCTGCTGCGGGACCTGGATCCCGAGGAGCTCTCGCCGCTGGCGGCCCTCAAGCTGATCATGGAGTGGAAAAAACTCTGGGCCGATGCTCCCGATACGGAGGAAAAACATGTCTGAGGTCAGTCCCTGGTCCGTCATCCAGTCCATTGCCGAGCGTCGTATCGAAGAGTCCATGGCCAGGGGTGATTTCGATGACCTCCCCGGCCGGGGCAAGCCGCTGGAACTGGAAGACGACAGCCATGTTCCTCCGGAGCTGCGCATGGCCTACAAGGTGCTGCGCAACGCAGGCTGCGTGCCGCCGGAGCTGGCCGAGCGCAAGGAGATCAGCAATCTGGCCGAGATGCTGGAACATTGCGAGGACGAGCAGGAGCGCGTGCGCCAGATGCAGAAACTGCGGTTCATGATCCTGCAGGCCCGCATGAAGCATCAGCGTCCCCTGAACCTTGATGACGACACCTATTACGACCGCTTGCTGGAGCGGCTTTCCCGGCACGACAGGAAAAAATAGCGTCTTCTGTTCCTCAGGCAAAAGGACACGAAAAAAGGCTGCCCGCAAGATGCGGACAGCCTTTTTCAGTATCGTCGCGTCGGACGGGCCGCAGGGCTAGCCCACCAGGGGACGCTTCATGTCGGCCTTGGGCACGCCCAGGCGCACGATGAGGTCCACTTCGCAGGGCTTGCAGGCCTGGCAGACTTCCAGGTCGCCGCGCAGGGACATGTACAGGTAGGCGTCGGTGGCATCCCAGCCGGTAGCGGCAGCCACCAGGCCCTGCATCTGCACGCTGGCGTGGCGCAGGGCTTCTTCATAACCGGCGGCGCTGGCCATGGTGTACCAGGTGTCGGCGGTTTCCAGCACGGGCCATTCCAGCGGGCAGTTCTTGATGACGCTCACGCGGGCGATGACGGTACCGTTGATCTCCAGACCGGTGCCGCACAGTTCGCTGTCACCCATGACGGCGTGCATGTCGCCCATCTGCACCAGACCACCTTCCACGCGCACGGGGAAATAGGCGGTGTTGCCCTTGACCATCAGCTTGCAGTCCAGGTTGCCGCCGTGGCTGCCGGGGTAGCCGCAGGGCACGCTCTTGCCCTTTTCGGGGGCCACGCCGATGACGCCGATCATGGGATTGATGGGGAAGGTCACGTCATTGAAGACGGCCTTGCCGTTCTCGATGGGAATGCGCTTGGTGCGGGTCTCGCACTTGTCCCAGAGGGGGCCGATCTTGGGCAGGGTGGTGGTGGTACCGATGGTGTCGCACTGCACGTCCAGCAGTTCCACCTTGATGACGTCGCCGGGCTGGGCGTCGCGCACGAACAGCGGGCCGGTGGCGGGGTTCATCTTGCTGTAGTCGCAGCTGGTCACCAGCTGGCTTTCGGAATGCATCTGGTTGCTGAAGCAGTCCTGGGTGCGGAAGATGACGATCTCGCCGGAATCGATGGTGCCGGTAGGTTCGTTGTCGGCACTGAAGGTATAAACGACCTTGTCAAAGTACTGCATGATTCAACTCCTGCAATGAAGGTTACACCATATCGCTCTTGCGGAAGGCTTCGGGGACGACCTTGTAGCCCTTGCTCTTGACGTAGCCGATGACCAGGCCGATGGCCAGCCAGCTGAAGCCCACGATCTGGGTCATGCTGTCGAAGGAGAGCCACACATAACCGAGGATGAGCACGCCGCAGAAGGGGCAGATCACATAGTTGAGCAGGGCCTTGCCGCCGCGCATCTTTTCACGACGCCAGAAGAAATTGTACACGGCGAGGTTCAGCAGGATGAAGGAGGTCAGGGCGCCGAAGTTTACCAGGCGGGCCAGGTCTTCCACGGTGGAGAGCTCGGCTACCAGGATGGAGAAGATACCCACGGCGATGGTGGCGATGTAGGGGGTCTGGAAGCGGGGATGCACCTTGCGGAACAGGCCGGAGACACCGGGCAGCACGTTGTCGCGGGACATGCCGTACAGCACGCGGGAGGTGGCGGCCTGGGCGTTCATGGTATTGGCGATGCCCACGGCCAGGATGTTGACCACCAGCAGGACCTTGCGGAACCAGTCACCGGCGGCGAGCTCGGCAGCGTCGAAGAAGGCCGTGTCGGGGTTCATCTTGCTCATGTCGGGCTGGATGATGGTGGCCACGTAGGTCTGGAGCATGAAAAGGAAGCCGATGCAGAGCAGAGCGGCCATGGTGGCGCGGCCGATGGTCACTTCGGGGCGGTGGGTCTCTTCGGCCAGGGTGGAGATGCCGTCAAAGCCCAGGAAGGAGAGACAGGCGATGGTGCAGGCTAGGCCGATGAACTGCAGGTTCATCTCGCCGGGGCGGTACAGGGGATCCATGACCAGCTGGCCGGTGCCGCCGCCTTCACCAAGGACGTAGTTGAGGCCGAAGCCGATGAACAGGGCCAGGACCACGGCTTCCACATAGAACATGATCCAGTCGGCACGAGCGGTATAGGTGATGCCGCGGACGTTGATGAGGGTATTGATGCCCACGAACACGATGACCCACATCCAGCGGGGGGTGGCCGGGAAGAGTTCCACACACCAGTTGGCGGTCATCAGATAGAGCAGGGCGGGCACGAACACATAGTCCAGCAGGATGAGCCAACCGGCGATGAAGCCCACATGGTGGTTCAGGCCGCGCTGCACATAGGCGTAGACAGAGCCCGCGATGGGGAAGCGGTTACTCATCTTCATGTAGCTCAGGGCCGTGAAGAACATGGCGCAGATGCCCACAAAGTAGACAAAGGGCGCCATCATATGGCTGTCTTTGGAAATGTAGCCATAGATGGACATGGGGGCGATGACCACCATGAACAGCATACCGTAAACAAATACGTCCTTGAAGCTGAGTTCGCGCTTCAGCTCCTGGCCGTAGCCAAAATTGTCCGTGGAACCTGTGTTCGACATAAAGCAACCTCAAAAAAATTTTTACCGGGCAGACGAACCGGTATGTGCGTTTTAGCCCCTTTTTTCATAAAGTCAAAGCCTAATTGCCCGATATGCGTAAAACACGTACCGCCATGTCCGGGACTCCGCCGGGCAGGAACGGATACCACCTGACATGGCGGAGAAAAATTTTTTTGAAAAAAAAGCTTGCATACGGCAGGCCTTCGGTGTAATGTCCTCTCTTGCAACGGGATGTGGCTCAGTTTGGCTAGAGCGCAGCGTTCGGGACGCTGAGGCCGCGCGTTCAAATCGCGCCATCCCGACCATAAAAAAATAGACGGGTTCCAGTGAAGCTGGAGCCCGTTTTTTTATGGTGAAAGCAATATATGTCCCTTGCCGCGTACCCCTGTGTCCGTGAGGGGGGAAGGATAGTCCGCCTCTCAGCCCAAAGGCGTTCAGTCTTATTTTGAACTGTCGCAATCGGTGGGACCAGGTCGCTGGATAGTTCATGTTCCAGGGGCTCACGAGCATTTCCACAGGCTGATTCTGTTCCCGGCTTTTGCGGTAACATCCGGCAGCTAGTCTGCGTCGTCAGACGGTGTTCCGATGGCGGAAGAAAGTGTGGGAAAGGGGCCTGGTCTGCCATGTTGTCCCATCGAAAGCGGGACGGCCGATAAGAGCGGCTGCATAAAAATTGATTTTTTTACGCAAAAATGTTTGACAGGGCAGGGCGATTGCTATACATAGCTTTTCACGACGCGCTCGTAGCTCAGCTGGATAGAGCAACAGGCTACGAACCTGTAGGCCAGGAGTTCGAATCTCTTCGGGCGCACCACAACAAAAACAAGCGGTTAGCTGTAACAGGCTGACCGCTTTTTTGTTTTCCTTGCCATTGGCAGCGCCGGGCTGGGACCAGCCCGGCCGTCCGTTCCGGGAGGCTGCCGCGGCTGCTTCTGTCTTTTGCCAGTGCCTGGATCGCCCTGTGGACTCGGCAGGATGAAGAAGGCGAAGACACGAAGTTTCAGCCTTTGTTTTTGACCATCGGCAAGGACTGGGCTATTTTGCAGGAACGTTTTCACCTCTACCTGTCGAGATACCTCCATGCCCATTCTGCAATGGCTTACCCGCGAAAAAGACCTCCGTGCCGCCGGACGCGCGCCCTATCGGCTTTTGGAAGAAGTTGAGCGATACGGCGACGGCTCCCCTCAGAATATGCTCATTCAGGGCGACAATCTGGAAACCCTCAAGGCCTTGCTTCCGTACTATGCGGGCAAGGTGAAATGCATCTATATAGACCCGCCATATAATACCAGAAGCGCCTTTGAACATTACGACGACAACTTGGAGCATACGCAGTGGCTGTCCATGATGTATCCGCGTCTTGAGCTTCTGCGGGAATTCTTGAGTGAAGACGGAAGTATTTGGATTAGTATTGATGATACTGAAAGAGATTATCTGAAAGTTATATGTGATGAAATATTTGGAAGAAGTGTTTTTCTAACTTCTATTTCATGGCAAAAACGCTATTCAAGAGAAAATCGTGAATCAATAGGTGACTCGCATGAATACCTTCTAGTTTATGTCTCAGACAAAGAAAAATTTAAAATTTCCAGGAATCTATTACCTCTTACTGATAAGCAGAAAAAAATATATAAGAACCCAGACAAAGATTCCCGTGGTCCTTGGCAATCTGTATCTTTGCTTGCTCAAGGTTACCGCCCAAATCAAATGTATGAAATTGTCAGTCCTAACGGAAAAATACATACCCCTCCGCCTGGTAACTGTTGGAAGGTTGTCGAGAGTGAGTATCGTAAGGCTTACGAAGACAACAGGATTACTTTTGGCAACGATGGAAACGGTGTTCCAAGAAGAAAGCAATTTCTAAGTGAAACAAAAGGACTTGTTCCTTGGACCTGGTGGCCACATGAAGAAGTTGGCCATACTGATGAGGCTAAAAAAGAAATCAATGCACTTTTTGGTGCTGAAGATGCCTTTGATACCCCCAAGCCTGAACGCCTTATTCAGCGAATTCTTCATATTGCCACAAATCCCGGCGATCTGGTTCTGGATTCTTTCCTCGGTTCCGGTACTACGGCGGCCGTGGCCCATAAAATGGGCCGCCGCTACATCGGCATAGAAATGGGAGAACACGCGGTAACACACTGCGTTCCCCGTCTTCAAAAAGTTGTTGACGGTGAACAGGGCGGCATATCGCAGGCCGTGAACTGGCAGGGCGGAGGAGGTTTCCGCTTCTATAAACTTGGGGAAAGCATCTTCGACGAAGACGGAGCCATCCGCGAACAGATAACCTTTGCCCAGCTTGCGGCACATGTATGGTTCTGTGAAACAGGGGAACCGCTTTCCGGCAGGGCTGATTCCCCGCTGCTGGGTGTTCACGAAGGCACGGCCTACTATCTGCTTTACAACGGCATTCTGGGCGACAAAAAGCCCCAGGGCGGCAACGTGCTTACCCGCCGGGTTCTTGAAAGCCTTCCCCCATGGGACGGCCCGAAGGTGCTGTACGGCGAAAGGAACATGCTCAGCCCGCAGCGCATGAAGGAGCTGGACATGGTTTTCAAGCAGACTCCCTATGACATCAAGGGCCGTTAGGAGCGCCGTCATGTTTGAGCTGAAGGAATATCAGAAGGAAACGCTGGGCATACTCAGGGAGTATCTGGAACAGGCGTTCCTGCAGGGACCAAAGGCAGCGTTCGGAAAAGTGACGGCGAAACATCCTTCCGATGTGAGGCCGTCGGCCTATCATGCGCGCTGGGGTATGGACAATGTGCCCTATGTCTGCCTGCGCCTTCCCACAGGCGGGGGAAAAACGCTGCTTGCCGCGTACAGCGTGGGAGTCGCTGCGGAAACCTGTCTTCACAGGGAGCATCCTTTTGTTCTCTGGCTTGTGCCCACCAACACCATACGGAAACAGACAGTACAGGCGTTGCGGAACCCTTCGCATCCCTGCCGGGAAGCATTGAATGCCACATTCGGCTTGCAGGGGGTCTCCGTTTTTGATGTGGAAGATATCAACAATATTCGCCCTGCCGACATATTCGGAACAACCTGTATCGTCGTTTCTACCATGCAGACCTTGCGGGTAGAGGAAAAAAACAAGGACGCCCGCAAGATATACGGGCATAATGAAAATTTTGAGCAGCATTTCCAGCACCTTCCCAATACGGATTCAGACCTTGATCGGGGGGAGGACGGGCGTGTTCTGTATTCCTTTGTGAATATGGTGCATCAGCTGCGTCCTCTGGTGCTGGTGGATGAGGCGCATAAAATGATCTCCCAGCTGTCCGGCAAGGTCATGAAGCGCATCAATCCGGCCTGCGTCATCGAGTTCACGGCAACGCCTGTGGATAGCAACGTGCTGTTCCGGGTATTTCCGTCCCGCTTAAAGGCGGAGGACATGGTCAAGCTACCTTTCAACGTGGCGGAGCATCCTTCATGGGAAGAAGCCGTGCTGTGGGCGGTGGAGACAAGGAAAACTCTGGCCGAACTCGCCGCCCAGGATGAGGAGTACATCCGGCCGCTGGTATTGTTCCAGGCTGAGAAAAAAAACCAGAATTGCACGGTGGACAGACTGAAGCAGTTTCTTCTGGATCATGATATCCCGGCGGCGGAAATTGCCGTGGCCACAGGGGAACAGAGGGAACTGGATGCGCTGGATATTTTCAGCCGCGACTGCCCGGTGAAATATGTGATTACCGTGGAAGCCCTGAAAGAAGGCTGGGATTGCTCCTTTGCCTATGTGTTCTGTTCCGTGGCCAATATTCGTTCCGGCATAGACGTGGAGCAGCTTCTGGGGCGCGTGATGCGCATGCCGTATGCGAAGGCGAGAAAGAACTCCCGCCTGAACATGGCCTATGCGCATGTAACGGCCTGCACTTTCAGCGAGGCTGCTACTGCCATGTATGACAGAATGCTGAACATGGGCTTCGGCGAGGATGAAGCCGCGATGCAGATCCAGCAGCTTGAACTGCCCGAAGTGAATTTCGAAGGTGGTTTTGCACATTCACCCATGGGACAGTGGGCGAACAGCAGAAAAAGTGTTCCTGCGCTGGTTATCCCTCTGAAAAAAGTTCCGGACTTTTCTCAAATAGCGGAAGCCGCGGACGGCATTGAAGTGCGACAAGCGGATTCGGGCTTTGAAGTCGTCAGCAAAGGCATGCTGTCGCGAGAGGCTGAAAGCGTCATTTTGTCCTGCGTGGCGGAAAAGCAGCGGGATGAAATACGGCGGACTGTAGCACTGCATCGCAGTGCGGTAGCAGCGCGAATGCCGAAGTCTCCGGCAAGCCAGGGCATGACTTTTGCTGTGCCGCTGCTTCTGGTGGAGCTGGATGGAGAACTGGAAATCCCGGAGCCGGAACTGCTGGCGGGGGTGTGGTCTCCTCTGGAGCTGATTAGGGAAGGGGCATGTCCTCTGGAAGAGGGAGAGTTTCAGTTCGACGCTAGGGAGCATGTGTTCCAGTTTGATGTGGAAGGTGAAAAACTTGTCTGGCGCCCTGTGAATGTACAGCAGCAGGGTTGGCTGTATGAACCGGAAGAACTGAGCGTGGGCCTGCTGGCGCGGACACTGGATAGAAGCTGCAGGTTTGATGATATCAATCAGCCCGTCATGCTTGAGTTTTGCCGCCGCTGTGTGCAGGGGCTGATGGACAGGGATGGGGTAGAGCTTTCCACTCTGTATTTGGGAAAGGATATACTGGCGCAGTGTATCAGGAAAAAGATAGCTTATCTTCGTGAGGAAGCAAAGAAACGCGGTTTTCAGCAGCTTCTGTTGTCAGCATCAGCAAATATTGAAGTTTCCTTCAATGCAGACTTTTCTTTTCCTCGAGACGGCTATGCTGAGAGTGTCCCTCCTTACGCTGGGGCATACCAGTTCGGAAAGCATTACTATGATAGGCCACGTGATTTGAAGGCCTACGGCGAGGAATTTCATTGTGCCCAGGCCATTGATCTTCATCCTGATGTGAAGATGTGGGTAAGGAATGTGGACAGACAGGTGGGTTCCTTCTGGCTGCCGACTTCCAGTGACAAATTTTATCCTGACTTTGTTGCCATGCTGACCGATGGACGTATTCTATTGGTAGAATATAAGGGCAAGCACCTGCTGAGCAATGACGATACCAAAGAAAAGCGGAATATCGGAGAGCTGTGGGCAGAGAAAAGCAACGGTCGCGGACTGTTCCTGCTGGTTTCGGAAAGTGTGCCGGAACTGGGATTTGAAAGACAAATGTCCACGTTGCTGAAAAAAGTTGAAAATGTCAGGTAGGCAGAGGTCAAGGCCGCTTTCGGAAAGCCGGAGGCGGCCTTTTTTTGTCAATGGAACGGGCTCGTTCCTGTCTGTTTTTCAGCTTGGATAATGGCATGATGCACAAAAAAGCACTTATGAGGCTTCCCCCATAAGTGCTTAAAATTTTGGTGCGCCCGGCAGGAATCGAACCTGCGGCCTACTGCTTAGGAGGCAATCGCTCTATCCGACTGAGCTACGAGCGCGCGTCGTATCTTGTAAAGCAGTCTGACACGGGCTGTCAAGTTGAAGCTGGAAGGGGGAAATGTCCTGCATTTCCAGGGTGGAAGGCTGCCTTTTCTTTACCACGTGAGATCCCGCCAGCATGGCGCGGTCAGCTCAGGATCGTTTGTGCGGCAGGTGCAGCATGGGACCAAGTGCGATGCCCATGGCCCCCAACACGACGACGACAGCTCCCAGCAGGCTGAGCAGGCCCAGGTGCTCCAGGGGAAAGACCTGAGGTAGGGCCATCGCCCCCAGGGCTTCCAGTCCCAGCGTGAACAGCGGGGTGGTGGTGACCACAGCGCTGACCTTGGCGGCATGCCAGTTTTTCATGGCTGTGGAAAAAGCGCCATAAGCGACAATGGTATTGATGCAGGCAAAGATCAGGCAGCCCATCTGCAACGAATCCAGCTCAAGGAAGGCCGAAGGGGTGGAGAGCGGCGTCAGGGCCAGGGCACCGGCAAGATAGATGAAACGCATGATGCGCCCGGGCGAGATCGTGCGCAGCAGGACTTTTTGGGCGATGCCGTAACTGGCCCAGACCACAGCGGCCATGATCCCCAGCGCCATGCCGATAAGCATGTCACCGTTGGCCAGCTCCAGCAGCCGGGTATTGAAGAACAGCAGAAGACCGGCAAGCAGGACGATGACGCTGCCCCCCTGGATGGGGAGGAAGGGCTCGCGCAGGACGAACACACTGCCCAGCAGGAGGAGGACAGGGCCCGCCTGTGCCAGGATCTGGCAGGCAGAGGCGCTGAGATAAGCCACCGACGAGTTGAAGAACACGAAGTTGCAGCTCAGGCCCGCAGCGGCCAGGACCAGCAGAATCTTTTCCCGGCGGCCCAGCGGCGTACTGTTGCCGGGATGACGGCAGGAAAGGCCCCAGGTCCAGACAGCAGCCACCCAGAAGCGCAGGCAGACGATGGAAAGCGCGTCCACCGTGGAAAGCAGGTGTTTGAGGGCCAGCGGCAGGGCCCCCCAGAATAAGGCCGTGAGCAGGGCAAGCATCAATCCGGTAGCATTGGAACCCGGCATGTTCATCCTCCGTTGAGCGTTACGGAGGGCACCCTACAGCTTTGTTATAGGCTTGTCATGCGGAAATGGGGGAGGGGGGCTGGATGAGCTGGGAACGGACGAAATCGCTCCGGCAGGCGTACGCTGCCGCAGCCGTTACGCTTGGAACAGAGCGGCGTTGTGCAGCAAGTCCCTGAAAAGGCGCATGGCAGGCGTGCTTTCCCTGTTTTTATGCCAGACGCAGATGGCCTGGACCTGGCGGTTAGACATGCGTGCCGGCAACTCTACCAGGCTCCCGGCGGCCAGTTCCTGCTCTACGGCAAACGTGGGCAGGAAGGAGACTCCCAGGTTGGCAGCCACGGTCTTTTTAATGGATTCGATGCTCCAAAGCTCTATAGTGTTGCGGAACAGGATGTCCCTGGCGCGAAGGTGGGCTTCCATTCGCTCCCGATAGATGCTGCGGGGCTCATTGATAATGAAGCTGGTCTCCTTCCTCTGGTGGGGCGTATCGAAGTCCCGGAGCCCGGGAGCGAGCAGGGGGGAGGCGACGATGATCCCCTTTGCCTGGCCGAGCGGCAGTACTTCGAGCGTGTGCGGATGGCCTCCCACATCATAATAGACTCCCAGATCATACTGGCCGGAGAGGATGCCTTCCCTGATGTCGTGACAATTGAGGCTGTGCAGCTGGAGCTTCACAGCCGGAGCCCGCTCCACGAAATCGCCGAGCAGGGCATGGAGCTTGTAGGAGAGCAGGGATTCCGCCACAGCCACACGCAGCTCCCCGTGCAGGGACGCAGGATCGTTGCATGCCGTGATGGCCTGCATGGAATGCAGGATAGCTTCCATATGCGGCAGGATGTTCTTTCCGGCAGGAGTAAAGACCATGCGCCGCCCAAGGCGTTCGAAAAGCCGTATGGAAAGTTCGTTTTCGAGCTGGCGCACCTGAAAGGTCACAGTGGACTGGGAGCAGTTGAGCCGCTGCGCGGCCTTCTGGAAGCTGCCTTCTTCCAGGATGGCCTTGATGACGACGATGCTGCGCGTGTCCATACTTCTCTCCATGATATATCGAAATAATAGAATCCCTACTGCAACTATATTTGCTTTTTTGAAATATGTCATCAGCGTACCCTGCAGGGATCTCACGTAGCTCGGTACAGGATCAGGCCGCAGCTGTGACGGTCATCCCAAAACGATATGGAGGGGCGCATGCCTGCATCGGTATTTTCGGCTTTTTTCGTCTTCACCTTCATCACGGCCATCACGCCCGGCCCCAACAATATTCTGGCCCTGACGACGGGCAGTCGGGCGGGGCTCAGGGGCAGCATCCCTGTACTCGCCGGGATCTGTGGCGGCTTTCTTTGTGTCATGGCCATTTGCGGCGTGCTTTCCATCTCCTTTTCCGTGCTGTCCGCCTCCTTCCTGCAGGTCATGCGCTATGTCGGAAGCGCTTATCTGCTCTGGCTGGCATGGAAGACTGCCATGCCGAAGGCAGGGGGCAACAGCGGCGGGCGTGCCGGTGCAGGCTTCATGACCGGATTCGTGCTCCAGTTCGTCAACGTCAAAATCATGGTCTACGGTATGACGGCCTATTCCGCCTTCATCCTGCCGTACCATGATTCCATAGTGGCGCTCCTTGCCGGGATGTGCTTCCTGACCATGATGGGCAGTCTGGGCACCGTCGTGTGGGCCGTAGCGGGAGCCAGTCTGCAGAGCGTGTTCCAGCGGCATGCCTGCGTGGTGAATGGATTGCTGGGGGCGATGCTGGTCGGCTGTGCTTGGTCCTTGTTAGATCAGTGATGCCGCCGGGGGCCGCAAAAGCCGGGTAGGGGCCCGCAGTCTGCAGTCTTTATTATGCTTAAAATGTATGGATAGCTATTTGATATAGGTATTTTACCTGATAACGACCTTTCTGCTATCTCCTCAGGGAACGCAGGCGGTCGTCATCAGGCCTTGTGGCAGCGGTCAGCCTGATCTTCATCATGAAGGAGAATGAGCCATGATGTCTCTGGACACATTGCTGGAACACCTGGATGCGGGGCAGCCGCTGGTCACAGGCACGGAAGCCTTTGACTGCATGCACGCCTATTCGTACGAGGCCATGCGCCTGACTGCAGAGCTGAACAATGCCTTCCACACGCCTGAAGAGATCCGTGAGATCATGGGGCGGATCACGGGGCGTCCGATTGATGAGACGTTCCGTCTGTTCCCGCCGTTCTATACCGATTTCGGCAAAAATATTCGCATCGGGCGCCGTGTCTTCATCAATGCCTGCTGCTGCTTCCAGGATCAGGGAGGGATCAGTATCGGTGACGGGACGCTCCTCGGGCACCGGGTGACCTTGGCCACCATCAACCATGGTTTGCCGCCGGACCAGCGCCATGTCCACAATATCGCGCCCATCGTCATCGGCAAGGATGTCTGGATCGGTTCCGGCGCCATCCTCCTGCCGGGGGTGCATGTGGGCGATGGTGCCGTGGTGGCGGCAGGCTCTGTTGTCCGTGAGGACGTCCCGCCGCGCACCATCGTGGCTGGTGTCCCGGCCAGGATCATCAAAACTGTGGAGCAGGGCGCCTAGGCCTGCCGTACCGTTGCGCGCGGGACGTCACCATGCGGACCGTCCCGCCGGATCATGACACCGGCTCAAGCCGGACAGGGGAAAAGAATATGCAGTACGCGACGCATTACGAAGAAGGAAAAAAAGTTTCGTTCAAAAAGTTCGATCTTAAGCTGGCGGGCCTGCTGTTCCTGCCCGATGGTTTTGATGCGGACGCCAAATATCCGGCGGTGGTGGTCACCCATCCCGGCGGCGGCGTGAAGGAACAGTGTTCCTCGCTTTACGCCTGGCATCTGGCCCGGGCCGGCTATGTGGCCCTGGCATTCGATGCCTCCCATCAAGGCGAGAGCGAAGGCCTGCCCCGGTGTCTGGAAGATCCTTTCTCGCGCGTGGAGGACATCCGCTCGGCTGTGGATTACCTTGTCTCCCTGCCGTACGTCGATGAAGAGCGTATCGGGGCCATGGGCGTCTGCGCCGGGGGCGGCTATACCATGAGCGCCATCCAGACCGATGTGCGCATCAAGGCGGCGGCCGGGATCAGCACCTGGGACGTGGGCGACAGCGCCAGAAACGGTTTTCCCGGTGTTGAGATCGAGAATTTCATGCAGAAGCTGCTGCAGGAAGTGGCCCGTGCCAGAACGGCGGTAGCCCGGGGAGAAGAAGCCCCCTGCTGGAAGTATGTTCCGGACGGCCCGGACGAGATCGACGAGCATACGTCCGTGATCCAGCGGGAAGCCTACGAATATTACAGGACACCGCGCTGCAGTTATCCGACGTCCGTCAATCGCTACCTTGTTTCCAGCAATGACAAGCTGGCGGCCTTCGATGCCTTTGCCTATCTGGATACGGTGTCGCCCCGTCCTCTGCTGTTCATCGTGGGCAGCCGGGCGGATACGCTCTATTTCACGGAAGATGCCTACCGGCGGGCCAAAGAGCCCAAGAAGATCCATGTGGTGGAAGGGGCCAGCCATGTGGACCTGTACGACAAGCCGGAATACGTCACCCAGGTGGTGGAAGCCCTGAAAGAGTTCTTCGGCAAGGCGCTGTAGACAAATCGTTTTCTCTTGCTGTGGAGGAGTGATCCCGCGGGGCTGACTCCTTCGGCAGCTGGAAGACAGCAGCAGGCCGTGTTCTGCCCACTTCCTGCGTACCGTCTGATGACCTGAGTACAGGGCAGCGGAGAGGACGCACCCAGGTTTCTAGACTGCGAGGGAGAGCTCGCAGAGGGAAAAAAGAAAAGCAGCCCGGCCTCTTTCACGAGGGGCCGGGCTTTTCGTCATTCGGGAGAGCCGGTAGGCGGCTTCTGTCGGAAATCGCCCAGGTAGTGCAGATAGGCGGCAGTCTGCCGGCGAGGCAGGGGGGCCCGGCGGAAAAGCGTTTGACAGGCCCGGGCGAGAGTGGAATGGAATCATGTCCATGAACGCCGTCGTCATATCGCTGTTTCTTGGGGGGCTGGCCCTGTGCATCATTACGGGCGCATCCCTGCTGTGGGCCTTGGCCTTCGGCCTGCTGTGTTTTTCCGGGCATGCTTTCCGGCGGGGCTTTCGGTCCCGGGAGATCGTCGGCCTGTGCGGCCGGGGCGTGCGGACCATCGGCAACATCCTGAAGATCTTCGTCCTCATCGGCTTGCTGACGGCGGTCTGGCGTTCGGCCGGGACCATCCCTTATATCATCCATCATTGCCTGCCGTGGGTGGATCCTGCCCATTTCCATTTGTGGGTCTTTCTGCTGTGCAGTCTGTTGAGCCTGTTGCTGGGGACATCGTTCGGTACGGCCAGTACGCTGGGCGTCGTTTTCATGCTGCTGGCGCGCACGGCCGGGCTCGATCCGCTCCTGACGGCCGGGGCGGTCATGAGCGGCATCTATGTGGGGGACCGCAGCTCGCCCATGTCGTCCAGTGCGGCGCTGGTCTGCGCCCTGACAGGGACGTCCATCTATGACAATGTACGGCTCATGTGGCGTACGTCCCTGCTGCCCTTCTTTCTGGTCTGCCTGGCCTACGTCCTGCTGCCGTCGGCGCGGGCCGAGAGCCTGCCGCATGTGGACGGTCTGTTTGCCGAGGGGCTGGTGTTGGATGGCCGGGCCCTGTTGCCGGCTGTCTTCATGCTGGTCCCCTTGCTGTTGCGCTGGGATGTCAAAAAGATCATGGCATGCAGCATCCTTGCCGGATGCGTGGTCTCTTTGGCCGTCCAGCAGATGTCACCGGCTGCCCTGTTGCGCTGTCTGGTGTTCGGCTATGAACCTCCGGCGGGCATGGAGATGCTGGCCGGGGGCGGCCTGCTCTCCATGGCACAGGTGGCGGGCATCGTTCTGCTGACCTCGGCCTATGCTGGCCTGTTGGAAGCCACCGGTCTGCTGGATGGGCTTTCTTCGCTTTGCAGGCGGCTGTCCTTACGGCTGGGGGCCTTTCGGACCACGGTGCTGGCAGGCCTGCCCGTGGCTGCCGTAAGCTGCAACCAGACGCTCGGCATCATGCTGACGAAGCAGCTGTGCGCGCCTCTTTGGCAGAACGGGAAGGAGATGGTCCTGCCGCTGGAAAACGGCATCGTCCTGCTGGCGGCCATCATCCCCTGGAGCATCGCCGGGAGCGTTCCCTGCGCCATCATGGGCGTGGGACCGGAGTGCCTGCCCTATGCTTTTTATCTGTATATGGTGCCGTTGACGGACATGCTGCTGCGGCGCCGCTAAGACGGTATGTCTGGCGGCTATCGGGGCAGAGGAGAGCAGAAGGTCGCGTCCTTTCCCGCGTGTTTTTTCTGTCCTGTCGTATGCAGTCCCGGCATCTGGTGGAGAATTTTCCCCGGCAATATCCTGTATGTAAAAACCCCGACCTTCCTTCATCTAGGAAGCGTCGGGGCTTTTTCGTTACCATTTTGGGAGTACCTGAATCGTATCTCCCGCTGGTGCCAGGCCATTTGGCCGGTAGTGTGTCCTTGCCGGGGCACAGGAGGAAATGCTTTGCCGGGAAGCTGTTTTCTTGCCGCCAGCGGACAAAAGCGGTTTCCAGATAGTTCGGGCAGGGCGTAGCTTGGGGCGGTGCAGAGAAGATCTGGCGTTTTGCCGCCCATACCCGAGTACGGCTAGACCAGATACAGTTCCGTCCCGGCTTCCTGGAGCATGTGTTGCCAGTGCTCCTCCAGGGGGGCGTTGGAAAACACGGCTTCGATATCGCAGACATTGGCCACCCGGACCATGGCGGAGCGGCCGAATTTGGAATTGTCCGTGGCCAGGAAGACGCGGCGCGAGCATTCGATGATGGTCCGGGCCACGGAGACTTCCCTGTAGTCGAAGTCCAGCATGTTGCCTTCCTGGTCGATGCCGGAAATGCCGATGATGCCGTAATCCACCCGAAATTCCCGGATGAAGTTCTCCGCGCTGGGGCCGATGATGCCGTGGTCATGATGCCGCACCGTGCCGCCGGCCACTACCACGTCGAAGTTGGGATTGCGGGCCATGATGGCGGCCACGTTGAGGTTGTTGGTCAGCACTCGCAGATTGTTGTGGCTCAGCAGAGCATAGGCGACTTCTTCGGTGGTCGTGCCCAGATTGATGCAGATGGAGGCACCGTCGGGGATATGTTTGGCCAGCATTTGGGCGATGGCCTTTTTTTCAGGCAGGAAGAGCTTTTTGCGCTGCTCGTAAAGGATGTTCTCCGTGCTCAGCGGCATGCCGACACCGCCGTGGAACCGCTGCACCTTGCCTTGTCCGGCCAGGGTGTTGATATCCTTGCGGATGGTTTGCGGGGTCACGGAAAAACACTTGGTGAGCTCGTCGATGGTCGCATAGCCGCGCGCGTTGAGCATGTGCAGCAGGGCCTGATGGCGTTCCGTTGTCTTGGTCATGGAGTGTCCTGATGAGGATGAGGATGCCGCAATATACTGGAATGACAGGGGCCGCGCAAGCTGCTCCCGGATATCGGGATGAAAAGGTTTCGTTTTCGAACTTCTATTATCAAAAAACGAAAATTGATTGACGCGGAGCCTGTCTAAGGCTTATGACAAAAACAAGTATATACGCCTGTTTTCCCGGCATCCTGTCGGGATCGGCCCCCGGATAGCGTATCCGGTCCGGCCGGATGGTTTGCTTTGTGAAACAGGTGGCCTGACGGGCAAAAGGCCGTCAGGGTGCGGAAAAGGGGCTCCCTATCTCAATCCCAAATCAGCAGAGGTGGATGATGAAACGTATCGTTGCACTGCTTTTGGCCTGCGCCTTTGTCATGGGTGCGCTGGCTGCGCCTGCCATGGCTGCCAAGACCATCGTCATCAAGATCGCCGGCATGAAGCCCGAAGGTGAACCGGAAACCATCGGCATGCACAAGTTCGGCCAGTATCTGAAGGAACTGTCTGGCGGCAAATACGAAGTGCAGGTCTTCCCCAACAGTACCCTGGGCAAGGAAGACGCCTACATCGCCAGCACCCGTAAGGGCATCATCCAGATGTGTGCCACGGGTACCCAGACTTCGGCCCTGCATCCTGCCATGGCCATGTTGGAAACCCCCATGCTGTACGACAGCTATGACCACGCCCGCCGCGCCATGGAAGGCGAGACCTTCAAGCTGATCAATGAAGGCTTCACCGAAAAGTCCGGCCTGCGTACCCTGAACGCCTTCCCTCTGGGCTTCCGTCACTTCTACACCAAGAAGCCCCTGAACAGCGTCAATGATGTGAAGGGCCTGCGCATGCGCGTGCCCAACATCCCCCTGTACACCAACTTTGCCAAGGAATGCGGCATCAGCGGCCAGCCCATGCCCTTCGCTGAAGTGCCCAGCGCTCTTGACCAGGGCGTCATCGACGGCGGCGACAGCCCCCTGTCCGACATCGTGGCTCTGAAGATGTACGAGATCACCCCTCAGATCACCCTGACCGGTCACATCCTGGTGATCCACTCCCTGTACATCAACGAAAAGTTCTACCAGAAGCTGCCGGAACAGGACAAGGCCTGGTTCAACGAAGCCGCCAAGCGCGCTGCTGACGACATCTGGCAGATGGTGGAAGAAGGCGACGCCAAGGCCATCGAGACCATCAAGGCCGCCAAGGGTTCTGTGAATACTCCTTCCAAGGAATTCCACGACTACATGGTGGAAGCGGGCAAGCGCAGCTGGAAGCTGTTCTATGACACCGTTCCCAATGCCAAGGAAATCCTGGAAAGCGCCGCCAGCTACCGCGACGCGAAGTAACATCTGGATACCGGGGGATGCCGCATGGGGCGGCGTCCCCCTTTTTCGACCCTGAACCACGCATGCAGACACCGCAGCAGCGGTTTTTCTTCCGATACGCAGGGGGATACGATGAGCAGCGAAACCAAAACGACGCCCGCGACGGCTCCCGGGCAGCCGGCTGCCGAAACCAGGCACGGTTTGTCTGGCGAACTGCTTTTTGAAATTTTCTGTGCGGTCATCTTTCTGGGGATGATCGGTCTGGTCTTCTATAATGCCTTTTTGCGCTATGTATTTGGCGGAAGTTATCCCCCCAGCGAGGAATGGGCGCGCTTTCTCTTCATCTACATCACCTTTTTCGGTGCCATTGAGGCGTTCTACTGGAAAAAGCACATCGCGGTGGACATGTTTGTGGACATGTTCTCGGGCATGTCCCGCAAATGCATAGAGATCCTGGCCATTTTGCTGACCATGGGCGCTCTGGGGCTGCTGCTTGACGGCGGCATCACCTATGTGCTGCAGACCATCGACACCAACTCGGTGGCCACCAACGTCAACATGGCCTTCATCAACAGCACGCTGCCCATCATGGCCTTCACGGCCATCCTTATCTGCCTGCGGGATCTGATCGCCCTTGTGCGCCGTCCCGCCAGCAGCTTCGTCAAGGCGACGGAAGAGGAAAAGATCGAGCAGGAAATCAGCAAGGAGTTGTAGGGTATGGAGCTTTTTCTTTTCCTTGGCAGCCTCTTTGCGTTCCTGTTCGTAGGCATCCCCATCTCCATGGTGCTGGTGCTGTGCTCCATCGTGCTCATGTGGCATTCCGGCATGTGGGACAGCATGATCATCCCGTCCACCATGCTGGACGGGGCCAACAACTATCCCCTCATGGCCATCCCCTTCTTCGTCTTTGCCGGCGAGATCATGGCCGAGGGCGGCCTGTCCAAACGAGTGGTGCAGCTGGCCCAGCTCATGATCGGTCGCGTGCGCGGCGGTCTTGGTTATGCCGCCATCATTTCCAGCGTGATTTTTGCCGGTCTGATGGGTAGCTCCGTGGGTGAAGCCGCGGCCCTGGGCGGCCTGCTGCTGCCCATGATGGCTGAAGTGGGCTACAAGCCCGGCCGTGCGGGCGGCGTCATCGCCTCGGGCGCCATCCTTGGCCCCATCATCCCGCCCAGCACCAACTTCATCCTGCTGGGTGCGACCATCAGCGGCCTGTCCATCACCAAGCTGTTCATGATCGGCCTGTTCCCGGGCATCTTCATCGGCCTGGCCCTGATGGTGGTCTGGTTCTTCATCGTGCGCATCGATGGTTACAACGAGACCATCACCTTCACGCGTGAAGAAAAGTGGAAGATCATCCGTGACGCCACCCCGGCCTTCATGATGCCCGTGCTGCTGCTGGGCGGCATCCGCTTTGGCGTGTTCACGCCCACGGAAGGCGGCGCCTTTGCGGCCATCTACGCCATCATCGTCTGTATGGGGTACTACCGGGAACTGAGCTTCCGCGGTCTGCTGCGCGTCAGCGCCCGTGCGGCACGGACCACCGCTGTGGTCATGCTCATCGTGGCCACGGCCACGGCCGTGGGCTGGTTCATCACCATCGCCCAGATCCCCAACCAGGTGACCGATCTGTTCCGGCCGCTCATCGACAGCCCCGTGCTCCTGCTGCTGGCCATCAACATCTTCCTGTTCCTGGTGGGCATGGTCATGGACCTGACCCCCAACATCCTGATCTTTGCTCCGGTGTTCTATCCCCTGATCACCCAGGCCGGTATCGACCCGTACTTCTTCGGCCTGCTGTTCATCCTGAACCTGGGCATCGGCGTCATCACCCCGCCCGTGGGCACGGTGCTCTACGTGGTCTGCGGTGTGGGCAACATCAAGATCACCAAGCTGGTGCAGGGCATGCTGCCGTTCCTGGTGACGGAGATCATCATGCTCTTCCTGCTCCTCTTCTTCCCCTCGCTCTCCCTTACGCCGCTCAACTGGCTTATGGGCGGCTAGGTGCGATCCGCGTCCTTGTCATGCAGGGCCCCTTCGGGGGCCCTTTTTTTATGCCCTGTGATCAGAAAAGGGCGGCTGCGGCCATGCCGGAGATGGGGAATCTGTATCCGGGATAGACCCGCTGGGGACTTTCCTGCGGGGAGGGATGAGCTCCGGGCAGGAGAAGGGCAGGCACAGGCAGAGCGGCGTCGCGCCTTCGTCGTCGATCAGGCGCTGCCCGCGGTCTTGCAGGCATGATGGGGCTGGAAGATGGGACGCTGCCTCTTGCTGATCCTGCCGTCAGGAGGGCCTTCCCTCAGTATCCTGTTGCGGATGGTGGTGGCAAAGATGGACGTACACCATAAAAAAAGCATCCCCACAGGAGATGCTTTTGTGTTTTCAGGTCCGTTATCAGCGGATGGTTCAGGCAGAGCGCGATGTCCCCAGCCTGTTCCCCAGCAGGAAAGCCAGCAGGGCCGCAAGAGTAGAGGGTACGATGGCATGGATGCCGTACATGGAGGGCTTGAGGATGCTCAGGGCAAAGAAGCAGATCACCCCCACCAGGATGGAGCTCAGAGCACCGGCCGCATTGGCCTTGCGCCAGTATAGGCCCAACAGCAGGGGCCAAAGGAAGGTGGCTTCCAGACCACCAAAGGCAAACAGGTTGATCCAGACCAGCAGGTCCGGCGGCTCCAGGGCCGCCATAAAGACAACGGCGCCGATGGCGGCCGTGCAGCCCAGGCTGAAGCGCTTGATGCGCTGCAATGGCATGCGGCTGCTGTCGCCTTTCAGGACGTACTGCACATAAAGATCTTTGATGATGGCCGCCGAGGCCAGGAGCAGCATGGAGTCCACAGTGGACATGATGGCCGCCAGGGGGCCGGCGATGAAGACCCCGGCCCAGAACGGCGGCAGCAGCTCCAGTATCAGGCTGGGCATGGCCATGTCGCCTACGGCCAGGCCGGGGATGACGGCCCGGCCCAGTGCTCCGGCCAGATGGACGCTCAACAGGAGAAAACCGATAATGACCGTGCCCATGATCATGGCGCTGTGCATGGCCCGTGAGTCCTTGTAGCCCATGCAGCGCTGGCTCGTCTGGGGCAGTCCCAGTACGCCCAGGCCCACCAGTACCCAGAAAGAGAGGATCATGGGCTGGGGCACGGCATCCTTGGGGCCTGTGGGCGTGATGAGGCCGGGATCGATGGCCTTGAGGCGCAGCATACAGGCCTCCATGCCGCCTCCGGCCTGGACCACCGCCAGCAGTACCACGACGGAAGCCACAGTCATGACGATGCCCTGCATGGCATCGGTAAGGACAACGGCACGGAACCCGCCCAGCGCGGTATAGGCGATGACCGTGATGCCGAAGAGCGCCAGCCCGACTTCATAAGGGTAGCCGGTGATGGCCTGGAACAGGCGGGCACCGCCGATGAACTGGGCCGTCATGGCAGCCACAAAAAAGACCAGCAGGGCCAGAGAGCAAAGGATGGCCACGGCGTCACTGCCATACCGGACGCGCAGGTAGTCGGTGATGGTCACGGCATTCATGGCCCGGGCTTCCATGGCGAAGCGTTTGCCCAGGACCCCGATGGTCAGGAAGACGGTGGGCATCTGGATCATGGCCAGCAGGACCCAACTCAGGCCCACGGTATAGGCCACCCCAGGCCCGCCGATGAAACTGCTGGCACTGGTGTAGCTGGCCACCACGGTCATGGCCAGCACAAAGCCGCCCATGGAACGGCTGCCCAGAAAGTATTCCTCAAGGAAGCCCGAAGCGTTCTCATGTTTGCGGGAAAGTTTTCCGGCCCATAGAGCCACCACAAAGGACAGCGCCAGATACAGGACGATGGGAAGCAGCGTGGAGGAGGCAGCGGTCATGGACGTTCCTCCTGACCGGGGTGATGTTCGCGGGAGGAAGATGCTTCCGGCGCCTGGGATGCATCATCATCAAGGGGCATGTCCTTGAAGAAAAAGCGCACCAGTCCCCAGACGAGCAGACAGGCCACAGGGTAGCCCAGCACGCAGCTGTAGAAGAACCAGTCCGGCATGCCCAGCGTATAATTGTAGTTGTCCGGGGAATCGCTCCCCAGTCCGTAGGCTGTCAGATACCACCAGAGGAAATACAGGGCATAGGCAGCCAGGGCGAACAGGGCTTCCCGGTTCGCCTGAAGGAAACGCTTGTCGTTTTTGCGGGCCATGGATACTCCGGGGCTGAAAGGGACGGGACGGCCACTGCTCCCACCAGTATGACAGAGTGTGCGTCCGTAGTCGAGCAGGCAACCATGAAGGAAAAGTATCCCGACGGGATAGAGGAATAAAACAGACGGCATTTGCTGTACCGTCTCAGGGCCAATACAGGGCCTGCTCCTGCTGTATGTGTCTGCCGCTTTGACCTGAAGGGCCGTCATGCGTAGGCTGGCGGGAACACCTTGTACGGAGAACAAAGACCATGAGCATGCTTGCCGCCATTGATCTGGGTGGGACCCACTGCCGTTTTGCCCGTTTTACTGCTACGCCCCGAGGGCTGGCTCTGGACGCTGTGGAAACATGCCCGACAGCCGACCTGCAGGACAGTGGGGCGATCCTGGAACAGTGGGAAAATTGCCTGCATACCCCGTTGGCACAGGTCGCCGCGCTGGTCATGGGGGTTGCCGGACCTGTCCAGGATGGTCTGCGCGCCCGTTTGAGCAATGCACCTTTGCAGATAGATCTGAAGGCCGTCATGCCGCACTTCGGCCTGCGTCGTGCCCGCGTAGTCAATGATTTCGTCTGTGAGGCCTGTGCCTGCCTGACCCGGGTGGGGGAGCGGTCCCGGCATCTGCTGGGACCGGCCGACCTCCCTTGTCCGGCGCATCGTTCTCCCAGGGAAGCGCTTGCACCTGTGGCCGTGCTGGGGGCCGGTACAGGACTAGGCTCCGGCTGGCTGGTCCCGCAGACGGGCAGCGGGCAGCTGCGCTGGCTGCCCCTGCCGTCAGAGGCCGGACATCAGGCCTTTGCCTTTCTGGGACGGGAAGAAGAGGATTTTGCAGCTTTTGCTCGTGAACGGCTGGGGCGGCCGTTCTTGCGTCCTGATGATGTGGTTACGGGGCGGGGGCTGGTCGTGCTACATCAGTTCCTGACAGGCCGGGAGCTGTCCCCTGCCGCTGCGGCGGCCGAAGGACTGGTGAGGGACCAGCCGACCCTGTGCTGGTATGCCCGTTTTCTGGGACGAACTTGTGCGCACTGGGGGCTGGCCACGTTGTGCTACAGCGGCCTGTTCCTCACCGGCGGTATGCTGTTGCGCAACCCCGCTGTCACGGAGCATCCGTCTTTTAGGGAAGGTTTTTATATGGCGTCGGAACTGGGTGTCTTGGAGCGCATCCCCGTCCGGCGTTATGCGGAAGCCTACAGCGGTCTTTGGGGTGCGGCCTGGCTGGGAGCAGGTCTGGCCGGCGTGTCGACAGAGGGCTAGCCTGATTTCCAGAAAAAATGGCGACATTGGCGTCTTCCGCAGAGGAAGGCCGGAGCAAAAAAAGATGACGCAGGTCCGAGGACCTGCGTTTTTCATTTTGGACGGGGCCGTCAGGAAGGAAGTCCCTTGTAACAAGAGAATCCGGCAGGCATGCCTGCCGGATAGAGGAGGGATTAGGAGGTTGCGGGGAGGCCTCCGGCCTGGTGTAGAACGGAAGGGGGGAGAGGAGCCTTTCCTGCCATCTCACCAGATGGATATTTTTTATTTAACGATCGTTCGAATGTCAATAGGAGTAGAGACTCTGATTTGTAGCCAGTATTCTCTTAATAGCTTTGCGGTAACTGAGGAAACAGACAAGAAAGCTTCCAGTTTTTTAATCAATTGATTGACTAAAATTATAGGGGGAGCTACGGTCCTGCTCAGGAGGAAGAGTATGGACGATACGTTGGAGGACAAAAGGCGCAGCAAGGGGGAGGTTACCCGGATGGCCTTGCTGGAAGCGGCCCTGGTCCTGTTTGGGGAACGCGGCTTCGAGGGGACGAGCACCCGTGATATCGCCGGGCTGGCCGGTTGCAATCAGGGGCTCATCTCTTTTCATTTTGGCGGCAAGGAAGGTCTGTACGATGCGGCCCGTACTGTCATTTTCGAGAATCTGGGCAGCATCGTGCGTCCCATGACACGGCGTCTGGAAGATGCCCTGGCTGCCGGGACGGATGCCGCGGCGCTGTGCGGCACATTGCAGGCAGAGATCACGGCGATCCTGACCACGTTCATACGCAAGCAGCACCACCAATCCTGGTTCCTGCTGCTGCGGCGTTCGCTGCATGTAGGCGACGAAAAAACGCGTGAGCTGCATTCGGCCCTCTTTCTGCCCCTGCTGGACGTCATCGGCCGCATCCTGGCAAAGGCCGGTCCTGCGGGAGAAGACAGCGCTCTGAAGGCCTTCCTGCTGGTGGATATGGCGTTCAGCATCTTGCGGGACTATCCCATGTTCTCTGCTATCTCTCCTGCGCGTGATGCGGAGGCGGATGCCCGGGAACTGGCCGGGATGCTCTTCCGGGGGATACTGGCCCGCTGAAGGAGGAAAAGATGATGCGTCGTTTCTTGTTGCCGGCAGTACTGGGGCTGGTGGCTGCGGGGATCGCGGTCATGGCTTTGTCCGGCCTGCTGGATGTCGACCGGGAAAACGCCTTCATCCAGGGAGAGATGGACGGGACGCGGATAGATGTCGCGGCCAAATTCTCGGCCCGGGTGGCCGCGACACCGGGGCGGGACGGAGCGCCCGTGCGGCAGGGCGATCTGCTGTTGCGCCTGGACGGGACAGAGATGGAGGCCCGTGTACTGCAGACCCGTCAGGAGCTGGAACGGGCGCGGGCCCAGCTGGAAAAAGCGCTCAACGGGACGCGCGAAGAAGAGATACGCCGCCTGCATCAGCAGCATCAGGAAGCTGTGGCGGCATTGGCCCTAGCGGAAAAGACCCACGCCCGCTGCCGTGTCCTGCATGCGCAGCAGGCCGTCTCCACCCAGCGCTATGATGAAGCGGTCAATGCCCTGACCCAGGCCCGGGCCCGCGAGCGCGCCATGAAGGCCGCGCTGGAAGAAGCCGTCACCGGTTCGCGGCAGGAGGACATTGCGGCGGCCAGGGCTGCCACCCAGGCGCTGGAAGCGCGCCTGCAGGAGGTGGAGAGCATGGCGCGGGACGTGGAGCTGCGCTCGCCCGTGGATGGGGAGATCAGCAAGGTCCTTGTGGACGTGGGGGAACTGGTGGCGCCGGGCTATCCTTTGGTGACGCTTATCGAACTGGATGATCTGTGGATGGTGATCCAGGTCCGCGAGGACCAGCTGCAGGATGTCCGCATGGGCAGGCTGCTGGTGGGGCAGATTCCTGCGCTGTCTGGGAAAAAAGTGGTCTTCCGGGTTGATTACATGGCGCCGCTGGGCAATTACGCCACCTGGCGCGCCACCAACAATTCGGATTCGTTCGACCTGAAGACCTTTGAAGTCCGGGGCCGCCCCGTGAAGCCCGTCCCCGGTCTGCGGCCGGGCATGAGCGTTATTTTTGCCTGGCCTTTCGATCCCGTCATGGAGGATGGACACTGATGGGCTCATTCTGGGCCGCCGCCCTGGCGCAAGTCCGCTCCTGGCCACGGGACAGGCTCTTCATCTGGCTGCTGCTCATAGCGCCCCTGTCCGGCATGGTCATTCTTGACGGGCTGTTTGCGGATGGCTTGCTCCGCCGCTTGCCCGTAGCCGTCTGCGACCTTGATGACAGCAGCACGTCCCGTGAGGTGATTCGCCGGGTGGATGCTCTACCCAGTGCGCGTGTTGCGGCGCTGCTCGCCTCACCGGACGAGGGCAGGGACGCCATCCGCCGTGGTGAGGTCTTTGCCGTGGTGGTGATACCGCGCCATTTTGAGCGGGATCTGCTCCGCCGGCGTCCGGTGCAGGCCATCGCCTATATCGACGGGCAGCATATGCCGGTGGGCAGCGTCCTGCGCCGGGATCTGGTGGACCTTGGCACTGCCGGCTGGAAGCTGGTCTTTACTGATACGCTGCGTCGATCCGGGGTCCCCCCGGTGCAGGCGGATTGGCAGACAGCGGGGATAGGGCTTGATCTGCGTTCACTGGGCAATCCCGCGGCCAATTACAAGATTTTTCTTGTCCACTCCTTCCTGCCCATCCTGCTGCAATTGACCTCCCTGCTGTACAGCGTCTGCGTCCTGCACCGACTGCGTCCGGAACGGCCCTCCATGGCGCGGATCTGGGGCAGTGTCTGTCCGGTGGCCCTCCTCGTGGGGATGCTGGGCTGCCTCCAGACAGGCCTGCTGGCTGCGCGCGGCTACTTTCCCCTACAGGCCTCCATCCTAGCGGTCTGCGTGATCTATCTGCTGTTTTCGCTGGCCTGCGCGGCATTGGCGGTCTTTATCGCGGGCCTGTGCGACGAGATACTTCTGGCACTGATGATGGTCTCGGGGCTGGCATCCCCGGCCTTTGCCTTTGCCGGGATCACTTTCCCGCAGCTGGCCATGCCGCCTTTTGCCCGTTTCTGGTCGGGGCTGCTGCCGTCCACCCAGCTGCTGCGGCTGGAAGGCAGCGTGATCCAGATGGGCGATGCCCTGGGGCAGCACTGGTCCATCCTGGGGGCCTTATGCCTGCTGGCCTGCGTGTACGGCGGACTGGGGAGCCTGTTCCATAGCCTGCGTTCGCGCCGTCAGGAAGAGGAAATCGCCCGATGAAGAAAATACTGGAGAGCTTTTGTGCGGAATGTGCCGTATTGGCGGCCTCTCGTGGTGCCCGTTCCATCTTCATCGTGGGCATCCTGTTCTATTCGCTGCTGTATCCCAGCCCGTATTTTTATGAGGTCCCGCAGGATCTGCCGTTTTTTGCCGTGGATCAGGATGGCAGCACCAGCAGCCGCCAGCTGCTGCGCAGTCTGGATGCCACGGAAGGGATACGCCTGCATCGCTATGCCGATCTGGGGCAGGCCTTTGCCGATCTGCGGTCGGGCGATATGGTGGGGGGCATCGTAGTCCCGAGGGACTTTGAGCGGGGACTGTTGCGCGGGCAGGAGACCGTGGTGCCGTTCTACAGTGAGGCGGCTCATCTATTGTCCTACGGCATGCTGGTACAGGGAGGGCGGCTGGCCACGGAAAGCCTGGGCGCAGGAGCCCGCGTGGAGCGCCTGCGCAAACAGGGCGTACCGGAAAGCGCGGCCCTGGCCCTGCAGGTGCGGGGACGCATCGATGCCCGGCTGCTGTACAATCCCGCGGGCAATTATGCCAGCAATACGGTCCCGCCCGTGTTCGTGCTGATCTTGCAGCAGATCATGATCATCGGCTGCGCCATGCTGGCCGTGACCCGGAAAGAGCGCTTTCCCGGGGCCTCCGGCGGCATGGCCGCTGCAGCAGGCAGAGTGCTGCTGGCACTGTGCCTTGGCCTGATTTTTGCGTTCTATTATCTGTTTGTGCTGCAGCAGGTGGACGACCTGCTGCCTGTCCGGGATTTTGCCGTGCTGCTGTTCTTCCTGCTGCCCTTTTTCAGCGTATGCCATTTCCTGGGCAGCATGCTGGGGGAATATTTCAGCAAGGAGCATACGGTCCTGCTGCTCATGCTCCCTACGTCCATCCCCTTCCTCTTCCTGAGCGGCACCATCTGGCCGCTGCAGGCCATGCCCCTGCCTCTTGCCTGTCTGGCCCAGTTCGTGCCTGCCACTCCCGCCATCTCCGGCTATATGCTGATGGCCTTCCGCGGGGCGACGCTGGGCGATGTCCTGCCATTCTGGGGCCAGCTGATCCTGCTCAATGCCGTTGTCCTGGCGGCCTGGAAGGCACAGCGTCTGCTCAGGGCTGGAGTTCCCGGCGGATTTGGGCGCATATCCGTTCC
The DNA here is from genome assembly GCF_050313955.1 of Desulfovibrio sp. SGI.133. NCBI lineage: Bacteria > Pseudomonadati > Thermodesulfobacteriota > Desulfovibrionia > Desulfovibrionales > Desulfovibrionaceae > Desulfovibrio > Desulfovibrio sp. SGI.133. Next base: position 123,447 of record NZ_JBNPMK010000006.1, on the reverse strand, counting down.
GCGATGACGGCGGCCGTCAGGGGATGGCCGGCATAATGCCGGAGGCTGTGCGATACCCGGCTAAGCTGCAGGTAGCCGATGAGGGAACTTTCGATGGATTCCATGATCCGTTCCGTATCCCGGATCCCGTACTGGGCAAGTATCTTGATGAAGTTCTCGTGGAGGGTGGCAAAAACACTGTCAGCGAGGAAGTGGAGACGCTCTTCCAGGCCTTCGTTGAGCTCGCGGAGCAGAAGGCGGGTGAAGATGGGATTGCCGCAGCAGTAGGTGACGACGTTCCTGATGAGGCATTCCATTTTTTCGATGCCGGTGGTCCCCTGCGGGGCCTTGAACGCGCTTTGCACGCCGGTGAACACCATGACCAGGGTCTGCCGGTACAGGGTCTCCTTGTCAGGAAAGTAGTAATAGAGCGAAGCCGGTGTCAGTTCCATCTCGGCGGCGATATCGCGTACCGAGACGGCATTGTAGCCTTTGGCCGCAAAGAGCCTGGCAGCGGCCTGCATGATGGCGATTTTTCTGGAAGGGCGGGGCATGGCTATCCTTGGGGCTGGGCAGGAAAAGGCGACCGCTGCCGTATTGCGGCAAAGGGTGCGGGCTCCGGCAGGACGAGAAGGCAGGTCGCCGGAGCGGCCTGCCTGGCACAACGGATGAAAAGACCGGGAAAGATTAGCCGAGCCGTATCAGCATGGCCCCGCCCATGACGATGAGGATGGCCATGATGCGCGAACGGGAAAGCCGTTCATGCAGGAAGATGACGGCCAGCAGCATGCCGAAGATCACGGAGGTCTCGCGCAGGGCCGCCACCAGGGCGATGGGAGCCAGGGTCATGGCCCAGAGGGCGATGCCGTAGGAGCCCAGACCGCACAGACCGCCGAACAGGCCCGTGGCCGCGCGCTTCCGCAGATAACTGATGTAGGTGCCGCCGTGCCGCCAGAGCACATAGGCATGGATGGGGAAGATATTGAGGAAGAAGATCCAGCAGGTGTAGCTGACGCCGTTGCCGCTGGCACGGGCGCCGTAGCCGTCGGCCAGCGTATAGCCCGCGATGACCAGGGAAGTACGCAGACAGATGAGGATGTCCGCGGCGCGGGCGCCCTTGTGGACGTGCTCCAGGGTCAGGGTCAGGATGCCGAGGCAGAGCAGGAGGACACCGCCCCAACCGGTGAGGCTGATGTGATTGCCGAGCAGCAGCAGGGCCAGGGCCGTGATCATGGGGGCACAGCCGCGCATGATGGTATAGCCCATGGAGAGGTCCACCTTGTCATAGGCCTGCGAGATGCAGATGTAGTATGTCAGGTGGAAACAACAGGAAAGAGCCAGCAGACCCCAGGATTCCGGCGCCGGTGCGGGCAGGAAGGGCAGGATGAGCAGGGCCCCCAGCCCGCCGCCCAGGGCGTTCATGGAAGATTCGAAGAGTTTGTTGGAGCCGCCTTTGACGATGCTGTTCCAGGTGGCATGCAGCAGGGCTGCAGCCAGCACAAGAAGCAGGACATGTCCGTCCATTGTTACGACCTCGCGTCAATGATGTGACGAGTAGGTTACACGAAGTCGCACAGAAGGCAAGCAGGGAAAAGCATTGGATTTTTGGCCGCACGAAAGGCGAATTGTGCTTCGTGCGGCCAAAAGATGCGGCTGTTTACCAGCCCCGGCAGCGTTCAAGGCGGCCGCGGATCCGTCCTTCACGCAGGACGGTGTAGCTGTCGAAGCAGGCGGCGGTGGCGCAGGCGTGGATGGGTAGGATGCGCAGCCGGCTGCCCGCAGGCAGGGCAGGGCAGGAAGGACCGCTGACGATGCCGTGTTCCTGATTGGTCTCCGTGACGCGCAGGCCGGGGAGCAGGTTCCCGGCCTCGTCGCAGACGAGCCCGTAGCCGAACTCTTCCCGCTTCCAGGGCAGGCCCGTATCACGGGAAAGGGCCATCCAGCCCGCGTCGATGATCAGGGCGCTGCCGTTGCTCTGGCGGCCGATGACCGTGGTCAGCACGGAAAGGGCCAGGTCTTCGGGGCGGCAGACGCCCAGACCGGCCATGACAAGATCCTGGAAGACATAGACGCCGGCCCGGACTTCCGTGATGCCGGAAAAATCTTCACCGAAAAAGGCCGTGGGCGTGGAGCCGACGCTGACCACAGGGCAGGGGAAGCCGGCTTCCCGCAGCAGCCGGGCCGCCGTATTGGCCGCGGCGCATTCCTGCACGGCCAGAGCGGCGATGGCTTCCGTGGTGGGCAGGTCGTAGGCAGAGCCCGCATGGGTCAGGACGCCGCGGACCTCCTGGCCGCCATCCCGCAGCAGGGCGGCGATGGCCGTCAGGCGGGGATCGTCGGGGCGCAGGCCGGCCCGGTGCCCGTCGCAGTCTATCTCCAGCAGCACGGCCAGACGGCAGTCCCGCTGCCGGGCAAAGTCCACCAGCAGCCGGGCGCTTTCCTCATTGTCCAGCACCACGCTCAGGTCGATACCGCGCCGGCGCAGTTCGGCCACGCGCTCCAGTTTGTTGGGGGCGATGCCGACGGCGTAGCAGATGTCATGCACACCGCCTGCGGCAAAATATTCGGCTTCCGCCAGTGTGGAGACCGTGGCCGGGCCGGTGGGGCTTTCCATACAGCGGCGGGCGATCTCGATATTCTTGCAGGTCTTGAGATGGGGCCGCAGGGAGACGCCGCGCTCATGCAGGCGGCGGGCCAGCCGGTCCATATTGGCCTGCAGCTTTTCGTCTTCCAGCAGCAGGCAGGGCGTGGTCAGCGCAGCAAGTGTGGTCATCTGTTCCTCCTTGTCGGGAACCGTTACAGAGGTGTGGTGGCGGTGAACGTTTCCGGCGGCAGGTCCTGCTCCCACTGATGGAGCAGGCGGGCGGCCAGGGCCGGATCGTCGGTGGTACAGGTCAGCTCCTTGATGACGGGGGCCTGGCGGTTTTCTATCTGATGCGCATAACAGCGGTCATAATAATGGAGCACCGCGCGGGCGGCATCGGCATAATTCCCTTCATCTATCCACAGCCGGCAGCGCTGGGTCAGTTCACTGCCCAGACGGCGTTGCAGACGCTCCAGGGCTGCCAGCAGGCCTTCCCGCATGTCCTGGCCGCCGTAATCGCGGACAAGATGGGCGACGCGTTCTTCATCCGGCAGGAAAACGCGGACCAGCGGACTGCGGCCCAGCTGGGCAAAAAATTCCTCACACATGGTCACATGGCCGATGTGGCGGCTTTCGTCCTCGAGCCAGACAGGCCGGGCAGGATCGCAGCGCCGCCATGCTTCATAGAGCTGGTTCTCGAACCATTCGTTGCCGGGCTGGTCTTCGGCCTGTCCCAGAGCGCCGAAGGCAGAGCCCTTGTGGTGGGCCAGGCCTTCCAGATCGATGACCTGCGAACCGAGGCGCTGCAGTTCCAGCAGGATGTCCGTCTTGCCGCAGCCCGTGTAGCCGCCCAGCACGAGGATGGGCCGGGGGCGCGCCAGCTCGCTGCGCACGAAGGTCCGGTAGCTTTTATAGCCGCCTTCCAGCCTGTGCACGGTGAAGCCGCCCGTTTCCAGCAGCCAGCGCATGCTGTCGCTGCGCATGCCGCCCCGCCAGCAGTGGAGCAGGACCTCGCGCTTGCTGCCGCACAGATGGCGGGCGCGGGCCAGCAGGGCGGCCAGATGACCGCCCACCAGTTCCAGGGCCAGATGGACGGCGCCTTCACGACCGCTGCGGGCGTGGGCCGTCCCGACCTTGGCGCGTTCTTCATCGGTAAACAGGGGCAGGTTGAGGGCACCGGGGATATGGGCAAAGGCGAACTCGCCGGGAGAGCGGACATCCAGCAGCGGGAGGCCCTGGTCCCGCATGGCCAGAAATGCAGCAACGTCCTGAACTGGGGGCATGACGATCCTCTAAAAAAGTAAAAAAGTCTGTTATGGGTACGCCAAAGCCGGGACGCTGTAAACCGTGTCCCTTCCCGCAGATATCGCACGAGACCTTGACAGCGTACAGGGCGCAGCATAGCGTGGATTGCCCCGAACTTTTTTCATTTACAGCAAGGAGTTGGATATGGCAGTCCATGTAGTGGATCATCCCCTGGTGCGTCACAAGCTCGGCATCCTGCGCAAGGACAGTACGTCCACCAGTGAATTCCGCAGTGTTTCCAATGAGATTGCCCGTTTGCTCATCTACGAGGCCACCAAGGGCTTCGCTACCGAGAAGCATACGGTGCAAGGCTGGGCCGGGCCCGTGGAAGTGGAGGCCATTTCCGGCAAGATGGTGACCATCGTCCCCATCCTGCGCGCCGGTCTGGGCCTTATGGACGGTGTGCTGGACATGATCCCCGGCGCCAAGATCAGCGTGGTGGGCCTGTACCGCAATGAGGAAACGCTGGAACCCGTGGAATACTACGCCAAGCTGGCCCGCAATATCGAAAGCCGCCTGGCCATCATCCTGGACCCCATGCTGGCCACGGGCGGTTCGCTCATCGCCACCATCGACATCCTCAAGAAACGCGGCTGCAAGCATATCTGCAGCCTCAACCTGGTCTGCGCGCCCGAAGGCATCGCCAAGGTCCAGGAAAAGCATCCTGATGTGGAGATCTACACCGCTTCGGTGGACTCGCACCTGAACGAGAACGGCTATATCATCCCCGGCCTGGGCGATGCCGGTGACCGCATCTTCGGCACCAAGTAGGAGACTGCATGGCGGAACAGCTCAACACCGGAGGCGGGGAATTCGATCCCTGCCGTTACAGGCTGCGTCTGCGTGACTGCCTGCTGGGCGCGCAGATGCTTTTTGTGGCTTTCGGCGCGCTGGTGCTTGTCCCCTTGCTGACAGGACTCAACAGCAATGTTGCCCTGTTCACCGCCGGTGTGGGCACGCTGCTGTTCCAGCTCATCACGCGGGGCAAGGTGCCCATCTTCCTCGCATCTTCCTTCGCCTTCATCGCGCCCATCATCTATGGCGTGGAGACCTGGGGCATGCCCCGCACCATGGGGGCCCTGGTCTTTTCCGGCCTGCTCTATGTGCTCATAAGCCTGGTCATCCGCTGGCGCGGCATGGGGCTCATCCTGCGTCTGCTGCCGCCCATCGTGACCGGCCCGGTGATCATGGTCATCGGTCTCGTGCTGGCGCCCACGGCCGTCAAGATGGCCCTGGGGCAAAGCGGCCCGGCCATGCCCCAGACAACGGCCATGAGCATCTCCATGGTCTCGCTGGCCGTGACCGTGGCCGTCTCCCTGCTGGGGCGCGGCATGCTGCGTCTGGTGCCCATCCTCTGCGGCATCGCCGCTGGTCTGGTGATGGCGGAGATCATGGGCGTGACCAGCTGGGAGGCCGTGAGCAAAAGCCCCTGGCTGGCCCTGCCGGCGTTCAGCCTGCCGGAATTCGCATGGGAGCCGCTGCTCTTCATCATCCCGGTGACCCTGGCCCCGGCCATCGAGCACTTTGGCGACATCATCGCCATCAGTTCCGTCACGGGCAAGGATTATCTGCGTGATCCCGGTGTGAAGAACACCATGCTGGGGGACGGGGTGGCCACCATGGCCGCTTGTCTGCTGGGCGGACCGCCCAACACCACCTATTCCGAGGTGACCGGCGCCGTGACCCTGACCCGGGCCTTCAATCCCGCGGTCATGACCTGGGCCGCCCTGTGCGCCATCCTGCTTTCCATGGTCGCCAAGGTGGGGGCCTTCCTCAGCTGCATCCCCGCGCCTGTCATGGGCGGGATCATGATCCTGCTGTTCGGGGCCATCATGGTGGTGGGCCTGAACACGCTGGTGCGCGCCGGGCAGGATCTGCTGCGGCCCCGCAACATGGTCATCGTGGCTCTGATCATCATTTTTGGTGTGGGCGGGATGCAGGTCAGCATCGGCGGTTTCAAGCTGGCCGGTATCGGTCTGGCGGCCATCACCGGTGTGGTCCTCAACCTGCTTTTGCCGCAGGATGATCCGCAGGGATAAAAAGCCCTGAAAGAGAAAAACGATGCGCAGGATGGTGTGATGCCATCCTGCGCATTTTTTGTGCGGTTTTCCCGGTCGATGCTCAAAGGGGCAGACAGAAAGCCCTCTGCCATGGGAGTTTTGGGGTGAGCACCTTTGCTGCCGTCGGCGAGCCTCGTTCCATCATGGCCGATGGAGTCCCTTTGCTCTTCCGGGGCAGATTTTTGGCGCAGAGACGCTGACCGCCGCGGATCGGATCGTCGGCGGCGCTGGTGCTCTGCATCCTTTTGTGATGGTTTTCAGGCTGTCAGCTCGTGTCACCCCGTGGGACCGTCTTCCCGCCATATTGTTGGGCAAGACCACTGACAGCCTAGGAGGCGGCCCGGCTCTTGTCCATGTTCAGCCAGAAAACGGCGGCCAGCACCAGGGCGCTCCCGGCCCAGCCCAGCGGGCTGAAGAATTCATCCCAGAACAGCCAGACCCAGATGGTGCTGAGAATGGGCTCCAGATAACAGAGCACGGCCGTACGGACCAGTCCCAGCCGCTTGAGAGCCTGGGCGTAGCAAAAAAAGGCGAAATAGCCGGTGAAGCCGCCCAGGATCAGCAGCCAGCCCCAGGTGGAGAGGCTGTGGTCGAGGCTGACGGGTGTGAGGCAAAAGATGACCGCCGCGCCGCCCAGCTGCATGAAGGCATAGAGGGTGGCCGGGGTATAGCGGTCCTGCCACCAGCGGCAGAAGGGGTAGTGGGAGGCGTAGCATACGCTGATGAGCAGGCCGCAGGCGATGCCTGTCCACGATGTCTGCCCGGGCAGGCTGCCGCCGGAGAAGCAGACCATGCCCGTACCGGCCAGGGCCAAAGCGATGATGCCGCACTGACGGGTGGTGATGGGTTCATGGAACAGAAAGCGGGAGAACATGGCCACCCAGACCGGTGCCGTGTAGAGTAGGACCACGGCCATGGCCGCGCCGCTGAGCTTGATGGCGTACAACGTGGCCGCATAGAAGACCCCCACGGCCCAGAAGCCGAAAACGGTGAACAGGGCCGCGTGGCGCAGGGGGATGCGGATCTGCCTGCTCAGGGTCGCGTGGGTGATGAAGCAGGCGGCGCCGATGGCGGCACGCCAGAAGGCCGTTTCGAGCGGGCTGACACCGGCGGCCAGACAGTTTTTGGAGATCAGACCGATGACCGACCAGGCAAAGACGGTCAGCAAGATCAGGATCAGGCCGTGACGGCGGGCGGAAGGGGAAACAGGAGAAGGCAGAGTCGCGGCCATGAGTGTCATTCCTCGGTCAGATGGAGCCATGAAAAAACGCTGTGTCGGTCCACAGCGTCGGGGAAAACAGGACAGGCCCGGAGTCTGTCCTGTTCGGTTCGTGTTTTACCAGTTGCCCTGGCCTGCCGGACGGGCAGGGAAGGTACCCGCAGGCAGTTCTGCCAGCTGGCTGGCGGTGCAGCCCTGCACCGGGAAGGTCTCCCGAAGCCAGGACAGGAAGGCATGGATGCGTTCCAGAACGGCGTCAGCGGCTTTTTGGTCAGGCACATGCGGGGAACCGCCGGGCAGCATCTCGGAAGAGTGCCAGAACAGGCTCAGCACCTGCCCGCCCCGCCGGCGGTGTAGCCGTGCGGCCCAGCGCATGATCCGGGGCGCATGCCAGAACGGATTGGGGCTGAGGACGCCCCAGAAATGGAACTTGTCCCGCGAGGCGGCAGGACAGGCCCGGTACCAGAGCTGGGCAAGCGCGGGATGCAGGGGGATCTGCGTGATGGGTGCCTCCAGCAGGGGAGCGCCCTGCCAGCCTTCCACCCAGTAGGGATCCGCCGGAGCAAGAAAGTGGTCCGGCCCGCCCGGGAAATGGCGCAGGGGGCAGACGGAGCTGTCCACCTTGATACCGGCCTCGGAAAGCAGGGGACGCACGCAGTCCTTGAGGTCCCAGCGGCCCATGCGGAAGCTGGTCAGGGGAGCGCCCTGGAATTCCCGCCCGGCATCCAGCAGCGTGGCCAGACGCTGGCGCAGCAGGTCGCGCGGCAGTTTGTCCGTGCGTGTGGGCTGGCCTTCGTGGGGGGGATCCAGCGGTGAGGCCGGTGGCGTGCTCCAGTGGTGGAGATGGGCCCCGATCTCCGCGCCGTAATGGTCGCGCATCTGCTCCAGCACATGGCAGGCCCCGGCATCGGCAAAGACCGTATGGGCACAGAACAGCGTCAGCGGAAAGCCCAGATCCCTGCTCAGCGGCGCGAGCCTAGGCAGGAGGGAAACGTTGGAAACGCCACAACCGCTGGTGGCATAATGGCCGGAAAACAGGCCTTCTTCTTCGACATCGAGACTGACGACCACCCGCAGGGGGCTGTCGGATGTATGGGGATGGGGGGTACTCATAAAAAAGACGATACGCCCAAGGCGCGCGCAAGGCAATGCGGCTACGGACTTGCAAATTTGCCCGGAATACATGAGGATGCACCCATGTCTGATAAAATACATGTGCTCTTCGTCATGGAAGATCTCTGTTTTGGCGGTACCCAGCGCCAGATGGTCGAGCTGGCCTGCCGTCTGGACAGGACGCGCTTCCATGTCTCCATGCTGGTCCTTACAGGCAGGACGGACCTTGATGCACAGGTCGAACAGGCCGGTATCCGCGTGGAATATCTGGGGCGCAGCCGCAAGGTAAACCCCTTTTTCTTTGCGCTCATGCCGGCGGCCCTCAAACGCCTGGCACCTGATGTCCTCGTCCCCTGCACGGCCCTGCCCAACATCTGGGGCCGTCTCTGGGGACGGCTGCTGGGTATCCCCATCGTGGGCACGGTGCGTGGCGGTGGAGCGCCGCGCAGGCAGCATGAGCGTTTTCTCTGGCGTCTGACGGACCACATGGTCTGCAATTCCGAGGCGCTCGCGGATGTCCTTTCCGGCCTGGGCGTCCCGGCCGCACGGCTGACCTATGTGCCCAACGGGGTGGACACGGAGCGTTTCGCGCCTGCGCAGCCCGCGCCTTCGGAGCGTCCGCCGCTCATCGTCTGTGTGGCCCGTCTGGCCGAAGATAAAGATCATCTGACCCTGCTGAAAGGCTTCGCTCTGCTGCGTGAACGGCATTCCGGCGTCCGCCTGCGTCTCGTGGGCGACGGCCCGCGGGAAAAGGAACTTAAGGCCTGGGTCGCGGAGCATCTGCCGGACGGGGGCGTGGAGTTCTGTCCCGGCTCCCCGGATGTGCGCGCCCATTACGCGGCTGCCCGCATTTTTGCGCTGACTTCCGTGCGTGAGGGCCAGCCCAATGTGATCCTGGAAGCCATGGCAGCCGGTCTGCCTGTGTGTGCCACGGAGACCGGAGGCATCCCCCGGCTCGTGACCCAGGGGGAGAGCGGCCTGCTTTCGCCGGTGGGTGACAGTGCCGCCTTTGCCGACAACTGTGCCGCGCTGCTGGCTGATCCCGCGCAGGGCGACAGGTTTGGCAGGGCCGGACGGCAGCGGGTGGAGCAGAGTTTTTCGTTTGACGCCATGGTGGCGGCGCATGAAGCCATTTTTATGCGTCTGGCGGCACGGGAGCGGGTATGAAGTATCTTTTGGCCTGCCTGTGTTTGTGCTGCCTGTGCGCATCTCCGCTCTGGAGTCTTGCTGCCGAACCTGCCGGTAGTCCCGGGACCTATGAAGTGACGGAACTCTGGACAGGCGATGTCCTGACAGCCAGTTTCCGCATGGGCATGTGTTTTGCTGCCGATGGCAAGCTGCGTGGGGTCGTCCTGCTCCGTTCCTCCAACGGCCAGGTCGATGTCTATCATGTGTATGGTTCCGTGCAGAACAACACCTTTTCTGCCACGCATGGTTCCGGGCACAAGATCACTGGGCGTTTTTTGTCCGGTGATGATGTCGAGGTCAAGATCCGTCTGGGGAACGGCATGCGCTTTACGACAGTGGCCAGGCGTTCCCGGGATGTCCCGCTGACGGACGACTGTGCGCCCCTGCCTGAAACATCAACGCATCAACAAAATTGAGGTCGTTATGGGGACTACCTTCTTTGTTCTGGCGCTGTTGCAGTGTGCCCTGCTTTTTTTCCTGTCCCGGGTGGGCAGCAGGCTTGACCGTGAAGAACGCAAGCCTGCGCCCCAGCGGACGCACTGGCCCCGCACCGGCCTGATCGTGCCTGCCGGGGGGAACCATCCGCGTATGCGGGAGGCCCTGGAGAGCCTGCTCAAGCAGGATTACCCCGCCCTGTACCCCGTGATCGTCACGGCCACCGCTGATGAACCGGCAGCCGATATCGCGCGTGAGCTGCAGGCCCGCTATCCGCAGCTGCGGCATGTGGTGGCCGGTTTCGCCAAGGGCTGCGGCCAGAAGAACCATAACAGCCTCAAGGGCGTGGAGGCCGTGGAGGATGAAGTCGAGCTGCTGGCCTTCTGCGACAGCACGCACATTGCTCCCCGTGATTTCATTCGCCGTCTGGTGGCCCCTGTGGTGGACGGTGAGGATTTCAGCACCGGCTACCACAAGGTCGTGGCGCGGGATACGGGCATCGTCACCATGGCCTATGCCCTGTGTGTCCAGCTGATGCGCTACCTGCAGGGCATCTCGAGCTTCACCCAGCTGTGGGGCGGCGCCATGTGTTTCCGCCTGTCGGCCTTCCGCCGTTACGGCGTACGCGAGTTCTGGATGACCAATGTGGTGGACGACTGTTCCCTGGCTGACCGGCTTATCCGTCTGGGGGCCCGCATCCGTCTGAGCGGCGACGCCGTTTTGATGACCGAGGCCCGGGAGCATGACCTGGGGGTCTGGCATCATTGGATGGACCGGCAGATCCTGTTCCTCAAGTTCTGTATTCCCTACCAGTGGGTCCTGCTGGGCGTACTGGCCTGCCTTATGCTGCTGCCCGTGCTCTGGGCCGTGTTCGCCGTGCTGGGCGTGCTGGTGGGCAAGCTCTCCTTCGGCTGGCTTGCTGGTGTGCTGGTCTATGCCGCGGCCCTGGCGCTGGTGCTGCGCAGCTGGGCCCATTTCCAGGAAGCTGTTTTTCCTGTCTGGCGCTGGATGGTCGCTTTTTGCGCCAGTGCCTGCATGTTCGTCTGGGTTTATCTGGGTACCATCCTCGCGGAAGGCGTCCTGTGGCAGGGCATCTGGTATGAGGTCGGCCATCAGGGCCGCGTCATCAGGATGCGCCGCCAGAAGTAGGACCTTTTCGCTGACGGTATCTGTTCAGCTATCTACAATCAGGATGCAAGTCCTTATGGTGACAGCATGATTGCAATGTCGGACCTTTTTCGCGTGAGCTTGCGACAGGTCGTCCGCCAGCGTGGCTTTGGCGTGATCCTGTCCATTGCTCTGGGCATCATGGCCTTTATCGCCCTGTCCGTACTGGGGCAGGAGATCCGCTACAAAGTGGGTCAGGACATGGTGCTTATGGGCGGGGTGAACATCATCCGCGTCTACATGGATGATGCGCAATACCCCGGCCAGCCGCGACGCGATTTCTCTCCCCGTACGGTGGAAGCGCTGCGTAAGATCCCCGGTGTGGGTATGATCAGCGAAAACATCCGTAACGGGGTCACGTTCAGCCTGCGTGCCAGTGGGGAACGAACGCTGGGGGTCCACTTTATCGGTGTGGACCAGTATTTTGCGGAGACCTATTCCCTGGAGCTCGTGGCCGGCCGGATGATGTCCGAGGAAGACGTGCGTGGCCACCGGCGTGTCTGTATGCTGGGCCGGGAGGCCGCTACCAACCTGTACGGGGATCCTACCCAGGCCGTAGGCAAGCTGCTTTTTCTGGGCAAGGACGTCATCGAGGTCGTGGGCGTGGTGACCGGCGTCATGCTGGGTGAGTGGAACCAGGGCGGCTTTTTGCCGACCACGGTCATGGAGGACAGAAACTGGGGCTCCGGCAAGATCACCCGGTTGTTCGTCCGTGCCATCGGCTGGGAAGACGTGGCCCCGGTGGTCCGCCAGATTCCTTCTGTGGTCCGTGCCAACCAGGACGCGCCGTATCTGGTCATCTCCACGCAGGATGACCAGCTCGACCGCATCAAAACGACCTTCATGTGGGTCGAGGCACTGCTCTGGCTGGGTATCGTGGCCTCCCTCATGCTGGGCGGATTCGGTATCTGGTACGGTACCTTCGCGGCTGTGCGGGCCCGCACGCGCGAAGTGGGCCTGAAAAAGGCCATGGGCGGTTCGGACAAGGACATCCTGGCCCAGTTCCTGGCCGAGGCCCTGTGCAAATCCGTGGCCGGCGGCCTGCTGGGCATTCTGGTGGGTACCCTTAGTGTCGAGATAGGGGCCTGGTCTCTGGGCACCTCCATCTCGTATCCGCTGCTCGCGGCCAGCAGTGCCGGCAGTATTCTTTTCTCCGCCATCATTGGGGTGGCCGGCGGCCTGTATCCTGCCATTCAGGCCAGTCGCATGGATGTCGTTTCCGCCTTGCGTTTCGAGTAGGTGAACTATGGCGCCGGTTATCATTGCCAAAGATCTGTACAAGTGCTACGCGGGCTTTTCGCCTGTTTTGCGTGGCGTCAACATTGAGGTGGAAGCGGGGGAACTCGTGGCCATCATGGGCCCGTCCGGGTGCGGCAAGTCGACCATGCTGCACGTGTTGGGCATGCTGCATGCGCCTGATTCCGGTACGCTGGAGATCCTGGGGACCAATGTCCTGGAATTCAACCGGGAGCAGACTGCGGCTTTCCGACGGGGCAACATGGGCTTCGTGATGCAGTCGAGCAATATGTTCGACCACTCCACCGTGTTCGAGAATGTGGAATTCCCCCTTATCTATGAGAACGTGCCCCCCGCGGAACGCTGGGAGCGTGTCATCCGGGCCCTGGAGCTGGTGCGGCTCTCCGCCCGCGTCCATTACCGCAGCAACCGCCTTTCCGGTGGTGAGCAGCAGCGTGTGGCCATTGCCCGCGCCATGGTGAACAATCCCCGCATTCTGCTGGCGGACGAACCCACCGGGGCCCTGGATGCCCGTACCAGCCGTGTGGTCATGGACAACTTCCGCACCCTTTGCCACAAGGGCGGAGTCGCCATGATCATGGTGACCCACGACCCCAAGATGGCTGAGTTCTGCGACAGCATCTACACGTTGGAAGACGGCATCCTGGTCTGCAAAAAGCACGAGCCCGTGCCCGTCAGCCCGGATCAGCAGCAGAACCTGCTGGCGGCCCCCACGCCCATTCTTCGTGGGGCACTGGTAGCGGAAAAATTCCCTGAAGCTTCGGGCCGCTGTCTGATGGAAGAGGCCCACCGCATGCATGCGGCCGGTCTGCTTTCCCGCATCTACGCCATCGAGGGGGCCAGCTTCCTCAACAGCGATTCGCAGGGCTACGCCCTACCGCTGCCGGTGCGGCATATCAGCTCGTGGCGCTTCTTCTCCGTCATGCGTATGCTGTTCTCGCACTTGCGCGGCACCTCCGCCACTGCCTGGGAACTGTGGAAGTCCATCCCCTCCGGGAAGGGGAGCTTTTTCCATAATCTCTGGCTCATGGGCTGCGGGGCGCTGCTGGCCCGCTGGTGCCTGGAAGAGAAGATCGAGTTCCTGTACGCCTCGGGCGCCCATGCCCCGGCCTCTGCGGCCTGGGTGGCGGCCCGCATGTTGCAGATCCCCTTTGCCTTTGCCGTACGTACGGCGGACCTTGCCTCGCCGGCCAAGGACTGGCTGGTGAAGGCCGAACAGGCGGCCTTCGTACGCTGCGATACGGAGGCCACGCGCAAGGCTGTCTGCGAATTGCTGCCTTCCGTGGATCCGCGGCGCATCGTGCTCCTGCGTGATGCCCTGACCTTGACCCCGCCGGACGAAGACGTCTCCATGCCGCCGTCCAATGTGCCGGAGCCGCTGCAGCTTCTGGCCGTGGGGACCATGACCAGCCGCAAAGGCTACGATACCCTGCTGCAGGCCTGCCTGGCCCTGCAGAAAGCCGGGATCGATTTCCGTCTGACCTTGGTAGGGACCGGCCCTTGGCGTCTGCGCCTGCGGCTGCTTGCCTGGCGCCTTGGCCTGCGCAAGCTCGTTTCCTTCCCCGGCCAGCTGCCGCACGAGGCCATGACCGACCTGTACCGCCGTACGGATATCTTCATTGCTCCCGGTCATATGACCCGAGGCGGTGATATGGACGGGTTGCCGTCGGCCCTGACCGAAGCCATGGCCTTTGGAGTGGCCGTGGTGGTGAGCGATCTTCCCGGTCAGCTGGAGGTTGTCCAGAACGGCCGCAACGGCATCGTCGTGCCGCAGAATGACGTCACGGCCCTGTCCCAGGCCTTGCTGGATCTGTCCGCCAGTGCGGAAAAGCGCCGCCATCTGGGGGCGGAAGCCTGGAAGCGCATCCGGGAAGTGCTGGACGAAGAGGCCACGGAAGCACGGCTGACCTCGCTGTTCAAGGCGGCCTGCCGCCGCTGAGAGCGTGCTTTTTCCTTTTGACATGGAAACGGCCGGTCCTGTTACGGATCGGCCGTTTTGCCATATCCTGCTGTCAGGGCGACAGGGCAGCAGCATTGCTCCGGGGCCCAAGGCCGATCTTGTCCGGAGCCGCAGAGAACGGCATGGAACTGGAATATATTACTGAAGAAGAGTCTCCCTGGCGGCCTGAGCTGTGCCGCATCTGGGAGCAGAGCGTCGATCTGGCTACACAGCCGGATCCTTTTTGTTGTGCTCCCATTTGGCAGTTGTCCGCGCACAGGGCTTTCGCCCCGGGGCGTCGTGTACTGGCACAGCACACGGAGGACAGCGTCCTTGTTTTGGCGGAAGCCTTCCTGTCTTCCGGGCAGCCCCTCCTGACATCGCTGGAGGCTCACTGGCTCTTTGGGTGTCCTCTGCTGGGGCCGGATGCGATCGGGCTGCTGGCTGAGGCGCTGGCCGTCATGTCGCACAGTTACGGGCATCTTCCGGCGCTTCTTCTGGGAGGGATAGTGCCGGGGAGCAGGAGGGCACGGGAGCTCTATGCCTGCTGTGAGTCCCTGTTCACCATTTATCTGGCCGGTGAGTGCATCCAGGCTGGAGCGTCGCTGGAAGGAGGGCTGGACGGCTTTTTGAGCCGCCGTTCCGCCAATCTGCGCAGCAAGTGGCGCAAATCTTTCCGTAGGGCCGCTGACAGAGGCGTCACGTTCGAGCGCTCCTGTCCTGCCGATACGGCCGGGGCCGACGCCGTCTATGCCCGGATGCTGGCCGTGGAGCAGCGCAGCTGGAAGGGCGTGGGGCACTGCGGCATGACGGAATCCCCGGCCCGGGAGTTCTATGCCGACATGATCCGCCGCCTTGCCGCGCAGGGCACGGCGCGCGTCATGTTTGCCCGGCATGAAGGCCAGGACATCGGTTTCATTTTCGGCGGGATGCTGGGGCCATGTTACCGAGGACAGCAGTTCAGCTATGATGCCGCCTGGAAGGATCTTTCCATCGGCAACCTTTTGCAGGTGGAACAGGTCCGCTGGCTGTGCGAGGAAGGGGCGGTCCGCTACGATATGGGCACGGCCTCCGGGGAGCCCATGGCCTACAAGTTGCACTGGACGGAAGCGCATCCGACTTCGCAGACGTGGTTTTTGCAGCCGCGTTAGGAGGATGCGGCCACGGGCGTGGATATTTCACGGGAAATACCGATAGTGTTTTCCTGCCCGCAAGAACAGGAAAGGGGGATGTCGCAAGCGGCATCCCCCTTTTTGTCATGGCTTGGCCGTGGAGTCCTAGCCCCACAAAACGAGGCGCGTCTCCAGAGGCGAGGACAGGCCTTCGGTGCAGGGCATGACGCGCACACCGTACACATGTATCCCGCTGCGGGAAGGCGTGTAGGTGCAGACAAAGGTCATGGTCCCGTCCACCCCTTCGCTTTCCGGCTGCATCTCCACCACATCGGGCGTTTCCGTGAAGGTGGAGCCGTCGCCGGGGCCGGCCACCAGCTGGACCAGAAGCTCGTCGAGCTTCATGCTGCCGGGATGCACAGTCACGGCCACATGCAGGGACTGGCCGTCCAGCAGGCTGTCTTCCTTGATGCCTTCGATACGGATGGTATCCATCTGCACGGAGCTGAAGCGCACGTTGACGTCCTGTTTCCAGTGGGTCAGATGGCGGGCCAGGGCGTAATGGTTGCTGCGGATCTCCTGATGGCTGGTGGCCGCCGGAATATAGTAGTCGCTGAGGTAATCGCGCAGCATGCGGTGCGAGCTGTACTGGGCGATGAGGGTCTGCATGGCCTTGCGGACGCGCAGCAGCCAGTTGTGGGGCCGGTTGTCCGCATCGCGCTCGAAGTACAGCGGGATCACCTTGTCTTCCAGCAGGGAATACAGGGAGGCCGCATCGTCATAGTCGCTCTGTTCGGGGCCCAGGCTGCCCTTGGCCACCAGGGGGCCGATGGTCCAGCCGTTGGTGCCGTTGTAGCCTTCGCACCACCAGCCGTCGGCCACGCTGAGATTGAGACCGCCGTTGACCGCCACTTTCTGGCCGCTGGTGCCGCAGGCCTCATAGGGGCGGCGGGGATTGTTGAGCCAGACATCGCAGCCCTGCACCATCAGGCGGGAGACCGCCAGGCTGTAATCTTCGATGAAGAAGATCTTGCCGAAGAAGCGGGGCGACAGCATGTGCTGGAAGACTTCCCGGATCAGGCCGATGCCTTGGCCATCGGCAGGATGGGCCTTGCCGGCAAAGACGAAGATGACGGGCTGTCCGTTCTTTTCCAGGATGCGGGCCAGACGGTCCACATCGGCAAAGAGCAGGGTCGCACGCTTGTACGGTGCAAAGCGGCGGGCAAAGCCGATCACCAGGGTCTCGGGAGTCAGCCGGGACGTCATCTCCTGCTGCTTTTCGTAGGGGATGGCGAATTTTTTGAAGAACTCCGGCAAGCTGGAGCGGATGGCTTCCAGCAGGTGCTTTTTCTGGGTCTGGCGGGCCGTCCAGAGATCGGCATCGGGGATGTCCGCGATGCGGGTCCACTTCTGGTCGTCGGGCGTCAGTTCCTGCCAGCCTTCGCCCAGATGCTTTTGCAGCAGGGGGCGCATGGCCGGACCGGCGTAGGAAGGCACATGGATGCCGTTGGTCACGGAGAAGATGGGGATCTCCGCCACCGGGACCCCCTGCCAGCCTTCCTGCCACATATGGCGGGAGACCACACCGTGCAGGGCGCTGACGCCGTTGGCCTTCATGGAATACTTGAGTGCCAGGACGGTCATCTCGAAGACGTTGCGCTCGCTGCCTTCGAAACGGCCCATATTGACCAGGGTCTGCCAGCTGATGCCCACGGTCTGGATGTAGGGCTTGAAGTAGGCTTCCATGCTTTCCAGCGAGAAGCGTTCATTGCCGGCATCCACGGGTGTATGGGTCGTGAACAGGGTGCTGCCGCGCACCACTTCGCCCGCTTCTTCGAAGGACAGGCCGTTCTCCTGCATGAGCAGACGGATGCGTTCGAAGATGAGGAAGGCCGAATGCCCTTCGTTCATGTGATAGGCGGCGGGGCGGATATCCAGGGCGCGCAGCATGCTTACGCCGCCCCGGCCCAGCAGGATCTCCTGCCGCAGGCGGATGTCGCGGTCGGCTTCATACAGGCGGGCCGTGATCTTGCGGTCCTCTGCCGTATTGGAGGGCAGATTGGTGTCCAGAAGGTAGAGGTTGATCCGTCCCACGCGCACCAGCCAGATCTGGACGTGCAGGCGGCGGCCCGGCATCTGGAGGTAGATCTCGCGGGGTTTGCCGTCCTGATCCTTGACCTGCTCTATGGGCAGGGTGGAGAAATCGTTTTCGGGATAGACAGGGGTCTGGTCGCCGTTCTTGTCGATGATCTGGCGGAAGTAGCCGTTCTTGTACAGCAGGCCCACGGCCACCAGCGGGATATTCAGGTCACTGGCGGATTTCAGGTGGTCGCCGGAAAGGACGCCCAGACCGCCGGAGTAGATGGGCAGGCATTCGCTCAGGCCGTATTCTGTGGAGAAATAGGCCAGAGGCTGCTGCGGGGTCAGGGGGCCGAAGCTTTGCGGCGCCTCGGCCATATAGGCATCGAAAGCCGCCATGGTCTGGTTGTACAGCCGCAGGTAGCTCTGCTCGTGGGCTACGATGATCAGCCGTGCCCGGGTGGCTTTTTCCAGCGTGGCGATGGGATTGTGGTTGCTGCGTTCCCATTCTTCTTCGTTGAGGGCCGAGAACAGATAGTGGCATTCGGGATGCCAGCTCCACCAGAGGTTGTGGGCCAGCTCACGCAGGCGGCCGATGGCCGGGGGCAGTGAGGTCAGGGCCGTGAAGCTGTGCAGGTTGGGCGTGGTGGACATGGTGGCCGCCAGCACACGGGTCAGGGTCGTGCTGCCGCCGGCAGGCTGTGAGCTGCGCTGGCGTGCCTTGTCCAGGGCCAGACCGTAGGCTTGTACATAGTAGGGGAAGAACTGCTCCCAGGAGCAGCCTTCGGCCACATGGCGCACCATGTGCCGGTGTTCCTGCATCTGCTCTTCGGGCAGGGAGGCATACTGCAGGAGCACGTCGCGCAGGCTGGCCGCGGTCTCTTCATACGAGGTCTGGCGGCGGCAGATGATGGTCACGCCGTTCTTCTCGCGCTGGCTGGAGCGCACCCACATGCCGAAGCCGGAAAGGTCGGTGGTGACCGTGGGCACGGCATGGGCGGCGCTTTCCTGCGGGGTATAGCCCCAGGGTTCGTACCAGGAGGGGAACACGCCCAGGTCGCAGGCGGCCAGCACCTCTTCATAGCGCATGTTCAGGAAGCCGTCCTTGCCGTCGAGCAGGGCAGGATCGAAGATGACCTGCACATGGTTCTCCGGCCTGTTGTCCAGGCCCAGGCGCTGGCAGGCATTGAGGATGGGGTCGTTGGGCTGATTGTAGACGTGATGGCTGCTGATCCAGAAGCCGCCCTGGCCGGGGAGTTTGGCCGGGTCGCCGCTGACGGCATCGGCATTGACCCCGCTGTGTCCGCCCATGACCGCGCACAGGGCCAGCACATTGGACTGGGACTGGCTGAGGGCCGTATTGACCATGCCGAGGGCATCAAGGAACACGTCGATGCCCTTGTTGTGATACTCATAGCGGCCGGACACGAGGAAGATGCGGGTATCCTCGGGCAGCCGGCGGCGCAGCAGACGGCCGGCGGCCTCCAGCAGCCGCTGCCGGGAAGCCGCGGCCAGGCTCCTGTCCCGGCTGTAGTCGGGGATGACGCGCAAGTCCAGACCGTTGAGGGTCAGCACATCGGGGGTACGTCCCAGGAAAACGCCCGCCTCGTCGGCCGTGATGCGGCTGACGGTGGTGAAGCAGTCGGCTTCGCGTGCCGAGGCCGTCTCCATGGAGCATTTGGCCGTGATGTTGTAGGCCCCGGCCTCATGCTTGGGGTTGATCTGGTGCATCTGCTTGTAGATGTCGAAGCCGGAACCGGCCATGGAGCGCCCCAGCATGGTGGCGTGCGTGGTGAAGACCGTGCCCACATAGGGGGCGTTGGTCTTGAGGTAGAGCAGGCCGCCGCCGCACATCCATTCGTGGAAGTGGGCCAGGGCCGGGCCGTCGGCAGGGATGTGCAGCGCCTTGCAGGCGGCCTCGATCACTTCGCCGCAGGCCGTGCTGAACATGACCGGTTCCACATAGTCCCAGCCGCCGGAGATGGAGTCCACGCCGTAGCGGTTCCAGAGCGAGAACAGCAGCTGGCTCTGGTCGTAACGGTCACGGTATCCGACCAGGATGACTTTGGGGCGGCCGGGGATGTTCCAGCGGCCGAAGCGGCAGCTCAGGTTGCGCCGGTCGGTCTCTTGGCGCAGCTCCTGCCAGCAGGGCTCGTCGGTCTCTTCAAAGTCGGGATTGTTGCCCAGGTCGGGCCCCAGAAGGAAATAATTTTCTCCAAAGGCAGCCAGGGCTTCCAGGATCTTGCTGCTGACGACGGCATAGATGCCGCCGACCTTGTTGCAGACCTCCCAGCTGACTTCGAAGAGGGTCGCGTTTGACAGATCTTGTGACATTGAGACGGATCTCCTTGCATTCATGAAAGCCCCGGGTCTGTCCGGGCCATGCCTTCGCGCAGGGCATGATCCGTCAGGCAGGCCGTGCCGGGAGTGCGTTAACTGCGGGACACTCCGGCAGCGGGCAGGGGGGCATCCAGGGTCAGGCCGAAGTCGGCCAGTACGTTCATGTAGTTGATGTAGGCATCATAGGGGGTGCCGTACGGATTGAAATAGCTGTGCACGTCACCGTCGGCGAACCACTTGGTGCACATATAGTAAAAATGGTCGGATGTCTGCAGGCGTCGCCAGGTGCGCAGCAGGTCCTCGTTGCCGCTGGCCTTCACCTTTTCTTCCAGACGATAGACAGCCGTGATGGCGTCCTGCTGCATGTCATTGCCCAGCCAGGCGGTCAGGTCGCGTTCGGCGTCGGCCCAGGACATGAAATTGTGTACGTCGAGACTGGCCACAGGCTGGAACATGGCCGCCGCTTCGGTGGGCGTCACGAAGCTGAAGCCCGGCAGGGAAAGCAGGACGTCCGGCAGGGCCTCCATGAACTGGAAGATGCCCGTGGATTCCCACTGGTGTTCGCCAAAGGTCTCGTAGTCCATGAACAGGTTGATGATGTCCCCTGCGGCCCCGGAGGCCTGGGCCCAGCTGGCGAATTTTTCCGCCGTCAGCGGGAATTCCGGCCATTCGTGGTTGGAGAAGCGGAAGGCGATGTCGTCGGAAAGGCGGTAGTTCTTGAGCAGCAAGCGCAGGGAGTCGCACCCCGACGGCTTGTAGACGAAGTTGGGGCTGCGCCAGCCCAGCACATGGTCGGCGCCTTCCGCCAGGATGGCCTTGTAGCCCATTTCCTCCACAGTACGGGCCAGAGCGTTGTTGTAGATGAGCTCGGTATTGCGGAACGAGGTGGGCCGCACTCCGAACAACTCTTCGATGCGGTCATCGTGCAGGCGGACCTGCTCCCGGAACTCGTCAGGCGAGTAGAGGAAGGCCAGGGAGTGGTTGTAGGTCTCGGAAAGCAGCTCCACGCAGCCGGTGGCCACCAGCTCCCGGTAGCTCTGGATGACTTCCGGGGCGTAGGTCTCGAACTGGTCCAGGGCCGTGCCGGAGATGGAGAAACTTACCTTGAACTGCCCCTCATGGCGCCGGATGAGCTTGAGCAGCAGGGCGTTCATGGGCAGATAGCATTTGCGCGCCACCTTGAGGAGGATGCCGCAGTTGGCGTTCTCGTCCTCGTACCAGGAATTGGCGCCGATATCGAAGAAGGTGTAGTGGCGCAGACGGTACGGCTGGTGTACCTGAAAATAGAAACAGATGGCGGACATGCTATCTCCTCCCCGCAACAAGCTGGTCGTAGATGGCGCGCAGCTTGGTAGCGGCATTCTCCCAGCGGATGTTCTTCAGTTCTTCACGGCAATTGCGGACTTCTTCGGCGGCCAGCAGGGGATAGGCCAGCAGGGCGCAGATCTTGTTGGCCATTTCCCGCACATCCCAGAAATCGACCTTGATGGCGTTGCGTACCACTTCCGCCACGCCGGACTGGCGCGAGATGAGGACGGGGACGTCGTAGGCCATGGCTTCCAGCGGCGCGATGCCGAAGGGCTCGGAAACGCTGGGCATGACGTAAAGGTCGCTCATGGCGTACATGCGATCCACTTCGCCGTTGCGCAAAAAGCCCGTGAAATGGAATCGGTCCCCGATGCGCAGATGGGCCACACGGCGCACCATGTTGGGCAGCATGTCGCCGCTGCCGGCCATGATGAAGCGTGTGTTGGGCAGGCGGTCCAGTACCAGCTTGGCGGCTTCGACAAAATAGTCGGGGCCCTTCTGGTAGGTGACGCGGCCCATGAACAGGACCCGCTTCTCATGACGGCAGCGTTCGGGGATGACCACGCTCTTGTGGATGTCATTGCGGGAGACGGCGTTATGGACCACGGAGATCTTGTCTTCGGGGATGCCGTACTGCGCCATGACTTCCTGCTTGGTGTAGTGGCTCACGGCCACGACGCGGTCGGCGGCCTCCATGCCTGCCTTTTCGATGTCGGCCACGGTCTGGTTGAGATTGTCGCCGCTGCGGTCATGCTCCAGGGCATGGATATGGGCCACCAGCGGTTTGCCCGTCAGCTGCTTGACCAGCATCCCCGCCGGGTAGGTCATCCAGTCATGGACATGGATGACGTCGAACTCCAGGCGCCCGGCGATGACGGCCGCGGCGCAGGCATAACGGTAGACTTCGCTCATGAGGTCTTCGCCGTAACCGCCGTGCAGTGTCAGGGTCTCGTACTGTTCCCGGGTCTCTGCGATCTCGTGCAGGAGGTGCTCCCGCTCCGGGCCTTCATGCTGCAAGACGGTCCGCAGGGTCGGGTCGGCCAGACGTTTTTCGGAAAGCAGGCGCTGGAGCTCCCGGTGCTCTTTCAGATAGCTGCCGCTGTTCAGATAGGGGCGCAGCGGCGAGTCGATATATTCCAGATGCAGCTTCTCGCGCCAGATCTCTTCGATCTCGTCCCGGAAGCCGGGGACGAGCTCCGTGTACTGACGGTCATGCCATATCTCGCGCACATCTTCTTTGCGGCGGAGACGGGTGCTGCGGGTGCAGACCCTGGTGCCCGAGGCGGAAAACATGGTCAGGCCGTCCTGCAGATGGACGGGACGGTCACTTTCGGCACGGGGCAGGACAAAGAAGATCTCCGTGCCTTTCTTGGCCAGTGCCGTGGCCATGCCCTGGCAGGCTGTGCCCAGCCCGCCGCTCTTGAAGGGGGGGAATTCCCAGCCGAACATGAGGACGCGCATTACCTGTCTCCTTGCAGCAGGGTGTTTTCCCACTGCGCATAGGCCTGGGGAGCCACCTTTTCCAGCCTGTTCAACAGGCGCAGGCATTCGGCCACGCTCCAGGCCTGGGCGATGCAGCCGTTGGGCAGATGCGGCGGGTCTCCGTCAAATATCTCAGAGATGCTCCCGATACCGGCGCCGCCCAGATGGCTGCCGAAGAGGGGCGTCAGGGTATGCAGCAGGTCGCGCGCCGCGCCTTCCTCATCCCAGGCCGCCCGCAGCAGGGCATCGCCGTAAGCGCCCAGAAGCCAGGGCCAGACCGTGCCTTGATGGTAGGCTTTGTCACGCTCTCCGGGCCCGCCTTCATAAAGGGAGCAGTACTCGTTGGCGCTGGGGGCCAGCGTGCGCAGTCCGCAGGGGGTCAGCAGGCACTGGCGTACGCGTGAGACCACGGAGGCGTAGTTGTCTTCTTCGAGGATGGGGAAGGGCAGGGAAACGGCAAACAGCTGGTTGGGACGCACGCGGAAGTCCCGCTCACCATCCCGCCAGACGTCGGCCAGATAGTCGCCCCGGTAATCTTTGATCCAGTGCCGGTGGACGAAGACGGCGCGCATGCGGTCCCGCTGGTCGATGGAATCCTGCCAGTGAGGTTCGTCGAAGCGCCGGGCCAGATGATCGGCAAAGGCCAGAGCATTGTACCACAGGGCGCTGATCTCCACCGGCTGGCCGTGCCGCGGCGTGACGGGCCTGCCGTCGACCACGGCGTCCATCCAGGTGAGCTGGGTCTGTTCGTCGCCCACGTCAAGGAAACCTTCCTCGTCGGCACGGACGAACGGAACCTGTCCCCCGGCATAGGCCCGGAGGATCTCCTTGATGGCGGGCCAGCAGTGTTCTTTCACAAAGCCCATGCGCTGCGGATCGACCTGGAGCAGCATCTGCACGGCCCAGACATACCAGAGGGAAGCGTCCACAGAGTTGTAGGCATGACGGCCGTCGGCGGAAAAAACGTTGGGGATGAGGCCGTCACGCACGGCGGCGCCCATGTTGGCAAGGATCTGTTCGCCCAGAGCCTGGCGACCGGCAAAAAACGTCAGGCCGGGCAGGGCGATCATGGTGTCGCGCCCCCAGGAGCCGAACCAGTGGTACCCGGCCACGATGCTGTCGATCCGGCCGGTAGTGCTGCCGGGCGTGGTGATGAGGAAACGTTTGCCTTCCCGGGCCAGATGCTTTTGCAGGCTGTCCGTCTCGGCTTCTTCCTCGATCCGGCGCCGGCTCTCTTCCTGCCACAGACGTTCGAAGTCATGCCGGCTGTGTTCCTTTTGCAGGCTCTCCGTGGAGACGGTGAGATAGACGGCATGACCGGGAGCCAGGTCCACTTCGAAAATCCCTGGCATGAACAGGTCTTCCTGGAAGGGAAAGCCCCGCTCCTGCTCCACAAGATATTCGATGTTGTAGTACCAGTCCTGGGCCGTCTGCCAGGAGGCAGGGCCGTCCATCTGCAAAAAAAGTTCGGGCAGCTGGGGATCCGGGCGCACGGAAGCTCCGTACAGGGTCGGGGAGACGCTGCTGTCGATGGCTTTGTCGGCGCGGATGACCGTGTGCATGTTGCGGCAGGCCAGCAGGGGCTTGATGCGCAGGCGCAGGGGCGGGGTCTCGGGACTGGCGATACTGGCCTTGTAGCGTATGAGGAGAACGTGCCGTCCCGGCAGCAGCATGAGCTCGCGGGTCAGCGTCACGTCACCGAAACGATAGCGGAAGGAAGGCCAGAGCCCGGCAGAGGCGGCCTGCATGTATTCATGCCCGCGCGGGAAGTACACGCCCGGATGCTTGCGGCAGGAGAAGAAAAACTCTTTGCCTGCCATGAGCAGGGATTCCTCAAGCGTGGAGAGCAGCACATGGCGGCCTGCGGGTCGGGCCAGCTCGGTGACGAACAGGCCGTGGTATTTGCGCGTATTGCAGCATACCAGCGAGCTGGAGGCATAGTCGCCAAGACCGTTGGTCTCCAGCCACTCCTTGCGGAGGGCCTTGCGCAGGTTCTGGCAGGCAGGACGGTCAAACTGGAATTTCATGTATCCTCCTCAACCGGAAAGGATGGACATATCCGCGGAGACCGTGGAGAGGGGCGGGCCGCTGCATCCGCGAAAGTGCAGGGCAGGGAAAGGCAAAGCGGCGTCTTTCCGGGGCTGACGGCCGCTTCATGTTTGGTTTCAATATACGTCAGCTCTTGCGGGGATGTCAAAACAGCTTTCCGGGACAAAGGATACGCACGCTTCCGGCAGAGAGTATGACAAGGGGACGGCGTTTTCACGTCGTCCCCTTGGGTGATCTTTCTGGCTAGGCCTGGGAAGAGTCGTCCTCCCCGGCCAGGGCAGCGCGCAGGTCCTCTGCGGGGATCTCCCGCAATGCCAGCACGATGGCGGGGTCGAAGGCCGGGCTGGACGACATGATGTCCAGGGCCTGGCTGATGGGCATCCCCTGTCTGTAGGCCCGGTCGCTGACCATGGAGCAGAAGGCGTTGACCACGGCCAGCAGGCGGGCATGGGGGTTGATCTGCTCTCCCTTCAAGGCCCGCGGGCCGCTGCCGTCGAACTTTTCGTTCATGTCGTGCAGGGCTTCGGGAACAGGCAGCCCGAAGTTGATCCCGTACAGGACGCGGAAGGCATATTCCGAAGACTGCAGCACGGCCTGCTGCTCCTCGGGGGTGAGCTTGCCGCTTTTGCGCAGCAGGTGGTGCGGTACGAAGATCTTGCCGATCTGCGAAAGCTGGGAGGCCATGCGCAGGGTCAGGACAGCCGTATTGTCCAGCTCCATGTGCTTGGCCAGCAGCTCCGCCACATGCCGCATCTTCCGGGTATGCCCCACCAGGTTGGGGTCCACATATTCCACGGCGCGCACCAGGGCTTCCATAAGATGCTGCTGGCGTTCCTGGGCTTTCTGGGCCTGCCTGCGGAAGCGGGTGATGTCCTTGAAGATGGCCACGACGCTTCCGGGAAGAGCCGCTGCTTTGGCGGCGTCCTGCTCCTGCCTGTCCAGAAAAACGTAGAGGGAGACCCTGTAAAGGTGTTCCTTGCCGTCAGTACCGGGCAGGGCCAACTCCACGCCGTCGAAGGACGGTTCCTTGATCTTGCGCTCGATGCCTGCCTGCAATTTGAGGGCGGCTTCCTGGGGGAAGAGATCCCTGGGGGACTTGCCGGCCAGTTCCTCCTGCGGGATGCCGCCGCAGATCTTGGCAAATTCGGGATTGAAGATGCGGACGCCGTCCGTGGCACTGAACAGGACCAGCCCCAGGCGCATGGAATCGTTGACGCTGTCCAGCACCTGTTTCTGATCACGGATGACCGTGTACAGGGCCTTGAAGTAGGCGGCCGATGCCCGGTGGGCCCGCCCCACCAGGCAGGAGACCCCGAAGGCCAGCAGCAGGCCGATCCCCAGGCTGGTCAGCAGGCCGACGGCATAGATCTGCATGGATTTGTGGAGGATCTCCCGGTCGATGTCCGCAGCGGGCAGGGAGGCCACCAGCATCAGCGTATTGGGCAGCGAGGAGATGAAGGCCAGGGAATAGACGTCACCCCCTCCGGCCATGGCAGGACGCTTTTTGAAGTCCAGCGAGTGGGCGCCGGCCACGCCTGCACGGAGGGGGAGCTGTTGCAGGGCGTCCTCCCGCAGCAGGAAGACGCTGCTCCTGCCCGGGAAAAGGTCCACCAGCTTGAGCTGGCTTTCCTTATCCTGAAGGATGTTCGTCAGGGCAGCGTCCATGGGGAAGCACAGGAGCAGGCAGCCGACGACACGGGGCCTGTCCTTGCCGCTGATCTCGAACAGGGGGGCACCGGCCTGCAGGGCGAAACGGTCCCCATGCTTGTGGATGGCCCCAAAGGAAAGCGTCCTCGATGTGGTGGCCTGCCGGACGAGAAGATCGTCGTCGTGATTGTCGGCAGCGTCAGAGGAGCTGTCCACAATCTTGCGGCCATCGGGCAGAAACATGCGGATGCGGTCAAGATCGTTCTGATAGGCGATGTCCGCCAGCAACTGCTGCATGTATTCGCGCTGGTCCAGCAGGGACAGCTGGTCGCTGTCGGATCCGGGATCGGCAGTGCGGGAGTTTTTGTCCAGCAGGTCAGAGGGTAGGGCGGCCATGTCCGCGGCGAACAGGCGGACGCTCTCCGAAAGGGCCAGCGTGTTGGTCTGCTCCAGCATGGTCCGCCGCCAGTCTTGCAGGCGGATCTGCATGGTATCGATTTTGGACAGGAGGAAGCGGTTCTTGTCCGCCAGGATGGCCTGGGTGCTCCGGTCGACCTGCAGGGAACACAGGGCATAGGAGAGCAGCAGGACCAGCACGAAAAGCACGAGGCTGATACTGATGCTCAGCCGTTTGCTCATGAAGTGATGCGGCTTGGCAGGGAGGTCGGGATCGGGAGTGTACATGGGCTACTCGTTTGTTTTTTTGCCTCGCATGTGGGCCCAGCGTGACTTCTCGTTGAACGAGAACTGCGGAACATAATGTCGCAGGCGCCCCTGGGGCAGGATGGCATTACTGATGTTGTCCAGGATGACGATGTCATTGTCCATGTAGACGGCCAGAACGGCATGGGACAGACGGCGCAGTGTATCGCGCAGGACGACGATACGCAGTTTATCCGTGTCCATGCCCAGCTCTTTGAGCGTGAAATATTTGACGATGGCGTAATCTTCGCAGTCGCCTGATTTTTTAAGGAACAGATTGGGCCAGACCCAGTAGTCGGCCTTACCCCAGTTGGTGATGTCCTCACGATAGGGAAAGCGGTTCCAGAACGTGTTGACATAGCGCAGCAGCTCCATGCCGCTCTTGCCCTGGGCTCCCTGTTTGAAGGAGTCCCAGGTGGCGGTCCGGGTGAAGACCTTGCCGCTGACGAAGATGGGCTCCAGCTCGTTCATGCGGCGGACCTCAGCCCAGGCGGGCAGGCTGTCGAGAGGGCGCCGGAACTCCACGGTCCCGAACAGGGGGATGGAGGCGGCCTGCGCCGGGAGGATGCTGAACAGACAGACTAGAAAAACGGCAAGGCAGGCGGAGATGCATGCGATCCGGTGCGGGCGTATGACCGGAGATCGGAGGGGAGACCGGGCCGGGCAGGATACGGGAACAGAGCGCACAGGAAGCATGGAAAAACCGCCGGAAGGCTGATGTCTGGGAATATGGGGATGCGTTTTTGTACTGCGGGGGACGATCCTTGTCGAGAGATACCGGGAAGGCTCTTTTGCCGGCAAAAGAGCAAGGATTTTATTTTTTAGGAGTAATGTATTAAAATTGCTATATAATATTTTATAGAAGATTTTATGGTAAAATAGAGGGGCGGGATCATTCGCGAAATCAGTGCGTTATAATTTTTTTAGAGATTTTCATAAATTGGCAAAAAAGATCGAAATATTGACTAAATATATCATGCCTGCATAATAGGAGTGCATCTCAAAAAACTGTGAGAGAGGATGAAACATTATGGCAACTCGCAAAACGTGGGGAGCGATAATCGTCGCTGCATGCTGTCTGCTGGCCGGAGGGACGGATACGGCATGGACCCGGGATACTCCGGCACAGGGGAACAGCGCGGCGCATATCACAGTAAACGATACCGTGTACGGTGTGCTGCACAACCATCGCAGCCTGATGAGCATCAAGGAGAACCGTGCGGTCCTGGAGCATGAGCTCAACAAGGCCCGTGCCGGCTTCGGTCCGCGTGTGGACGTCACGGGGGAGATCGGCGTGGGTGTCCTGAGCGACACCACGTCCCGCGGTCTGAACCTTGATGACCAGTGGTTGAGCGTGGGCAGTGTCTCCGCCAAGCTGGTACAGCCCATCTGGGACGGCTTTGCTACGCGCAGCCGCGTGCGTGCCGCCCAGGCAACCCTGGATTCCGTCAAGGCCAGGATCTTCGACACGGCCACGTCCCTTTCCCTGGATGGCATCATCGCCCATATCGACCTGCTGCGCCGTATCAAGCTGGTGGAACTGGCCCGCAACAATGTGGCCCGGCATGAATCCATCCTGGCCCAGGCCCGTGACCGTGCCAGCATGGGGGCGGATACCCAGGCCGATGTGACGCAGGCGGAATCGCGTCTGCAGCGTGCGCATTCCGCCCTGGCCGAGGCGGAAGACGCCCTGCGCGTGGCCTACGCCACCTATTCCCGCCTGACCGGCATCTATACGGTCGGCAAGCTGGATGCGGTGCCCATGCCGGTCGAGATGCCCGATACGGCAGCGGCCTTTATCCAGATGGCAGAAAAGCACAATCCCAAGCTGGCTGCCTACCTGCAGGACATCCGTGCTGCCAAGGGTGAGAAGGAGCTGGCCCAGTCCGCCATGTATCCGACCTTCCAGCTGGAAGCCGGGCCGGAGTACAGCGACCGCGGCGGTGACCGTGACCGCTGGGTCTACAGCTTCGACGTCCTGGCCACAATGCGCTGGAACGTGTTCAACAGCGGTGCCGACGTGGAAGGCATCCGTGCGGCCTCGGCGCGGGAACGCGAGGCCCGGCAGAACCTGTACGATTACATGGATACCCTGCGTTTGGATATGGAGTCCACCTGGAGCAACTATCTGGCGGCCAAGGAGCAGTACAAGTTCTACACCAAGGCCGTGGAAAACAATACCTATACCCGGCAGGCCTACCATGACCAGTTCCTGCTGGGGACGCGCAGCCTGCTGGACGTGCTGGATTCGGAGAACGAACTCTACAATTCCGCCAGTCAGGCCGAGACCGCCCGCGGCAATATCCTCGTAGGGGCTTACCGTATGTGCGCTCTGGCCGGTGATCTGCTGCCCCGTATGGGGGTCCCGGCGGAAGAGATCAAGTCGGGCCCCAAGGAGGCTCAGCCCGTCCAGGGCGAAGATTTTGAAATGGGCTGGTTCAAGTAACCGGGGAGCCCTTGCTTTCCGGGTAGCCCATGACAGCTCCGGCAGTCTGATCTGCCGGGAGGGTTTCGATGCGACAACAGGCAGAGCTCCTCTGCCTGTTGTTTTGCGACAGGACGTCTACAGGATGGACGTCAAAGGATTGTTCATATGTCGGAAAACGGATCCGGGGAAACACGCGGCCCGGAAATGGCAGCCGGAGGCCTGCGGCCTTCCGATGTCGATTTCATGCCGCCTTTGCTGCGCAGTCTTTCCTCCTTGTGCCGTCTCCGGGGCAAGGCCTTGTCTCCCCAGTTCCTGCTGGCCGGGCTTTCGGGCAGTACCGTCTCGGCCCAGGCGTGCCTGCGGGTCGCCCGCAAGGCGGGCCTGACGGGCAGCGTATTGTATCGTCCCCGGCTGGCTGACCTCTCCAACCTGACCTTGCCCTGCATCCTGCTGCTGTCCGGCAACCGCAGCTGTGTCCTGACCCGGCTGGTGCCGGGAGCTCCGGCGGGGGCAGAGGCGGGCGAGACCGGATCCGAGACGGCGCAGGCCGAAGTCATTTTCCCGGAGACGGAAAGCGCCAGCCAGCTGGTGCCCCTGGACGCGCTGCAGGAGGAATATACCGGCTATGCCCTGTATGTGGCCGTTCCCGGCCGTCCCCAGGAGCATGTGGAAAAGCTGCGTCTGGCCAAGGGAAAACGCTGGTTCTGGGACGTGCTGCGCTATTATGCGCCCATCTACCGGCATGTGGCGCTGGCCAGCGTCATCATCAACCTCATCGCGCTGGCCAGTCCCCTGTTCGCCATGAATGTCTATGACCGGGTCGTGCCCAACAATGCCATAGAGACGTTGTGGGTCCTGGCTTCCGGTGTCATCATCATCTACCTGTTCGACTTTTTGTTGCGGGCCCTGCGCACGCACTTCGTGGACGTGGCCGGGCGCAATGCGGACATCGTGCTCTCCAGCAATCTGGTGGACAAGGTCCTCACCATGCGGCTGGAAAGCAAGCCGGAATCTACGGGCTCGCTGGTCAACAACTTGCGTGAATTCGAGCAGTTGCGCGAATTCTTCAGTTCGTCCTCGCTGCTGGCCTGCATCGACGTCCCCTTCCTGGTCATCTTCCTGCTGCTGATCGCCTTCATCGCCGGGCCCATGGTCTTCCTGCCGCTGGCGGCCATGCCCATCCTCATCGGGCTGGGGCTCTTCCTCCAGACCGCGGCACGCCGCTGCGCCGAGCAGAGCTACAAGCAGAACATGCAGAAGAACGCCCTGCTCGTGGAGATGGTCAACGGCCTGGAGACCATCAAGGCCTGCCAGGCCGAGAGCCGGATGCAGCGCCTGTGGGAGGCCGTGGTGGGGCTTTCCGCCAAATCGACGGCGGAGTCGCGCCGGTACAGCAGTCTGGCCGTGACGGCCTCCACCCTGGTGACCCATATGGTCACGGTAAGCATGATCATCTGGGGCGTCTACCGGATCTCGGAAGGCCTGATGACCATGGGGGCCCTCATCGGCTGCAACATCCTTGTGGGCCGGGCCATGGCGCCGCTGATGCAGCTGGCCTCCCTGCTGACCCGCCTGCAGAATTCCCGTGTTGCCCTGCAGGCCCTCGATCTGCTCATGGAGCTGCCTTCCGAGAACCAGTCGGAAAGTTCCTGCATGGATTTTGGCGAGTTGCAGCCCTCCTTCACCGTGGAGAATGTTTCGTTCGCCTATCCCAATTCCATGCGTCTGGCCCTTGAGGACGTGAGCCTGCGCATCAATCCCGGCGACCGGATCGGTATCATCGGGGCCATGGGCTCGGGCAAAAGCACCCTGGCCAAGCTCCTGACAGGTTTTTACCAGCCGCAGAAGGGCAGCATCAAATTCGGGGACGTGGATCTGCGCCAACTGCCGACCACGGAGCTGCGCGGGCGCATCGGCGTGTTGCCGCAGGACGTGGTCCTGTTTTATGGCAGCATCCGCGAGAACATCGTCCTGGGGGACCCCACCATCAATGACCATCTGGTGTTCCGGGCCGCGGCCCTTGCCGGGGTGACGGATTTTGTCCGCAACAATCCCGCCGGTTTCGCGGCCCAGGTCGGCGAGCAGGGCAAGGCCCTGTCCGGTGGGCAGCGGCAGGCGGTGGCCCTTGCCCGTGCGCTGGTCCGCGATCCTGAGGTGCTGATCCTGGACGAGCCCACCAGCAATATGGACACGGATTCCGAGCAGCGCCTGCAGCAGCGGCTGGCAGCCGTTTCGCAGGGGCGGACCCTGATCCTTGTGACCCATCGCCTGAGCATGCTGCGCATGGTGAACAAGCTGGCTGTCAT
This sequence comes from Desulfovibrio sp. SGI.133, assembly GCF_050313955.1. Classification (NCBI taxonomy): domain Bacteria; kingdom Pseudomonadati; phylum Thermodesulfobacteriota; class Desulfovibrionia; order Desulfovibrionales; family Desulfovibrionaceae; genus Desulfovibrio; species Desulfovibrio sp. SGI.133. Next base: position 91,748 of record NZ_JBNPMK010000006.1, on the reverse strand, counting down.
GGAGAACGGCAGGCTGCGGATGTTCGGGCCGCGTGATGCCATCCTGAAGCGCTTGCGCGACAGCGCTGCCGCAGCCAGGAAGCCTGCCCCGGAAAAAGGGCAGGGGGCTCCCGCGGGAGCCGCTGCCGTGAAGGAGGGGAAGGATGGACGCCCGTAAGCCGGATTCCATGACGCAGACTGGTAACCAAAGTGAAACCAGGCCGCCGAAAGACATCTTTTCGTCTTTGCCTCCCGAGACGTCCGTACCTGACGGCCAGCCCCGGAAACGTTCATTGTTCGCCCGCATCTGGCAGGTGTTCCGCCTGATCTTCGTGGGGGATGCCGAACGCGAGCAGCGTCCCGCCACCGGCATGGCGGCGCGCCTACGCGAGAACTTCAGCCAGGCGTCGTCCGCCGGTGACAAGCCCATGACGCGCAAGGAGCTGTTCGCGGCTCTGGACGCTCCTTTGCATGGGCTGATGCCGGATGACATCAATTATGCCAGCGAGGTGGATGCGGCCCTATCCCGCAGGCCCGCGTTCACGGCCCGTGCCCTGTCCGTGGCGGTGGCCTTGCTCGTTGTGGCGCTGCTCATCTGGGCCGCCTGGGCCCCCATCGACGAAGTGACCCATGCCGAAGGTTCCGTGGTGGGCTCCCGGCGCACGCAGTCGGTCTCCAACCTGGAAGGCGGTATCCTCCAGGCCGTGCTCGTCCGGGAGGGCGAGGTCGTGGAAAAAGGGCAGGTCGTGGCCCAGCTGGAAAACGTCATGGCCGAAAGCTCGTACCGGGATGCCCTGTACAAGCTGGTGGAACACCGCTTGGCCATCATGCGGCTGGAGGCCATGCTGCGTGACGAGGAGCCGGTCTTCCCCAGTGACCTGCCTGTCTTCCTCAAGGAGATCCTGGGCGAAGAGCCGGACAGCGTCCTTATGGAGCGCGCCCGTCAGATCGTCGATGACCAGCGGAACACCTGGAAGGCGCAAAGTTCGAAGCTGCGGGCCGAGCTCTCCATGCTGGAGGCCCAGTATGCCCAGCGGCAAAGCGAGGTGGCGGAGCAGCTGGCACGCAAGAAACAGCTGGACGGCAGCCTGGTGCTGGAGACGGAGCAGCGGGATACGGCCAAACGCCTACTGCAGCGCAACAACTACTCCCGCATGGATTATCTGGGGCTGGAGCAAAAGATCATCCAGACCCAGGGCGAGATCGACATGCTGGCCGCGGCCATTCCCAAGACGCAGGCCATGATGGATGAGGCCCGGCAGCGCATCGGCAGCCGGGTGGCGGAAGAGCAGCTGGCCATCAGCCAGGAGATCAACAAGCGGCGCACGGAGCTGGGCTCGGTGCGGGAATCCCTGACCGCTGGCGGCGACCGCGTGACGCGCACCGAAGTACGCAGTCCCGTGCGGGGCAGCGTCAAACAGATACTGGTCAATACGGTGGGCGGGGTCGTCAAGCCGGGCGAGGCCATCATGGACATCGTGCCCATGGACGAGAGCCTTCTGGTGGAAGTGCGCGTCCGCCCGCAGGACGTGGCCTTTTTGCGTCCCGGGCAGGACGTGATGATCAAGGTCTCGGCCTATGATTTCTCCATCTACGGCGGTTTGCCCGGCAAGCTGGAATCCATCAGTGCGGACACCATTGAAGACAAAAAGGGCGATTTCTATTACCTTGTCAAAGTCCGTACCGGAGAGACGGCCATCCGGCGTAACGACGAGATCCTGCCTATCATCCCGGGCATGATCGTGGTGGCCGACATCATCATCGGCAAGAAGACGGTGCTCGACTATATCCTCAAACCTGTGATGAAAGCCAGGCAGAATGCGCTTACCGAGCGCTGATCCCTGCTGTGCGGAGCTTCTATGCGCAATCCTGAACGTGTGTCACTGCGGCCCCTGCTGGGAGGGCTGATACTGCTGCTTGCCCTGACGATCATCGGGGCCACCCGCTTCAACAGTGCGGAACAGCGCGAGATCCTCGACAGGACAGGCAGCCAGCTTTCCGCTTATACGTCCACGGCAGCGGCCATGGTGACGGTATGGACCGGCGTCCAGCGTGATGCTGTGGCGGAGATGGCCCGTTATGACATGCTGCGTCTGCTGGCGGCGGAAATAGCGGAGACGGACCTGCCCGTGGCCTTGCTGCGCGAGCTGGGGGAGACCCCCTGGACGGAACAGGAACATGGTCGGCACAGCGGCCTTGATGCGCGGGACCGTCAGGCCCTGCGCGACATATCGCCCCATGCCACGCTCATCTATCGCAAATTTGTCGAGTTCATCTCCCGGCATGATTTTACCGGTGCGGCCCTGCTGGACAGGACGTTGGAACCGGTCATGCTGGTGGGGCAGGGCTGGCAGGCGGATACCAGGACGTTGCTGAAGCAGCGCCGGAGCAAGGGAGCCTTGTCCGGGGCAGGCATGCTGCCCGTCCGGCTCCAGGGCGAGCGTCTGCTGGTGGATTTTTACTGTCCGGTGACGGCGCCGGGCTATGTTTCGGCGGACGACTCGCCCCAGGGGATCCTGCTGGTCACCTGTGATATCGGCAAGCTCCTGGGTGGGGTAGGCCAGTCCTCCGAACTGGGCTATATGAGCCTGCTGCTGGAGACCGGCGGCGAGCAGGTCCAGGCCATTGGCATGGGCGAGCGTCCGAGCCTCAACCTGGTGACCCTGCCTGCGGGCTTCGGTCAGGACATGACGCCCCGGGACATGGTCTTGCCTGTCATCTCCGGGACGATGGATTGCCTTGTGGTCGGTCAGCCCGTGCCGGGGACGTCCTGGTATGCGGCCGTGGCCTGCCGGGCGGACAGCGTCCGCCAGGAACAGGACGACATGGCCTGGCGCGTCTGGACCATGGCTGGCCTGCTGTTCCTTTGCCTGGCGGGGATCCTGGTCTGGTTTTACTGGTGGCTCGGCATCCGCCGGGAGCGGGGCGAGGTGCGGGAGCTGAAAGATCTGTATGCAACCATGTCCCGGCAGCGCTGTCTGCTGGACACGGTCCTGCGGGCCATGCATTCGGCATTGGCCCTGGTGGATGGTGAAGGCCGCATCGTCTATGCCAATACGGAGTTCGCCCGTCTGGCCCGCTGCCAGGGGGACGTGCTCCATCTCATGCAGGTACGGCATCTTCCGGACTATCTGGCCCGGAGCCTGGAACGCCATGTGGAATTCGTCTGGCGGACAGGGACGGAATTTTCCGACCAGGAAGACATGCTGGTCGAGGGCAAGCTGGTGCACCTCAATGTGCAGTGCCTGCCCTTTGCCGCGGAAGACGGCGCATCAGGGACCGTCGTGGTGGTCTATCGGGATATCACGGCCCACGTGGAGGCGGAGCAGCGCCTTGCCACCATGCTGCGCCAGACCGTCGAGGCCTTCACCCACGCGGTGGAAGCGGTGGACCCCTATTTGAAGGGGCAGTCCGGTCTCACCGGCGAACTCGCCTATCATCTAGCGGCCTGGCTGGGCAAGGACGATCCGGCGCTGGAGTCCACGCTGCGCACGGCGGCCAGTCTGTCCCAAGTGGGCATGATTCGTCTGCCGCACGAGCTGCTGACCAAGGCAGGTCCCCTGACGCCCGAGGAACGCCTGCTGATGGAAAAGCATGTGGATTATGCTGTGGAGGCCCTGCGGGGCATAGATTTCGGCTTGCCTGTCCTGCAGACCATCGAACAGATGCACGAGCGTATGGACGGTTCCGGCTATCCCCGGAAGCTGCAGGGCGAGGCCATCTGCCTGCAGGCCCGCATCCTGGCCGTGGCCAACACCTTCTGCGCCCTGATGCGTCCGCGTTCCTACCGGCGCCGTCATGACGAACCGGCGGCTCTGGCTATCCTGCGCGAGCGTCCCTTCAAGTATGACCAGCAGGTGGTGGATGCCCTGGCGGCGTTCCTGCAAAGCGCGCAGGGCAAGGAATTCGTCCAGATATTGCAGCAATAGCAGCATGAAAAGGGCGGTACCTGTTCCGGATGGGAAGGGTCCCGCCCTTTTTCATACGTTATGCCTGGGGCTGCGCTACCTCAGGGCATCCAGAGGTTCACGCCGTCCAGGGGATGCACGGCACGCCAGCGGCGCAGCTCGTCCAGCGTGTGCACACCGCCTTCCAGAACAGCCTGATAGTACTCCACCCCGTGGATGCTCTCGTTTTCCGGCGTCTCGTATTTGAGGCGCAGGATGGTATCCCGCGTCGCATCGTCCATGTGCCGGCAAAGACGGTCGGCAAAGCGTTCGAAATAGCCGTCGAATGTCGAGCCGCTCTCGATGTGGATGATGTCGATCTGCCAGGGGGCGCCGCCGGGGCGTTGCCAGATGCCATGCCATTCCAGACAGCGTTCTTCTGTTGCGCTGCTGTCCACGAAGTGCAGGCTGTTCAGATAGGGGGAACCGGCCAGGGCCGCCATGACACGGAAGCTGAGGTCGCGGTCCAGAGTCGGCGTGTAGACATGAAAGTCTATGTCCCTGTGCCGGACCAGCAGGCCCGTCCTGAACGAGCCCACGGCATGGACCACGGCGCCAGCCCGGCGCCAGTGTCCTTCTATGTCCAGTTCCACCACGATGTCCCGGGCTTCTGCCTGTGTGGCGCGGGCCATCGTTTGCCAGGGGGATGCGTTGTCCATGCGGGTCTCCTTGTGTGGTGCCGGTCTGTCTTCAAGAAAAGAAAGCCTTTCTCTTTGACATGTTGGGCACCTTTTTTTATGGAAAAAAACGACAAAATTTTCCACTCCAAAGCTGGAAAAAAGGCTCATGCCGGAGTGTGGCGGACAAAGGCGTGCCGTCCCGGCCCGGACATGATGTGATATTGCGGAGAGACTTATGGATATTCGTCACACGGCGACAACCTGCCCGTATTGCGGCTGCGGTTGCGGCCTGACCCTGGAAACTGCGGAAGGCCGCATTCAGCGTTCCGTGCCCACCCCCGACAGCCCGGTCAACCGGGGCAAGCTGTGCGTCAAGGGCTGGAATGTGCATGAATTCATACAGCACCCTGACCGTCTGAAAACGCCCCTGCTGCGTACGGAGCAGGGCTGGCAGTCCCTGGACTGGGAAAGCGCCCTCGATCATGCCGCCGGGGAGCTGGCCCGCATCCGTGACCAGTACGGCCCTGACAGCATCGGCGTGCTGACCTCCGCCCGCTGCACCAACGAAGAGAACTATCTGCTGCAAAAGCTCACCCGTTGCGCGCTGGGGACCAACAATATCGATCACTGCGCCCGTCTCTGACACGGTCCCACTGTGGCAGGTCTTGCCACTTCGTTCGGCAGCGGCGCCATGACCAACTCTTTCGACGAGCTGGAGCAGGCGAGCTGTCTGTTTGTGATCGGTTCCAATACCACGGTCGCCCATCCCATGGTGGGCATGCGGCTCATGCATTGCCATCGTGAGGGCGGCAAACTTATCGTGGCCGACCCCCGCCGGACGGACCTTGCCCGCCTGGCGGACGTGCACCTGCGCCTGCGTCCGGGAACGGACGTGCCGCTGGTCAACGGCCTGATGCATATCATTTATGAGAATGGCTGGCACGATGCGGCCTTCATCGCGGAACGCACGGAGAATTTCGACGAGCTGCGCGAGAGCCTGCGTGAATGGACGCCCGAGCGGACAGAGGAAGTCACCGGCGTGCCGCGTGAGCTCCTGTTCCGTGCGGCGGAGCTCTATGCCCGTTCGGAGACCAGCGCCATCGTCTATTGCCTGGGCATCACCCAGCACCGCTGCGGCGTGAACAATGTCCGTTCCCTGGCCAACCTGTCCATGCTCTGCGGGCAGATCGGTCGTCCCTGTACGGGGGTGAACCCGCTGCGCGGCCAGAACAATGTGCAGGGCGCCTGCGATATGGGCGGGTTGCCCAATTACTATCCCGGCTACCAGTTCGTGGATGACGAGAAGGCCCGTCTGAAGTTCGAGGCGGCCTGGGGACGCTCTCTGTCGCCTTTCCGCGGCCTGACGGCCATGGAGATGATGCACGGCTTGCAGGAGGGCAAACTCAAGGCCATGATCATCATGGGCGAGAATCCCGTGGTCAGCGACCCGGATTCCGGCCATGTGGTGAAAGCCCTGTCGTCGGCGGAGTTCCTGCTCTGTCTCGACATCTTCCCCACGCCGACCACGGAACTGGCGCACATGGTCCTGCCCGGTGCGTCGTTTGCGGAGACCGACGGTACCTTCACCAACTCCGAGCGTCGCGTGCAGCGCGTGCGTCAGGCCATCCCGCCCATGGCGGGACGGACCAACGGCCAGATCATCCAGGCTTTGTCCCGGCGGCTGGGCTATGACATGCACTATGCCTCGGCTTCGGAGGTCTTTGACGAGATCTGCTCCCTGGCGCCCAATATGGGCGGCATGAGCTATGCTCGTCTGGAAGGGAAGGGCCTGTGCTGGCCTTGTCCCACGCCTGACCATCCCGGCACGCCCATCCTGCATCAGGGGCGCTTCACCCGCGGCAAGGGGCTTTTTGCCGCCATCCCGCATGTGCCCCCGGCGGAACTGCCGGACGAGGAGTATCCTTTCCTGCTCAGCACCGGCATGCGCCATGCCCATTATCTGACCGGGACCATGACGCGCCGTTGTGCCATGCTGGAGCGTGAACTGCCCGAGCTGGTGACGGACATCAATCCCGCTGACGCCAAAAAGCTGGAGATCCGCGAAGGCGCCCGCCTGCGCATGGTCAGCCGTCGTGGCTCTGTGGTCTCGCGCATGCACATCACGGACGATGTGCCCGAGGGCGTGGTCTTCGCTCCTCTGCATTTTGCCGAAGCCATGGTCAACCTGCTGACCTGCACCGCTCTGGACCCGGTCAGCAAAACCCCTGAATACAAAATCAGCGCCGTCAGGCTGGAGAGGGTCTAACCATGTCCGCATACTATACCATGAATCCGGCGGACCTGCCCGCCCTGCTGACTGCCTGGCAGTCAGGCTCCCGTGTGCTGTGCCCCTGCAAGGAGCAGGGCGGGACCACTCGCCTGGAGAGCTTTGTCCCGGAAAAGGGTCTGTGCCTCGACTATACCAACCTGGCCATGCCGCCGGTGGACGTCCTGAACGGCTATCAGGATGTGCTGTTCCGCTGGGAAGGCAACGAACGTACGTATGTGGCCGAGCCCGGTGCGGAAGCCATGGCCCCGACGGTCATCTTCGGCATGCGTCCCTGTGATGTGTCCGCTCTGGAATATCTGGATGATTTCTACCTGGGCGAATACCGGGACATCAATTATTCCATGCGGCGCGAGGCCGTCACCATCGTGGGCATGAACTGCCGTACGCCCGGGAAAAGCTGTTTTTGCGCGGCCACGGGCACAGGCCCCTTTGCCCGCAGCGGCTTTGACCTGATGCTGACGCTGGACGGCGATCTGTGCTGGGTGGAATGCGCCACGGACAAGGGCGAGAGCCTTGTGGGGCAGGCCATGGTCTTTTTCCGTCCCGTGACCGAAGCCGCTCTGCGTGCCCGGCTGGGCGAGCTGGAAAAGGAGTGCCGGGACTCTTTCCAGAAGCTGCCCGACCTTTCCCAGATCCGTACGGCCCTGCTGCAGGGCTTCGACCATCCGGTGTGGGAAGAGATCACGCCCACCTGCATCCGCTGCACGGGCTGCACGGCCGTTTGCCCGACCTGCACCTGTTTCCAGTTCAACGAGGAACGTCTGGATGCCCAGTCCGGCCGCCGCGTCCGCGTCAAGGACTCCTGCCAGACGGCAGGGTTCACGCGTAATGCCGGCTGGCACAATCCGCGCAGCAAGGCTGCCGCCGTGCGTCACCGCATCATGGACAAGCTGGTCTACATCCAGGACCGCTTCGGCAAAAAAGGCTGCGTTGGTTGCGGGCGCTGCATCGACGTCTGCCCTGCAGGCATCGACATCCGCAAGATAGCCGATACCGTGGTGAAGGACTGCCCGCCCGAGGGACAGCGCAAGCCCATGCCGGTCTCCATCCCGGAACGGGCGTCCACCCGCATCGACCCCCAGCTGTTCACGCCCTATCCCGCGCGCATCGTGGCCATCCATGACGAGACCCCGGACATCCGCCGCTATGTGGTCCGCTACATGGATGAACGCCTTGCCGAGACCTTCCGCCTGACGGGCCAGTTCTTCATGGTCACGGTCTTCGGCGTGGGGGAAGTGGCCCTGTCCATCCCCTTCGGCGATCAGCACGACGGCCAGTTCGAGTTCTGCGTCAAAAAAGTGGGCAAGGTGACGTCGGCCCTGGCCAAGCTCGGCGTGGGGGATGTCATCGGCCTGCGCGGGCCTTACGGCAAAGGCTTCCCCTACCGTTCCTTTGCCGGTCGGGACGTGCTGGTGGTGGGGTCCGGCGTGGGCCTTGCCCCTGTGCGGACCATCATCGTGCGGCTGCTCCAGGAGCGGGAACGCTACGGCCGTATCGCCATCATCGCCAGCGCCACGCGCTATGAGGGCCTGGTCTACAAGCAGGATCTGAAGGACTGGAGCAAGATCCCCGGCGTGACCGTGCAGTATGCCCTGGCCAAGCCGACGGATGCCGTCCAGGCCCATGTGGGCTATATCAACGACCTGCTGCCGGAACTGGATTTCGACTGGGCCAATGCCCGGGCCATCCTGTGCGCCTCGCCGCGCCGCATCAAACTAGTGGCCCGTGATCTGCTGGGCCTCGGCATGAACGGCAAGGACATCTTCACGTCTCTGGAAACCCACATGCGTTGTGGTGTGGGGAAGTGTGGTCACTGTAAGGTGGGTGCGCACTATATGTGCCTGGACGGGCCCGTGTTCACTTATGAGGAAATGCTGCAGTTGCCGGAAGAGTTCTAGGATCTGCCAATACGTATGAAAAGGGCGGGGACGCGATGTGTCCCCGCCCTTTTTTATGGGCTTGAGCCTGGCCGGGTGCTGCAGACGCTCCCTCCGTTATGCCGGGGCTTGATTTGTGAGCCGGGAATGGAAGCAGGCCGGCGTCCTCCGACAAAGGACGCCCGTAGAGAGGGTACGCCCGGGAAAAGACAAGGCCTTATGCGCCATCAGGCGAGGACGGGATGCCTGTGCGGGGAGCAGCTCTGTTCCTGCCGGTGCCCGAAAAGGCTGGTTTCTCGTATGACGGCGTTGAGCTATTGCTTTCTGATGGTCAGCGTGGAGCCGATGGACGCACTGATGATGGCCGAGAGGGCTGCCCACTGGGCAAGGCTCAGCTGTTCGCCCAGGAAGAGGAATCCGGAAAGGGCGGCAAGCGCAGGCTCCAGGCTCATGAGGATGCTGAACGTGCGCGAGGGCAGGTTCTTCAGTGCGATGATCTCGACACCGTAGGGCAGAGCAGAGGAAAAAATACCCAGGATCAGGGCCAGGGGCAGGATCTCGGGCCTGAACAGATCCATGCCGGAGGAGGCCAGGCCCACGGGGAACATGGCACAGCTGCCCACGAGCATGGCCAGGGCCACGCAGGATTTGTCCAGGCTGCTGCCAGCCTTTTTGCCGAAGATGATGTAGAGCGCCCAGCAGACGCCGGAACACAGGGCGAGCACCGCGCCCAGCGGATCGATGCTGTCCGCGCTCTGGCGCAGGGGCAGCAGGATGGCGAGACCGGCTGCGGCCAGGATGACCCAGATGAAGTCCACCAGACGGCGGGAAGAGAGCATGGCTACCGTCAGGGGCCCGGTGAATTCCAGGCCGACGGCGACCCCCAGCGGGATACGGCTCAGGGCCTCGTAAAAGCAGAGGTTCATGCTTGCCGTGGCCAGTCCGAAAACGGCAATGACTTTCCAGGCGCTGCGGGGGATGGCTTTCTTCCAGGGGCGCATCACCACGAGCAGGATGATGGAGGCCACCAGCAGGCGCAAGGCCGTGGTACCGGCCGGGCCCACCAGGGGAAAGATGGTCTTGGCAAGCGAGGCGCTGGCCTGGATGGAAGACATGGAGACCAGCAGGAGCAGGACAGAAACGAGAGGTGACGTGGCTGAGATGTTCATGGAAGCTGTCCGGCAGCCCTGTGGCAGGTGAGGGAAAAAGGGATAAGAGCATATTTCACCGCAAGGGGAGCACAGTCAGTCCTCCCCTTGCAGGCGTCAGCTCCATGCGGTGCTAGCTTTGCTGTCCCTTGTCAGCGTCGGGAAGCAGGGCAGCTTCCCACATTTCCTGATAATACATGCAGGTACCAGGATTCCAGGCCGTAGCCGTGGCATGGTCATAGCTTTCCGTGATGGGCCAGTCGGTATGGGGGCGCAGGGCTTCCTCAAAGGAAGAGGCTTCCACGATGCCGTCATACTCCAGGTTCAGGGTGTAGTTGGGACCCTTAAGGTAACGCAGATGATAACGCGGCATGATACTTGTCCTTTGTACGCAAGAGCCGGGAAGGGCGCAGGCCCTTCCCGGCATCCTTATTACGTGTTTAGCAGCCCGAGGTCTAGTGGGTGGTCATCACGAACTTGCTGATGAGGAACAGCACCACCAGCAGACCCACGCCCAGGCCCCAGCTCCAGTGGATGAGCTTCATTTCAGTCTCATCCAGGGGCTCGTATTCCATCTTCTGGACTTCTTCGTGGAATTTGACTTCTTTGTCTTCCATCATTGTTCTCCTTTAAACTAGGCGCCAACCACCGGCGGGGTCATGCCATGGAAGAAGGCGTAGGAAATGAACAGACCGACCCAGATGATGAAGCCGAACAGGCAGACGATGTACACGATGGCCAGGCGGCCGATGCCTTCTTCCATCAGCTTGCGGAAGTTGGAAACCATACCGATGCTGAAGAAGGTCATCAGGAAGAAGATGACGCGGAAGCCGTTCATGGCGCCGGACATGGCCTTGCCGACCTTGTGCAGTTCAGGCGTGCTCAGGCAGACGATGAGCAGGACCAGGAAGGTACCCAGGTAACCCAGCACGAAGCGGGGGAAGCGGTCCATGACGTCGCCCCAGGTCATGGTGCGGTCGCCACGGGTCTTGTCGAACTTGGCCGTCCAGATGTAGGCCAGGACCAGAGCCCAGATACCGATGAACATGTCGATGAAGATCTTGACGGTGGTGGTCACCATCACGATCCAGCCGGGTTCCCATTCAGTGCCCAGACCGGCCATCTTGGCCAGGATCAGGGATTCGGTGATGGCACCGGAAGCGATAGCACCACCGTCGGACTTCACGGCCAGGCCCATCCAGCCGCCGGCCACCATGGGCTCGGTGTACAGGAAGGTCTGAGCGATGAAGGGCAGGATCAGCATTTCAATGCAGGTGAACACAACGACCAGGGAAGAAACCATGATCGGGACCACCGGCCGGGCGCGGATGGCGCCACCAGTGGCGATAGCGGCGGACACACCGCAGATAGAGATACCGGAAGCCAGAGGAGCGGCCCATTCCTTGTTGAACTTGAAGTACTTACGGGCAACGTAGTAAACCACGGCCCAGTACAGCAGGTAAGCTTCAACAATGGCGCACAGGCCTCGGAAGATGATGTGGCCAGCAAAACCGGCGGCATCAGCGGCCTTCACGCCCAGTTCGGCACCCAGAACCACGATGGCGATCTTAACGAACAGTTCGGGGCGGCAGGCATCGCGCAGAGAGTCAGCAACGCTGGGGGCAAAGTTACTGATCAGGATGCCCATGACCAGAGCGGCGATCAGGCCGGCTTCGGTGCTCAGGCCCAGAGCCCACGGAATACCCTGCTTAGCCAGCTGAGTGGGGTTAGCAGCGATGTAGGCGTTGGCGCCGGCGGTGTAGCAGGCGATGGCGATGAAGAAGATCACGGTGAAGGAGCCCACGAAGCGGCCCACGTTACCCTTCATCAGTTTGACGCCGATAGCCAGCAGACCGGTCACAAACACATAGGTAGCCAGCAGGGACTGCCAGCCGGCCATCATGCCCTTGGTAGCGGGCTTCCAGGCATCGACGGGGCTATCGACCCACATGCCGATTTTTACCACCCAGCCAAGGAGATCCAGTCCAGCGAACTTGCCAAGGCCCAAGATGAAGATAATGCAGCCAAGCAGCAGGGCTACTTTGTCTTCATTAAAGGCTGATTTGGTTGTCATATCCAACCTCCTGATTACAGGTTTCTCAACCTGGTGAAAAAATCCCTTCCGTGTGACATACTATGAAATAATATGTGACACAAGTAGGGGAAACCGGAAAATCCAGCCGGCATCCTGACCCCCCAGGCTGCGCGGCCATCTGTCTTCTACACAGGAAATTTTTTTTGTCAATGCAGGTGAATGCTTGGTTTTTATGAAAAATATTTTGGCAAAAGAAGGAAAAAACAAGGACTGCGGAAAAAACTCGGGCAATACGGGTTTTGAAAATAAATTGATATCAATGGGTTGTCAGTGTGTCCGGATGTTTATAAGGGGTGAGAAATGCTTCACAATGTAACGAAAGCGGCAGAAACTGCCCCAAATTTTCACAAAAGCAAAATTTTTTTTTCTTAAAAGAATTTTGTGTTGACAAAGAGACGCGTCGAGCGTACTTCTTTTCTCGCGTCGGGATGTAGCGCAGTCTGGGAGCGCACTTGAATGGGGTTCAAGGGGTCGAAGGTTCAAATCCTTTCATCCCGACCAGAAAGCAGAAACCCCAAGGGATTTACGGAAACGTAGGTCCCTTTTCTGTTTTTGATGCTTGAGTATTCGGCCCTGTTTTCGCCCTAAGGGCAGGCAGGTGGAAAAAGCCTGCACTGAAGGATACGGCAGGGCATATGTGCTTCCCCTTGCACGCCGGGCCATTTCTCCCGGAAGTGGCGTGCGGGTGTGCCTTTCTTTGTCGCTTGTGCGACATGTGGAATGTGGACAGCAGGCTGCCGCATCTCCCTGCGGCACGCTGCATGCAGACCTCTATCATATGAAGAGGCGCGATCAGCTCCTGCCGGCATGGTCAGTGCGGGGCGTGCCCCTGCAGGGTGGAAGAATGGAGACCTCCGGTCGGCAACCTTGCCATTTTTTGCACAGAAGGGCTGAGATAGCTATTTTGAAAAAATGTGATGTTTTTATTGACAAGCCTGCTGTCTTCGTCTATCTACATCTTCGCGTCGGGATGTAGCGCAGTCTGGGAGCGCACTTGAATGGGGTTCAAGGGGTCGAAGGTTCAAATCCTTTCATCCCGACCAGAAAGCAGAAACCCCAAGGGATCTACGGAAACGTAGGTCCCTTTTCTGTTTTCTGGGGGCAGGATCTGCTGTTGCAGGTTTTCTGCCTGGATCAGAACCTCTGCGCGACAGGGCTTTTGCTCTGCCATGGATGCGGTTAACATGCTTGCGGCGGACGTATGGCTCCGGTCTGCCAAACGCTCTGGAGGAACCATGAAAATCCTGCTGATAGTTGTTGCCATCATTGCTGTGGCTGTTTTTGTTTTCTTTATGGGGGGACAACCTCCTTTACGGGGAGCTGGGCAGCTGGTTACCTCGGACCAGATGGTCATTATCTCCCGTGCCCGCCCTGCCTTTACCTTTGTTCCGGCTGCGGACATGCAGCTGCAAGGCCTGGGGAACCGGACCCTGCGTCCCAAAACGCGGCACTCCGTGGATGGTGATGCCCGTATCTGGTTCGCTGTGTACAGCAATGGTACCGGCACCCTGGTGACGGCCGTGGCGGACACGGAAGGGACTTGGGAGTGGGAGGCCGCACATCATCCGGCGTTTTCGGCCATCCGGGCACAGCAGTATGCCTATAAGGGAGAGACCCTTTACGAAAGCCTTATGCAGCTGGACGGCGACAGCGATCCGTTCTGCACGGATCATGCTGCCTGCCTTGCGTACAGGGCAAAGCTGCTGCTGAACTTCCGCAAGACCCAGGTCATCATGGAATATCATGAACCTGTCCCGGAAGCTCAGGTAAGGGACATCGCCTTTGACAATGCCGCTCTTAATGCCTTTCAGCAGCGGGCCCGCAAGGCCTGTGAGATCCTGATGACGGACAAGGCCTGGCTGGAGGCCAACGTCAAGGGATTCAAAAAGCTGGATGGCGCCGAAGACCGCTATTCCCGCACGCGCCTTTCCCGCTGGGTAGGCGAAATGGAACGCGAGGGCCGTCCCTAGAAGTTTTTGTTCCTGTGGACGAGGGGCAGCGGAGTTGCTGAAAGCATGGCGGCTGTTTGTCGGTCCCGGATTTCTTGCACCTGCGAAAAAAGCCACGGAGGGTACCTTCGTGGCTTTTTTATATGTGGACGACGGATTGTCTGCTGTCTGCCAGGTTGGCCAGGGCCGATACCATTCCCATAGTCCGGGGAACGGCGGGGAAGGTTTGTCCCGTGTGGTCCGACTTCGCGAAATGGCTGGCAAGCACCCCAGAAAGAGGGAAGAGGAAAATAGCAGATCCCAAAAACAGAAAAGGGATCTACGTTTCCGTAGATCCCTTGGGGTTTCTGCTTTCTGGTCGGGATGAAAGGATTTGAACCTTCGACCCCTTGAACCCCATTCAAGTGCGCTCCCAGACTGCGCTACATCCCGACACAAGAAAAGTCTTCTACGCGCCTTCCCTGATGATGTCAACAAAAAATATCAGCTGCCCCCCAAAAAGTATGCCGGAGCTCCCAGGTCTGCTTGTCGGCAGCAGGGGGGATGAGGCCGGGCTCGTTCCTCTTTCCCAAAACTGCGCATGTCCGCTGTTTCAAGAAAGTCATGGGGAAAAGCGGAAACAGGGGAAGGGCAGGCCTTCCCCCGCGTATTTTCTGCAACCGTCTAGGCGTGGGCCCGCCACTGTTTGCCGGAGAGCTCGGCAAGCACCTGCAGCAGGACCTGCGTCCCGTCCTTACCGTGGCCCTGGGCCTGGGCCATGCGGTAGATCTGTTCAGACAGCGCAAGGCCGGGCAGTACCAGACCCATGCACTTGCATTCCTCCAGGCAGAGACCCAGGTCCTTGACGAAATGGTCCACGAAGAAACCGGGCGCGTAGTCGCATCCCAGCAGACGGCGGCCCAGGGTCCCCATGGCCACACTGCCCGCGCCGCCGGGCACCACCAGTTCCAGCCACTGCTTCACGTCCAGACCGGCTTCCTGCGCAAAGAGCATGGATTCGCAAACACTGAACATGACCCCGGCGATGGCCACCTGATTGGCCAGCTTGGCCTTTTGGCCGCTGCCGGAATCACCGCAGTGCAGGATGGTCTTGCCCATGACTTCGAAGCAGGGACGTACGCGCTCGAAGGCTTCCTTATCGCCGCCCACAAAGATGGACAGGCGTGCTTCACGCGCACCGATGTCACCACCCGTGACAGGCGCATCCAGGCTGATGCAGCCCTTTGCGGCAGCGGCTTCGGCGATGCGCCGGGCCAGTTCGGGGCTGGAGGTGGTCATATCGCAGAGGATGCCGCCCTCGGCCAGGCCGGACAGTGCGCCCTGCTCGCCCAGCATCACTTCTTCCACATCACGCGGATAGCCCACGATGGAGAAGACGACATCGGAATTCCGGGCCACTTCCTGAGGCGTATCGGCCCAGCGGGCACCGCAGGCCAGCAGCCCTTCAGCGCGGGCTTTGGTGCGGTTGTAAACAGTCAGCGGATAGCCGGAAGCCAGCAGATGCCCGGCCATGGCGTGACCCATGACACCGGTGCCGATCCAGCCGAGGCGCAATTTGTCGTTCATTGGCTCATCTCCTCTGTTGCTTGCCGCGATGGCGGCGTGAATGTGACCAGGCACAGTGCCTGGGCTTATTTGCCGGTGCGTGCCTGCAGGATCTCCTGCAGCATGGCTTTGTCTGCGGGGAGCCTGCCTGCCCGTGCGCTCTGGACATGACGGCGCAGCAGCTCCGCATTGCGGCGCATGTTCTCGTTGAACAGGTCTTCCCCCGCATAATCTTTGAGCAGACTGGCAAGCGCCCGCTCGAAATCGTCCTTGTCCAGGCGGGCGGCCTCTTCCACACGGGTCCGGTAGAAGGACAGGGATCGGTCGATACCTGTCTGGAACTGCTCCAGGCCCTGTTCGGCCGTTTTCATGATCCGGCGCAGGGCGGCAAGGGTCTCGCCCTTGGCGGTCCGGCTGTCCCGCTTCATGCTGTCGTACTGGCTTTGCAGGGAATTACGGCGGCTGGCGTAGTTGCGGATGGTCTCCAGCATGTAGACGGCCGTGCGCAGGGTGGACTGCATCTCCAGCTGTTGCTGCTGTTCCTGCAGGATGTTGTTTTCCTTGATGGCCTCGCGCAGGGTCAGCAGGTTTTTGCGGCTGTTGTCGTCAGGCGCGGCGGCAAGGAGCCTGTCCAGCTCTTCCAGGGGATTGCGGCTGGCATCACGGGCCAGGGGATTGCTTTGGCCCGCGGCGTTCCAGGCTTGTTGCAGGGCCGAAGGCCGGTCGCCGCCCGGGGTGTTGATGCCGGAAATGACCGGGCGGAAGCCCAGGTCTCGGGCGTGTGCGGGGCCGTCCGCCAGAAAGAAAGCACTTTCCTCACGACGGCCGGGCATGATCTCCGCCTCGCTGGAAAGGAAAGAACCGCCCTTGCGGACAAAGCCGCCGGCGGAACCGTGTAGACGGCCGCCCACGGAAAAGCGGAACATGTCCAGCGCCATCTCGGCCGCATTGCCCGCCGTATCATATAGGCCCAGCGGGTTGGGTTTGCGCGAGCCGATACGGGCACAGTCTTCGGCGATACGGGCCGCGCCTTCGGGACGGTAGACCGCATAATCGGCCAGAGGAGCGCCCGCAGGCAGGGCAAAGAAATCCTTTTCCATCAGCTGTTCGGGCCCGGCCGTCTGACCGCCGCGGGCCGCGTATTCCCATTCGGTCTCGGTGGGCAAGCGCACAAAGCCCACGTTACGGCTGTCCCCGGCATAATGGGGCAGGGCATCGGCGGCATTCTGCAGCAGCCATTCCGTATAGCGGCGGGTAAATTCCACGGCCTCATACCAGCTGATGTCCGTCACAGGCCGGGCCGCATCTGCCACAGGCGCTTCCGTGCCGTTGCCCATGATGCTTTGCCATTGCAGGCGGCTCACTTCATATTTGGCCACCAGATAGAAAAAGTAGTCGCCTGCCGGAGCCTGGGCACGCCATGAGGCGGGCAGATCGGCCCGGGAGAAGGGCGCGGAGAGGAAGGCCCGGTAGCGGCGGTCGTAAAAGGCACGGTCGCTGTTGGCGGCATCATCGCGGCCGGGCCGGGCGGACATGTCCCAGAGCAGGCCTTTGCTGGGAACGGCCACGAGGCGGAAGGCCATGCTCAGCCCGCCGGGCATGGGCAGGACGATATCGTCTTTGTCCGGGTGCGGGTTGCAGGCATCGGCCGTGGAGACCTCACCGCCCCGTTTGGCCAGGGCAGCGTCGGCGGGCGTTGCCGGCAGGGCTGCCAGCAGCAGGAGGAAAAGGAGCGAAGAGAGCAGCCTAAATCTCACGGATGACCTCCGAAGGTTCGGTACGCGCACCGCGCAGGGACGGCAGCAGGGCTGCCAGCAGGGAGAGCAGGCAAACCAGCACCAGGGTCACGACGGCATGTTCCGGCAACAGGCGGCAGACATGCTCCATATCGTCGAGACCGGCGGCAAATATGCGGTTGACCACGCCCTGGGCAGCCGCGTAGAGGCCCAGCGCCAGCCCCGTGCCCAACACGGCCGTGAGCAGGGCCTGCAGCAGGGGGAACAGCAAAAGCTCCAGCGTGGAAAAACCTCCCAGACGGAGCAGGCTGAGGAGCCGCTGCTTGCGCCGGACGGCGGCCAGAGTGCTGCTGGTCGTAGAGGCCGTGAAGCCCGCGGCAGCGGCGCCGCCGATGAGCAGGAAGATGATGTCCAGGGACATGGAAAGGCGCCTGACCTGGTCGATGGCCTCGGCCTCGGTATGGACGGTGATGCCCTGCTGCTGGAAAAAGTCCCGCAGGGGCGCCACGTCATCCAGACTGCGGGCGTACAGACGGAAGCCCGCATACAGGCGTTCGGCAGGCGGCTGGTCGCCGTCCGCGGCATGTTCCGGGCCGAACAGGGGCACGGCGCGCCCGTCGCGGTAATCTTCCGCCGCTTCCAGGAAGGGCAGGGGCACATAGGCCACATTTTTTTGCTGGGCGGCCAGGGGCAGCACGCCGATGACCTTGAGCGGCAGGCGTACGGCCTGCACCTTGCCGTTACGGGTGCGTTCGAGCCTGCCCGTCAGCTGGTCGCCCGCCCGCAGGCCCAGGCGTTCGGCCACGGGCGCGGAAAGCACGACACCGCTGGCTGCGGCCCGGGTACGCAGACGACCCGGGTGGTCGGGATCGTCCTCGCTGTCCAGCAGCAGGGCCGGTACCGGCAGGGCATGGCGGGCCAGCAGGGGGTCCTCATGGCCGGTGGGCTCCATGGAGACATGCAGGGGCGTCCCCCGCTCCGGCAACAGCTCCACCGTGGCGGCAAGGGTGCGGGTACGGGGCATGACGAAGGCCACCCGGCCATCATCACGCCACCTGTCCATATCGGCGGCGGAAAAATGGCCGCTGCCCACGGGAGAGATTTCCAGCGTGGCGGGGTCGCTGCGCAGGCGTTCGGTCAGGGTCTCCACCACGCCGAATTTGACGCCGAAAAGGATCAGCAGCGGCGCCAGGACGGCCGCCAGCCCCAGGACGGCACAGGCGGAGAGCAGACGCTCGTGCAGGTAATCCCGCAGGGAAAGGTGGCAGATCTGTACAAGGGTATGCATGGCGTTACCGTTGGGGATGGTCGATGACGGAAAGGGGGCCCTCCTCCGTGGTGGAGCAGGCCAGGGGCACCAGCGTGAACCCGGCCTCCCGGGCCATCTGCGGATCGTGGGAGACCATGATCACCGTGGTCCCCTGCCGTCGGGCCAGATCAGCAAAGATGCCCAGGACCCTGCGGGACTGGTCCGGGTCCAGCGCGGCCGTGGGTTCGTCCGCCAGCACGATGGCGGGCCCGTGGGCCAGCGCGCGGGCGATGGCCACACGCTGGCGTTCGCCCACGGAAAGACTGGCGGGCATCTGCAGCAGCAGGCGGTCTATGCCCA
Source organism: Desulfovibrio sp. SGI.133 (assembly GCF_050313955.1). Classification (NCBI taxonomy): domain Bacteria; kingdom Pseudomonadati; phylum Thermodesulfobacteriota; class Desulfovibrionia; order Desulfovibrionales; family Desulfovibrionaceae; genus Desulfovibrio; species Desulfovibrio sp. SGI.133. Next base: position 72,953 of record NZ_JBNPMK010000006.1, on the reverse strand, counting down.
AGGCCGTGGCCATGTTCCAGACCGCCTCAAGACGGCGTCCCATGATTCCCAGACAGCGGCAGGGGAGCAGGATGTTGTCGCGGGCCGAGAGAAAGGGCAACAGGCCGCCTGTCTGGAGCACATAGCCCAGATGTTTGCCGCGCAGACGGGCCAGGGCATCGAGACGGCCAGTCCGCCACAGGGCCAGCATGTCCGTCTCGCCATCGGCGGTGTGCAGCAGGAAGCGGGAGCCGTCGCCGCTGTCGGGCCGCAGGATGCCGGCCAGCACGTCCAGGGCCGTACTTTTGCCGCAGCCGCTGGGGCCCGTCAGGGCCAGCAGCTGTCCCTGCCGCACGTCCAGGCTGCGGACATGCAGGCGGAATGCGCCCGCGCCCGGGCGGACGACATGCAGATCACGCAGGGAGAAGACCGTATTTTCCATGCTTCCCCCGGCTTACGGCAACATGGACAGCGGCACGCGGTAGACCCAGTCCCCGGCGTTGCTTTGTCCGAAGCTTTCCCAGTTTTCCCGGTCGCGATCATACTCTTCGTAGCGGGCCAGCCGGGACTTGAGACGGTTGATGAAGGCCGTCTGCTCGCCGATGCTCATGCGGTACCAGTCTTCTTCGCGCAGCAGCATGATATCGCTCTTGTAGGGCAGACCATCCAGGAATTCGGCCAGCACGCCCAGTTCGGCCAGGCTCTTGCCCTGGGTGGGCATGTTGGGATCGCGGGCCATGCGGGCCGAAGCTGACAGGATGCCCTGGAAGAAGTCGCGCGAATCGGTCTTTTTGGTCCGTTCGGCGTTGTCGATGATGTTCTTCAGCTGGGTGCTGAGGTCGCTGAGCTGGTTCTTGGTCAGCAGCACGGCCACTTCCACACTGGGCACCTGACGGCCCTGGGCCAGACGCTTGAGGTCCATGTCCGCGATCCAGGAATCCACCACGGACGGGGCGCGGTTTTCGTTCTTGCGGCCCAGATAGTCCAGCTGCATGGCGTAGCCCAGCCGTTCCGCCAGCTGGCGGGCCTGGGCTTCCTCGGTGGCGGGCACGGCCTCGTCCTTGGGACGGGTCATGATCTTGCCGCTGGCCGTGTTTTTGACCATGTCCACCATAGAGGTGGTCAGGATCTTCGTCACGATGCCGAACTGACGGGCGGCCTCTTTGTGGCTGGAGGCATTGACGGCCTGATAGTTGGCCTGATCGCCGGAAAGGCGGCTCAGGGCCCGGTAGGCCTGCTCGGCATAGGCGTGGTTCTTGCTGCCGCCGGGCGTCTTGACGTGCATGGTGGTGATCCAGATGCCTTTCTGACGGGCAAGGTCGTTCATCTCTGCAGCGCCGAGACGCTGCGAGGCGTACGGGTCATCGCCGCGCAGGGGGCCGGCATCCGTGACCAGCAGGATCAGGCGGGTGGAATAGGGACCCCAGTTGAGAGAATCAATGGCCGTATAGATCCCGGCCAGAGAGTCTTCGTTGAAGTCATGGCTGGAGACGGTCGCCTGTTCCACTTTGGCCAGGCGGCTTTCCAGAGCTTTGCGGTCCTTGGCCGTGGCAAAATCGCTGATGACCTGCGAGGTGTAGCCCAGCTTGGGGGTCTTTTCCGTACTGCTGCGGAAGGCCACAACGGCAAAGCCCACATTATCGGTCATCTTGTCCTTTTCCAGACGGTCATAGAGCTGGCGGATGATGTCGCGGCTCTGGTCGATATAGGGCTTCATGGAGATGGACGTGTCCATGACCAGGGCGATGCCGGTCTTGGGCGGCCCGGCCACTGCGCCGGACTGGCTGCTGCCGGGATCGATGGAGGCCACCTGCAGCAGGTTCACGCCTTCAAAGGCCCGGTTCATGCCAAGGATGGGCATGAGGTAGAAGCGCTTCTGGGCCACGGCCCCTTTCTGTTCCGCCGGTTCCGAAGCCAGGATGGGCAGGCCGGCCGTATCCTTGCCGCCGGCTGCGGCCGCCACAAGGCTGTCCAGCTGCTTTTCCATGTCGGCGGCTTCGCACAGGCCTTTCAGGTCTTTTTCCGTCTTGAAGAAGAGTACGGGATCCCGGCCGGTACGCGGGGTGAACAGCAGGGTCAGGGACTGGTTCCAGTCCGTGGCCTGATCCTTTTTCAGCCAGCCCAGCGGCGCGCGGGTATCAAGGCCCACCTGCAGCCAGTCGCCCTGGCGGGCGTAGACATAGAGCACGGTAAAGGGCACCAGGGCCTCACGCGCGGCCGGAGCGCCGTCGCGGGCTTCTTTCAGAGGCATGGCGCCGGGGTGGGAGACCACGCGCTGATACAGGGTCTTCTTGCCTTCCTGCAACAGGGGGGCCGCCTGCAGGGCAGGCACGGCCACCAGCAGGAGCAGCAGGAGCGCCAAAAAGCGGATGCAGGTTCTGGGCATGGTCTTCTCCTTATTTCCACTCGCGCAGCAGGAGCGAGGCCTCGGCGTTGCCCTTGGCGGCTTCGCCTTCCACATGACGACGCAGGGCCGCCAGCGCCTTGTCCGCTTCCGCATAGCCCTTGTTCTTGGCATTTTCATACCAGTGCTTCGCCTGGCTCATGTCCGCGGGGATGCTGCCGCGCGGCAAGCCCGACTGCGGATCATAGAACTGCCCCACCAGGAACATGGCTTCGGCATTGCCCTTTTGGGCAGCGTCTTCCAGCAGCAGGAAGGCCGCGTCGCTCTCATCGTTGCCGGCCTGGGGCGTACGCAGGGGACGGGCCAGCTCCAGGCTGGTGGCGGGATCAGCCGTGCCGCGCAGATGCTCGCGGGCCTGCTGCAACGGCGCCACCGCGGCAGGAGCCGCCGGAGCTTTCTCCGTCCCGGCCGGTGCCGTCTGCTGGGGCGCTGCCGCCTCCTGCTGGGTCGCCGGAGTTTGCGGCGCCATGGGCGGAGGCGGCGGGGGCGTGGCCCGCAGGAAGAACCACCAGACCGCGGCAGCGGCCAGGGCCAGCAGAACGAGCCCCAGGATGATCCAGAGCAGACTGCCGGAGGATTTTTTTTCTTTCGCCGTCTCCGCAGCGGGCTGATCCATCTCCAGCGGCGCTCCGGCCAGCAGCGGCGAAGGCTCCGCTTCCGGTTCGGGATCGGGGGCCGGTGCGGGCATGGGGGCCGGTTCCGGCTCAGGCTCAGGGAGCAGCACGGGCTGCGGCGCGGGAGCTGCCGCAGGGGGAGCCGCATGTCCCATGCCGTCCCCGCCCTGCATGCGGGAATAGACGAGATCCTGGATTTGGAGGACGCACTTCTGGTCACCGGCCATGAACAGATAGCGTTCCAGCTTGTCCAGATTGTCCACCACGGCGGCACCTACCTGCAGACGCAGGCAGCCGCTGTCATCATCATGGGCATCCACGGGCAGGGAGACGCGGCTTTCCTGCCAGCCGGAAGCGGACAGGTATTTGCCGTCGCCCGAATAGATGGCCACATCGGCCGGGCCCGCACCGGGGGCATCGTACACGCAGATGACGGCCACGCCGGGCGTGCGCGCGGCATCAGGGGCAATGATGGCTTTCATCGTTATCCTTTGAATGCCTGCAGGATGTCATACAGGCGTTTGTTCTGTTGGGGGTTGCGAATCTGCTGGCCGTCGAAGTCCACGTTGGCGGTGATGCCGTGCATCAGGGCGCGCAGCCAGTCGGTATACCACTGCCGGTCGTAGGGGGCCTCCACCTCACCGATGAGCGGTTCGCCCACGGGATCGCTGACGGCCGGGAACAGGACCACGGGCTTGTCCCGGAAGATGATGGTGCGTTCCTGCTCGCTGTTATGGCGCGGATCGAAGCCCAGCCAGTCCACGAAGGCGTTGATGGCGTCGGCGGCCAGACTGGCTTGTTTCCAGAGCAGACGCTCCCGTTCAAGGTTGCTGTAAGCGGAGCAGGCGCGCAGATCCTCTTCCATCTGCTGGCGCACCCGGCAGCGCTGGGCCGAGAGCAGCAGCTCGTGGCAGAACTGGTCCAGCTCGCGCGCGGGCATGGCAAAGAAGGTGCGCGTCTCCGCGTCGGCCGCAAACTGGCGGACCTGTTCCACCCAGGCATCGAACACGGCTTCGGCCAGTTCGGCCGCGCTGTCCTTGCCTGAGACGGGTGCTGTGCCGGGCATCTCGGTGGCCACAGGGGCTTCATCGCCAAAAAGGTCGTCCAAAATGTCCTGTTGCGAGACGCGCACACCGATGGAGGCAGGCGCGGCCCCGCCGCTGTCCGCTTCAGGCATGGCGGAGGTGACCTGCGCACACAGGGCGTACAGATCGTGATCGCTGACCTGCAGGCGGTGGAGCATCTCGCCAAAAGTCTGGCTCTGGGCCACGCGGGCCAGCAAAACGGCCAGATTGCGGGCCAGGGTCTCCTTCTGGCGGCGCAGTTCCTCGCGGTCATCGCTCTGGTAGTAGACGCCCAGCGCCGTCAGGACGCGTTCGGCCTGTTCGTCCAGCCCCACACCGATCTGATGCCGCTTGAGCTCGGGATTGCAGAGGGGGCGCAGACGCTGGCGCAGCAGGCTGATGCCGCCGTCATTGAGCGTCATGGCCGCCTGCCAGACGGCTTCGGGGTCGTCCACATGGCGGCGCACCAGCGGCGAATCCACAAAAGCCCGGCGCACTTCTTCCACATAGGCGATCTGGTCGGGACGGACACCGCTCTCGTTGCCCTGGGCATCGAAGGTGAAGATGGCCTCGCAACGGAAATTGGGGTTGCGCAGCAGGAAGATGTTGCGGAATGGATGCGCGCCGTCCCAGTTGGTGGGCCAGTCATGCTGCTTGCCGAAAAAGTCCAGCAGGGAGGACTGAAGGCGCGTGTTCCAGCGCTGTTCCACGGAAGGCGAGCCGGCTTTTTTCTCGAATTCCATGTCCATCTTGGTGAGCACGAAGAACAGGGAGGGCGCCTTGCCGGCACGATGGGCCGGGTTCTCGCCGTGGGTGGAGCAGATCCAGTCGTACACGGCGCGGGGCAGATCCTGCACCTCCTGGTTGCCGGGGCCGATGCAGAGCAGCATGCTGGTCAGTTCGTGCTCTTCGCAATAGCGCTCGAACAGGTAGGCAACCTTGCCGCGCAGGAAAAGGTTCTGCAGCGCGCCTTCGCGTTCCAGCTCCTTGTCCAGGTCCAGGATCTTGAGACGGGAGCGATAGCCCGGAAAGTCCAGCAGGTCCGTGTAGGAGAAGAAGTCGTCCGGCTGTTCCCGCATGAAGATGGTGATCTCCGCCGTCAGGGCAGTGACCACGGCACGGGGCAGGGCGGCCTTGCGTCCGTCCTTGCCCAGCAGGGTCAGGCGGTCTTCCGCACTGTTTGTCCCCAGCCCGGCCAGCAGGGCCACGTCGATGATGCTGGTCTGGCGCGGCAGCAGGGCCTCCAGCGGGCAGTCGGCCTCGGCCGGATTGCCCAGGGCCTCCAGAGCCTGGCAAAGCTCGAGGAAGAGCTGCTGGAATTTGGGCTGGTTGTTCCAGATGATACCGAAAAGCTCCGCCCGGTAGCTCAGGGGCAGCAGGGGGGCCAGGCTGACGGCCTGTGCCCAGTAGCCCTGTTGCAGCATCTGGACGCGCGGCTTGGAGAGGAAGTTGCGGTTGAGGTATTCGCGCAGGTCTTCCACGTCATCGGCGGTGACGCTGCTGGCGCCGGGCGAAGACTGGCGGGCCGTCTGGGTCAGGCGCTCGAGGGCGGACCGCATGGCGTCGGCATCGGGCATCTGCTTGTGTTCGCAGTCGGCATAATAGGTATTGGCCAGCACGCGGACCACGTCCATCTCGGAGAGCAGGCGCAGCCGGATGGGGAAGTCCGGCGTCAGCCCCTGAGGCGGCGTGGTGGTGAAGCGGGTCACCAGCCCGGTGGATTCCTTGCCGCCTTCGGGATTGATCTCGGTGATGAAATCCGACGTCCGGCCGCAGAAGTCCGCCAGCAGGTCGCCGCGGCTGTCGCGGGCCAGCGCCGAGATGAGGTAGGATTTGCCGGACTGGCTGGGGCCGAAGACGCCCACACACATCTTGCGGCGGGCGGCCTGTTCGCACTTGCCGAAAAAGCGGGCGGCCCGGCGCATCTCTTTTTGCAGCGTGGTGCATTCGCTGCCCACGGTCTCGCGATTGTCGGCCAGCCAGGTGGCGGCATGGCGTGACTGTTCCGCCAGACGGGCACAGCGCGCTGCCAGCTGAATGTCTTGTTCCTGCATGATGATGCTCCTGTCTGTCCGTCGCTAGTTGGCGGCGTTCACGACGCCGGTATCCAGCCAGTAGCCTTCGTCCGTGGGCAGGGTCTGCAGACGGATCTCCAGATCCCGGGGCGAGACGAAGTTGCCGGCATTGTCCGTGATGGCGGTGATGCTGAATTCCCCTTCGCTGCGTTCTTCCCGCTCGCCGTTGCTGACGGGCATGCCCTCATCGTCCAGCATCTCGGCCACGTTGAGGGTGACGTCCACCTTGTAGGGCAGACGACCGGAGGCGCGGGCGCGGGCGTCTTCACTGGCGAAGGTCAGCAGGTGGTAGCGGGTGGCGGGCCAGCGTTCGGCCCCCAGCTGGCGGTAGCCGATGCCGAGCTGGCCGTTGAAGGCCACGGTGCGGTTCAGCTCCACACCGCTTTTGGCGTCCACATCCACCTTGAACCAGACCTTGGGGGCGCGCAACTGGGTATTGATGTCCAGCTCGCCGATATAGCGGGCGGTGGAGGTAAGGCGCAGCGCATTGGAATCGAAGGAAAAGCCTTCGATATGTCCTTCAGCCAGAGCGCAGAGGATGGCGCCCACGACCACGGTGGTCTTGGGATCCTGGATGCGGCCCAGCGTATCGGGGAAAGGATACCAGCTGCCCACATGATAGCGGCGCATGGGGATGATGCGGTCCGGCGGCACGGGCAGCTTGGCCATGACCGTGGAGGCGACCACCTTCCAGGCGCTGGGGCGGCCCGTCAGCAGCAGCATGTCGGTATCGTACAGGTGCACCAGTTCGCAAAGGGCCGAGAGCGTGGGGGCCAATGTCCTCTGGATGGTGGCCTGGAGTTTTTGCGGGCTGACCGTGATGGGCACATCCATGATGGAAAAGTCGTCCAGACCGGGCACCGTGTCGCGCACCAGGGCCGTCACGGCATCCAGGGTGGACTGCTGCGGGCGCAGGGCCAGGATGGCGGGGCGGAACGTGCCGCTCTCCGCCGGGGGCTCTTCTTCCCCGGTTCGGCCGTTTGCCGGGGCATCGCCCACGGCAGGCTCGAAAAAGTCCCCCAGGGTGCAGGTCTGGTCCAGATGGACGTCGCTGTCCTGCTCGCACACGCGCAGCAAACCCAGGGCCACAGGCAGGGCCATCTGCCGCACCAGGCGGATGCGGGTGTTGCGCTGCTCCTGCGACATGCCGATGGTATCGCGGCCGAAAAGCTGGGCCAGCAGCAGGCGCGGCTCCTGGACGCCCCGGGCCTGCAGGGCATCGGAAACGGCCGGGATGACGTGCTGGAGCACCACTTCGCGGGCCACTTCGTCACCGGCGATGTTGAAGCCGTCGCGGAACTCGGTATGCGGCACGATGCGGGCCGTGTCGCCCTCGCCGCTGGCCAGTTCGTAGGTGGTGATGGACAGGTCCGTGGTGCCGCCGCCGATGTCGATGGACGCGATGCGCACGCAGGGATGATCGCTGTAGCGGGCGCGCTTTTTGCCCATCAGGCGGAACAGGTGGTGGGCGTCCCCATGCTGTTTGACGGTAAGCTCGTTGTAGAGCAGCACCAGCTGGGAGCAGCTGGCCTCGTCCCAGTCACAGCGCACCAACGGGCTGGTGCGGTAATCTCCGGACCGGATCCTGTTCTGTTGCTGCGGCGGCACATACCATTCCGACCAGCCGAGGCCTTCCCAGATGACCTTGACGGCCCAGAGCACCCAGCGCCGGAAGATGCGTTTTTCCGCCACGGGCATGGCCGTGGGCACGGTGAAGATGAGGCGGCGCAGACGCCGGGGCAGGTTGGGCAGCCGTCCCCGGGCACGGGTGGCGGGCGAATTGATGGTGATGAGCGTCTGGGTGAGGATCTCGCCCAGCATGAACATCATCAGCGAGGAGCGCGTGAACAGGGACTCGAACACCGGTTCGGGCTGCTGCTTCTTCAGGGAAGGGCTGCGGCGGAACAGGGGATCGTCAAAGCAGGAGAGCGGCGTGCCCTGCGGATTGAGCTGACGGGCGAACAGGCCGCGGTTGACCATGGGCTCGGTGTTGCCGCTGGTGTTGTAGCGCCAGGTCTGCTGCCACGGACGCTCGTCCCACAGGTAGCGCTTGGGGCTGGACATGCCGGTGGTGCCTTCCGCGCAGACGGCCTGCGTGGCCAGACGTGCCGCCTCGGGACCGATGCGCACGGCCGAGGGCCAGGCAAAGGCCGGGGTCTGGCGGCCGGAGCGGCGGCTCAGGGTATCGTTGCCGAAGGTGGCGTCCACGAATTCCACCCGGGTCTCGAACGGATCGGCGTATTCCAGATCGGGCTGGCTCAAATCGCGCAGGCGCAGCACATAGCTCTGGTTGAGGTCGGTGCTGCACTGGGGCGGCGTCTCCACCAGGATGCCCGTGGTGCGGGAATTGCCGATGTCCAGGATCAGGTCCACGTCCACCGGCGTGTCCCGGGCAGGATTGATGACCTGCACGGCCACGTCCTTGACGGCCAGACGCACGATGTCCAGCCAGGTGAGATAACTGGCCAGATGCTTGAGCACATAGGGATCTTCCTCGCCCCAGGCCGCGCCGCGGCGCTTGCCCTGGTTGCGTGCCGTGTACAGTTCCAGCAGCCACTGATCCACCCAGGCCTCGTTGAGGAACCAGGAATTGTCCCGCACATGGTGAGCCAGCATGAAGTGCCCGTGGGCGCTGACATCCTGGGGAGACAAGGCGTGATAACGGTCCTCGCCGGCGGGGCGCTCTTCCACGGTGGTATCGAAGATGATGACCACGCGCAGCATGTTCGGGTCCTTGCTGGAAGGCATGACCCGGGCCCGGGCCCAGTTGGAGGGCCCGCATTCGAAGCATTTGCCGCCGTCGGGCCAGCACTGTTCCAGCGTGCGCAGGAAGGGCACGGGCAGCCACTGGCCGTCCCAGGTCTTGAGCTCTTTAGCGGCCTGCATGGAGTAGGTATCGCCCGTGTATTCCTTGCCGGTCAGCTGGTCGGTGAAGACGTTGTCGCGGTTCTCCAGACAGTGGAGGAAATGCGTATAGCGGCCGCCGCTGCCTTCTCCCTTGAGCTCTTCATAAAAATAGCGGACATGCTTGCCCAGGGCTTCCAGCGGCAGGGCAAAGTCCAGGAACTGGGGACATCCGCCGGGGATGATGCTCACGGGCGAAAGGTAGTGGGGAATGGCATCCATGCTTATTTCCTCTTGAAGTCAGCTTTCCAGCGCAGGTTGCGCTTGCTCTGTTCCACGCCCTGGCAGCGGGTGCTCTTGTCGTTGCCGGTACACTGTACCTGCTGGGGCACATACTGGTTGCCCTTGGGGCAGGGGGCCGACCCGGCCCGCCAGACAAGGCGGTTGCCCTCGAATTTGGCCGTGGCCGGGCCGCTGCAGACCTGGCCGTTCTCTTCGCGCACGAAGCGCCGTCCCTGGCCCTTCTTGTCGAAGCAGTACTCAGCGATGATGGGCGTATTGGACGGATGCGAGAACAGGCCCGTATCACTCTGCCAGCAGCCTTCCAGAAAGCTCAGGTCGTTCTTCTTTGCCGCATCGGCGGGGATGTTCAGGTCCTCGTTCTTGCGGGGCTTGGGCTTCGGTTCGGGCTTGGGTTCCGGTTTGGGCTCAGGCTTGGGCTTCGGTTCCGGCTTGGGCTCGGGCGCAGGCTCGATGGGTTTGTCAGGCACCAGCTGGGGCGTGACCACTTCAGGATCGGGCTTGGGGGGCTCCGGCTTCGGTTCCGGCTTGGGCTGCGGCGGTTTGCAGAGCAGGGCTTTTTCCCGCAGCTGGCGCAGCAGCTCTTCCAGCTCGTTCCGCTGTTTTTCCGCTGCCTGGGTGGCCTGATCGAGACGGGGATCGGCCGCCGGTTTGAGGCAGGAGGCCGGCAGGGGAGAGGGCAGGATGCCCAGAGCCGCCAGCAGCAGCCAGAGCAGGAGCAGGGCCAGCAGAAGCGGCAGCAGCCAGCCAAGGCAGCCGCTGCCGGCAGCGGCCACAGGCACGGCAGCCGCAGCCACGGGGGCCGCCGCGGCTGCCACGGGGATGGCACCGCCCAAACGGGTGAGATCCTGCGGCATGGCGCCGACGGCTCCCGGGGCAAAGCCCCAGTTCACCAAAACAGGCTGGCCGTCCACGGACCAGAGATCGTCTTCATGGGGGTGTTGCAGGACCAGGGCGAGCATCTGGCCGGCAAGGGCCTCGCGGCTTTGGGCGTCCTTTCCCCATTGTTCCGACAGGTGCAGGATGTCCCGGGCCAGTTCACCGGCGCGGGCCCGCAGGCGCTCCGCCTCTTCGGCAGGAAGCGCACTCACCGGGGTGGCGGTCCCGTTCACGCTGGCGTACCAGTCGATGCGCTGCTGGCCGGGATCGTGCTGAGGCTCGGCGATGAGGGCCGCATGGGCCGGGCTCAGGTGCTGGGCGATGATGCTGCTGACCTGAGCGTGGCAGTCTGTGGCGAAGATGCCCTGGCTGGCCAGAGCGCGCATGGCATTGCGCTGGCTGGTAAGCAGAAAAACGCTCATGGTCTCACCCCTTTCTGGTCATCGGCCTTTTCATCTTGTGCCTGAGCGGCGGCAGGCGTTGCTGCGGCCTGGGAGAATCCGATGCCGATCTCCCGCAAATAGGCGGTGATGCTGCTGCCCACGATGGCGATGCTGGACTGGCGGTAGGAGGCATCATCGAGTTTGATGAAGGTATTGATACCCACTACCTGGCCCTGTTCATTGACCAGAGGGCCGCCGCTGTTGCCTTGCGAGACCGTGGCCGTATGCACGACCAGTGGCGGGGTGCGTTCCAGGATGACGCTGACCACGCCTTCCGTGTACACCACCTCGGGCACGGCCGAATCGTTACCTTGCAGCAGGGCCATGAATTTGGGATCGTCGTTGGTCACGGCGCCGGGGAAGCCCCAGGCGCTGACGCGCTGCGTGCGCTCCACTCCGGGGGCGAATTCCAGCGGCGTGATGGCTGCATCGGCAGACAGTTCCAGCAGGGCGAAGTCCCGGCCGCCAGCCGCGCTGCGATGGCGCACGGTGGCCTGCAGGACGCCTCCCGTGGCCTTGTTGATGAGGAACGCCTGGCTGGCATTACCCACCACATGGGCATTGCTCAGCACATGGCGGCGGGAGATGAAAAAGCCGGATCCCATGGACAGGCCCTGCGGCTGCCGGGCCAGCACGAGGACCGTGCCCTGTTCCAGCAGCTGGGCCATGCTGCCGGGACGGGCAGGGGCTTTTTGCGGTGTGGCCGGTGTGCTTTGGGGCGCCGCATCGGACGGGATCTGCAGAGGCTCGCCGGAGCGGCCGCCGGGCACGACACCGGGGACAGCGTCAGGAGGGGGCGGCAGCTGCGCCAGTTTTTCCTTGATGACGCAGGGCTCTTCCTTGAGCAGGGCCCGCAGCTGGGCCAGATAGGCGTCCATCTCGGCATTTTTGGCCAGCTGGGCGTTCAGGGCGGCTTCCTGGGCCTGTTTTTCCGCTTCGGCGGCCTGCCATTGCTTCCAGAACAGCCAGCCGAGCAGGGCCAGGATCAGCAGGAACAGCACGATGCCCCAGAACAGGGGACGGCGGTACCAGGGAACAGGGACAGGGGCGCCCTGGGGGGCGTCCGGATTGCCGGAGGGATTTCCACCGCCGGCGGTGTGTGCGGTGTCGGCGGTATCGGGGCGGGGGACATCAGCGGTGTTTTTGCCGGGATCGTCAGCCATGAGGGTATGCTCCGAAAAAAGGGCGCACTTCTCGTGGGAAAGAAGCGCGCCCTGCTGTTACAGCATCAGATTGTTGACGGTCTGCTCGTACGTGGCCAGACGCATGTCCACGTCCTGGCGGGTACTTTCCAGCTCGCGGCGGGAATTGTTCCAGGCCTTCTTTTCCTTGCGGGGGGCCTGCTGGCGCTGGGAGACCTGTCCCTTGGCCTGAGCTTGGGCCAGGGTCTTCTGGTATTCGGCGTCGCGCTCGATGACATGGTCGGAGGTGAGCTTCAGGATACGGGAGGTTTCCTCAAGGCCGCTACGAATCTCCATGTAGCGGTCCTGGAAGTCCTGCCGGGTGATAGCCCCGGCCTTGTACTGGGCCGCGGCCTTCTTGAATTGCTCGTCATAGCAGCGGGCCGAGAGGCGGGCGGCGGCAGTGGCGCGATCCATGCCTGCGCTGTCCTCGCCCAACTGGGCGGCATAGCTGGCCAGCAGCCGGCGGTCGTTCTCCCGCTGCTGGGACTTGCCGTAGATGTTCCCGCCCACGGCACCCGCAGCACCACCGGCCACAGCACCGGCCAGGGCGCCTTCCACCTTGCCGGTGGCCAGACCGCCGATGAGGGCACCCAGCAGGGCACCGCCCGCGGCACCTCCCGCCGTGCTGTTGGTGACCCTGTCTTCATCGGCCCGCAGCTGGGCCACAGGGGAATAGCACTGAGGGTAATAGTTGACCTGTGTCGTCTGTGCACCGTATTTGCTGGCGCAACCGCTGAGCAGGGCGATGCACGCCACTGCTACGACCAGAAGGCTGAGATGACGCTTGACCATGTGGATCTCCTTGGCTGGATGCATGGTGTCTCGCTATTTCCATAATATGCCCTTGCCGGGGAGCAAGTCAAATGGCGTGCCCTAATGGGGGGTACAGGGCACGGCTGATTTGCCCTTTTTGCGCATTTGGTATATACTCAATGATGGTAGTGAGAACGCCATTTTAGTGGATGCGTTCTGTAACCTCTTTTCGGGAGAAGCCTTATGAAAAAAGTTCTCAGTCTTGTCCTGGCAGCTGGTCTGCTGCTGGCCGCCTCGCTGGCCAATGCCGACACCAAACGCCTGACCCTGGCCACCGGCGGGACCTCCGGGGTGTATTTCCCCCTGGGTGGTGCCATTGCCCAGGTGATCACCAACAAGAGCGGCGGTGCCATCTCCGTGACGGCCCAGGCTACCGGTGCTTCCGGTGAGAACATGCGTCTGGTCCAGGCTGGTGACGTGGACTTCGCCATGGTGCAGAACGACGTTGCCGACTCCGCCTTCAACGGCCTGGCTCCCTTCCGCAGCAAGCTGGACAACGTGCGCGTCATCGGCCGTCTGTATCCTGAATACCTGCACGTGGTGGCCAGCAAGGACAGCGGCGTGAAGGCTCTCGAAGATTTCAAGGGCAAGAAGGTCTCCGTGGGCGCCCGTGGCAGCGGCAACGAAGTGAACTGCCGCCAGATCTTCGGCTTCTACGGCCTGGATTACAAGAACATCGAACCCATCTTCCTGCCCTACGGTGAAACTGCCGACCAGTTCAAGGACCGCCAGGTGGACGGCTTCGTGTTCACCATCGGTACGCCCAACCCCGCCATCCAGGATATCACCACCGCTCAGGAAGTGGTCTTCGTGCCCCTGGCCGGCCAGAAGGTCGACGAGATCGTCAAGAAGTTCCCCTACCTGGTGAAGGACTCCATCCCGGCCGGTACCTACCTGGGCCAGAAGGACGCTGTGCCCACCCTGTCCGTGCAGTGCATCCTGGTGGCCAACAAGAATATGCCTGACGACGTGGCCTACACCCTGACCAAGACCCTGTATGACAACCTGCCCGACGTGGCCAAGGCTCATAACAAGGGTGCCGAGATCTCTCTGGAACACGCCGCCGACGGTGTGACCATCCCCTTCCATCCTGGTGCTATCAAGTACTTCAAGGAAAAGGGCCTGGACATCAAGTAGGCTGAGTTCTCAGGCAATAAACAGTTGATTCGGGATTATGATGATGCGGCGCAATACCATTGCTTTTTTGCTGGTCATGCTGGTCTGTATGACAGGCGTGCTGTGGGTTGCGCCGCATCTTTTTTCCAGTGTGCAGGCGCAGGACGTCCAACGCCTGGTGCTGCGTGACAGCAGCGGCAGGGAACTTTTCAGCCGTCCCGCACCGGACGGTAGCGAGTTTGCCATTCGTTACAGGCATTCCGTCGCTCTCAGTCCGGTGGAGGACTGGTTCAGTGTCAGCGGGGGCTGCATCTATCTGGAAAAAACGGTTTATCAGGATTTCGGGGCCGGACTGCCGCATCAGCCGGGCCCGGGACAGCGGATGTATACGGAAAACGGAAAAGTTGTCATCAGCGGCTATCATATGGCCCTGCCTTCCTTTGATGTGCGCGTGGGACGTGTGGCGAACCACACCTTGCTGCTGCCTGAAGAGGGCGGGGGACAAAAGGAGATTCCGCTGAATTCCCTGCTGGAACCGGGACAAGCCATTACCCTTACAGTCGTTTTACCCTGATAATTTTTGGACATTGACTTGGCGTGAAAGGACACGCCCGCATACTTACACAGGACATGAGAGGATGAGCCACGAAAAAAGAATGCATATGATCGATGAAAAAGGGGCAGGGGGATTTGCCCTGGAAGAAGGCCACAAACTGGATTCCAGTGCTGTGGAAAAGATCCAGGAGACCGTAGACGTCTCCGAGATCGTTGCCAAGTACGACAAGGAATCCGTTTACCGCTCCTTCAAGGGGTGGCTCGATATCTTTATCAAGATCCTTTGTATCGCCTTTTCCGCTTTTCATCTGTACACGGCCGCCACGACGCCCTTCGCGCCCCAGATTCAGCGCGCGGTGCACCTGGGCTTTGTGCTGACCCTGATCTATCTGCTGTATCCTGCCCGCGCCACGGGCAACATGAACAAGCTGGCCTGGTATGACGCCATCCTGGCCATCGCCGGGGCCGTGGTTTGCGGTTACATCGTCTGGCAGTATGACATCATCGTGCTGGATGCCGGTCCGGCCACCGAGCTGGACTTCATCATGGGCTGCGCGTCCATCCTGCTGGTGCTGGAAGCTACCCGCCGCATCGTGGGTATCCCCATCACCCTGGTGGCCGTGGTCTTTCTGCTGTACGCCAAGTTCGGCAACCTGATCCCCGGCATGCTGGGGCATCCCGGTTTCTCCGTGCAGCGTATCGTCTCGCACATGTATCTGACCACGGAAGGCCTGTTCGGCATGCCTCTGGGCGTGTCGGCTTCCTTCGTCTTCCTGTTCATCCTGTTCGGTGCCTTCCTGCATAGCACCGGTCTGGGTAAGTTCTTCATCGACCTGGCCCTGGCCGCTGCCGGCCGCTATGTGGGCGGCCCCGCCAAGGTGGCCGTGCTGGCCAGTGGTTTCTTCGGTACCATTTCCGGTTCTTCTGTGGCTAATACGGTGTCCACGGGTACCTTTACCATTCCGCTCATGAAGAGCGTGGGCTATCGCGGTGCCTTTGCCGGCGCCGTGGAAGCCGCCTCGTCCACCGGTGGCCAGATCATGCCGCCCATCATGGGGGCTGCGGCCTTCATCATGGCCCAGTTCCTGGGCGTCGGTTACGTGGAGATCGCCAAGGCGGCCCTGGTGCCCGCCCTGCTGTACTACCTGGCCGTGGGCTTCATGGTGCACATGGAAGCCAAGCGTCTGGGCCTCAAGGGTATCCCCAAGGAACGCCTGCCCCGCACCTGGGTGGTGCTGCGTCAGGGCGGTTACCTGCTGATCCCCATTATCGTGCTGATCTACATGCTGATGCAGGGGTATACGCCGCTCAAGGCCGCCTACTACTGCATCGTGACCACTGTGGTCATCTCCCTGGTGGCGGAAAACTGGAAGACCTGGCATGGTGCCCGTTACAGCAACGAAAATGTGATGAGCGCCCTGGCCCAGACCAACTTCCTGTCCCTCAAGGGCGTCCTGCAGGCCATGGAAAATGGTGGCCGTCTGGCCCTGGGTGTGGCTGCCGCCTGCGCCTGCACCGGCTTCGTCATCGGTGTGGTGACCCTGACCGGTCTTGGCCTGAAGCTGGCCAACGCCATCCTGACCATCTCGGCCGACAGCTTTGCCCTGACCCTGCTGCTGACCATGCTGGCCTCCATCGTGCTGGGCATGGGTCTGCCCACCACGGCCAAGTACATCGTGTTGGCCACTATCGCGGCCCCGGCCATCATGCATTTTGGTGTGCCTGCCATGGCGGCGCATCTCTTCATCCTGTACTTCGGCATCCTGGCCGACCTGACGCCTCCGGTCGCCCTGGCTGCCTATGCCGCGGCAGGGATTGCGCGATCAGAACCAAACGCCACAGGTTTTATGGCAGTCAAGCTGGCCTTGGCCGGCTTCCTGATCCCCTACATCTTTTGTTACAACCCCGGCCTGCTGATGATCGGTGCCTCCGGTTGGGAAGTGCTTTTCTATGCTTCCACCGCGGCCCTGGGCATCGCCAGCCTGTCCTTTGCCAGCGTGGGTTACTGGCTGCGTAACCTCTACTGGTGGGAACGTCTGATTCTGCTGGCGGGTGCCATCACCCTGATCACCCCCGGTGCCATCACCGACGCCATTGGTTGCGGCCTGCTGGTCGTGATCTATATCAGTCAGAAGATGCTGACCTCGGGCCCTGTGAGCAAGACCGCTGAGTAAGGGCTGCGGTAAAGCAGATAACAAAAAAGGCCGGTTTATCCGGCCTTTTTTGTTTTTGTCGTCTGTTGATATCGTGTTGAGAAGAGAGGAGAGGCAGATACGGCTGCCATACAGTATACTTCAAACAGTCAGTTCTGAAGGAAGCCCAAGATTGGCGCGGCGCGTCCAGATGCCGGAAAGGCCGTGAGGAGCAATTTCGTTTAGGGCTTGTCGTCTTGCTTGTTTTTCTCTGGATCCCGTCCCGGCATCAGGCACCAGACAGCAAGGCCCCCCAGGGCAAACAAGGTCAGGTCCCGATGCGGAAAGGCTGCCAGCGCCAGTAGTATCAGAATGGCCAGCAGGCATAAGCGGCAGGTACCGCGTATCGCCATGCGCAGGAGCAGAAGGAGAACGGTTATGCCCAGCAGGGGCGGCAGCCAGTCCAGCCCCGGAGGTAAAGGAGGAAGGTGGAAAATATGAGGAAGGTGCATGGACCACGATAGGAAAAAAGCAGGTTCTCGGCAATGGGGCCATTGTCAGAGGAAAAATCATGCTCATATATAAGAAGGCATGACTGCCGGAAAAAATCGCCGGACCGCCTGCACAGGTTAGCCGGCTGGAAAATAGAGCGTCGAAGGACGCGCAGGAGATGCAATGAGCACACTCACCCCGCGTGAAATCGTGGCAGAACTGGATAAATTTGTGGTGGGACAGGAACAGGCCAAGCGCATGGTCGCTGTTGCTGTTCGTAACCGCTGGCGTCGTCAGCATCTTCCTGAGGAGTTGCGTGATGAGGTCGCGCCCAAGAACATCATCATGATGGGTCCCACCGGTGTGGGCAAAACGGAGATAGCCCGCCGTCTGGCAAAGCTGAGCGGAGCGCCCTTCATCAAGGTCGAGGCCACAAAATTCACGGAAGTGGGCTATGTGGGCCGCGATGTGGAATCCATGGTGCGTGATCTTATGGAGATCGGCATCAACCTTGTGCGCGAAGAAGAAAATGCCCGAGTCCGAGCCGCTGCCGAAGCTGCTGCCGAGTCCCGCCTGCTGGATCTGCTGCTGCCCAATTCTTTTGGTGGCGATCGTAACGACACCCGCGAAAAGCTGCGCCAGCAGTTCCGCTTGGGCTTCATGGACGACCGTGAAGTGGAAGTCGAAGTGACCGAGCAGCCTGCCCAGGGCATGGACATGTTCGCCATCCCCGGCATGGAGCAGATGGGCAACCAGGTGCGGGACATGTTCAGCAAGGCCTTCCCGCCGCGCCGCAGCCGCCGCAAGATGAAGGTCCGCGAGGCCTACAACGTCCTGATCCAGGAGGAATCCGGCAAGCTGGTGGATCAGGAGGCCTTGGTGGACAAGGCTCGCGAGCGCGTGGAGCAGATGGGGATCATCTTCATCGACGAGATCGACAAGATCGCCAGTTCTTCCCAGAACCGCACGTCCGACATCTCGCGCGAAGGCGTGCAGCGTGACCTTCTGCCCATCGTAGAAGGCTCGGCGGTCAACACCAAGTACGGCATGGTGCGCACGGATCATATTCTGTTCATCGCGGCCGGGGCTTTCCACTTCAGCAAGCCTTCCGACATGATCCCCGAACTACAGGGCCGTTTCCCCTTGCGTGTGGAACTCAATGCCCTGGGCAAGGATGAATTCCTGCGCATCCTGACGGAACCCCATAATGCCCTGACGCGGCAGTATGCGGCCCTGCTGGGGACAGAGCAGATCCGTTTACAGTTCTCGGAAGACGGCATCGAAGAGATCGCCGCGTTTGCCGAAGAGATCAATGCCACCAGCGAGAATATCGGTGCCCGCCGCCTGTACACCATCATGGAAAAGATCCTGGCGGACATCTCCTTTGATGCGCCGGACATGCCCGGTGCGCAGATCGTGGTCAACAGGGCTTATGTGCAGGAGCACCTGCGTGATGTCCGAGAAGATCAGGATCTGAGTCAGTATATCCTGTAACTCTATGATCCCGTTGCCCCGCCTGGGGCAGGATAGGAAAGGGCCTGTCGTTCGCGATGGGCCTTTTTTTATTGATATTTTGCCGGGGGCTTTTTTAAGAGGAGCGCGTCTTGAAAAATAGATATAGATAATCTTATATAGTCTCTAAAAATTGTCCGTAGATTTCACCTTCTGGAAGGGACGTGCCTCATAGCCAGGCCTTGTGCGGACATTTTTCGAGGGTATCGTCATGAAGAGAATTATGTGGTTGCTATGGGCATTGCTACTGGTGCTTCCTGTACAGGGCAGGGCAGCAGGCAATATGCAGAACGAGAGTTTTGCCAAAGCCAAACGGCTGCTGGAGCAGGAAGTCTACTATGACCATCGTCAGACGCTTTATTGTGGCGCTTCCTTTGATGAGCATAAGCAGATCCAGTTGCCGCAGGGATTTACGGCAGATAAGCACCGGAAGCGGTCTTCACGGGTAGAGTGGGAGCATGTTGTTCCGGCCGAGAATTTTGGTAGGGTATTTTTAGAGTGGCGAGAAGGTCATGCCCTCTGCGTGGATCGCAAGGGCAAAGCCTTCAAGGGGCGTGCGTGCGCGGAAAAGGTCAATGCCGATTATCGCCGCATGCAGGCCGATATGTATAACCTGTACCCTGCCATAGGTTCGGTCAATGCCGTACGCTCCAACAAAAATTTCCAGATGCTGGGGCCTGATGTCCCTTCGGCTTTTGGTTCCTGCCCCATGAAGATCAGCGGTAACAAGGTGGAGCCGCCGGAGCGGGCACGCGGGCAGATCGCACGCTCCAGCCTGTATATGGCTGATAGTTATGGCGAGCATTATCGCCTGAGCCGTCAGCAACAGCAGCTCATGCAGGCCTGGGCGCGACAATATCCCGTGGATGCCTGGGAGTGCCGCCGGGCAAGCCGCATCGAACGCTTGCAGGGCAATGAGAACAGGTTCGTCAAGGAGTCTTGCTTGTCTGCGGGCCTTTGGCCGGAGCAGGAGACAGCGTTTTTTCTGGAAGACGATGCAGGCATTTTTTGAAGAAATGCAGGCAACAGGACGTAAAAAACTTGACGAAGACACCTATCCCCTGTAATCTTTAAAAGCTTTGTGGGCTTCTGGCCTGCGACTACGCCGGGATGGTGGAATTGGTAAACGCAACGGACTCAAAATCCGTCGGTGGCAACACCTTGCGAGTTCGAGTCTCGCTCCCGGTACCATAAAAATCAAGGGTTTACGGTTTGCCCGTGAACCCTTTTTTTGTGCCGAAATTTCAGACCTAAGTCCGTGCGCATACATTTGCGGCGCTATTGGCAGCAATTGGCGCGCGTATTGGCAGCAGAAAGGCAAAAATCGAGGCGGGATTTCTCCCGCCGCTTTTGTTAATCCGGCTGTCGTCTGAGGCTTGGTAGAATCGGAATGCGCAGGCGCTTGATCCTGTCCGTTTTGAGGAAGCGGACGTAGGGTAGTGGCGCAGGTTGATTTGCTTGGCCCGCAGGTAGATGTCGTACCGGCGGGAGACAGGCTCAAGCCCGCATCAGGCGCCAAAAGCCCCCGTTCCGTAATGGAGCGGGGGCTTTTATCGTATGCCGCCTGAAAACTCCAGTTTAGGAGGCGGTCTGCAATCCTGTTTCGGATGACTGGCACCGGCACGACGGGCTCAACGTCCCGTCATTGCACACGATGCGCCCCTGATAACATCGCCCAGACACGCCCCCATGCCACGAGCAGCAGCCACGCTGCGCGTTCAGGACCCCTGCCAGCGGGGCGTCATCTCCGTACGAGAGGTCGGAGCCACACTGCGCGGGCTGCGTTTGGGGCATCTTTCCTGCTTCTTCTGCCCATGCCGGCAGAGCAAAGAGCATCCCTGACAGCGCTACTGCACCCAGGATCTTCCAATACACCGTTTTCATCTTCCCCTCCTTTTGCCGCCCCGCCTGCTGGCAGGACAGATTTTAAATATATATTATTAGATATATTGCCACGCAAATTTTGGCGGGGCAACGGGCCCGGAGGAGGGAAGAGCAATGGGGCAGGAAAATAGAAAGGGGCGACCCCTTTCCATTCTGGACAGGGCTCGATGGGGAAAATTTGAAAGGACGCAAGATGCCCGTATACCGCCGAAACGGTATGAGGGTATCCTTATTTATATGATATAAAAGTATTTTTATAGGGACTCAAATCCCGTCGGTGACAACACCTTAACCAAGGCGAGGGAAATCCTGCTTTTTTGAACATCTTGTATGCGTTCAAACATAAACAACGGCCCTCGTCCTAGCCGGGACGGGGGCCGTTACTTGTGCAACGCTGGGGGAGTGCAGCGGCTAGAAATCAGTGGGGAAGAGCTTGCTGTCGGTAGGCTTGAGATTGTCCTTCAGCATCTTCTTGCCGGCATCGAGGGAGGCTCCCATGATGGTGATGACGCTGCCAAGTTTGCCGTTGGAAGTGAAATAGTTGATGCCATTGGCAGGATCTTTTGAAAATTCGACAAGATAGGAATCGCCGGAGGCCACAGGTTCAGAGACCGTGAAACCGGCAGTTTTCATGTTGGTAATGGTCTGGGTCGCAAGATCCTTGGCGGGAAGCGGAACAGGCATGACAGCCACAGTAACAACGGTCTGTTCGGCGGCATTCTGGAGGATGACCATGGTCGCGCCCTGGGCAGACTGCACAGGCTGGGGCTGTGTCCAGCCGGAGGGAAGGTTCAGAGTAAAGTGATCGGTCTTTACTTCAGCAGCCAACGCTGCGGATGCGCAAAGAAGGATACCCAGGAGACAGGTTGCCGTAAGCGTCAGGACTTTCTGCATATGATCCTCCCTAAGAGTTTGAAAAAGCCTAAACGTTTCTTGGTAGATAGGCAACAGGCAGAAGGTAGTCCTTCGAGGGCGGGTCTTTGAGCAAGCTGTCCAGATGTATATGACATCTAAAATAGGCGAGATCTTCCTGGCCGATTGCTGGGACGTGTTCTCACGGTCAGATGCGGGGCTTACAGAAAACATACTGGGCCGCTTACTTTTTCTGCATGCGGCGACGAGCAGTCTATCCATAGGAGGTTGCAAGAGGGCTCGCCGCATGCTTTTTTGAGGAAAGATGGCAGCATCCGCGCGAAGTCAGCCTTGTCGATTTTTCCTGTTTGCCTCGTAAATTCGCAACGAAGGAAGGAGCTTATCCGGGCAGACTTCCTGGTTGAGCGGATGCTCTTGTCCCGTTTTGAACAACGTTGTTTATTTGTCGTATCCCCTTGCTAACTTTCTGTTTCGGTGCTACGGTTTCATAAAATATTTTTTGTGGGGCGTCCCGTTTCAGGAACGCTTCACAGAAAAAACGTGCCGGAGCTCGCAGCCGTCAGGCAAGCACTCCCTCCGGCATGTTCCCTGTTTCATCCTGACCCAGGAGAGGAAGCCTATGAGCTACACACGAAGGGGATTCCTGAAACTGGCAGGCGTGAGTGCCCTCTGTCTCTCGCTCAGCCAGTTCGGTTTCAACCTCGGCGAGGCCCAGGCCTATGCCGGGAGTCTCAAGATAGAAGGCGCGAAGGAAGTCATCACGATCTGTCCGTTCTGCGCTGTCTGCTGTCAGGTCATCGCTTACGTGCGTGACGGCAAGCTCGTCAGTACGGAAGGCGACCCTGACTTCCCTGTCAACGAAGGTGCCTTGTGTGCCAAGGGCGCAGCCCTGTTCTCCATGTACACGAACCCGCACCGCCTCACCAAGCCTTTGTACCGGGCGCCCTACAGTGAAAAGTGGGAAGAGAAGGACTGGGGATGGATGCTGGAAAAGATCGCCCGTCGCGTGAAGGATACGCGTGACAAGGATCTTATCCTCAAAAACAGCAAGGGCCAGACGGTCAACCGTCTGGAAAGCATTTTCATGATGGGCACCTCGCATGCCTCCAACGAGGAATGCGCCGTTATCCATCAAGCCATGCGCGGCCTGGGTGTTGTCCAGATGGACCACCAGGCCCGGGTCTGACACAGCCCCACTGTTGCGGCTCTGGCAGAGTCGTTCGGACGCGGTGCTATGACCAACCACTGGATCGACATCAAGAATGCCGACGTGGTTCTTATTATCGGCAGCAATGCCGCTGAACATCATCCTGTTTCGTTCAAATGGATCATGCGGGCCAAGGACAACGGTGCGGCGCTTATCCACGTCGACCCCAAGTTCTCCCGTACGTCCGCCCGTTGCGATTATCATGTGCCGCTGCGCTCCGGTACGGATATCGCGTTCCTGGGCGGTATGGTCAACTATATCCTGGAATCGAACAGCTATTTCCACGATTACGTCGTCAACTATACCAACGCCTCGTTCATCGTCGGCAAGGGCTATGACTTCAAGGATGGCCTTTTCAGCGGCTATGACGCCAAGGCGCGCAAGTATGACCAGAGCAAGTGGGGCTTTGAAAAGGGCCCGGACGGCGCTCCGCTGCGTGACGCAACGCTGAAGCACGAACGCTGCGTCTTCAACCTGATGAAGAAGCACTATTCGCGTTACACCCTGAAGAACGTCTCCGACATCACGGGTGTTTCCGAAGAGAACCTGCTCAAGGTCTACAAGCAGTTCTGTGCCACCGGCAAGCCGGACAAGGCCGGTACCATCCTGTATGCCCTGGGCTGGACCCAGCATACCGTGGGCGTGCAGAACATCCGCTGCTCCACGCTGGTGCAGCTGTTGCTGGGCAACATCGGTGTGGCCGGCGGCGGCATCAACGCCCTGCGTGGCGAGCCCAACGTGCAGGGCTCCACGGACCATGCTCTGCTGTACCATGTGCTGCCCGGCTATATCGGCCTGCCGCTGGCTCCCTGGCAGACCCTGGCCCAGTTCAACAAGGCCAATACCCCGGTCACCAAGATCCCCAACAGTGCCAACTGGTGGGGCAACCGGCCCAAGTACTTCGCCAGCCTGCTCAAGGGCTGGTACGGTGAAGAGGCGAAACCGGAAAATGACTTCTGCTACGGTCTGCTGCCCAAGGGCGAGCCCGGAGCGGACTACTCGTACATGTATGTCATGGACAAGATGTACCAGGGCAAGATCAAGGGTGGTTTTGTCTTCGGCGTCAACCCCATGAACAGCTTCCCCAACACCAACAAGATGCGCAAGGCTCTGGACAATCTGGACTGGATGGTCTGCGCCGAGCTGCACAATTCCGAAACCACGGACAACTGGCACCGTCCCGGCGTCGACCCCAAGAAGATGAAGACCGAAGTCTTCCTGCTGCCGTCGGCGCATCGTGTGGAAAAGGCCGGTACCATCAGCAACAGCGGCCGCTGGCTGCTGTGGTTCGACAAGGCCGTGGAACCCGCCGGTGAAGCCCGCAACTTCGCCGACATGTTCGTGCCGCTGATCAACAAGCTGCGCGAGCTGTACAAGGCCGAGGGCGGCAAGCTGCCCGAAGCCCTGCTGAAGATGAACTGGCCCGAAAAGTACGACCCCGAAGAATGGACCCGCCGCATCAACGGCTTCTTCTGGGCCGATACCAAGATCGGCAACCGTCTGTACAAGAAGGGCGACCTGGTCCCGGCGTTCGGCAACCTGCAGGCCGACGGCTCCACCTCGTCCCTCAACTGGCTGTACACCGGCAGCTATACGGAGGATGAAGGCAACAAGTCCAAGCGGCGCGACCCGACCCAGACGCCCATGCAGGCCGCCATCGGCCTGTATCCCAACTGGTCGTGGTGCTGGCCTGTCAACCGGCGCATCCTGTACAACCGCGCTTCCGTTGACCTGAACGGCAAGCCCTACAACCCCAAGAAGGCCGTTATCGAATGGGACGGCAAGAAGTGGGTGGGCGACGTGCCGGACGGCCCCTGGGCGCCGCAGGCCGATACCAAGAACGGCAAGCTGGCCTACATCATGACGACGGACGGTTACGCCCAGCTGTACGGTCCCGGCCGTCTGGACGGCCCGTTCCCCGAGCATTACGAACCGGCAGAAACGCCCGTGGCGCAGCATCCCTTCTCCAAGCAGCTGAGCAGCCCGGTCTACAAGTTCCATACCAGTGATATGGACAAACTGGCCAAGGCGGCCGATCCCAAGTATCCCATCGTGCTGACGACCTACAGCATGACGGAACACTGGTGTGGCGGCGGTGAGACCCGCAACGTGCCCAACCTGCTTGAAGCCGAGCCCCAGCTCTACGTGGAGATGAGCCCCGAGCTGGCCAAGGAAAAGGGTATCGCCAACGGTGACGGCGTGATCGTGGAAAGCGCCCGCGGCAAGGTGGAAGCCATTGCCATGGTGACGGTCCGCATCCGTCCGTTCAAAGTCATGGGCAAGACAGTCCATCTGATCGGTATGCCCTTTGCTTATGGCTGGACGACGCCGAAATGCGGCGACTCCACCAACCGTCTGACCATTGTGGCCTGTGACCCCAACACGACCATCCCCGAAGCGAAGGCCTGTTGTGTGAACATCCGCAAGGCGGACAAGTTGACGGAAATTGCTTAACCAGCACCGGGCGTGCCCTTCGGGGCACGCCCCCCAAGGAGCAAAGATATGCCGAAAGCATTTTTAGTCGATACCACACGCTGCACGGCATGCCGCGGCTGTCAGCTTGCCTGCAAGGAATGGCACGATCTGCCCGCCAACGAGACCAAGCAGCGGGGGAGCCATCAGAATCCGCCGGATCTGAACCCCAACAACTACAAGATCGTTCGTTTCCACGAGCATCTGGATAAGCAGGGCAACGTGGTCTGGAACTTCTTCCCGGACCAGTGCCGCCACTGCGTCACGCCCATCTGTGTGGACGTGGCCGACATGGCCGTGCCCGGCGCCATGATCAAGGACCCCAAGACCGGTGCCGTGCTGGTGACCGACAAGATCCAGAAGCTCAGCGAGCAGGACATGGCAGACGTCATCCATGCCTGTCCGTACAATATCCCCAGGTATGACAAGGTTAAAAAGACCCTTGCCAAGTGCGACATGTGCGCCGACCGCGTCGCTGCCGGGATGCTGCCCGCCTGCGTCAAGACCTGCCCCACCGGGGCCATGGCCTTTGGCGAACGGGACGAGATCCTGGCCCTTGCCAAAAAGCGGCTGGAGGTCGTCAAAAAGACTCATCCCAAGGCATTCCTGGCAGATCCTGACGAAGTCAGCGTGATCTACCTGCTTGCGGAGGAAGCCGAGTTTTATCACGAATACGCGACCTTCGGCTAAATGTCGTTGCCTTCTCCCTGTTCCCACCCTCTCTCCGAAGCCCGCAGGCTTCGTTAGCCGGAGTATCCATGGCCGCATCCTGTCAAAGCGTGGAAGAAACCGTCAGCGGTATCCTTGCCCGCCGTCCTGTCCTGTCCCCTGTCCTGCAAGCCTTTGCCCCGCTGCTGGCTGCCCGGGCCGCGCTGCCCGAACAGCTCAAGCCCCTGCTGGAATCTGCCGGCATCCGTCTGCCCGAGATGCAGCGTGAGCGGGCCGCACAGGGCTATCCGCTGCTGGCGGAGATGTCGCTTGCCGGTATCGGGACAGCCCTCAGGGCCGCGGCCGAGACCCTGATCCCGCTGCTTGCGGCCCAGGATGTGGTCAGGCCGCATGAGGCGAAGCTGCGGGCGTTCTTCCTGGATGCTGCACAGGGGCCTGAGGCTCCGGTGGCCCTGGCGGAAGCCGTGCTCAATGAAACGGCCGAGAGTGCCGAAAGCGTGGGAAAGATAGCGGCGCATCTGGATATCCCTGTGCAGGTGCTGCTGTTCGCGTTCAGCTTTATGCTGGGGCCTGTCCTGCGGGCCCTGGTGGAGCTGTCGCCGCATGGGAACGGGAAGGAGGCCCCCTGGAACGTGGAAGGTGCCTGGCGGCAGGGCTATTGCCCTGTCTGTGGATCCGGGCCTTCCATAGCGTATCTGGACCGGCCTGTTTTTGATGAGAAAAACGCGTTCCTGGCGGGCGGTGGCGGCAAAAAGCACCTCCACTGTTCGCTGTGCGGCACGGACTGGACCTTCCGCCGCGGGGCTTGTCCCTTCTGCGGCGAAGAAGGGGCAGGTGTCATGGAGATCCTGAAAGAAGCGGGGAATGCCCTGGGCGAGCGCCTGGACTGGTGCACCCGTTGCAAGACCTACTGCCCGGCGGTTGACTTGCGTGAGCGCGATACGACGCCCGATCTGGACGTCCTGGCGCTGGGGATGCTCCATATGGATATGGTCGCGGCCAAAAAAGGCCTGCAGCCCATCCATCCCGCTTTCTGGAACACGTTTTAGCACGAGCTGCCGTGGCTGCCTTGCGGCCAGCGGTCACTACGAGGTAACGCATGAAACGAGCGCTCATTGCGATATGTATGCTGTCATTGATCGGCGGCGCGGCCACTTGGGCCGTGGCTGGCGACGCCAAGGCTCCGGACAAGCCCATCGAGCTCAAGAGTTCAGAACATAAAAAGATGTGGGTGAAGTTCAACCACGCTACCCATGAGAGCGTGGAGTGCGATGTCTGTCATCACGCGGCCCCCTCTGATGCCAAGGATGCCTATGTGTCCTGTGGCGCAAGCGAAGAATGCCACTCCCTGAAGGGGACGCGGGAGCGTGATCCCCAGAGTCTGTTCTGGGCGTATCATACCAAGAATTCCGAGCGTTCCTGCTATGGCTGCCATACGGCCATGCTGGGACCGGGTTGCCGTCCGTGCCACATGCCTCCCCAGGGCGGCGGCGCCGAAGGAAAGTAAGTCACAGTCTGTCTGCTGCCCCGCAGGGAGAGATCCTGCGGGGCAGTTTTTTCTGGAGTCCGGACGGTTGCCGGGTGCGGCTATGCGCGCTTGATCGTTCCTTTTGGGAAGGTTTTTCCGACCCATGCAGTTTACAGGGCTGCAACAAGCGGGTATCTTTATAAAATAGGTCCTTCGGCACGGCAGGCGGCCTGTCTGGTGTCCTTGCGTGCCTGGACTTTCGGATTTTGGCCTTCCCGAAAGGCCGAAGAGGAAGCCCGCGGATGGTCGGGCAATATGCGGAAGAGTCGCAGGATTTTCAATGGAGACACGCATGCGGATCGGAAAGTGGGATCACGACGCCTTTGTGGCCGTGGTAAAGGATTTTCATGGCCATGTGGCCCCCGGGGTCATCATCGGCGGATATATGGTGGAAATGGCACGGCGTACCCTGCCGGAAGGCATCCTGTACGACGCCGTTTCGGAAACGGTCCAGTGTCTCCCGGATGCCATCCAGCTGCTGACCCCCTGCACGGTGGGCAACGGCTGGTTGAAGGTCTATCATTTTGGTATTTATGCCCTTTCCCTGTATGACAAATATACGGGGGAAGGGACGCGCGTCCGTCTCAACGTGGAGGCACTGGATGCCTACCCGCATGTGCGGGCCTGGTTCCTCAAGGAAAAGCCCAAGCGTGAGCAGGAGCCGGAACTGCTGCGTGAAGAGATCCGTACGGCCGGCATGGACCTGCTCCAGGCCGCTCCTGTGCGTATCCATCCTGACTTTTTGGTGAAGAAGGGCAAAGGCGTCGTGCGTCGTTGCCCGCGCTGCGGGGAATGGTATCCGGCAGTGTTGGGCGATCTGTGCCGTCGCTGTCAGGGGGATGGCCCCTACCTTGCCGGAAAGGAATAGCCCTGTCGTTCCGGGCCCACGGAAAGCATACCGCCGTGGGCCTTTTTTTTTCAGGAGAGATCGTGATGGAACTGGAAGCCCGCAAAGCCGTACTGTATTCCATTTTTGATGCCGGGGTGCGGGCTGTGGCTCCCGATGCGGCCCTGATGCGGCATGTCTGTCTGGAAGGCGACAGCCTGCTTGTGGACGGGAAGCGCTGGCCGCTGCCGCGCCGGGGCCGTTTGCTGGTACTGGGAGCCGGCAAAGGGGTCGCGCCCATGGGCGCTGCCGTGGAAGAACTGCTGGGGGATCGCATCCATAGCGGGCTGCTGGTGGTCAAGTACGGCCACGGTCTGCCGTTACGGCAGATCACCCAGGTGGAGGCCGCCCATCCTGTCCCGGACGCGGCAGGTGCAGCAGCCACGCAGGCATTGCTGGAGCTGGCCGCCGGGACGACGGCAGACGATCTTGTCCTCTGTCTGCTCACAGGCGGGGCCAGTGCCCTGACGCCGGCTCCGGTGCCCGGCGTCACTCTGGAAGATATGCAGCAGGTAACGGAGCTGCTGCTGCGCAGCGGTGCGACCATCGCGGAACTCAATGCCGTCAGGAAGCATCTGTCCCGCTTCAGCGGTGGCCAGCTGGCCCGGGCGGCTGCTCCTGCCGGTGTGGTGAGCGTGATTGTTTCCGACGTGGTGGGGGACGCTCTGGATGTCATCGCCTCAGGCCCCACAGCGCCCGATGCTTCGACGTTTGCGGACTGCATGGACATCCTTGCCCGCTACGAGCTGGCACCGGCCATGCCGCCTGCTGTCCTGGATCATCTTCACAAAGGCTGTCTGCGTCAGGAAGCTGAGACGCCCAAGCCGGGGGATGCCTTGTTCCGGCATGTGCAAAATGCCCTGGTCGCCACCAACCGGCAGGCTCTGGATGCGGCGGCGGAGCAGGCCCGGCAACAGGGCTTCCGTCCTGTCATCCTGACGGACAAAATGGTGGGGGAAGCCCGGGAGAAGGCGGCCCTGCTGGTGGCGCAGGCCCGGCAGATGGCGGCCGAACTGCCGGCGGATGCACAGCCTCTCTGCCTGCTGGCCGGCGGTGAGACGACGGTGACGCTCCGCGGCAGGGGCAGGGGAGGGCGCAATCAGGAAATGGCGCTGGCAGCCAGCCTGGCTTTGCAGGACTGCCCGTATGTCTGCGCCCTGTTTGCCGGTACGGACGGCACCGATGGCCCCACGGACGCTGCCGGGGGATGCGCCTGGGCCGGGAATCTGTCTGTTACGGGAGTGGAACAGGCACGTCATGCCCTAGAAGAAAACGATAGTTATCCGATACTTCACCATTGCGGCGCCCTGCTGCGAACCGGTCCCACACGGACGAATGTGATGGATCTGGCCGTGCTGCTGGTCTGGCCGGAAAAGGCTCAGTAAAAGTTTTTTCTTTGCGGTCATAGCTTGACAATGACAGGTTTAAATAGTAATGTTTATTAAATACTTGGAGTTTGCTATGGCCCAACCACAGACCAGAATGACTAGGCAACGTGCTGTCATCCTTGAAGAACTGAGAAAAGTCAAAACACACCCCACAGCGGATGAGCTGTACAGCATCGTCCGTGAGCGCCTGCCCCGCATCAGCCTCGGCACGGTATATCGCAACCTCGATTTCCTGGCGGATACCGGCGAGATCCGCAGGCTCGAAGCCGCAGGGACGACAAAACGATTTGATGGCGATATTTCCTGGCATCAGCATGTGCGCTGCATCCATTGCGGTCGCATTGGTGATGTCATGCAACCTCTGCCGGTACCCTCTGTGGCAGGTATGCAGGTGGAAGGTTTTTATTCCATCGTCGATTCCCGTGTGGAATTTGACGGTATTTGTGAAGCCTGCGCCGCCAAGGGCTTGAAGTAAGCACACGCTTCCGGGACGGACTTGTTCCGTCCCGATCCTTCAAAGGAGATTGTTATGGCTGAAGCTCAGGACATGTGGCGTTGCCAGATGGTGAATTGCGGTTATGTCTACGACCCGGATCGTGGCGACAGACGTCACAAGATCCCTGCCGGTACCAAATTTGAAGATCTTCCCGATGACTGGCGCTGTCCGGTCTGTGGCGCGGCAAAGAAAAGTTTCCGCCGCCTCTCGGAAGAAAATTAGTCTTCACAGGCAAGGGCGCCCTTCGGGGCGCCCTTTTTCATTACGGGCTGTCGTGGATGTGGGCAGGTATGGGATGGAAGGCATCCGGCATCCGAATGTTTTTATTGGGGCAAGCATTATTCGTGTCGGGTGTGTATCATGAAAACACCGTTTTGTACTGGTAAGTCGCTGCCGTCAGCCTGTGGCGCGCCCCAGAAATGCCGAGAAGGACAGGGCAGGCGTCTCCCGATCTATGAGGAGATACGGGGCTTTCCTGTTCCTGTGCTGTTGTCCCGCTTCGCCCGTCCTATTCCTGCCCGGGCAGGGGCGCAAAGAGGTGCTTGCGTAGCCTGACTGTTTTGGTATCTTCAAAAAATACCTTGTTTCAGCCAACAGACTGGTGCGCATGAAATATCTACCATCACAGATCATGACCTTCCTGCACGAGCGCGGTGCAAAGCACAATATGATCGTGCTGCGGCGCTTCTTTATTACCCTGTGCATCATGATCGCCGCCTACAGTGTCATTTTCCACTGGCTCATGGAATATGAAGGGAAGGAACATTCCTGGATCACCGGGGTCTACTGGACGCTGACCGTGATGTCTACGCTCGGTTTCGGGGATATCACCTTTTCCTCTGATCCGGGCCGCATCTTTTCCATCATCGTGCTTATGTCGGGCGTGATCTTTTTCCTGATCATGATGCCCTTCACCTTCATCCAGCATTTTTACATGCCGTGGCTGGAAAGCCAGAAAAAGGACATGGTGCCGCGCCGTCTGCCTGCCGGGATCAGGGGGCATGTGCTTATCGCCGGAAGCGGTCCCATCACCCTCAACCTGGCCGACGACCTGGCGCGCCATGGTATCCGGCGTGTGTTGCTGTGCAATGATCCCCAGACCGGTCTGGACCTGCTCGACCAGGGCTATGAAGTGGCTGCCGGTGACCATGACGACGTGAAGACCTACCAGAAATTGCACGCCGATACGGCCGCCATGCTGGTGGTCATGGATACGGACATCCGCAGTACCAACATCGTCTTCTCGGCCCGTGAAGCCGCGCCGCAGGTGGTCATCGCCGCGGGGGTGGAAAATCCCGATGCGACGGACATCCTGCGTCTGGCAGGATGCAACAGGGTGTTCCAGTTCCATAATGTGCTGGGTGAGGCCATGGCCCGACGGGTGGTCCGTTCATCCCAGCGGGCCAGCATCATGGGGCGCTTCGGCCGTCTGGTGGTGGCGGAAGCCCCGGTGATGCACAGCAGTCTGGCCGGCAAGACCCTGCTGGACTGCAGCCTGCGCGAACGAACGGGCATCAACGTGGTCGGCGTCTGGGATCGCGGCGCTTTCCAGCTGCCCGGGCCGCATACCATGTTCACGGAAAGCAGCGTGCTGGTGGTGGCCGGTACGGAAAAACAGGTGCGGACGTTCGACCGCCTGATCAGCGAGCCGGAAAAGGCAGAGATGGAGAACGTGCCCGTGGTCATCCTCGGCGGCGGCAGGGTGGGCCTTGCCGTGGCGCGGAACCTGGCGCGCCGCAAGATCCCTGCGGTGATCGTGGACCGGCAGCCGCACATCAATTCCGGCGCCATCCCCCATGTGCACGGGGATGCCGCGGATCTTGCCGTTCTGGAAAAGGCCGGCATCCGCAAGACGCGCACCATCATCATCACTACCCATGACGATGACGCCAATATCTATTTGACCATCTACAGCCGCCGTCTGCGGCCGGACGCCCAGATCCTCTGCCGTGCCTCGCTGGACCGTAACGTCAACGGCCTGCACAGCGCCGGTGCGGACCAGGTGCTTTCCCTGGCTTCGCTGGTGAGCAACAGCATCATCAATCTGCTGGCTCCGGACAAGATGATGATGCTGAATGAGCGCCTGCTCGTCTTCCGCTATACCATCCGCGGACAGCTGCAAGGCAAAAGCCTGATGGAATGCGGCATCCGCAACAAGACCAAGTGCAGTGTGCTGGCCGTACGCGACAATACCGGCACCATGCACGTCAACCCTGATCCGGGCTATATCTTCGCTCTGGGGGATGCCCTTTATCTCATCGGCGACTCGGAGGCCGAGGAGCGCTTCCGCGAACGTTACGGCATCGACAGCAATCTGGCCTGTGCCGATGCTGATTTGAGTTGAGGCATCGCAGCGGCCCAGAGATTTGCAGCCGCAATATGCAGCCATCTGCCATCACAAAGGGAGGGAGATTCGTCTGCCTCCCTTTTTTGCGGCCTGCCCACCGGGAAAAGTCGCAGATGGCCGCCAGTTTTCTTTCGCGGCTCGATGTGCAGCGGTCTGTCCCGCTCTGTCATGGACAGGAGAGCGGGGAAAAACTTACTGAAAACAGGTAGACTTGCCTTTTGGTGACGGCTAGCCCTGCAGGAGCTGCAAGACTTCCTTGTCGTCTGTCACGACCTCAAAGGCCGACTGCAGGGCAGCGGGCAGGCGGGAAGGGCGGCCGGTCGCCATGTCGATATAGACCCAGACCGTGGCCGCTTCGGCCAGGACGCTGCGATCAGCGGCGCGCCAGAACAGATAGCGGCGCAGGCTCTGGCGGGAGGCAAGCTCGGCTACCCAGGTGGCGGCGGTGATGACATCCCCGGCAAGGGCAGGGCGTTTGTAGGTGATGGTATGCTGGCGGACGACCCAGCCGTGCCCTTCAGCTTCGTAGCGTTCCACGCCCCAGCCCTGGACAGTGGAGTGGTTGATGGCCAGATCCTGCATCCACTGCACATAGCACAGGTTGCTGACGCGGTTCTGGATGTCGATATGCTGGGGAGCGACGATGATTTCCTGGGTGAAGATGCGCATGGTTCCTCCTTGGCAGGGCCGGGTGCTGCCTGCCGTGCAGAAGACAGCATATACCTCTCTACGGGGAAAGGCCATGCGCCTTTTGCCTGCCTCTGCTGCCTGCCGGAGAGATTTCTCTTGTCTGTCCCGCTGCCCCGGCGTAGAGGGGAACAGAGATGTATTCGGGACAGGAGGGAAGGAGCATCATGGTACAGCGCATGACCATGGCATGGGTAAAGTGGTTGGGATGTGCAGGCTTGCTCCTGCTGTTGTCGGGGCCGGTCATGGCCGCGGAAGGCGTGCTGGAGATCCTGGCGGCCGGAGATGTGCTGCTGGGTGGCCGGATGCTCGAAGCGCCCCAGGCTGGAGAGCTTTTCGGCCCTCTGACCCGCCGGCGTTTGGAGCAGGCGGACATTTTTTTGTGGAACTGCGAGATCGCCGGTCTTTCTTCCGTCTCCAAGCAGAATACCTTCGTCTTCCATGCCGACGGGCTGCTGTTCCCCCAGATGGCGTTTGCCAATGGTGCTGCCTGTACCGCCAACAACCATGTGTTCGACGGCCTGGAAGAGGGGGCGGCCAATCTGATGGCGGTGCTGGAAGGGGCCCGTATCCGCCACAACGGCCTGCATGACCGCGGCACCTTTGCGCCCCTGTCCCTTTTGCCCCAACGAGAACCGCCGATCTACCTGCTGACGGGATCGCCCATGTCGCAGATAGGCAGCGGGCCCCGGATCGTCACGCTGTCCTATCCCCAGCTGCTGGAAACCGTGCGGGCATTACGTGCCCGGGAGCCGGAGGCCTGTATCATCCTGTATTCCCATGACGGGAACGAAGGTTTTTCCGAGGCTTCGGATCGCCAGCGCCTCTGGGCGGACTGGTTTGCCGCCGCAGGGGCGGACATCATCCTTTTCGCCCACAGTCATTGCTACGGCGGGTTCGAGACCCTCGAGGCCTCGCCGCGCAAGACCTTCGTGGCCTGGGGACTGGGGAATTTTTTGTTCGGCGGCAACCGAGGCTGGCGGAGCCGGAGCGATGTGCGTCTGCTGTCCATCCGTCTCGATATGGCCACCGGCGGCAAATCCGCCTGCTGGCTGTACGGAAAGACCAAAAACTGGCAGTTTTCCTTATACCGCATGGATGAAAGCGTGCTGCGGCAGGTGCAGGATCTGGGGGCCAGGGCTGCCGCCATCGTCAGCCAGCCTCCGATGGAAGGGAACAAACAGGAAAAGGCCGATGAAGGATTCGGGCTGGGCTCATTGTTCCTGTTCTGGAAAAATCTTTAGGCTCTGCAAGGCCCCTGTGGATGACTGAGCAGGACTGCAGCCAGACAGAATGCAGCGCTTTGGAAGGCAGGGAGCCAGCCCATCCTGGCCAGCCTGCTTTGAAAAAAATACATGCAGAGACACGATGCCTGTGTCCGGGGAGCCGGACAGGCATCGGCCAAAACAGAAGGGGCGGCAGGTATTCCTGCCGCCCCTTCGTCTGACAGGAAGCGGGGGTGCCTCCTGCCCGGGGGAGGGCATGGCATCGGGCCGTCTAGGAGGTGGGGATTACTTGGCGCTTTCGCTGGTCGGGAAAGCGAAGTTATCCTGGTAGTACCGGGTCACAGGGTGCTTGTACTTTTCCAGCGGCACGGGGACGCGGAAGAATTCCGGTTTGCTGTCCGCATCCTTGCGCAGGCAGAGCCAGGCCAGCTGGGAATCGTCACGCACGGGGTAATCTTCGCGGTAATGGCCCGCACGGGTCTCCTTGCGTTCCAGAGAGGCCCGGACGTACATTTCGCTGACAAAGGCCACGCCGCGGGTCTCATGCAGCTTGAGCAGGTAGTGGGGATCCGCTGCCACCATGCGCGGCAGGTCTTCTTCTCGGATGCGCTCCAGTTCCTTGAGCGCGGCCTGAAGGCTGCGTTCGCTCTTGAGGATGGAGACCCCGTAGGGGAAGACCGTTTTCTGGATGGAGGTCAGCACTTCCTTGGGAGTAAGACCTTCCTTGCCCAGAGGAGCGAACAGGGCCTGCTGGCGAGCAGTGATTTCCGCGTCGGACAGGTCGCTCTTGACTTCCGGCAGCGTCTGGAGCAGGTGGGCCGCGTTCTCACCGGCCATATGGCCCAGCACGGACGTGGTCATCAGGGCAAAGCCACCGGCGTAGACACCGGGCTCGGTGGCACGGGCCGTACCGGCAGCCAGGAGGCCTTCCAGATTGGTGTTTCCCCAGGCATCGGCCCGCAGACCGCCGTAAGAAACGGTCATCTGGGGCACCCATTCCGTGGAATCCCGGAACAGGTCCAGACCCAGGGCGGAAAGCTTGTCATAGTTCAGCTTTTGCCAGCCGTTCTGGGGGCGCAGCAGGATCAGGTTCTCCTGTTGGATGCGGCTCAGGTCGAAGGTGATGGGACCGCGACCGGCCCGGATCTCCATGGCCATGGCCATGGTGGTGTAGTGGGGGTCGGTATTGGAGCCCAGCACGGGAGAGTAGCGCTCCATGAAGGGCTCGCCTTCGGCATTGACGAAGCGCGCCCCCAGGGGCATCAGCACGGTCTGGCCTTCCCAGCCGAAAAGACGGGGCATGTTCCAGACACGGGCAAATTCCAGGTTCTGCAGGACCGCGCCGGCTTCATAGGTCATCTGCATGGTCTCGCCGGTAGGCGTATTCTTGCCGTACGAGGTCTTCCAGCCGCCCATGCCGCTGGCGGCAATGACCACCCGGGCGTCGAAGCGGTAAAAATCGCCGTTGATGGTATCGAAGCCCAGGGCACCGCAGACGCGGCCGTTCTGCTGCAGCAGCTCGGTCAGCAGGATGCGTCCCACCCGCTCCACGGAGCGCTGCTTGAGCTGGCGCACGATGTTCTTGACCATCAGCTCGCCGCCACGGCCCTTGAGCTGGGCCGGGTACAGCTTCACATGGTCCAGTCCCCGCTGGGGGACGTATTTCATGCTGCCGTCTTCTTTTTTGAAAAATTCGCAGCCGAAGCGTTCGTAGTCATGCAGGCGGTCGGCAGAGCGCTTCAGAATCTCCTCCATGAGGTCCTGGTCGCAGAGACCGTCGAAATAATAGATGAAGTCCTGGACCCACTCATCCACATTGTCCGGGGGAAGAACGGCTTCAAAATCGCCGCCCGCCATGGTCATCAGACCGCCCCAGTCGCGGGGGCCCTTGTCCACGATGCAGATACGGGCTTCAGGGGCCAGTTCGGAACAGCGGTAGGCGGCCCACAGGCCGGCGGAACCGCCGCCCATGATCAGGACGTCCGTCGTGATATGATGCATGTTCATCTTACAGTCCTCCGCCCAGAGCCTTGGGGATATCGGGGAAAACAGGCGGCAGTTCTTCGCGGAACGGATGCACGAAGATGGCGCCTGACGGGCACAGCCGTTCACAGATATAGCAGGTCATACAGTCGTCGGCATAGGCGATGAAAGCCTTGCCGTCCTCACCGAGCCGCAGGGCGTCCAGAGGACACTTTTCCACGCAGGCGCCGCAGCCGATACAGATAGCGGCATCGATTCTTTCGATCATGGTCTTTCCTTTGGGCACGGCCGTAGTGGAGATACGGCCGTGCCATTGTTCAGGAGGGCTGGCTAGAAAGAGTAGATGAACAGCACGCTCACGTTCCAGGCATCACGGATGTCGCGATGGTCGCCGCCGGTCAGGCTCTGGCCCCAGACGTCATCCGACTTGTCCAGCCACAAGGCGATGTAGCTGGCTTCCAGGTTGACCTGCAGGTTGTCATAGATCTTGTATTCGTTGAGCAGGCCGAATTCCAGGGCGTAGTCACGCGTGGTGAGGTACAGGTTCTCGCGACCGACCTTGGTGGTGCCTTCGGGATTGTTGGGAGCCATCCATTCGCCGGTACGCTCGTGGTACTTCTTCAGGATGCCGGGATCGTTGGTACCGCCGAGCAAGCTGATGTGGAAGGTGTGCTTGAGGTCTTCCAGGAAGCTCATGTCTTTCAGGCGGAAGCCCACGCCCCAGGTACCCACCAGGTTGTTGCCGATGACGCGGTCACGTTCGAGGCCATTGATGTCCGGGCCCATGAAAGTGCCGGAGAAGCTACAGGGACCGTAGTCGTTGCTGATGGTGGGCAGGCGTTCGGAACCGTTGCCCACGTTGTCGTCGTCACCGGAGCTGTACCAGCCGAACAGGCCCAGCTTGGTCCAGTCCAGATTGTATTCCAGCAGCAGGCCAGCCAGCCAGCCGGAGCGGTTCAGGGAGCCGTCGTCATAGGTCACATTGCCGTACGAGAAATCCCAGGCGATGCGGAAAGGATCCCATTTGGTGATCTCGCCGCTCAGGCCGCCCCACCAGGCCGTGCCGTAAGCATTGAGTTTTTCCTTGTGGCTCAGCAGGTCGGCACGCAGGGGGAACAGACCGCTCAGGGCATAGCCGCCGTTGACACCGTTGATCTTGTTGCCGACGTAGGTATAGCTCTTGGAGCTGTCATTGCGGAACGTGTTGGAACCGATGGAGGCGAACATGCCCCAGGGGGTCAGCTTGACGCCGTCAAAGGTCAGGGGCACCATCAGGCCGGCCATGTCCATGTTGTCCATGAAATTCTTCTGGTCGCCGTCGGCATTGCCCACATAGTTGTCGTTGTACGGACGGGCCCAGAAGGCCGTCATGGCAGCGTTTTCATTGAAAACGTAGCTGGCGGTGATGGCGGCCACGTCAGACTGGAAGACGGT
The DNA here is from genome assembly GCF_050313955.1 of Desulfovibrio sp. SGI.133. Classification (NCBI taxonomy): domain Bacteria; kingdom Pseudomonadati; phylum Thermodesulfobacteriota; class Desulfovibrionia; order Desulfovibrionales; family Desulfovibrionaceae; genus Desulfovibrio; species Desulfovibrio sp. SGI.133. The sequence continues at coordinate 35,467 of NZ_JBNPMK010000006.1, read as the reverse complement.
GGGACCGCCCATGGCCATGTAGGGCAGACCGATGCCCTGGATACCCATGCGCAGTTTGAGGTCCGTATCGGGCACGCGCCAGTCGATGAAGGCACGCTTGAGCTTCACGATATTCTTGTCGGCGCCCATGGCCATGCCGCCCTGGGGATCCTCGGCCTTGCCCCAGATGGACTTACCGATTTCAAAGTAGACCTGACCGGAAAGGTTTTCGTCGGCCACGGCGTCGATGACCAGACGGACACGGGAACGGGCCTCGAACTCGTCTTCGCTCGGGTCATAGCCGGTATGCCCGCCATTGGTGAAGTTACCGTTCTGACCATACTGGAAACTCGCCAGCCATACCCCCTTGGCCTTGAAGTCTACAGCGTGGCTTGCCTGGGCGGCTCCCGTCACCATGGCTGCTGCCAGCAGCAGACACCAGATCTTTTTCATAATCCTTCCTCCAGAGAGACAGTAGTTGTTGGGCAAAGCCCGGAAACTTGGGTGCAGAAACAGACCCGGAGGCGAAAAAGGCGCCTCAGGGGGTCTGGTGCAATCTTAAAAAGGGCGGATCATGCGATCCGCCCTTTCCATCATGCTAGACTTGCATAAACAGGGGGAATGTGAAGCCGATGGCGCTGCAGGGGCAGCTGGTGCGGCAGTTGGCGCAGTGCCAGCACTCTTCGCCATGGACCATTTCGGGCCGTTCCGCTTCCTGGTAGGGACGCATCTCCAGCACATAGCCGGGGCAGTCCTCGACACAGGTACCGCAGGCCTTGCAGTGGCCGCAGTGGAAGCAGCGGGCGGCTTCCTTCTGAGCCTGTTCGATGGTCAGACCCAGGTTGAGTTCGGCAAAAGCCTTGGTACAGGCATTTTCGGCTTCCTTTTCGGAAGGAACGCTCTCATACTGGGCGATGCCGTAGATGTCGGCGTACTGCACCACGTAGGGAGCGGTGTCGCTGCCCATGGCGTCGCAGTCTTCGATCATGTTTTCTTCGTTCAGGACGTAGACGCGGCTGCTGGTGCCGGTCAGCATCTGGTGCACGGCAAAGGCGGCGCGGCGGCCGTCGCCCACGGCGCGGGCGATGGAGGCAGGGCCGGCAGACACGTCACCGGCGGCGAAGACACCGGCCTTGGAGGTGCGCTGGCTTTCGTCCACCTTGATCCAGTTGCGGGGGGTCAGTTCCAGACCACCGGCGTTTTCACCCAGGAAAGCCAGGTCGGTCTTCATGCCCACGGCAAAGATCACGGTGTCGCATTCCAGGACATGCTCGCCACCGGGCACGGCTTCCAGGGTCAGCTTGCCCTTTTCGTCGAAGTGGCAGTCCTTGACTTCGAAGTAGTCCACGCCGGTGACCTTGTCGCCTTCGGTACGGATGGCGGACATGGTGCAGGAATTGTGCACATGCACGCCTTCCTTGGCGGCCAGTTCCAGGTCTTCGGCAGGAGCGCGCATCTCGCCGGCCTTTTCCAGGCAGATCACATGGACGTTCTCGGCGCCGAGACGGCGGGCAGTGAAGGCGCAGTCGAAGGCCACGCCGCCGCCGCCCATGATGACGACATTCTTGCCGATCTTGCCGGTGTTCTGGCCCAGAGCGGCGGCACGCAGGAATTCCACGGCCTTGACGGCCTTTTCGGCGCCGGGGATGGGCAGGCTGTTTTCAGCGGGCACACCGGTGGCCACGATGACGGCATCGTAGCGGGCGGAGATCTCTTCCATGGTGATGTCCACACCCACGCGGGTGTTGACGCGGGCACGCACGCCGGCTTCCAGCACCAGACCCACTTCGCGGTCCACCACATCGCGGGGCAGACGGAAGTTCGGCACGCCGTAGCGGGGCACGCCGCCCAGCAGGGGCTCGGCTTCGTAGATGGTGACTTCGTGGCCCAGCAGGGCCAGGAAGTAGGCGGCCGTCAGACCGGCAGGGCCGCCGCCGATGACGGCAGCTTTCTTGCCGGTGGCGGGACGACGCTTGAAGAAGACGTTGCCGCGTTCGGCAAAGGTCTCGGCAGCGCGTTCCAGGGCACGGATGTTCAGGCAGCCGTCCATTTCCTTACGGTTGCAGGCATCCATGCAGAAGTGGGGGCAGACGCGGCCGGTGATGCCCGGGAAGGGGTTCTTGGCACGCAGGTAGCGCAGGGCTTCGGTGAACTGGCCTTTTTCGATGAGCGAGTTCATCTTCTGGATGGAATTGCCGATGGGGCAGGAAGTTTCGCAGGGCGAGGTGCGGAACTGCTCTTTCAGCTGGGCGCCCAGCACGACGGGGCGCGTTATTTCACGGCTATATCTCGGGGGCATGATTACAAACTCCTTGGAAAGTGCATGAGGATGCCGCGGGCATTACAGCAGCGGCGCCTTGCCCCACTGGAAACGGGGGCCGTCTTCACCGCGGATCAGCAGCAGCGGCTTGGCCATGTCGGGATTCAGCTCGGGGTAATCCCGCAGCTTGTAGACACAGCGGCCGGTCTCCTTGCGTTCCATGGTGGCCTGGATGGCCAGTTCACAGACCGTCAGGATATCGCGGGACTCGTGGCAGCGCATGAGATCGCGCAGGGTGTCGGCGTGCAGGCGGTCGGCCTGGCCGGACAGGAAGCGGATCTTTTCCAGGGCGCGGGCCATGCCGGCCATGGAGCGACGGAAGCCCATGTAGTAGTTCATGACGTTCCGGGTAGCCTGTTCGATCTCCTTGTAGCTGACGCCTTCGTCGGCGGGCACCTGCATGGGAGCGAACACGTCCTTCTTGACGCTGGCGGCCAGATCTTCATTGATCTTGCCGGCTTCGGTGATGCCGGCAGCGCGCATGCCGGCCTGGCGACCGGCTTCGTAGCCACCGCACATGGCGCCGGAGCAGTACAGGAAGATACTGCCGCAGAAGAGGTTGGGCACAGTGGTCTCGAAGGTGTCGTTGACGGCGATGGTGCCGCCGAAGATCAGCTCGCCGATCTCCACTTCCAGCAGCTTGTGCTGGAAGTCGGTGCCGGTGCAGTCGGCCCAGTCACCGAAGGTGGCCTTGTCGCCGGGCATGAGCACATACTGCAGTTCATGCACGACATCCTTGTCCACGTGGCGCATATCCATGTAGAATGGCGGGCCGGACCCCTCCATCTGTTCCTGGAAGGTGCCCTGGATCTGGTTGTTGCGCACGCCGTTTTCCATCATGGGGTCGTACTTACCCATGAAGCGTTCGCCAAGGGCGTTGATTTCATGCGCACCGGAGCTGTTGATGCCGTTCATGCCGGGGCAGCCGTAGCCCTTGGGCAGCATGGTGGCACGCTGATAGGTGTCCAGTTCGGTCACGGCGGCGCCCACATCATAGCCCAGCACCACACCGGCGCTGGTATTATAGGGGTACATCCAGACGTTGAAGGGATTGTGGGTGGAGTTATCCGTGCCGCGCGTGGCCGAACGACCCTGGGCCGAAACAACGGTCTTGGCGCGAACCAGCACGAATTCGCCGGTGCGGACATTCCAACCCAGCGCACCGCAGGCCTTGCCGTTGTCGGTGAGGATCTTGACCGCCATGACGTTGTCGAGCGTATTGATGCCGGCATCACGCACGATGCGGGCCATGGCGCGTTTGATGGTCATGCCGTTGGCGATATGGACCCACCAGCGGCCGGGCTGACCAAAACCCTGGGTGCGCAGGTAGGTGCCGTCAGCCTTTTTGCTGAACTGCACACCAGCCTTGCCCAGCACATCCAGAAAATATTTCATGTGGGCGTACCAGCCGTTCTGCAGCATGGCAGGCGACCAGCCATTGAGGGGCTTGGCGTAGAACTTGATGAGGTCTTCCACGGTGTCGTGGGCTTCACCGGGCTCATCCAGGACGGCCATATAGTGGTCATTGCCGCCGCCGATACAGCCGGAGCTTTCCAGCTTGCCCTTGTCCATCAGCACTACGTCGAGGCCCTGGTCACGCGCGCCGAGCGCCGCACCACAGCCCGAAGCACCGGAGCCGATCACGAGCACGTCGGTTTCCACTAACGTGCCGAGAGGGTGTTTGGTCATCTTCATAGCAATATCCTGGTTGTGATTTTTTAGCGGACAGTCATCGCCGGGCCGGTCGGGCAATCCTCAGTGGCTGGCCCAGCGTTTGTGAATAAAAAATCATGCTAAACTGCTGTATTGTCAAATCAATAAAAATCAAATATTGTTTCAAAAAACTAAACATTGGAGGGCGTGATGATTCCTGAGTTGAATGGCGATTTTCTTCAATGGTTACGCGGTTTTTATTATGTTGCTAAAACGGGGAGCGTGCGCAGAGCTGCGGAACTGATGCACAGAAATCCCTCAACGATCAGTTATCAGCTGCGTTCGCTGGAGACCGAGCTCAACACGGTCCTGTTCGACAGATACAAAAAAAGCCTTCAGATCACCCCTGAAGGCAAAAAACTGCTGGGCTGGACCATCACGACCTTTGAGACCCTGCAGAGCATGCGCTCTGCCGTAGGGACTACGGACGGCCGCCTGCAGGGCGACATCTTCCTGGGGGCGACCCTGCCGGTAGCCATCATGGCCGTGGATGCCATCGCTGCGTTCCGATCGGAGAATCCTCAGGTCAACATCCGCATCCAGCGCGCCCTTTCCTCCGAGATCGTCCAGGCGGTCAAGGAGTCCCGCCTTGATTTCGGCCTGACAGGTATGACGGCCTTGCCCAAGCTGGATACCATGGAGATCCTGCTGAAGGCCCGTCCCTTGCTGGTCATGCGCAAGGACAGCATCTGGGACATCCCCCCCATCCCCACAGAAGCGGATCTGGAGCGCCTGCCCTTTGTTGTTTTCCAGACATCGCTGGAAGAGAGTGAACAGCCGACGCCGACCCTGCAGTACGCGGCACGCCGCCTGCAGAAGAATACCGTCATCAGCGTCAACAACTATCACCTCATCATGCAGTTCGTCCGCTGCGACGTCGGAGTGGCCATCATGGACGAGCTGTGTTACCGGGCGACCATGTTCGGTTCGGACTGGAGCTCCATCGTCAGCTGCCCTCTGGATCATCTGCTGCCCAACGTGCTGTACGGTATACTTGTCCGCAGGCACAAGCATATCAGCCCCCAGGCCCAGGCCTTGATGGATGCGCTGCGGCGGCATTTCATCGAGCTTGCCGCCCAGCCCTTTGGGCCTACCTTCCTTGCCGGACAGACGCAAAAAGGCGGGCAGCCTAAGGCTGCCCGCCCGCGTAGGAAGGCTTCGTCCCGCAAGGGTGATTAGAAGATAGCCTTGCCCACGATGATCGTGATGGCCGCGGTGACCAGATAGGACATGAGGATGACGGCAGGAGCCGTCTTCCAGATGGCCTTGGAATCCGACCACTCGTTGCCGTGCAGCAGGGCTGCACTGGCACTGGCGGCAGGCGTGAGGAAGGCAAAATGCACGCCCATGACCACCATGATCAGCGGAAGTTCGGGGCTGACGTTGGCCGCCTGGCAGTAGCTGTAGATGATAGGCATCAGGGCCACACCCACGGCGCCGTTGTTCATGACCTGGGTCAGCAGGGTAGCGGCCAGGCCCAGGAACAGGGCAAAGGTCAGCGGGGTGCCGCCGGAGATGATGGGATCAAGCGCCATCATCAGGAAGGGAGTGATGCCGCTTTCAGGCTTGGCCATGGCACCGGACAGGGGCTGCACAAAGGCCAGCAACAGCACGATGCCCCAGGTGACGCCGGAGTCCACCATGACCTTGAAATTCAGCAGAGCCTTGCCTTCCACCTTGATGGCCGCCATGACCGTCACCAGCAGGATGACGATACCGGTATTGCCGATGCCCTTGAGGAAGCGGGTCAGGAAGAAGTCCTTGGGCATGAAGTTGGGGGCCAGCAGCAGAATGACCAGCAGGAACAGGAAGGCCAGGATGACCTTCTGCACGCGGGAAAGGACCAGGCTGCCGTCCTTGTCCAGCTTGCTCACATCCAGATGGACGAGCTTGCTCATGTCGGGACGGAAGATGTGCTTGCCCATGACGATGAAGAGCAGCGAGCACACGGCGCAGATAAGCAGGGCGATGAGCATGTACTTGGCGTAGTCGATGCCCACACCGGACATGGTCTCATAGGCGCTGAACACGGTCAGGGCAGCCTGCTTGAAGGGAATGAGGGACATGCCCACCTGGGCAGCGAACACGATACCGAACACCATCATGGTGGGGTAACCGTCGCCCTTCTTGAAGCCGCAGACTTCACAGACACCGTAGAGGATGCTCCAGCCGATGATGGCGGCCGGAGAGGCACTGGTCAGGCCGCCGAGGATGAAGATGGAGCCCAGGAAGGTGTAGGTGAATACCCAGGGCCGCCCGGCAACGAACTTGCGGGTGATGAACCACAGGGAAATGAACTTGGACAGACCATAATGGCTGATGGTGGCGCAGAAGACGAAAATGAAGAACATCATCTGGACCACAGGGTCACCGAAGCTCTTGTTGAGCAGCATCATGGGCTTCATGCCGCCGATGAGCATCAGGGCCAGCAGGCCGGCCAGACTGGGCCAGACGATCTCGATACAGACCCAGCCGTAGAGCACACCCAGGAAAATACCGATGAGATTCATCCCCAGGGGCGTCAGCGGTTCCACGGGCGGTAGCTGGCCAAAGCCGAACATGATGAGCAGACAGACGACAGTGTGCAGATAATAGGCAGGCGCCGAGAAGCGCTTGGGGGTGGATTCTTTTCCAGCCATGATGAGTTCCTTCTTGAGAGATCGCTACATACCGCCGCAAAGGCGGCTGGTCCTTCGGTCATCCAATACAGGAGGGGACATGTCTGTCCGCATACCATGCGCCCCGCCGTTTTCTCCCTGTATGGCCGTTGCCCGCGGCCATTATGTGAAAAAGTTATCATGTCAGGCGGTCTGTTTTGTCAATTCAATAAAAAAATATTTTTGTTTGATAATTTTAAACAAAAATGTCAGGACTTCAATAAAAAAAGTAGTTATTTTACATTGTTATATATTTTATGAAGCAAATTTACCGCTATTCCAGAAAATTGGCTGCCATCCTGGACGTGAACGCCCGAAAAAAAGAGAGATCCCGATACAGTAATTTTTTTAAGATATTTTATTTATTTGATTATTTTTATTTTATAAATTATGGTCAACCATAATTTCTGCGAACGGGCCTGCGAAGAAACGCGGATAAGCAAGTGTGCAAAAAAGAACAATTGACAGGTGCTGCCAGTCCCGGCATAAGGGGCGGCATCGTGTGCGTTCCTCAGCACACAAGGGAGGAAACATGTCTTATTTTGCAGCCCGGCAGGCCCAGACGACATTGTCCTGTCCTGAATGCGATCACAAGCTGGAGATCGCGCGTACCTGCCACGAGGCCTTCATGCGCTGTCCTTTCTGTGGCAAGCATTTCCCGCTGGAACAGTTCATCAGTCAGGCAGACGAGGCCATGGAGCGCTTCCTCGAAGGCCTGTACTTCGACCGTATCTAGGCGTGAATCGGCATCAGAGGGCAGCTTTTCTGCTTGCGCTTGCGCTGTCCGGCGCCGCGCATGCCGTCATCCTGCTGTGTACCGGCATGGGGATGCTGTTGGCAGGATAGTCCGGTAAGGGGATTTGCTGCTTTTCCCGGTTACAAAAACAGCCCGCATGGAGTGAACCATGCGGGCTGTTTTTGTGTTTGCAAAGGAAAGGATGGCTCAGTAAAGGGTGGGCAGGCCCAGGATGGCACGGGCCGAAACGGCCACCTGCATCATGACTTGGGAGATGTCCTTGACGGCCTGCATGTTTTTGGAAGCCACCCGCGGCATGACAAGGATCTGGTCCCCGGGCCGGATATTGTCGCCATCATGGCTTACCGAGCCGTTGGGATGCATGACAAGCACGGTGTCCTGGTCCGCACGGCTGTTATAACCGCCGGCGCCCTTGATATAATCGTCCAGGTCATTGTTTTTGCTCCAAAGCATGGCCTGGGGCATCATGACTTCACCGCTGACGAGGACCACATCGCTCTTGGCCGGGATGACGATGACATCGCCATCTTCCAGCGTGATGTCGCCGATCTTCTGGCCGTCGCTCAGGACGACGACGCCTTCCGGTTCCACGGCTTTGGCCCGCTCCACGAATTTGGCGATCATTTCCGCTTCCTTGGCGCGGATCTGGGATTCTTCCGTGCTGGCCGATGAGGCGGTGAGGGCGGATTCTTCCAGACGGCGCAGGCTGTCGGCAATGGCTTTCTTCTGGCGTTCGGCCACGCTCTTGCGCTTGATGTACATGCCGTTCAGGTCCGCACGTCCCTGCTCGACAGCGATAAAGTTGCGCACCTCGTCCAGGCGTGCGCCGCGGCGCACAGGGAAACGGCTGGCTCCGCGCACGGCCCCTTGTACCGTGACCGTTATGGTATTGCCCGCGGCATCCGCCAGCAGCTCGATGGTATCTCCGTCCGCCAGCTGCAGGCTGGCCAGTTCGCCAAGGGGCAGATACGTATTGTAGGGCTTGCCGTTGCGGACACCCTTGATGGCGATATGTGAAGCGCTGCTGTCGGGGTCCACCAGCTTCAGCAGGCTGGCTCCCGAGGTCTTGCCTTCCGGCAGTTCAAAGCGGGCGCTGGTGCGTACCTTGCCCGTGACCGTGACCGTGGGCCCCTTGTCGGGGACCACGATGATGTCGCCATTCTGGAAACGGATGGGGGGCATGCTGCCTTCGCGGATAAAGGGATACAGGTCCACTGTTGTCACGACCTGATTGTTGCGGCGAACCTGGATGTTTCTGTAGCTGCCCCGTCCGGCATCGATACCGCCCGCCTTGTCCAGATAGCTCAGCAGAGGGTCGGCCGCCGAACCGCTGTAACGACCGGGCTTGGGGACATTACCAGTGACGAACAGGGTGATGGGCTGGGCATCCATGGGAGCCAGATAGATCTGGCTGTCGGCATGGCCGGAGGCCGCCAGCTTGCTGCGCAAGGCATCCTGCAATTTGTCCTGGGCCAGACCGGTCACGTTGAGCTGTCCGACTTCGGGGATGTCCAGCTGTCCGGCAGGGCTCACTTCAAGGATCGTATCCACATTGAGGCTTCCGCCCCACAGGCGCAGCACGACCCTGTCGCCCGGTGCGATGGCGCCGGCGGCACCTCCCTGGCCGAAATTGCCCTGAAAAAGATTGGCCCCGTAGGGTGCCGGAGCATCAGCGGCGCACACGCCCTGCGGCAGGAGCAGCAGGCACAGCAGCAAAAGAAGTACAGGCTTTTTCATAGTAACAGATCCGGACTTATTTCTTGTCCCCTTCCGTCTGGGAAGCCGTCACGACAGCGGGGCGCATGCCCTGGCCCCAGACGCGGGGCGCCAGCCGCCACTGGCCCTGGGCATTGCGGCAGGCAACGATGATCTCGGCTTCATTGAAATTGTTGCGGACAGTGGCGCGCTTGCATTCTTCACCGGCCGCGGAGAAGAAGCTGTCTTCCATGCTCACGCGCACATCCGTCCCGAAGGCGGGATCGGAAAGGGTCGTGATATCACCGGGCACGGCATTGGCCATAAAATTTTCCACAGGGCTGGGCTTGTATTCGGGCGTTTCGGGAGAATCGCCCAGCAGGCCGCAGCCATTGAGGGCCAGACAGGTCGTCAGCATGAGGAGGGTAGAGAGACGTTTCATGAGTTCTCCTGGAGAGGGAAGGCCGGAATCGGACCATTGCGTCAGCCTTGGACAGGCTGACGCGCGGGATCCGGCATTCGGGGTGAAAAGGGCAGGGGAAGCTCCAGATTGATGAAGCGTTCCCGCACGATAGCTTCCGGAATATGGATGGCGAGCTGCTTCAGGTCCTCCGGAGCGAGCGTTACAAGCCAGTCTACGGCCTCCCGGGCCATGACGAGCCAGTGGTCCAGCGGCAGGAAAAGGACCGCCGGACAGATCTTATACAGATAAAGGCCCGTATCGAGCAGGACCAACGGGAACAGGCTGCAGGCCACAGGCCGCCGTGGCCGGGGCAGAAGGCAGCCTTCTGCTCCGCAGGATTTGCAGCCTCTGTCGTCCAGGCAGGCCGTATCAGGGGCAAGCAGAAAAAAGTCCCTCTCCAGATGGGCATGCTGCTGCGCAGGCAGCAGTTTCATGGGGAAAGGGGTCGCGCAGTCCTGAGGGCCGCAACAGTATCGGCAGTCCCGGCAGTAAGCATTGCTCAGAATCCCCTGATCGAAATGGACATCCCGTTGCAGGGGAAAACGCTGACGCCATTGCTGCCAGTAATGCCAAGAGCTTTTTTGCATGGAGATCCTCCGGCAGTTTCAGCTGTGCCGGGACAAAAATGTCGATTATCCCGATGCGGAACATCTGTCAAATATCACTCTATCAAGCTGAAAATAAAGAATAAAAAAATCATATTCCCGCAAAACAGAAAAAGGTGTGCAAAAAATGCTTGCCAGACGGGAGCTGATGGCGTAAATAAATTTCTGTTGTGCCGAAGTGGTGGAATTGGTAGACACGCTAGGTTCAGGGTCTAGTTCTGGCAACGGAGTGGGAGTTCGACTCTCCCCTTCGGCACCAAGTGGAAGCAAAGGCTGGTAGCAATACCAGCCTTTTTTTGTTGTGAGTTTTGACCTTCTGCATGCCGCAGGCGTAAAATAGAAAGCCCTCTCGCCGTTCAGCCTGCCGTGGTTTGGGCGCAGCAGCGTCGCAGACTTTTTCGAACATCCCCACCAGTCTTGTTGTGTGATGCGCGGGCAGGCGGGCATGTGGTAGCCTGCCGTACAGTACATGCCCTGGGGCGGTGCATGAAATGCCATAAAAGAGCTCTCCTCGAATGAGGAGAGCTCTTGCTGTTCCTGGGACATCCAGCCTTATTCCGCTGCCCGCAGACGACTGGTGATGTCGTCGAACTCCTGCCGCAAGCGCGCATCGTACAGCAAAGAAAGGTCAGGCGGCTGGAAGGCGAAGATGCGAGAAAAATCCGCTTCCGACGTGTGCATCATCCCCAGCAGGTCGCTGCTGGTCTTGACGGTCCGATAGGTATTAACGGCCACCTTGAAGGATTTTTCTGCCCGTTGCAGCAACTGCTGCAAATGCTTTTTCTGGCGCGACAGATACTGGTTGTAGAGGTCCACGGCATCCAGCGTCCTCTGGTTGGCAGCGATGTTCACTTCCAGGATCTTCCTGTCCGTCTCTTCTGCCCCGGAAAGCAGGCTGCGGGCGTGTTCCTGCAACTGGGCGGCTTCTTTCCTGATCTTTTCCAGACGGCCGAGGTAGCGGCTGTCGATCTGCTGCAAGGCCTGTTGCAGGGCGTAGACATAGACTTTGTTGCACATCATGTAGATGCCCGTATAGGTCTGGAGCAGTTCCACAGATGCGTCCGGGGCCGCCAGCTGATTTTCTATGCTGCGCTGGATGGCGCTGATGTTCTCGGCTACGGCCATGATGCGGGCGGTATCCTTGCCGTCGGCCGCGCTCAGCATGGTTTCCAGCTGCTCACGGCTGACAGGCAGGCCGCGGGCGGAGATCTCGGCAAAGATGCGTTCCTTGTCCGCCTCCAGGCCGTGTTCCAGCTCCGTGATCTCCTTGCGCAATCCGGCGATATCTTCCTGCAGGCTGCTGCGTGTGGCCTTGAGCGGGTTCCAGTGTGAAGAAGGTGCGGAAACGAGCTCCTGCTGCAAGGCGGCTATCTTCTGGCGCTTTGCAGCTATCTCGTCCCGGGCGGCATCCCGGCTGGCGATGAGGTCCAGAGCCTGGGAATCCGCGAGGATGGCGAAACATTCGGAGACGATGCGCTGAAATTTGGGATCGCGGAACGTCAGGACCTCGGCCCAGCTGCGTTCGGAGGGGTCCTCACCCGAGGCGATGATATCCACCCCGTCGTGCAATAGGGGGACGGCATCGTCCCAGATGTCGACGAAGGACCGGGCGGCAGAGACAGGCTGGACATGGAGCAGGATAGCCAGCAACAGGAGCAGGGCCGGGCGCATGCGCTCTCCTTTGGAAAAAGTGACTGTAGAGGAGAAAGGGTAGCAGGCAGAGGGGATGGCTTCAAGGGGAGGGGGACGCGCTTCGAGCAGGGGACCTGTCTCCGGGAATTGCACGCATAAGCTGGAGAGCGGCAGGAAGAGCATCCGCGGATGAAAAGCTGACTGTTGTCTTGATGTCGCGGACGGCAGGTGCCTTGCCTATCCGCAATATCTTCGGGCAACACTACGGAAACGTGGAGCCATGAAAAAGGCCCCCAAGGAGGGGGCCTTCATAGATGACGTTGCGGTCCTGGCCTAGTGGGTGGCCAGCACGGCGCCTTCGTACTTGGTCTTCATGAATTCCTTGATCTTGTCGCTGCACAGGGCCTTGTACAGAGCCTGCAGTTCAGGACGCTTTTCATCGCCGGTGCGGATGGCCAGGATGTTGGCGTAGGTGGTGGCAGCGGCGGAGTCGGCAGCTTCCACAGCCAGGGCATTGGCCACCTTCAGGCCGCCGAGGATGGCATAGTTGCCGTTGATGATGGCGATGTCCACGTCAGGCAGGGCGCGCACCAGCTGGGCGGCTTCGATCTCTTCGATGCGGAGCTTCTTGGGGTTGTCCTTGATGTCGCGCACGGTGGCGGTCAGGCCCACACCGTCCTTGAGGGTGATGAGGCCCTGGTCCTGCATGAGCAGGAGGGCGCGGCCTTCGTTGGTGGCGTCATTGGGCACGGCCACGATGGCCCCCTTCTTGAGGTCCTTCAGGCTCTTGCTCTTGCCGGCATAGATGCCGAAGGGCTCATAGTGCACGCCGCCCATGGAGGACAGCTTGGTGCCTTTCTGGGCGTTGAAGTCGTCCAGATAGGGCTTGTGCTGGAAGTAGTTGGCGTCCAGATCCTTGCTGTCCAGAGCCACGTTGGGCTGTACATAGTCGGAATATTCGATGATCTCCAGATTGATGCCTTCAGCCTTGAGCATGTCTTTGGCGGCATTCAGGATCTCGGCATGCGGCGTGGGAGAGGCGCCCACCTTCACGGTGGTAGCGGCCTGGGCATGGCAAACCAGAGTACCGGCGGCCAGCATGGCGGCCAGCGTCAGCAGAAGTTTTTTCATGGGAAAAACCTCGGGGAAAGGGTGATAGAAAAAGCGGATTAAGACCCGCGTTTGTCGCTGCGTCGGGTGGCCCAGTTGCCGAAGCTCTGGAAGATCTGCACGATGATGATGAGCAGGATCACCGTGGCGATCATGATATCGGTCTGATAGCGGTTGTACCCGTACATGATGGCCAGCTTGCCCAGACCGCCGCCACCGACGGCGCCGGACATGGCGGAGTAGCCCAGGATGGTGATGGCCGCCACGGCACTGCCGTTGATGAGCGAGGGCATGGCCTCGGGCAACAGCACCTTGGTGATGATCTGCCAGGTGGAGGCCCCCATGCTCTGGGCGGCTTCCACCACACCGTTATCCACTTCCAGCAGGGAGGACTCGATGAGACGGGCCACGAAGGGCGCCGCGGCGATGACCAGAGGCACGACTGTGGCGTTGTTGCCGATGGTGGTCCCCACGATGTAGCGGGTGAAGGGGATGACGGCGATCATCAGGATCAGGAAGGGGAAGGAACGGGTCAGGTTCACCACCACATCCAGCACGCTGTAGACCACGGGATTGGGACGGATACCGTCTTTGCGGCAGATGACCAGGACGACGGCCATGACGATGCCGAAGACATAGGAAAAAAACGTGGAGACGATGGTCATGTACAGGGTGTCCACCACCCCTTCCATGAGCATTTCCACAGTGGCCTGATCAAACATGCTTCATTTCCTCCAGCAGGATGTTCCTGGATTTGGCGAATTCCAGGATGCTCCGGCGCGATTCCGGACATTCGGGCAGCTGCAACACCATCTGACCAAAGGCGATACCGCCGATGTCGCGGGTATCGGCATACATGATGTTCACGGGGCAGTGGCATTCCAGCACCATATTGGCGATGACGGGCTCGAAGGAGGAACGGCCGTTGAAGATCAGGCGGTAGAGGTTCTCCTGAGGCAAGTTCTGCAGGGCCTCAGGCATGACCAGGCGGCGTGCGGCCTCGGTGCGCGGGTGGAAGAATACCTCTTCCACTTCGCCGTGCTCCACGATCTTGCCGCGGTTGATGATGGCCACATGGCTGCAAATTTTTTCGATGACGCTCATCTCGTGGGTGATGATGACCGCCGTGATGCCGAGATCCCTGTTGATGTCCTTGATGAGGGACAGGATGGAGTCCGTGGTGGCCGGGTCAAGGGCGGACGTGGCTTCGTCGCAGAGCAGCACCTGCGGATTGGTGGCCAGGGCACGGGCGATGGCCACGCGCTGCTTCTGACCGCCGGAGAGCTGCGAAGGATAGGAATCCATGCGGTTGGCAAGGCCCACCAGATCCAGCAACTCTTCAGCACGCTTGCGGGCCTGGGCCTTGTCCATGCCGATGAGCTCCAGAGGAAAACAGACATTCTGGCGCGCCGTGCGCTGCATGAGCAGGTTGAACTGCTGGAAGATCATGCCCATGGAACGCCGGGCAGCGCGCAGCTCGCTCTCCGACAGACGGCACATGTCCTTGCCTTCAAAAAAGATGGAACCGCCCGTGGGACGTTCCAGCATGTTGATGCAGCGGACGAGCGTGCTCTTGCCGGCACCACTCTTGCCGATGACACCGAAGATGTCCCCTTTGTTGATGGCAAGATTGATGCCCTGCAGGGCAAAAACATCCGTATTTTTGCTGCGGTAACGTTTTTCCAGATTGACGATATCGATGATCGGCGCTTCGGCCATAGTGCCTCCCCTTTGATTCCCCTGTCGGGGGTATTCGAGGTTAGCATATCTTCCCCCGCTCGCAAAGAAAAAAGATGCCGAAAAATGTGCTGCGCAAGGCTTCGGGCAATGGCGCGGGGAAGGGCAGGGCGCAGAAAAAAGCCGTATCCTGTCAGGACCGGCACGGTGACGACATGGGAGGAAGGAGCGGGACATGCAGGGACGAAGCAGGGGAAAGGACTCTCCTTCCCCTGCTTCATCCAAAGTGCTAGCGCTGGCGGATATAGGCTTCCAGCCGACGCATGGCTTCGGCCAGATTGTCGATGGAATTGGCGTAGGAAAGGCGCAGGAACCCTTCGGTCTGGCTGCCGAAGTCGATACCGGGGGTGATACCGATATGGGCTTTTTCCAGCAGGTCGAAGGCCAGTTCCATGGAGCTGCTGCCCAGATGGCGGGCATTGATCAGCATGTAGAACGCCCCCATGGGCTCCACGGGGATGTTGAAGCCCAGGCGCTTCAGTTCGCCCAGCAGGAAGCGGCGGCGTTCGTCGTAGGTGGCATGCATGCGGGCCACGTCTTCATCGGCACAGGTCAGGGCCGCGATACCGGCTTTTTGCACCGCAGAATTGGTGGACAGGAAGAAGTTCTGCATCAGGGCCTGCATGGGGCGCACGAGATCGCGGGGCACGATGAGGTAGCCCAGGCGCCAGCCGGTCATGGCGTAGGCCTTGGAAAAACCGCCGATGACCACGGCATTGTCCGTGTACTCCAGGATGGAGTGCTCTTCCGCATCCCCGTAGGTCAGGCCGTGATAGATCTCGTCGGAAACGATCATGGGGCCCAGTTCGGCCAGGGCGCGCATGCGCTCCGGCTCCAGCACGATGCCCGTGGGGTTGCAGGGGGAGTTGATGAGCACGGCCCGGGTGCGCGGCGTGATCTGTTTGGCCACGTCTTCGGGACGGAACTGGAAGCCTTCTTCCTCATGGGTCAGCGTCCAGACGGGCACCCCGCCCGCATAGCGCACGAAGTTGGGGTAGCAGGCATAGCCGGGATTGGAGAGGATGACTTCGTCGCCCGGATCGAGCAGGGCGGAGAAAAGGACCATCATGGCCGGGGAAGAACCGGGGAAAATCAGCACCTGGTCGGGATGCAGGCTGACACCATAGCGCCGCTTGTAATAGGCGCACAGATGCTCGCGCAGCTCCACATCGCCCAGGGAGTGGGTGTAGTGAGTCTGCCCTTCGTCCAGGGCCTTGAAGGCAGCCTGACGGATGCACTCGGGCGTATCGAAATCGGGTTCGCCCAGTTCCAGGTGGATGATGGAAGCACCCTCCCGTTCGAGCTTCTGGGCGCGTTCCAGCACTTCCATGGCCAGAAACGGCGTGATGCCGCGTACTCTCTCGGCTATCATCATATATCCTTTGTTCTTCCTGCCATCGGGCAGGCGGGTTCCGCGCCTTACGCGGCCGGTATCCGTGCCGCGGTGGCGCCGCAGGGCAGACAGCGTGCCCTTTCGTATGTCATCCGGGCCTCATATCAGGAGGGGCGGCAAAAAGGAAGAGGCCCTTCCGCTTATTCGGTCCAGAGGGGATCAGTCTCGGGATAGATCATGCGTCTGGTCATGCCGCCGTCCACCGGCAGATTGACGCCATTGACGAAGCCGTTCTCCTCCCTTGCCAGGAACAGACAGGCATTGAAAACATCTTCCGGCTTCCCCACACGTCCCGACGGGTGCTGGCTGTGGTCGCAGGGGCTCAGGCTGTCGTAATCGTCCACCTGTATCCATCCCGGGCTGACGGCATTGACGGTGATGCCCGTGCCGTGCAGCGACACGCACAGGCTGGCGGTCAGGGAGACCAGACCGCCCTTGGAGGCGCCGTAGGCTTCCCAGCCGCATTCATTCTGCTGGTAGCGCGTGGAGGCGATGTTGATGATGCGTCCATAGCCTGTTCCCCGGCAAAGGCGGACAAATTCCCGGCAGCAGAGGAAGGCGCCGCGCAGATTGGTCCCCAGGACGTCATCGAATTCCTTGGCTTCCAGCAGGGGGAAGGGCTTCTGGAAACGACTGACGGCTCCGTTGTTGATGAGGACGCGAGGAGTGCCGAGCGTCTGGGCGATGGTATGAAAAACAGAGGTGATGGCAGCTTCATCGCGAAGATCACAGGAAAAACAGTGAATGTCCGGGTGGGGGCTGCTCATGGGTTGGATGTCCAGAGCTGCGACCACATACCCCTTGCGGGCAAATCCTGCGCACAGGTGACGTCCTATACCGGCGGCACCGCCGGTGATGATGGCAACGGGCATGGTCCCTCCAAAAAATTTTGCATAAGGAAGAATGGGCATATCACCAATAGCCGAGGCCCCGGCAGCCCGCAAGGTCGCAGAGCAGGGGAGAAAAACAAAAAAGCCCCCGATCCGCCGAGGACCGGGGGCCAAACGGCAACCAAAGATGCTTAGCCGGTGATCTCCAGGGCATTGAAGAAGTAGGCCATTTCGTAAGCGGCAGTTTCCGGCGCGTCAGAGCCGTGCACGGAATTGGCCTCGATGCTTTCGGCGTACTTTTTGCGGATGGTGCCTTCCGCCGCATTGGCAGGATTGGTGGCGCCCATCAGTTCCCGATAGCGGGAGATGGCCTTGTCACCTTCTAAAATGGCGCAAACCACAGGGCCGGAGCTCATGTATTCCGTCAGGCTGGCAAAGAAAGGCCGTTCCTTGTGCACGGCATAAAAGCCTTCGGCCTGCTGGCGGGTCATGCGGATCTGCTTCATGGCCACGACGCGCAGACCGGCGGCCTGGATCATGGCAAGGATCTCACCCTGCAGGTTACGGGCAACGGCATCGGGTTTGATGATGCAAAAAGTACGTTCCATGGAATCTCCTGTGGATAAATGAGAAAAAGCGGCAATCCTTATTACATAAAATATTTCATAAGACAAGAAGTTTCTGGTGCTCCAAAACAGCTCGACATCCATGCAGGCATAAAAAAAGCCATCCCTTGCGGGATGGCTTTGCGAGCCTTACTGGGCGTTCAGGCGTCCGGTGATGTTATCCTTGATCCACTTGGGATCTATCCATTCCAACGGGGTGACTTCCACGCCACCGACCAGCATGCCGAAGTGCAGGTGGTCGCCGAAGGCCAGGCCGGTGCTTCCCGTCTTGGCGATGATGGCACCCTTCTGGACCACATCACCCACCTTGACGTGGATTTCGCTCAGATGGGAGTAGAGGGACATGAGACCCAGACCGTGGTCAATGACGATGAGGTTGCCGTAAATGCCAAGCTCACCGGTGAAGACCACACGGCCGCTATTGGCTGCGGGGACTTCGGCATTGCGGACCGAGGCCAGGTCAAAGCCCAGATGGTAGGATTCGCCCACCTGCTTGCCCTGATAGGTGAAGTAGCGGTGATCGCCAAAACCGGCACGGGCCGCGGAGCGGGGCAGGCGCTGGAACGTCCCGTCCCAGAGCATGGCCGCTGCGGTGTCCTTGCGCAGGGCACGCAGGGTCTCGACATTGGCCGCGCGGACCTGGTTGTTGATATAAAGGTATCCTTCCAGTTGGTTGGCGGCGTTGGGGGCCAGATAGCCCAGCTTGCTGTTGACGCTGGCCAGGAAGTTGTCCGAGATGCTGATGGTGTCGCTCTTAAAATTGCGTTCGTAGGCCAGCAGGCCCAAACGGCTGCGGGTCACGTTGCCGGCCATGTCCGTAGCGGTCAGCTCCACGGCATTTTTGTATTCCACAGCGGTCATGGTGTAGGGGAAGGGGAAGAAGCAGATATAACTGCCGTCCTTCTGCAGGAAGCCGGGGACGAAATATCCCGCCACCAGCACACCGCTCTGGGTGACTTCTTCGTCGATGGTATAGCGGATGGCGGCGGCACCGCCGCGGCGCACGCTGGGCGGCAAGGTCTTCACGGAGATGCGCGGCGGCTGGGTGTCCAGACGCATGGCCAGCACTTCCGTCCGGGTGTTGCCCTGGCCAAAGCCCGCCAGGGAGGCGTCCGTCGCCTTGATCTCCAGCTCGAATGCACCTTCACGCAGGCCGGCATTCTTCAGCGAAACCTCGACAGTACGCTGGGGCAGGTATTCTTCGAAATGTCGCTGGAAAATGGGGGTGACCACATTGTTGCGGCGCACGCCCACCGAGATGGAGCGGATGTTCGAAGGGTCCGCCAGCGTTATCTGCAGGGGCGTGTGGGGAGAGACCCGTCCGGTATCGGGCACGATGGCGATGGACGGACCGTCCATATCCTTGAAAAAGATGTACCCACAGGCAATCAGCGCGATCAGGATGAGCAGGCTCAGGATAGTGGAGAAGAAATTTTTTTTGCGCATGGAGACTCCTTTCTCATACAAGCGGGAGTGTTGCACGTTTCAGGGGAGTTTTCAAGGAATAGGCCCCGCTTTGGCGGCATTTGACTTGGGGGGCAAAATTTGTTCTTTCTTCGCCATACGCAAAGGACAAAATGAGCATGATGGCAAGAGGTACCGTGATAGATCCCAGACGCCTGCGTCTGCGCATGGTCCGGGAGCTGGCCGCCAGGGGCATAACGGACGGACGCGTCCTTGATGCCATGTCGCGGGTCCCCCGGCATCTTTTCGTGCCCGAGGGGCTGCGCTCGCGGGCCTATGAGGACTGTCCGCTGCCCATCGGCTACGGGCAGACCATATCCCAGCCGTCCACGGTGGCCCTCATGTCTCAGATGCTGGAGACTTCGCCCGGCATGCGCGTGCTGGAGGTCGGCACCGGTTCCGGCTACCAGGCGGCGGTGCTGGCCGCCATGGGCTGCACGGTCTATACCGTGGAGCGCCTCAAAGAGCTGTACCAATCGGCCCGGAGCCTCTTGCAGCAGCTCGATCTTCGCGCTATTCACATGCAACGAAGCGATGGAACGCTGGGCATGCCTGCCGCCGCCCCGTTCGACCGCATCATCGTCACTGCCGGAGGTCCCCAGATCCCCCGCCCCCTGCTGGAACAGCTTGCCGTGGACGGCATCATGCTGATCCCGGTGGGGGCACGGCCCCGCACGCAACGTCTGATGCGCATCATGCGCCGTCAGGGACGGCTTTGCAGCGAGGACCTGGGCCCTGCCGTCTTTGTGGATCTGGTGGGCGACCATGGTTGGTAAGCCCGCCTGTTGTCATACCCTGTAAAGGAGATATCATGTCTTCCTGTTCTTCCTGTTCCTCTGCGTCGGGCTGCTCTTCCAAGGGTAACCCCGGCGGCGCCGGTTGCATGGAATCGGCCATGGCCCGGCAAGACCAGATCATTGCCGACCGCCTGGCCCACATCCGGCACAAGATCTTTGTCATGAGCGGCAAGGGTGGCGTAGGTAAAAGCTCCGTCACCGTCAATACCGCCGCGGCCCTGGCCCATCGCGGATTCAAGGTCGGCATTCTGGACGTGGACATGCACGGCCCCAGCGTGCCCAACCTGCTGGGTCTGAAGGCTACCATCGAAATGAATGAGAAAAACGAACTCATCCCTGCCATGTACAATGAAAACCTGGCAGTCATTTCCATGGATTCCTTCCTGCAGGATCGTGACCAGGCCATCCTGTGGCGCGGCCCCAAAAAGACGGCCGCCATCCGCCAGTTTCTCTCCGACGTGGCCTGGGGCCCGCTGGATTTCCTGCTCATCGACTCCCCTCCAGGAACCGGTGACGAACATATGACCATCCTCAAGACCATCACCGACGCCCAGAGCGTCACAGTGACCACCCCGCAGGAAATCTCCCTGGCCGACGTGCGCAAGGCCGTCAACTTCCTGCAGGTCGCCGAAGGCAAGGTCCTGGGCGTGGTGGAAAACATGAGCGGCCTGGTCTGCCCCCATTGCCATCAGGAAATCGACCTGTTCAAGAAGGGCGGCGGTGAAGAGCTTGCCAAGCATTACGGGATCCCCTTCCTGGGTGCCATCCCGCTGGATCCGGCCACCGTGGTGGCCGCCGACCGGGGCGTGCCCGTGGTCTATCTTGAACAGGATTGCCCTGCCAAGCAGGCCTTCCTGCATCTGGCTGACGCCATCGCCCAGGCTGCCGACAGCGGCGCCGCGAAGCTGGTCAGCAAGAGCTAGGAGCTCTTTGGGGGGTGGCTCGTCCACCCCCTCAGGATACCTGCGCGTTTTTTCCTTTTCTCGGGGGCGCGTTTGTGATACCCGTTTTCATGTAGTCCTGTTTCCCGGTCGGTGAGAATATGTTCAATCTTGCGAATAAACTGACGCTGTTGCGCATGCTGCTGGTCCCGCTCGTCATCGTGCTGCTGTATTTCCAGGGCCCGGTGACCTGTGTGCTGGCCGCGCTGGCATTCATTGCCGCTTCCATCACGGACTGGGCCGACGGTTACGTGGCCCGGCGCAACAACATGGTCACCAGCATGGGCAAGTTCCTTGATCCCCTGGCGGACAAGGTCCTCATCTGCTCCGTGCTCATCATGTTCTGCACCCTCGGCTGGGCTGAAGCGTGGGTCGTCATCCTGATCGTCTGCCGTGAGCTGGTGGTCACGGGGCTGCGCGCCATCGCCATCGATGAAGGGATCGTCCTCGCTGCCGACAGGTACGGGAAGCTCAAGACCGTCCTGCAGATCGCGGCCATCATCCCCATGCTGCTGCACTATCCTTACTGGGGCGTGCGCTTGTGGCCCATCGGGGAAGTCATCCTTTATCTGGCGCTCATCATGTCCGTGGTATCCTGTGTGAATTACTGTTACGGTTTCTACCGCAAGATCGCCGCAAAAAACGCTGCCGAATAAGATGAGTACCCTGCAGTTACGGCTGAAAAACTGCATCCAGACCATCCTTGAGCTGGAGCCACAGATCGGTGCTGATCTCTCCGATCGCTATTTTGTTGAAGAATTCATGGCATTACGGCGTTTTTTGGATAGTGTCGAGCAGATGCGTCTTGGAGAGGATGACGTGGAGCGCCTAGAATCCGCCACAGCGACTTTTCTGGAAGAGCTGGGGCTCTCCCGGCGTACCTGGCAGAAACAACGGCGGGTCTTGCAATAAGATGGTAGCTTGGCGGGTCATAGTTCTCGTGGCTGTGTGGGGGATCAACCTCATCATTTTTTGCCACATGATCTGGGGATCTGAAGGGCTTATCGCTTATCGTGAGCTCAAGCAGAAACATGCGGCCATCGAGGCCGAGATCGCCAGCATTGATGCGGAGAACCGCTCATTGAGCCGGGATATCCGTCTGCTCCAGACGGATGAGCGCTATGTCGAAAAAATGATACGCCAGAGGCTGCACTACGTTCACGAGAACGAAGTGCTGTACCTTTTTGGTGATTCCTCCGAAAACCGGGAGAGCGGGGCGGCCACGCATGATGGACAAAATTGAATGGTACAGGGAAGTGCTGGAGCTGGAACCCAGCTCCAAGCTGTTTTTCCCTCTGGCTCGCCTTCTGGTGGAAGATGGGCAGCCTGAAGCCGCTCTGGAGACCCTGCGCCGGGGCCTGGAGCGCCATCCCGAATTTCTTGAAGCCCGGCTCTTTTATATCGAGCAGCTCTACCATCACGGACAGCCTGAAGCCTGCGTGGCAGAGGTGACGGAACTGGGGCAGCTTTTTGCCTCCTATCCCGGCTTCTGGCAGGCCTGGGCGGCCAGCATGCTCGGCAGTGGCTGCGGGGATGTGGCGACGGCGCTACGCTTTCTGGCGGCTAGTTTCGCAAGCCGTCCGCTGAACCTGAACGAAGTGTTTGAGCGGGGCCTGCGTTCCTTCATGCAGGAGGCTCAAAGCAGCGACCTGCCGCGCGGCAAGGCCCTGGCTGACCTCGCTGTCATGGGCCCTGAGGACATGGACGCGCCGGTGCATGGTGCCGCTATGCCTGCGGCCATGCCTTCCGATGCCGGGATGGCGGATGAAAACATGTCTGCTCCCTTTGCTGTGGAGCGGGACAGTCAGGAGCATCCTCTGTCGCAAACGGCTCCGGACAGGCCTCTTTCCCTGCGTACCCGGTCCATGGCGGAAGTCCTGGCCGAGCAGGGGGATCTTCAGGGCGCTTTAGATATTTATACCGAGCTGGCTGCGGCCGCCGCCGGCTCTCCCGAACAGGAAGTCCTGCAGCAGCGTATCGCCATGCTGCGCACTCAGCTTGAGGGCGCTGCTGCGGAAGATCTCGTTCCGCCTTCGCCAGACATGGCCGCAGGCAAGGACAAACTCATCAGTATGCTGGAAGCCCTGGCCGAACGCGTGGAAGCCAGGGCCCAGAGTTAAGAAGCAGGAGTGCGTGGTGTCCCATTTGTTTAGGCGTTGTTGTGTACTGCTTGCCTCTGCCGCCATGGTGGCAGGCTGCAGTTCCTATCAGCCCACCAAGAATGTCTGGAAGGGTACAAAGGATGTCTGGTATACCTATGTCAGCCCTCCTGCATCTGTGGATTATGGTGAAAAAGGAGATCTTTCCCCGCGTGCGCTGGCGCTCACCAATTGCATGATGGGGCTGGATGTGGAGCTGGGCCGCTTTGAGCGGACCATGCTCAATGCGGACAAACCGCCGACGCGCCAGTGGTTGGACAGTCTCTTTGCCGCCCACCCCTGGCTGGACGGTTTTGCCGGCGTCAAATATGACGGGACCCTGCTGGGGCAGGAGCCTGCCAATCCTTTGAAGCAGCTGGATTTCATCCCGCTGCTGTATGAAGACAAGAAGCAGGGCAGCCGCGCCCTGCGTGCCGATGTGCAGCAGACCCCCATGGGGCCGGAAGTCATGTTGGCTGCCCCCCTGTACGATGGCGTGGATTTCCTCGGCATCGTCGTGGCCTATTTTGACATGCGCAACCTGGTGCAGTATTCCGGCAACCCCCAGGACATGGTCATCCTCAGCCCTCAGGCGCTGCTCTGGCCCGGCAAGTATGACTATGCGGCGACCCCGCTCGCTTCGGTGAACTGGGAAGAGACCGTTGCCAAAAGCTCTTCCGGCACCTGCACCAACGCGACGGGGAGCTTCTATTACATGGTGCGCTATCTGGGCAATCTGCCGCTGGTCTTTGCCGTGCCGGAATCCGGTACCTTCCCGCAGGGGAACGGCAGCGTGGACCAGGGCCTGCCCTTCTTCCCCAAGGAAAGGGAAAAACTTCCGCCGCCGCCCATGCCCGAACGCAAGAAAGACAGCAGCAAGACGACGCCTGCCTTTGGTGCTTCCGAGGATGCCGTTGACAGCTACGGTGATGCCGGCGGCATGCCGCCGCAGGATGTGGCCCCTGGTGCCAACATCGTCCAGCCGCCGCAAGAAAGTGCTCCGGCACCTTCCCGTGTGCGTGAACGGCCGCTGGCCGGCGAGAACGTGAAGCCGCGTCCGCGCAGACGGATCGTGATCCCCGATGAGGCGCTCACGGTGCCCGAACTGCCTGAAGAGACCGCGCCCGCGCCGCAGGTGCGCATGCCCAGTCCCTTTGGTCCTCGGGGCGGCGCCAAGCCGGCAGCCGAGCAGGGCGAAGCGGATACGGCTGCCCCGACAGCTCCGGCTGAGTCCGCCGCTGATACGGCGCCCGCAGCAGAAACGGCTGCTCCCGCGGCTCCGGCTGCTGCCAAGCCCGCAGCTTCCGAAACGCCTGCTGCGGCCCCGGCAGAGACGGCAGTTCCTGCGGCAGAACCTGCTGCCGAGCCTGCAGCGACACCGGCAGCTGAAGAGCCTTCAGAGCCCAGACGCCCGGCCCTGCTGCCTGGCGGGCGTCCCAGCCCCTTCGGTCCCAGGTAGTCATTGACAGCAATCACGCAGTGTGCGCCGCTTCGGCGGCGCACACGCTTTCATATCCAGTGTAAGGAGGCTTTTCATGGCCGACATTACCGTTACCGAACATCTTCTGCTGCATCAAAAACGCTCTCCCCAGGCTACCGGCCAGTTCACCGGTCTTTTGTATGACCTGATCCTGTCCGGGAAGACCATCTCCCGGCGTATCAACAAAGCCGGCCTGCTGGATATTCTCGGCGGCACAGGCGAGGTGAACGTCCAGGGCGAGAACGTGCAGAAGATGGACAGCATCGCCAACCGCATCCTTCTCTACCGTATGGAACGCTGTGGTGCCCTGTGCGCCATGGGATCCGAGGAAGAGCCGGAACTGGTGCGCGTGGGCCCGGAATTCCCGCGCGGCGATTATATCTTGATCTTCGATCCGCTGGATGGTTCGTCCAATATCGATGTCAACATCAACGTGGGCACCATCTTTTCTATCCTGCGCCGTCCTGCCGGCAGCACCGGTGAAGTCTCCCTGGATGAAGTTCTGCAGCCCGGCATCCAGCAGGTGGCCGCGGGCTATATCCTGTACGGTCCGTCCACCATGCTGGTGTTCAGCACCGGTCAGGGGGTGCACGGCTTCACGCTGGACCCCGGCGTCGGGGAATTCCTGCTTTCCCATCCTGATATGCGCATTCCGGAGCAGGGGCACATCTATTCCGTCAATGAAGGCAACCGGAACAACTGGGACGAGCCCGCGCGTGAGGCCGTCGAATGGTTCCATACCTGCAAGAGCCCGGAAGGCAAGGATTATTCCGCCCGGTATGTGGGCTCGCTGGTGGCTGACTTCCACCGCACGCTGCTGTACGGCGGCATCTATCTCTATCCGCCGGACAAAAACAAGCCCAACGGTAAACTGCGCATGATGTGTGAAGCCGCCCCTCTGGCATTCCTGGCCGAGCAGGCCGGCGGCAAGGCCAGCGACGGTCGTCGCCGTATCCTTGAGCGTCGCCCCGAGACCCTGCACGCACGTACGCCCCTGTACATCGGTTCGGCCCGTGACGTGGAGGCTGTGGAGGCCATCTACGCCAAGTATCCGGACTAGTCCGAGTGGGAGAAGACCTTGCTGTGCCTCGGCATTGAAAGTTCCTGTGATGAAACCGCACTGGCGGTGGTCCGGGACGGTGTCCTGCTGGATGCCGTCCTGGCCAGCCAGGCTGATATCCATGCCCTGTTCGGGGGTGTCGTCCCTGAACTGGCTTCCCGCGAGCATTACCGCTATCTGGGGACGCTGTTCGACCAACTCATGCAGCGCCTTGACCTGCGTCCGTCCGATCTGGATGTGGTGGCGGTCTCCCGGGGGCCCGGCCTGCTGGGCAGCCTGCTGGTAGGCGTTGCCTTTGCCAAGGCGCTGGCGCTGGGGTGCGGAGCCCGCTTTTTGGGGGTCAATCACCTGCATGCGCATCTGCTGGCCGCAGGGTTGGAGAACGAACTGCGCTTCCCCGCGCTGGGATTGCTGGTCTCCGGCGGGCATACGCATATCTATCGCATGGAATCGCCTTCCCGTTGCATCGTCCTGGGCAAGACACTGGATGACGCGGCAGGTGAGGCCTTTGATAAGGTCGGAAAGATCCTGGGGCTGGCCTATCCCGGCGGCAAACTGATGGATGCCCTGGCCCGGCAGGGCAGGGCGGATGCCCGTCTGTTCCCGCGTCCGTATCTGGATAACGACAACCTGGATTTCAGCTTCAGCGGCCTGAAGACCGCTGTGACCAGCTATGTGCACCAGGTGCTGCCTGACCAGCCCTGGCCGCATCCCTTGCAGGATACGGCAGATGCCCCCCAGGCTTTGAAGGACTGCTGCGCCTCTTTCAATCTGGCCGTGGTGGAGACCATCGCCACCAAGGTGGAGCGGGCGCTTGCCGCCAACCCCGATCTGGATCTGCTGATCATGGCCGGAGGCGTTGCCGCCAACAGTCTGCTGCGTGAGCGTATGGCACAGCTGATGGAAAAACGGGGCGGACATACCATCATGCCCGGCCGTGCCCTGTGCACGGACAACGCCGCCATGGTGGCCTATGCCTCCTGGCTCATCGCCAGGGAAGGCTGGCAGCACGATCTGCGCATGGAGACCATCCCGCGGGGCAAGGCGATCCCGGACGATATGTTTTTTCGGGAACTCTAGATATTTGTCACCGTTTTTGTGTCACCGTCTTGACAGTGGCGGTTGAGGCAACTAATCTTTTGGCAGCCGTGGCAGCTCATCTGCGATGGCGGGATCCGTCCGTTTGTGACGGGAATTTGCTTATTTTTTAAGGAGAGACACTATGGCCGAACAGATTTCTGATGCCACTTTCGATAGCGTTGTCCTGAATTCCAATATCCCTGTCCTGCTGGACTTCTGGGCCCCTTGGTGCGGTCCCTGCCGCGCTGTGGGCCCCATCATCGATGAACTGGCTGCCGAGTACGAAGGCAAGGTCCGCATCGTCAAGATGAATGTTGACGAAAACCCGGCGACGCCCACCAAATTCGGTATCCGCGCCATCCCGACTCTGATGCTGTTCAAGAATGGCCAGGCCATCGACCAGGTGACCGGTGCCGTCAATAAGGACGCCATCGTCAACATCCTGCAGACCAAGGCCCTGGCATGAGCTCCTTCGATGCTGCAGTCATAGGCAGTGGCCCTGCCGGGGTGACGGCGGCGCTGTATCTCGTCCGTTCCGGCTGCTCCGTCATCCTTTTTGAGAAGATGGCAGCCGGAGGACAGATCCTGCAGACCGAGGCCCTGGAGAACTACCCCGGGTATCCCAAGGGTATCAAGGGCTACGAGCTGGCCGACCTGTTTGCCGCCCATCTGGAAGGCTTGTCGGTGACGCACAGCCGGGATGCTGTGGAAAGCGTCAGCGGCGAGGCCGGCAATTTCGTCGTGCAGGCCGGTGGCAAGGAGCACAGCTGCCGGACGGTCATCGTGTGTTCCGGCGCACATCATCGCGAGCTGGGGCTTGCTGATGAAAAGCGTCTGCAGGGTCGTGGGGTTTCGTATTGCGCCCTGTGCGACGGCAACTTCTTCCGCAATGCGCCGGTCGCCGTCGTCGGCGGCGGCAATGCTGCGCTGGAAGAATCCCTTTATCTGGCCAAGCTGGCTTCCAAAGTCTATCTGATCCATCGCCGTGACGAGTTCCGCGGGGCGAAGATCTATCAGGACAAGCTGGAATCCATGCCGGACAAGGTGGAGCTGGTGCGCAGCAGCGTCGTGACCGCCCTCCATGGAGAAAACGCCCTGACCTCCCTGAGTGTCAGGGATCTGAAGACGGACGAGATCCGTCAGATCTCCGTCGAAGGGCTGTTCATCTATGTCGGTTTTGAGCCGGCAACGGCGTACCTGCCCGCCGCGCTGGAACGTGATGCCCAGGGCTTCATTGTGACGGATACGGAAATGCGGACCAGCATCCCCGGTATTTTTGCCGCCGGTGACGTGCGTTCGAAGCTGTGCCGTCAGGTCATAACTGCCGCCGGTGACGGTGCAACTGCTGCGCAGGCAGCTTTCGTCTTCCTGGAACAGCTCCATGTTTAAAAACTATCTTCGCTCTCTGACTCTGGCTTTGGCCATCTTTTCGCTGTCTGGCTGCGGCATCATCGATATGATCTACCTGCCTCCGGCCGAGGATACAGCGCAGGAGATATTCGAAGCCGGCAATGACGCCATGAGCGAAAAGAATTATGTGCGCGCGGTCGAACTGTACAACAAGCTGCGGGATACCTATCCCTTCAGCCCCTATACGGTCGACGCGGAGCTGGCCCTGGCCGATGCCTATTACCTCGATGAGGAATATGTGCTGGCTGCGGAAACATACAAGGATTTCGAGTCGCTGCACCCGCGGCATGAGGCGACCCCCTACGTCATCTATCAGACGGGCATGTCGCTCATGAAGCAGTTCCGGTCCATCGACCGGGCAACGACGATCCTGCAGGAAGCCCACGAATACTTCGCACGGTTGCAGCAGGTCTATCCTGATTCTCCCTATGCCAAGGATGCTGGGGAAAAGATGCATACCTGCCGCCGCCTGATGGCCGAGCATGAACTCTATATCGCCGACGTGTTCTGGCATATGGAAAAGTATGGTCCTGCCTGGCGGCGCTATGAATATGTGAGCGAGAACTTCCCGGATGTTCCCGAAGTAGCCTCGCATGCCAAGGAAAAGTCCTTGGCGGCATACCACTACTACAAGGAAGAACAAGGCCGCCTGACCCGCGAAAAGCGGCAGGGCAGCTGGCGAAACTGGTTCACCTGGCTGTAAGAACAAAAAAGCCCCGCTCGGGGCTTTTTTGTTCTGCAGGGAAAATGACTTCCACTCCCGCTTTCCGGGATGCGCACCGGTACTAAGGAGACCGGCGCATGACTGTGCTGCAGGAGCTTCCGGCCTGGCTTGGGGACGCTCTACCGCATGAAGACAAGGATGGAATGACGATGAATGAGGAACACAGTCAGGCCAAGAACAGGGCTGCTCTGGTATCCCTGCTGGCGGCCTGCCTGCTTACAGCCATCAAGCTGGCTGTAGGTATCTATACCAACAGCCTGGGGATCCTTTCCGAGGCATTGCACAGCGGGCTTGACCTGCTGGCGGCGGCCATGACCCTG
This sequence comes from Desulfovibrio sp. SGI.133, assembly GCF_050313955.1. NCBI lineage: Bacteria > Pseudomonadati > Thermodesulfobacteriota > Desulfovibrionia > Desulfovibrionales > Desulfovibrionaceae > Desulfovibrio > Desulfovibrio sp. SGI.133. The sequence continues at coordinate 6,536 of NZ_JBNPMK010000006.1, read as the reverse complement.
TATGCCGTCCGGCTCTCCTCCCGTCCTGCGGATGCCCGGCATCCTTACGGGCATGGCAAAGTTGAGAACCTGTCGGCACTGGGCGAGACAGTGCTGTTGTTCGTTATCTGCGTCTGGGTCGTCTATGAAGGTGCAGGTCGTCTGCTCTCGGGCGATACGCCGGTAGCCCCTTCCATCTGGGGCATCATCGTGATGGGTATTTCCATCGTGATCGACGTGAACCGGGTGAGGGTGCTGAAAAAAGTCGCCAAGGAGACACGGAGCCAGGCACTGGAAGCCGACGCCCTGCATTTTTCGACAGATATCCTGTCTTCTGCTGTCGTCCTCGTGGGGGTAGGGGCCGTCTGGCTGGCCGCCAAGCTGCAGCTGCCTGAACCGGTACACAAGGTCCTGGTGCAGGCGGATACCGTTGCCGCCCTCCTGGTGGCGCTGATTATTTTCCGGGCTAGTCTCCATATGGCCCGGGAAGCCATCAATATGCTCATGGACAGCGGTTCTACGGAAGAACAGCAGGCCATCTGTGAGGCAGTGAAGCATCTGCCGGGCGTCCAGGACGTGCAACGTGTGCGTTTGCGTTCCAGCGGTCCGCATTATTTTGTGGATCTGACCGTGGGGGTCGACCCGGCCATACGCGTCAGCGAAGGGCACAAGATCGCCCATGATGCCGAACTAGCTGTGGATGCCATCTTGCCCGGCGCGGATGTCACGGTCCACGTGGAGCCTGTGCGTTCCGGCCAGAAGGAAGATCCTTTTACTGTGGTGCAGCGGGTGGCCTCCATCCAGGGGCTGGCCATCCATGATGTCCAGATCCTGCGCAGCGGGGCGGGGACGCTTGTGGAGGTCCATGTGGAAGTGCCGGGACAGGAAGCGTTCTGCGAGGCCCACAAACGGGTCCGTGCCTTTGAAGAGGCGTTGCATTCTGCTCTGCCGCAGGCCGGGATCGTTACCCACATCGATCCTGAAGAACGGGGAGACGTCCAGGAAGAAGCAGCTCCTGCCCAGACCGCCGTGGCGGAGCTGGCCTGGAAGGAAGTAGAGCAGGCCGTTGGTCGCGAACCCCTGCTGTGCTGCGCCCACGGCTATCATGCCTACACCTTGCCGGTGTACGGATTGTGTATCTCTTTCCACTGCTGCGTCCGGCATGAGCTGAGCGTGGAAGAAGCCCATCAGCTGACGGTTCGTCTGGAGAAAGAGCTGCGCGAACGTCTGCCGCTGCTGGGGCGCATCCTTATCCATCTGGAACCGCCCAGGACGGAAGCCGCCCGCTAGGTGAGTAATGAGCGAAAGGAAAGAGGCAGGAAGATGCATGGACATTTTCCTGCCTCTTTTTTAGTGAAGCGATGTTTGTCGTCCCGTTCAGGAAAAGTACCTCTTCTTGGGACGGAGGCCTTTCACCAGAGGATGGGACCTGAGAAAGAAGTTCTTTTTGCGGCCCAAAGGAAGGCTTTGGGCTTCAAAGGGTCTCTAGGCCTTTTCTTCCGTTCCGGCGGTCGTCCGGGCAAGAGCTTCGGCCAGCGATGCCGTCACGGGCTGGGTGGGCTCTTCTTCAAGGATGACCGGCGCGCAGCCCGAAGCTTCGATAAGGCGCTGCCACAAGGCATCCATGCCCATGCGCTTGCTGGAAGAGGTGATGACCGGTTTGACGCCGACGATCTCGCCCCATTCCGCCTGGCGTGCCGCACGTTCCCGCTGGTTGCACTTGTCGGCCTTGGTCAGGATGGGCAGCAGGGGAAGCCCGCAGGAACGGGCGAATCCGGCTAGATCCAGGTCCAGTTTCTGGGGGGGCAGACGGCTGTCCAGAAGCAGGGCCAAAGCGCGCAGGTTCTTGCAGGTAGAAAGATATTTTTCCAGCAGGGTCGCCCAGCTGCGGCGTTCGCTGTGACTGGCCCGGGCATAGCCGTAGCCCGGCAGGTCTACCAGAAAAAAGTTGTGGGGCTGTACCCGGTAAAAATTGATGGAGCGGGTCTTGCCCGGCGTGGCGCTGACCTTGGCGAGCTTTTTGCGCACGGCCAGAGCGTTGATGAGCGAGGACTTGCCCACGTTGGAACGGCCGGCCAGGGCTACCTGGGCTTCCGGGACATCCAGAAGTTGCTGGAGGGTGTAGACGGTGCTTTCTAGGGTAAGCGTCGGCATGGTGTGGACCTCAGGCACAGCTTGACAGTAAGGGGTATTTTCACAATAATCCGCAATTCACTAAGCGTATACTAGCCGTAGCGCGTTTTTTTTGCAAATGGCCGGAAAAAGGCCACGTGCACGGCAGCAGGAGGAAGAATGTATTCGACGACTGATTTTCGCAAGGGCCTCAAGATCGAGGTGGAAGGCATCCCCTACGAAATTGTTGACTTCCAGCACTTCAAGCCCGGCAAGGGCGGTGCCATGGTCCGCACCAAGCTGCGCAACATCCTGACGGGACGCATCCAGGACATCACCTTCCGTTCCGGCGAAAAGGTGGGCAAGCCCGACATGGAGACCCGCGACATGCAGTTCCTGTATCGCCAGGACGACGAGCTGATCTTCATGGATATGACCACCTACGAACAGCTTCAGGTCTCCACCTCCACCACCGGTGGCAAGGAAGGCTTCCTCAAGGACGGCCAGGAATGCCGCGTGCTCCTGTACAAGGGCAATCCCCTGGATATCGATATCCCGCTGAGCCTGGTGCTCGAAGTGGTGGAGACCGAACCCGGCGCCAAGGGCGACACCGTGAGCAACGTGACCAAGCCCGCCAAGCTGGAGACCGGTATCGTGGTGCAGGTGCCTATCTTCGTGAACGAAGGTGACCGCATCAAGGTCGATACCCGTACCAAGGAATACCTGGGCCGCGAATAGGCCTTTTTGCAAGATACGCGAGGGTAGACATACGGACGCACGCAAGTTCAGCCGCGAACTTTTTGGGCTTTTCCTGCTTTTCTGGGCACTGCTGATGCTGCTCAGTGTGGTGACTTTCAGTGCCAATGACCCCAGCCTCAACCATGTGGTCAGCAGGCAGGCTGAAGTCAGCAACCAGGCGGGACTTTTTGGTGCCTATACTGCCGGCTTCCTCAATGATGTTTTTGGCATAGGCGCCTATATCTGGCCTCTGGTCTTCGGGGCCCTGGGCGCGTCCTGTGTCTCCCCCGCGTATACCATCAGCTGGTGGCGCTGGTGCGGCCTTTTTTTGCTCACCATCTGCCTGCTGGTCGTGGGGGCCGCATGGGATCTGTCCCTTGGCGATATCGCCGGTGGTGGGATGATCGGCGGCACCCTGCACTCCAATTCCAGCTATTACCTGAGCCCCGGGGGCTCGGGGCTGGTCTGGTTCTTCATTTTTCTGGTCGGCGTCCAGCTGACCTTCAACTTCTCCTGGTTCTCTGTAGGGGCTCTGTGCATGGCCCGCATCCGCGAGCGTATCCTGCAGAAAAAACAGGAAGAAGAGCACAAGCCCGAGATCGTTACTCACGGTCAGGAGCTTGCCTCCCTGCCTTTCCATAAGCGTATCCTCGCCGGTCTGAAGCAGAAGACGCCGGGCAAGGGATCCGATTTCTGGCGAGCCCTGCGTGATAAGCTGGGCAATATCCGTCCCGCCAAGGAGCCCATGCCGGAGATCTATCCTGTAGAGCCCGAGGAGGTCGCCCAGCCTGCTGCGCCTGCCGCTCCCGTCAGGGAGCATGCGCCGGTTGCCACGCCCGTCTCCGGGCCTGATGACGATGATGACTTTTTTGCGCCGGCGGCTCCCCGTCCGGTCATCGTAGAGACGCCTTCCGTCGTCCCGGCTACTGAGGATGACTCCGCCGCCGGTGACATTGCCGCGAAAGAGGCTTCGGCACAGGAAAGCAGCGGGCAGGATGCTACCGCGTCCGCCTCTGCTGAACCAGCTCCTGCAAAGCAGGATGCTGCTGCAGCCCCCAAGGCCGCTCCGGCGGCTCCTGCAGCATCTGCTCCCCGGTCGACGGCGCCTGCCCCGCAGGAAAAGCGTCCCCGTGCGCCCATTCCTTTGCCCAGTCTCGATCTGCTGAGCCTGCCCTCCAAGGATGCCCCCCGTGTGCGCCGGGAGGATCTGGAAGCCCGCGGCAAGGCGCTGATGGAATGCCTGAAGGATTTCGATATCCAGAGCGAGCTCGTCCGCATCACGCCCGGGCCTGTGGTCACCATGTACGAGGTGCGTCCGGCTCCCGGTATCCGCGTCAACCGTATCGCCAATCTCAGCGACGATCTGGCCCTGGCCCTCAAAGCCATCGCCGTGCGTATCCAGGCCCCGATCCCCGGATCGGATACCGTGGGTATCGAGATCCCCAATGATGACCGGGAGATCGTCAATTTCAGAGAGCTGGCCTCATCGGAAGATTTCCGCAAGGGCTGCGGGCCCCTGACCATGATCCTGGGCAAGGACATCGCCGGACGTCCCTTTATGGCGGACCTGACCAGGATGCCGCATTTGCTGGTGGCCGGTGCCACCGGTGCGGGCAAGAGCGTCTGCCTCAATGGTATCCTGCTTAGCCTGCTGTACCGTACGCAGCCTGAAGAGATGCGTCTGCTCCTGGTGGACCCTAAACGCATCGAAATGGCCATGTACGCCGATGAGCCGCATCTGATCCATCCGGTGGTGACGGAGATGAGCGAGGCCAAAAACGCTCTTGACTGGGCCGTGCATGAGATGGACCAGCGCTATGAGGCCATGGCCCGCATGGGCGTACGCAACGTGGCCTCCTATAATCAGCGCCTGGCCAGCTACAACGGTCAGCTCCCGCCGGATTTGGCCGATCTGGAGCCCTTGCCCTATCTGGTCATCGTCATCGACGAACTGGCTGACCTTATGATGACGGCTGCCCGCGAGGTGGAGACCAGCATCGTGCGTCTGGCCCAGCTGGCCCGTGCCGCGGGCATCCACATGATCCTGGCCACCCAGCGCCCCAGCGTGGATGTGGTGACCGGCCTGATCAAGGCAAACTTCCCCTGCCGCATCTCGTTCCAGGTCACGTCGCGGCATGATTCGCGTACCATCCTGGACCAGGCCGGTGCCGAGCACCTGCTGGGCCGCGGCGATATGCTGTTCAAGCCCAGCGGCGGTCGCTTGCAGCGTCTGCACGGTCCCTTCCTGAGCGATGAGGAAGTACAGAACGTCGTCGGCTACTGGAAGCATCACCTTGTGCCCAGCTACAAAGTCAGCTTTGCGGACTGGAACGCTGACGGTGCGGCCGGTGGCAGTGGTGGCGGCAGCGGCGCAGGGGATGTGGCTTCGGATCCCCTGTACGCGGAGGTTCAGGCTTTTGTGACCGAACAGGGCAGGGTGTCCATTTCCCTGATCCAGCGACGCTTCAAGATCGGCTTCAACAGGGCCGCCAATATGGTGGAACAGCTGGAGGCCGACGGTATCATTGGCCCCGCTGACGGCAGCAAGCCGCGAGCCGTGGTCAAATAGGAGGTAACAATGCGCATGATCAAATCTCTGGTGCTTGGTGCCGTATCCCTGCTGGCGCTTGCCTCATGGGCGCAGGCCGCCGATCTCGTAGGGGACCTCAAGCAGCGTTATGACACTTTGCAGTCTTTTTCCGCCGAGTTCGAACAAAAGCTTACTCATAAGGAAAGCGGGGCTGTAGAGACTCGTTACGGGACCTTGCACTTCAAAAAGCCCTTGCTCATCCGCTGGGAGACGAAGAAGCCCATCAAGGAGACCCTTGTGGTCACGGGCAAGGAAATCTGGGATTACATCCCGGAAGAGGAGGTGGCCTATCGCTATCCTCACGATCTGGTGCAGGATTCCCGCAGCATCATCCAGGTGCTGACCGGCCAGGCCGCGTTGAGCAAGGATTTTGACATCAAGGAAGAAGGTTCGGAGAATGGGATGCGGAAGATCCGCCTGTACCCCAAGGATCCGACGCCCCAGATGGTCGAAGCCCTGATCTGGGTGGATGCACAGACCTTTATCCGTCGCGTGGATCTGGTGGACTTCTACGGTAACCATAATGATGTGAATTTCACCAAGTTCATTCCGGACGTCATGCTGGGAAGTTCCACCTTCCAGTTCACGCCGCCCAAGGGGGTCGACGTGGAAGACCGCACGGATAAAGCCAAAGTGCAGGAGCGCGAGCTTTTCAAGTAGTGCCACTGTGCGAAATAAATACAAAGGCCCCATACGGGGCCTTTTTGTTTTTTGTCGGTCATTGCTGATTTCCCTGCGTTGAGTCTGTTGAACGGGATAGCCTTCGGTAGAGGCCCTTGCCTGGTGCGGATTTTTTTTCTGGCAGAGGGAAAGGAAAATGTCTGTTTTGGGAAGATGCAGAGGGTCCGTCTTTGCAGCCGGGCGTAGAGAGAAAAAAGATATGGATTATGGCAGTTACTGATGGCTGATTATTATAACGTAAAAGGAACAAAATCAGGCCGGCCTCATTTTGAGTTGCTGTACAGCTGAGAGCAGAGTTTTGAGAGTAGAAATATAGTGTGCACAAAAAAGTAATTTGTCTTATTTTTATAAATGGTTAAGTGTAAAATTCGACTAATATTTCGTAAGATGACAAAATTTTTTGCGGAAAAATGCTTGACGGTGGGGTCGAAAAGGT
>NZ_JBNPMK010000005.1:0-162862 GCF_050313955.1 Desulfovibrio sp. SGI.133 | reverse complement strand
CCTCATTTTCAAACCCGCGTCAAGAACTTTTTTGCCATCCGGAAAAATTTCTTTTCCCGTCGTCCTTTCGGACGTGGCCAGCTCGTTGGCGCGAACGGCTTTATGCGCCTTTTCGACCCCACCGTCAAGCGTTTTCCCGCAAAAAATTTTGCAGTTTTGCTCCCTACTGACTGATTATTCAATCAACATACCGAAAAGACACAGAAAAATGTTTTGAATTTTCTTTGCAAGCTATCTGTCTCCCTCGCGTGTAAGGCCTCCCCATTGAGAGTGGAAGGAATCACAGATCTGTCTGCTTTTAACAATCTCTGCTTCCTGCCGTTTTCCCTACTTTCTCCTGTGACTCAAAAGCCAAGGGCATACGGCACTGGCCGCATGGCTTTCCCAAGAAGTTAGCTGGCCTCCAGACTTCATTGGTGTTCCAGTGCAGCGCCAGAAACAGCAGGAGATGCTTGCCCTCCCCTGCGGCCCTCGTAATCTGCTAATCCCCTCTAACAAGGACTTTCAACAGCTTTGAACGGCCAGCCTGCGAGGAAAGGCACGACAAGAATCTCTTTTGGGATTTTCACTCTGAGAAAGAAGGGATTTGTATGCTGCCGGGGAGCAGCCCTGCAGTATGGAGAGAACACAGAAACCCGGCATCCTTCCAGCAGCACAGGACAGAAGCCGCCATACCGAGGGCGAAGAGTCTCGAGCATCAGACAGCCACCAAACAGGGATTTATCCGTACAACAAAAAAGGCGGCCACCGAAGTGACCGCCCTGAATATGCACCTGTTCGCTCTGCTCTACTTGGCAAAGCCCATGGCACGGCGTTCGCGGATGACCGTCACACGGATCTGGCCCGGGTAGGTCAGATTCTTTTCGATCTTTTCCGCGATGTCCTTGCACAGCAGATAGGTGGCATCGTCATCCACATTGTCGGGATTGACCATGACACGGATCTCGCGGCCCGCCTGGATAGCGTACGCCTTGGACACGCCCTCGAAGCTGGTGGCGATGCCTTCCAGTTCTTCCAGACGTTTGACATAGTTCTCCAGCAGCTCCTTGCGGGCGCCGGGACGGGCACCGGAGATGGAGTCAGCCGCCTGCACCAGCACGGCCAGAGCCGTCGAGGGGCGCTGATCCTCATGGTGCGCGGCGATGGCATGAACAATGTCCTTGCCTTCGTTGTACTTTTTGGCGATATCGGCGCCAATGAGGGCATGAGGTCCTTCGACCTCATGGTCGACGGCCTTGCCGATATCATGCAGCAGACCGGCACGCTTGGCCTTTTTGACATCCATGCCCAGTTCCGCAGCCATCATGCCGCACAGGGCGGAGACCTCCAAGGAGTGCTGCAGCACGTTCTGGGTGAAGGACGTACGGTAGCGCAGCTGCCCCAGCAGGCGGATGATCTCGGGATGGATGCCGTGGACCCCGGCATCGAACGTGGCCTGTTCGCCCACTTCGCGCACCTGGGCATCCAGTTCCTGTTCGCATTTCTGGACGATGTCCTCAATGCGGGCGGGATGGATGCGGCCATCCTGGATCAGACGTTCCAGAGCCATCTTGGCCACCTGACGACGCAGGGGGCTGTAGGCGGACAGGATGACGGTCTCCGGCGTGTCGTCGATGATGAGGTCCACACCGGTCGCGGCTTCCAGCGCACGAATGTTGCGCCCTTCACGACCGATGATGCGTCCTTTCATGTCCTCGCTGGGCAGGGAAACCGCCGTGACGGTCTGCTCGTTGACGTAGTCACCGGCATAACGCTGGATGACGTTGCACAGGATCTCCTTGGCCTTGCGGTCGGCGGTCTCCTTGGCTTCCGTCTCGATCTGGCGGATCATCTTGGCCGATTCATGGCGGGTCTTGGCCTCCACCTCGGCAAACAGACGGGCCTTGGCTTCTTCCGCCGTCAGGCCGGCGATCTCGGAAAGACGCTGCTCTTCTTCATCGATGCGCGTCTGCAGGAACTCTTCCGACTCGGCCAGCTGGCGTTCCTTGCGGGCCAGATCCTTTTCAGCGGCGAGGAGCTCATGCTCCTTGGCGGTGGCTTTTTCCAGTTTTTCTTCCAGCCGGCCGCCCATCTCTTCAAGCTTGCGTTCACGCAGTTTGACTTCGCGCTCGCGCTCCTTGAATTCGTTTTCCAGCTCTCGCTTCTGGTTAAAAAGGTCATCCTGCCCCTGGATGAGGATTTCCTTTTTTTGCGCCTGGGCCTCCTTGCGCGCTTCTTCCACAATGCGTTTGGCCAGCTCGTCAGCATCGCCGATGCGTTTGGTGGTCACACTTTTGTGCACCAGCGCACCGACCAGCAGGCCGACCACAGCGGCCAGGGCCAGCCATACAATATCCATAAAATCCATAACCATCCTCTATAATCAACGGGAATCACCCGGGTATCATAAATGGCGGAAGCCAGCCTCCGCACGAGGTCTACTGGCGGAGGGCTGGCTTCTGACCGCAAAAACGGCATAAGGATGGCTGCAGGCAAAGACCACGCCGAAGCGTGCAAGGAGTACGGTGCAGGACAGAAAAAAATCCCCAGAGCGCCGTGTCATGACTTCGATGCAGAACCTGGTTTCCCAGGGGGGGGCCGTGTACTTTTCTACAGGCTTCCCGTAAACGGGCGTGCTCACAAAAAGCAGGGACAGCTCCCGATTTTATGCTTGTAAGGTCAGCACCGAGTCATAAATCACGCACACTCCAGGGAAATATGCTGTCATTGATGACTTAAACGGACTCTTCTTTTATCTTTGAAAGCATGGTCTCGATGCGATTCTGCACATCGTCCAGCTTTTTTTGCGATTGCAACAAATCATCCGCCAGACCAAGAGCCAGAACAGTCAGCAGAATATCTTTGTTACTCTGCATACCGTGTGACCTCAGTTTCTGGTCTGCAAACCGTTCTTCCACAAGAGCGATGGCCTCACGCACACGCTCCATATCGGCACTGTGGCGGAATGTGACCGCAGTACCAAGAACGGTAAGGTTAAAGTGTTCTTGACTCACTCGAAAACCTACTCGGCGCTTTCATGCTCCTGAATAAGTCTCAGCAGAGCATCCATGCGGTTGATGGCATCGCCCCGCACCTGCTCTTCTTTGTTCAGGTTCTCGCGCAGTTCGCGGTTTTCTTCTTCCAAAGACATCTTCGCGGCGATAGTGGCCTCAAGTTCGGAGTGAAGACGACGAGTCTCCGCCAGAAGCTGGGCTTTCTGCTCCAAAAGGGCCAGTACCTGCGTTTCAAGTTGCTCTAGTGCTTCCATGATTCTGGGTATAGCACTGCCCCATGCCGATGGCAAGGCGGCCCATGCGACAAATCACGATTTCATGCAAAGATAATCAACTGTTTTTCCTTGCCATTCAACGAAATTTCCCTTTCTGGAAAAAGAAAAAACTTTTCCTGCGCGTCAGAAAAAAAGAGGGAGGCACCGGGCCTCCCCCAAAGGATTTTTTGCCTGGAACTCTCTCGCCGGCCAGGAAGAATCAGACGGATAGAGCCTGACTGATGCCACGGCATGGCCGGGCAATCTTGCCTGCAGCAGGAAAGTTTCTGGTGGCGCTTTCCATGCTCCCCAAGGAGCTAGACGGATTTGCGCGGCAGGTTTTTCTGCCGGCCGCGGGCGATCCCCATCTCCCCATCAGGCACATCCTTGGTGATGACCGAGCCGGCCCCGATCAGCGCGCCGTCGCCCACACGCACCGGCGCCACCAGGGCCGTATTGCTGCCGATGAAGGCCTTTTCGCCGATGGTGGTCTTGAACTTGTGCTTGCCGTCATAGTTGCAGGTGATGGTGCCCGCACCGATATTGGTGCCCGCACCGATCTCGGAATCTCCCAGATAGGTCAGGTGATTGGCTTTGGCGCCCTTGCCCAAGCGGGATTTCTTGAGCTCCACAAAGTTGCCCACATGCGAGGCTTCTTCCAGCACGGCGCCGGGCCGCAGACGGGCATAGGGCCCCACCAGGGCGGCCTCGCCCACATGGGCGTCCTCGAAATGACAGAAGGAACGGATCTCCGCTCCGGCCTCGATGACGGTATCGCGCATCACGCAATGGGAGTCGATACGGGCGCCCCGACGCACCACGCTGCGGCCGTAGATCTCGCACGGGCCCGTGATCTCCGCGCCCGGCTCCACCGTGGCCAGCGGGCTGATCCGTACCAGCGCGGGCGCATGCAGCATCACGCCGGAACGCAGCATGCCGTCCACCACACGTTCACGCAAGAACTCTTCGCTGCGGGAAAGTTCCAGAGGCGAATTGACGCCCATCAGGCTCTCGTCCCGGCCGCACTGCACACCCTGCACCTTGCAGCCTTCAGCCACAGCCAGAGAAATGAGATCGGTGATGTAGTATTCGCCGCTCTTGTTGGCATTGCCGATGCGCGGCAGCAGACGGGCAGCCAGATCCAGACGCACGCAGTACATGCCCGCGTTGACCTCATGCGGTTCGGGCCCGTACAACGCGGGATCATAGTCCTTGGCCTCCACGATGGCCCGCACGCTGCCGTCGGCGGCACGCACCACCCGGCCATAGGCGGCGGGATCGTCCAGCTCGATGGTGGCAAAGGCCAGGTCGGCCCCTTCCGAGGCCTCCACGAAATGACGTACCACGTCCTCGGAGAGCAGCGGCGTATCGCCGTTGACCACCAGCACGCGCTCGCACTGCCCTTCCAGCGCGGGCATGGCCTGCATCAGCGCATGGCCCGTGCCCAGCTGCTGTTCCTGATGCACGAAGGAAGCGTCCGGGAAGGCAGCCTCCACCATGCCCGCCTGATGGCCCACCACCACCAGCACACGCCCGTCGAACACGGGGCGGACGGCTTCCAGCACGTAACGCAGCATGGGTTCGCCCAGAACGGTCTGCAATACTTTGGGTTTGTCGGAATGCATGCGGGTGCCCTTGCCCGCGGCCAGAATAAGGGCGGCTGTCTGCAACATGGTGGCTCCTTGCAAAAAAGATGGAAAGAAAATAGCCCCTCAGCCCGCAAAGGGCAAGATGATGGATACGAGGGGGAAGGGGAGGCCCTTTTGAAAAAGGCCCTTCCCTTCCCCCTCGTGCTCCCCCTTCCCTACCCGAAAACTTTTATTCTGGAGGATGGCAGACGGGATAGGGCCAGAAGCAAACACGCGGCGCAGGTCCCCCGGCAGGAAGGTTGCTATGCTGATTGTGTGACAATGCTTTGGAGGAAGCACTGACCCGTTGGAGGCATCCTAGTGGATCATACAGCCGGGCAGGATACGAAAAAGGCGGCCCCGAAGGGCCGCCTTTGCTGTGCGGGATCATCCCGGCAGGCTGGCAGGCAGCCATGCCGGAGCAGTTTTTTCAGGCTCAGGCGTTCTGGAAGACCAGTTCGCCATCGCGCACATCGATCTGGACGGCCTGACCATCCAGGATGCGGCCGCTGACCAGCTCGCGGGCCAGAGGCGTTTCCACGTACTGCTGCACGTAGCGCTTGAGCGGACGGGCGCCGTACACGGGATCGTAGGCTTCGCCGGCGATGAACTCGCGAGCGGCATCCGTGATGCCCAGCGTGATCTTGCGTTCTTCCAGACGCTTGCGCAGGCGATCCATCTGCAGGTCCACGATGCGCGTCACCTGGTCACGCCGCAGGGGCAGGAAGAGCACGGTCTCGTCCACACGGTTCAGGAATTCCGGCCGGAAGTGGCGGCGCAGCTCTTCCATCACCGCATCACGGGCGCCTTCCTTCAGGCTGCCGTCCTCGCCGATGCCGTCCAGCAGATGCGGCGAACCGATGTTGGACGTCATGATGACGATGCAGTTGCGGAAGTCCACGGTACGGCCCTGGCTGTCGGTCAGACGGCCATCGTCCAGCAGCTGCAGCAGGGTGTTGAAGACGTCGGGATGGGCCTTTTCGATCTCGTCGAACAGCACCACGGAGTACGGCTTGCGGCGCACGGCCTCGGTGAGCTGACCGCCTTCGTCATACCCCACATATCCTGGAGGCGCACCGATGAGGCGGGACACGGAGTGCTTTTCCATGTACTCGCTCATGTCCAGACGCACCATGTTGTCCTCGGTATCGAACAGGGCCTCGGCCAGGGTCTTGCACAGCTCGGTCTTGCCCACGCCCGTGGGGCCCAGGAAGATGAACGAACCCGTGGGACGCGAGGGGTCGGACAGACCGGCACGGGCACGCAGCACGGCATCGGCCACGGCCTGCACGGCTTCGTCCTGGCCCACCACACGCTTGTGCAGCTGATCGGCCAGGTGCAGCAGCTTTTCGCGTTCGGATTCCATGAGCCGGGTCACCGGGATGCCGGTCCACTTGGCCACGATCTCGGCCACGTCGTCGGGACGCACTTCTTCCTTGAGCAGGCGCGGCCCGTCGGCACCGGCGGCAGCGGAAGCATCGGCCAGCTGCTTTTCCAGGGCCAGCAAGGTGGAGTACTTGAGCTCGGCGGCCTTGTTGAGGTCATAGGCCCGTTCGGCCTGCTCGATGGCCAGCTTGGTCTGCTCGATCTTCTCCTTGATGCCGCGCACGCTGTCGATGGCATTCTTTTCCTTTTCCCACTGCTGGCGCAATTCGCCCTGCTGCACCCGCAGCTCGCCCAGTTCGCTTTCCAGCTTTTCCAGGCGGTCACGGGAGGCGGCGTCGGTCTCGCGGCGCAGGGCCTCGCGCTCGATCTCCAGCTGCATGACCTTGCGGTTCACTTCGTCCAGGTCGGACGGCAGGGAGTCGATCTCGGTGCGGATCAGGGCCGCGGCCTCGTCGATGAGGTCGATGGCCTTGTCCGGCAGCTGACGGTCCGTGATGTAGCGATGCGACAGGGTCACGGCCTCCACGATGGCGGAGTCGCTGATACGCACGCCGTGGTGGACCTCAAAGCGTTCCTTCAGGCCACGCAGGATGGAGATGGCGTCCTCCACCGTGGGCTCGTCCACCAGCACGGGCTGGAAACGGCGTTCCAGAGCCGGGTCCTTTTCGATGTACTTGCGGTACTCGTCCAGGGTGGTGGCGCCGATGCAGTGCAGTTCGCCACGGGCCAGCATGGGCTTGAGCAGGTTGCCCGCGTCCATGGAGCCTTCGGTCTTGCCAGCGCCCACGATGGTGTGCAGCTCGTCGATGAAGAGGATGATCTTGCCTTCGCTCTTCTCCACTTCATTGAGCACGGCCTTGAGGCGTTCCTCGAACTCGCCGCGGTACTTGGCACCGGCGATCAGCGCGCCCATGTCCAGGGCGTAGAGCTTGTGACCGCGCAGGCCCTCGGGCACGTCGCCCTTGACGATACGGAAGGCCAGGCCTTCCACGATGGCCGTCTTGCCCACCCCGGCCTCACCGATGAGCACGGGGTTGTTCTTGGTACGACGGGACAGGATGCGCACCACACGGCGGATCTCGGCATCACGGCCGATGACCGGGTCCATCTTGCCCTGACGGGCGGCTTCCACCAGGTCGCGGGCGTACTTGCTCAGGGCCTCCACCGTGTCTTCGGGGTTGGGACTGGTCACCCGCGCACCGGCGCGCAGGCTCTCCATGGCCTGGCCGAAGCTGGCACGGCTGATGTTGTATTCCTTGAAAACCTCGCCCAGCGGCGTGCCGGGCGCGTTCTCGGCCAGCGCGGCGAACAGATGGTCCACGCTGACGTATTCGTCCTTCATGCGCCGGGATTCGTTCTCGGCGTCGCCTAGCACCTTGGCCAGACGCTGGGTGATGGAGATGCGGTTGGGGTCCATGCCGCCGCCGGAGACGGAGGGACGCTTGCGCAGTTTTTCCTCCACGGCTACGGCCAGAGCGGCGGTCTGCACGCCCATCTGATCCAGGATGCGGGGCACGATGCCCTGTTCCTGACGGATCAGGGCCAGCGCCAGATGCTCGCTGTCGATATCCTGATGGCCCATGCCCACGGCGATGCTTTGCGCCTGGGTCACGGCCTCGCGGGCTTTTTCCGTGAATTTGTTGATGTCCATATATCCTCCACGATGCCGCTATGGACGGGGCCCGTGCGCACACGGGCCGCCCCACGGCGGAAGGTAAGCAAAATCGATTTTTTTGTGCGCGGGCTGCGCAGGCGGACGGAGGCGGGCTCCGGAGGACCCGGAGTGTCCGGGCGGCGGCGCAAGGCCGGGTGGGGTCTGCGGGCCGCCGCGACGGATCCGTATCCGCGGGCTTCCCGGCACAGGGGATCAGTCTTCCAATCCCTGCAGTTCGCGCACCTTGTGCTCCAGAGCGTCGATGCGCTCCAGAAGGTCCACGATGATGGTGCCGCCCACCACGGGCAGCTCAAAGTCGCAGCAGATGCGTTCCAGTTTGCGCACACGGTAGATGTCCGCATCCCGGAAGAACTGGTCGGAGCCTTCCGTGCGGCTTTCCAGCCAGCCCAGGGCCAGCAGCTCACGCAGCCGCTCGGGCGCGATGCCGGTGCTTGCCATGAATTCTTCGCACGCCATGACCACGGTGGTCATGTCGTCTCTGTCAGACGTGCTCATATCACAACCTCCATCCTAGCCGCGGGCCCGGAAGGACGACGTGTCCGCCAGCCGCTGCCACAGGGCCTTCTCTTCATCCGAGAGCTGCTCAGGCACCCGGATCATCACGCGGGCCAGCAGATCGCCGCGATGCTGTGCCGAACCAAGCCCCTTGCCGCGCAGGCGGAACTTGCGCCCCGAGGACGAGCCGGCGGGGATGTTCATCTCCACCTGCCCTTCCAGGGTGGGCACGGGCACACGGGCGCCCAGGGCCGCTTCCCACGGGGCCAGGATCACGTCGCATTGCAGGTTGTCGCCATCCACCTTGAACACGGCATGCGGCAGATAGCGCACCCGCAGGAACAGGTCGCCGGGCGCACCGCCGGGAGCAGGCTCGCCCTGTCCGCCCAGACGCAGCTTGGCGCCTTCGCGGATGCCGGAAGGCACGTTCACTTCCAGCGTCTTGGGGCCAAAGGCCGTCTGCAGGCTCACGCTGCGGCGGCCGCCACGGGCCACCTCTTCCAGCGTCAGAGGCAGTTCGGCCTCCACGTCACGGCCTCGACGCGGCTGCTGCTGGCGGAAACCGCCGAACGGGTCGCCGCCGAAACGGCTGCCGCGCCCGCCGAACAGGGTCTCGAAAAAATCCGAGAAGCCCGCGCCGTCGAAGTTCTGGCCATTGAAGTTGAAGTGCATATTTTCAAAGCCCGGAGCGCCCTGGAACTGCTGGCCATGCTGCCAGTTGGGGCCGAGCTGATCGTACATACGCCGCTTTTCAGGGTCTTTGAGCACTTCGTAGGCTTCGTTGATATCCTTGAATTTGTCTTCGGCCTGCTTGTTGCCCGGGTTCAGGTCCGGATGATACTTGCGGGCCAGCTTCTTGTAGGCTCTGGCGATCTCGTCCGCACCGGCGGAACGCTCCACGCCCAGAAGTTTGTAATAATCCTTGTATTCTACTGCCATGATGCTCTCCCCCAATCGGGTCTTCTTGCCAATAGGTAAGACGTCCTTGCCCGGCGTCAAGAAACCGTCACACAAAAAATTCTTCGGCGCTGCGCCAGGCCGGCCGGGGCACAGCGGCCTGCCCGGCCCCGCAGCACAAGGCCAGGTCCCAGACGGTCGGGGCCATGTCCGGCACGGGCCTTCCTGTGCAGACCGGCCGTGGTCTCGCGGCGAGGCCCGGCAGCCGGAAGGCACAAAAAAAGCCGGGAAGGACCAACGTCCCTCCCGGCCGTGAATCACCATCCGGTGTGGCTGGAGCAACTAGACGATGCCGTGCTCACCGGGCTTTTCGTACACGGGGCGCTCCTGCTGGTGCACGTAGAATTCCGTGTCGCCCAGGGCCAGCAGAACGGCCGAGGACACATAGATGGACGACGCCGTACCCACGAACACACCGATGAGCATGGTCAGGGCAAAGTCGTGGATCACGCCGCCACCCAGCAGGTACAGGGCCAGGGTTGCCACAAAGGTGGTACCACTGGTCAGGATGGTACGGGACAGGGTCTGGTTGACGCTGCGGTTGATGAGGGCGGCCAAGGGCAGCTTGGGCGCGGCACGCAGGTTTTCGCGCAGACGGTCATAGACGATGATGGTGTCGTTGAGCGAGTAACCCACCAGGGTCAGCAGGGCCGCCATGACGTTAAGGTCGATCTCCACGCCCATGAGCGACAGCAAGCCCACCGTGATGAAAACGTCATGGATGAGGCCCACCAGGGCGCCCAGAGCGAAGTTGAGCTTGAGGACAAAGCAGACCACCAGGGTGATGCCCAGGGCCACCAGCACCAGCCAGCCCATGCTCAGCCCCGTGAGGCCGGCCAGGTACATGCCGCCCCAAAGCACGGCAGCCATGGCCACACCGGCCATCCAGCGCTGTTCGAAGCGGCCGGAGATGTACACGGCGATGAGCAGGGTCGCGTAATACAGGGCGCCCAGGGCCTTGTTGGTCAGGTCGTCACCGACCTTGGGGCCCACCATCTCAAGGCGCTGGATCTCCACGTCATTGCCGGGGAAGGCCTTGGCCAGAGCGGCCAGCACGTTGGTGCGCAGCGCCGCGGCATCGGTATTCTCGGCAGAGGAGAAGCGCAGCAGGTAGTCGCGCGTGCCCTCACCGAAGCGCTGGGTGCTGATGCCCGGCAGTTCGGGCACATCCAGGCTCTTCTTCAGTACTTCGTCTTCCACAGGCTGGGCGAACTGCACCTGCACGATGACGCCGCCGGCGAAGTCGATGCCCATGCGCAGGCCATTGCCCCACAGCGCCGAGCCCAGACCCACCAGAAGCAGCAGGATCGAGATGGCGTAGGCGATATGGCGCTTGCCGATAAAATCTATCTTGGTGTCATGCTTGATGAATGCGAAAGCCATGATTCTCTCCCGGCCAGCCTAGATGCTGATGCCCTTGGGGCCGCACTTGCGCGCCCAGTATTCAAAGATGGCCCGCGACACAAAAATGGCCGTGAACATGGAGGCCACGATACCCAGCGACAGAGTGACCGCAAAACCGCGGATGGGGCCCGTACCGAACTGGTACAGGATCACCGTGGCGATGATGGTGGTCAGGTTCGAGTCGGTGATGGAAATGGTGGCGCGCTCGAAACCGGCCTTGACGGCCGCCAGGGGCGAGAGGCCCAGATGCAGTTCCTCGCGTATGCGTTCGTAGATCAGCACGTTGGCGTCCACGGCCATACCGATGGTCAGCACGATACCGGCGATGCCGGGCAGGGTCAGGGTGGCACCGAAGCCGGCCATGCCCGCCATGACGATGAGCATGGTGAAGCAGAGCATGACGTCGGCGATGACACCGCTCATGCCGTAGTAGATGGCCATAAACACGACCACAGCGGCGGCACCCACCAGAGCGGCGTTGATGCCGCTGTCGATGGATTCCTGGCCCAGGGAAGGGCCGACGGTGCGTTCTTCCAGCACCGACACGGGCGCGGGCAGCGAACCGGCACGCAGCACGATGGCCAGGTCCGTGGCCTCCTGCGTGGTGAACTGGCCGGTGATGACGGCGCGGCCACCGGCGATGCGCTGCTGGATCACAGGTGCGGAATAGACCTTGTCGTCCAGCACGATGGCCATGCGGCGGCCCACGTTTTCACCGGTGACGTTCTCGAACAGGGTGGCACCGCGGCTGTTGAAGTTCAGGCTGACGCTGGCACGGTTCTTCTCGAAGGTGGGCTGGGCATCGGCCACGTCCTCACCGGAGAGCATGGCGTCCTTTTCCACCGCGATCAGGCGCGTGGCGGTCTCGCTGCCGTCGTGGCCTTTTTCCAGCAGGGGCAGGGCCATGACGCCGCTGGGCAGCACGGCCTTGTTGGGATCCACGTCGTCACGGACAAGGTGGAATTCCAGATGGGCGGTCTGGCCCAGGATCTGCACGGCACGGCGCGGGTCGGAAAGGCCGGGCAGCTGCACCTGGATGCGGTTACCTTCCTGCTTGCGGATGTCGGGCTCGGCCACACCGAACTGGTCGATACGGTTGCGGATGGTCCGCAGGGCCTGATCCAGCGCCATGTCCTCGATACGGCTGATCTCTTCGGGACGGAACTCGGCCACATAGCGCAGACCGGCTTCCGTACGGCGGGGCTCGCCCACATTCAGCTGGGGGAAATTCTTTTGCAGGATCTCCTGCAGTTTGGCTTCATCCTCCACACGGGGCAGGGCAAATTCCAGTTTGTCATTGCCCACCACGCGGGGATGCAGCACGACGATCTTCTCGTCCTTGGCAAGGCGGCGGATATCCTGCCCGGCCAGCGCCAGCGAGTTGCTGACAGCCTTGGCCACGTCAACGCCCAGGGTCAGGTGGATGCCGCCCTTCAGGTCCAGGCCAAGGTTGATTTTTTTGGATGGTAGGACGTTTTCCAGCGCCGTCCCGATATAGGGCACGCTGGGCAACGCGTAGACAAGGCACAGGCCGAACACGAGCAGGGCCACGGCCAAGCGCGAGCGCAAACCAATCATTGGGATACCTTCCGCACTTGATGGAGATGTCCGTAAAAACGGAAAGAGGCGGCCGGCCGGAGCCAGAACCGCCCGACACGGCCCGGCGCCTCCCTGCAAACAGGGCGGCACCGGAGCCGCAACCATTACCGATTCCGAAACAAGAACGGAATGTTACTTCTTTTCTTCGGCCTTGGCTTCAGCCTTTTCGGCGCTCTTGCCGATCAGGCCGCCGATGGCGCCGCGGCTCATGCGCAGCTTGGCATCGCCACATTCGATGACCACTTCTTCTTCGCTGATTTCCATGATGCGACCGATCAGGCCGCTGCTGGTCATCACGTGGTCACCGCGCTTCAGTTCGGCCAGCATCTGCTTGTGGGCCTTGGCGCGCTTCTGCTGGGGACGGATCAGCAGGAACCAGAAGATGGCGAACATCAGGATCAGGGGAACAAACTGCATCAGCATGTCGCCGCCGCTGGGGGCGGCGCCGCCGGCCTGGGGGGTACCCATGGCGAAAGCAACGGATTCAAACAACAAGACGAACCTCCAAAGGGATGCTGTAGGCAGACCGCTTTCTATGCGGGATGCCCGGGGTAACAAATTTTCAGCGCATAAGCATATCCTGCCGCAAAAAAACTTGCAAGCCCTTCTCCTGAGCGGGAAAAACGTCCTCCGCGCGGCAGGGATGACGATAAAAAAATATGACAGTAGGAGCTCTTCGTTCAGAAAAAATCGCCGCTGCAGAGCCGATTTGAACGACCAGGGACTGAGGCAGCTTCTTTAATAGAAGGAAAGCCCGGTACCTGCGCCCCATCCCGCCCGGGAAGGTCCTGCACAGAGACGACAGGCGCAAAAGCGAAGTTCCTGCGAAGCGCCCTCCGGAAAGGATCGCCCCTCCTCTGCTCCACCCGCCTGGAGAGAAGAAAGAAGCATCCCCTTCCCCACCATTGGGGAGCAGTCCCGGTATCCCGAAAAGGCTCTTTGTACGGAACGGACCTCAGCTTTCCAGCACGGCCCGTGCGAAATTGCAGGCGATGCGCACCACCTCGTCCCGGCTTTCCCTGTGCGACAGGGGCAGATGCCCGCCGTGACGGCTGACCGTGCGCAGCACATGGGTCTCGGCCCTGCGGGACGCCGTGCAGATCCATTCCACGGCATTGCGGCGCGGGCAGCTGCTGTCATGCCAGAGCTGGGCGTAACAAACCGGGACATCGCAGGCGGGCAGCAGGGCCCGCAGCCGGGGCTGCTCATGGGCGATCTCGGCCATATGCCGCCAGCAGACCACCCGCTCGTGTCCCTGCCAGGGCGCGGTCTCCCGGGCGGCCTCACTGCGCGGGGAGCAGATCTCCACAGGCTGGCGCCAGGCTTTCCAGGCCAGCCGCCAGCGCAGGGCCCGTTCGCCCAGACGGCCGGGGCGGGACGACCAGTAGAGCGGCGCGGCGAAGACCAGCAGGCAGCGGGGCGCGGGCAGGCCTTTCTCCCGGGCCCAGAAAAGCGTATCCAGAGCCAGCAGGCCGCCCAGGGAGTAGCCCGCCAGCAGGGGCGGCTCCGGGCTTTGGCCCGCAAGGGCGGCGTAGGCCTCATGGGCCGCCGCGCTCCACTGGTTCCAGTGGCTGTGCACAAACGCCTCCCAGCCGGTGCCATGCCCCGGCAGACAGGGCGCATGGCACGCCACGCCCATCGTCGCCAGCCCTTGCGCCAGCGAATCCATATCAGCGGGCCCTCCCCCCAGACCGTGCAGCAGCAGCGCGTCCATTCTTGCCCTCCCCGAAGCATGAGGATACAACTACGCCTGTTTTTCCCGTCCGCAGACCTTAACCCGTCAGGAGCATCCATGCAAACCTGCGACACGCTTCTCCACGCCGGTGTCCTGCTGACCCAGGACGATGACCGGCGCGTCCTCGAAAACGCCGCCCTGGCCATTGATGGCGGGCGCATCGTCGCCCTGGGCTACAGCCAGGATGTGACAGCCGCATGGCAGGCACGTGAAATCCTCGACCTTTCCGGCATGCTCGTCATGCCCGGCCTTGTCAACGCCCACACCCACGCGGCTATGACCTTCCTGAGGGGCCTGGCCGACGACATGCCGCTCATGGACTGGCTGCAGCAGAAGATCTTTCCCGTGGAGCAGGGCCTGACGCCCGATCTGGTGCGCCTGGGCAGCCTGCTGGGCTTTGCCGAGATGCTGCGCACCGGGACCACGTCCTGCGTGGATATGTACATCTTCGAAGCCGCCGTGCTGGAAGCGGCGGACAAGGCCGGTCTGCGCTGCCTGGCCGGTGAGGGCGTGTTCAATTTCCCCTCGGCCTGCTGCCCGGATGCCGACGCGGCCCTGGCCTGCACCCGGGAGATGGCGCAGCGCTGGGCCGGTCATGACCGTCTGCATGTGGCCGTCATGCCCCACAGCGTCTACACCACTACGGCGGCGCAGCTCACGGCCTGCCGCGAACTGGCCGACGAGATGGGTCTGCCGCTGCATATCCATCTGGCCGAGACCCGTCAGGAAACGGCCCTGAGCCTGGAACAGCACGGCCTGCGTCCCGTGGCCCATGCCGACCGCCTGGGCTTGCTGCGTCCCGGGACCATCCTGGCCCATGTGGTGGACGTGGATGCTGACGAGATCGCCCTGCTGGCCCGCCGCGGCGTGAGCGTGGTCCACAATCCCTCGTCCAACATGAAGCTGGCCTCCGGGGTGGCCCCGGTGCCCGCCATGCTGGATGCCGGCGTACGGCTGGCCCTGGGCAGCGACGGCGCCGCCAGCAACAACCGCCTCAACATGTTCACGGAGATGGGCCGTGCCGCCCTGCTGCACAAGGCGGCGGGCGATCCCGAGACCATGCCCGCCCGGACCGTGCTCGACATGGCCACCCGCGGCGGTGCGGCGGCCATGGCCAGTGACGGCGGTGTCCTTGCCGTGGGACGTCCCGCGGACTGCATCGCGCTGGATCTTTCCGCGCCCAACATGCAACCCCTGTTCAACGCGGCCTCCCACGCCGTCTATGCGGCCACGGGCATGGAAGTGGCCCTGACCATGGTGGCGGGCGAAGTCCTGTATCGTGACGGCCGCTTCACCCGCTTTGACTACCCGGCCCTGTGCGCGGAAGTGCGCGAGATGCGGCGCTTCGTCCTGCGCCGTCTGGGCCTGCCCGAACAGGTGGCCTGAGCCGGAGCCCTTCCCGTCACGGCCGCGCCTGCCGGGGCCGGAACGGCCCCCTTGCGGCAACGGAAAAGCCGTCCGGGCGGGGTTCCCTTGCACGGGGGGACTTGACACCATTGTTTTTTGGTCTATAGTGCCCCATTCAGACTGAAACGAAAGCGCTTCGGCGCATGGAGGTATCGTTATGGCTGCTCTGCTTAATGCCGTGAAAACCGCCGAAGGCGTGGTTGTGAACGGTTTTGTGGTTTCCCCCATCATTGACAAGTGCGAAGGCTGTGACCGCATTCGCGAGTTTGAAGGCGAAAACTTCTGCTCCAGCTACGCCAGCCCCGCCAGCAAGTGGTCCGGTGGCCGCTGCAACTTCGCTACCCATGTGAAGGTGCAGGTCGCCGCCGCTGCCAAGGTCAACCCCCTGAAGGCGTCCAAGCGCGCCGCCAAGGGTCGCTAGACCATACGCGGCATGCGGGACGCGCCCGGCGCGAACATCCCGCACCGATTGCAATTTTCTGGCACATTGCACAGGGGAGGCTGTCGCGACAGCCTCCCTTTTGTCATTTGTCCGCAGGGTCCTCCAGGCCCGGGCGGCTTCAAGGAAAAACAGCATGAACACAAGTTCGCAGGACAGCGCCCTGTCCCCCCTCCTGCGCTGGCTGGATCAGCGCCAGGACCGTGTGGCGACCCTTCAGGGCGACCTGACCGCCTTCCGTGCCCTGGGCCCGGAAAACGGCGGCGAGGGCGAGCTGGCCAAGGCCCTGTATATCGAAGACTGCCTGCGCGCCTGCGGGGTGAGCGACATCCGCCGTCTGGATGCCGCCGATCCGCGCGTGCACTCCGGGCTGCGCCCCAACGTGGTGGCCCGCATCCCCGGCCGTTCCTCCCGGACGCTCTGGCTTTTTGCCCACATGGACGTGGTACCGCCCGGTGACCCGGCCCTGTGGCATTCCGATCCCTGGCAGGTGGTCCGGCAGGGCGACATGCTCGTCGGGCGCGGTGTGGAGGACAACCAGCAGGGCCTGGTGAGCATGCTGCTGCTGGCCGAAGCCCTGCATGCCTGCGACATCACCCCCGAACTCAGCCTGGGCCTGGTGTTCATGGCCGACGAGGAATGCGGCAACGACTACGGCCTGGCCCATGTGCTGGAACGCCACGCCGCTCTGCCCGAAGAGCAGCGTTTCCTGCGTGCCGATGATTTCTACATCGTGCCGGACTCCGGTTCCCCCACGGGCGCAGACATCGAAGTGGCCGAAAAGTGCCTGTGCTGGCTCAAGGTCGACGTCAGCGGCGTGCAGTGCCATGCCTCCACGCCCCACAAGGGCCGCAACGCCTTCGTGGCCGGAGCCGCCGCCGTGCTGGCCTGCATGGAGCTGCACAAGGATTTCCCCCGTCGCGACGCCCTGTTCGACCCGGCCTGCTCCACCTTCGTGCCCAGCCGTCACGATGCCAACGTGCCCAGCGTCAACATCCTGCCCGGGCATGACACTTTTTATGTGGACTGCCGTTTGCTGCCCGGCGTGGAGCCCGAACATGTGCTGGACGCCGCCCGCCGTCGCCTGACGGCCGTGGCCGAACATCACGGGGTGCGCATCGACGTGGCCATCGAGCACTGCCAGCGCGCCTCGGAAACGGCTGCGGACAGCCCCGTGGTCGCGGCCCTGCGCCGTGCCGTCACGGACATCTATCAGGTGGAGGCCCGTCCCGTGGGCATCGGCGGCGCCACCGTGGCCGCCCTGCTGCGCCAGCAGGGCCTGCCCGCCGCCGTGTGGAGCTGCATCGACAGCACCTGCCACCAGCCCGACGAACATTCTTCCATCACCGCCACCCTCAAGGACGCCCAGGTGTTTGCCCATGTGCTCATGCAGCGCTGAGAACCGTTTTGACTGTATCGTGACAGGCGGCGGCCATGCCGGTTCCGAAGCCGCCGTGGCCCTGGCCCGTCTGGGCCTGAGCGTGCTGCTGATCTCCGGCAATGTGGACCGTCTGGGCTACCTGTCCTGCAACCCTGCCATCGGTGGCCTGGCCAAGGGCCACATGGTGCGCGAGATCGACGCCCTGGGCGGTATGATGGGCCTGTGGGCCGATGCCGGGGGCATCCAGTTCCGCACCCTCAACATGAGCAAGGGCCCGGCCGTGCGCGCCACCCGCGCCCAGATCGACCGCGAGGCCTATCAGAAGGTCCTCAAGAAGACCCTGTTCTCCACGCCCGGCCTGCGCATCTGGCAGGATTCCGTGACCGAGGTGCTGGAAGAGAACGGTCATGCCTCCGGCGTGCGCACGGCCCAGGGACTGACCTTCCATGCCCGGCATGTGCTGCTCACCACCGGCACGTTCCTGGCCGGCCTCATCCACATCGGCCTCACGCATCTGCCCGGCGGCCGTCTGGGTGATGCCCCGGCCACGGGCCTTTCCGACAGCCTGCGTCGTCTGGGCCTCACGCTGGGCCGTCTCAAGACCGGCACCACGCCGCGCCTGCTGCGGGCGTCCATCGACTTTTCCAAGCTGGAGGAACAGCCCGGCGATACCCCGCCGCCGCGCTTCAGCTTCCGTGGTCCCGGCCCGGTGCTGCCGCAGGTGCCCTGCCACATCACCTGGACCAACGAGGCCGCCCATGCGGCCATCCGTTCCGGCTTCGACCGCTCGCCCCTGTTCACCGGGGTCATCCAGGGCACGGGCGCCCGCTACTGCCCCTCCATCGAGGACAAGGTGGCGCGCTTCCCCGAGCGCGAACGGCACCAGATCTTCCTGGAGCCCGAAGGCCTGGACAGCCCGGAGGTCTACGCCAACGGCATCTCCACCAGCCTGCCGCTGGACGTGCAGCAGGCCATGATCCACGCCATCCCCGGTCTGGAACATGCCGTCATGGTGCGTCCCGGCTATGCCATCGAATATGACTACGCCAACCCGGTGCAGCTGCACGGCACGCTGGAGACCAAGGCCCTGCCCGGTCTGTGGCTGGCGGGCCAGATCAACGGCACCTCCGGTTACGAAGAGGCCGCGGCCCAGGGACTGTGGGCGGCCCTGAACATCGCCTGCCGGGAGAAGGAGCTCGATCCCTTCGTGCCCGGACGCGACTCCTCGTACATGGCCGTGCTGGTGGACGACCTGGTCACCTCCGGCACCGAGGAGCCCTACCGCATGTTCACCTCGCGGGCGGAGCATCGTCTGCTGCTGCGCGAGGACAATGCCGACGTGCGCCTGACCCCGCTGGGCCGCAAGATCGGTCTGGTGGGCGAGGAGCAGTGGCGTCTCTTCAACGACAAGATGGAACACGGCCATGCGGTGCGCCGCCTGCTGCAGCAGGTGCGCGTCCAGCTGACCGACGGCGACGAAGCGGCGCAGACCGCTCCGGCATCTCCCGAAGAGACGGAACTGCGTACCGCGCTGCGCGGCCGGACGCTGGAAGAGGCCCTGCGCCGTCCCGACATGGATCTGGAACGTCTGGCCCGCATCTCGGCCCCATTGTCCGAGGCCCTGGCCGATCGCGACCTGCGCGATCTGGAGACCGTCCAGGTGGACGTCAAATACGCGGGCTATCTGGAGCGTCAGCGCGAGCTCATCGCCCGTGCCGCGCGTCTGGAATCCGTGGAGCTGCCCGCCGATCTGGATTACCGGCAAGTGGCGGGCCTTTCCCGCGAGGTGGAAGAAAAACTGGACCGCGTGCGGCCCCGCAACCTCGGCCAGGCCGGACGCATCTCCGGCGTGACTCCGGCGGCCGTAGGCTGTCTGGAGATCCACCTGCACAAGCTGGGCCTGCTACGCGGCAAGCGGCAGTCCCTCTGATGTCTTTCCCGGGACCTGCGGCCCAGCCGCGGGTCCCCTTTTTGTGCCGCGCATCTTTGCCTGACAAAAGGAGGATGCGCTGTTGACGTTGGGGAATGTTCCCCGTTATCCTGAGAGGACGGGTGCCTTTTGTACGCGTGAGCCTTGAGGCCACGCTGCGCACACGGCGGCAGACCGCGTTTTCCTGCCCCGGACGCGGCATCCGCTCCTGCGTCCGCCCGGACGTATCCACGACAAGGTTGCACATCCCGCCGCCTTCGTGGGCTGCGTTCCCGGCGACGTCCCCCTCACCCCAGCCCGTGCCCCGGCACGGCAACATGCCTTTGCCCGGCGCCGGTGCGGCGCGCAGGCAAAGCCCTTCTAGGAGGCTGTTTTGGACGGTGGTTCCGACTGTCATAGTAGCAATGGCACCATCTGGTCGCGTCTGACCCGCTTTTTCGGACGCGAAGACGATGAATCCCTGGAAAAAGCCATCATCGAAGCCCGCGCCGACGGCGAAGTGGAGCCCGACGAGGAGTCCATGCTCCTGGGCATCCTGCGCTTCAACGACCTGCAGGTGCAGGACACCATGACGCCCCGCACCGACATCGACTGTGTCCCCGAAGACATGCTCCTGCCCGAAGTGGCCAGGGTCATCGTGGAGTCGGGCCATTCCCGCATCCCTGTCTTCCGCGACACCCGAGACAACATGGTCGGCATGCTCCACGCCAAGGATATCCTGAGCTGCCTGCTGGACCCCAAGATGGCTGACCAGCCTGCCAGTGCCATCATGCGCGAACCGTTCTTCGTGCCCGAGACCAAGCCCATCCGCAACCTCCTGCAGGAATTCCGCGCCAGCAAGCAGCACATCGCCATCGCGCTGGATGAATACGGCGGCACCTCGGGCCTGATCACCATCGAAGACCTGCTGGAAGAGATCGTGGGCGACATCGAGGACGAACACGACGCTCCCCGCGAGGAAGACATCCGTCCCCTGGGGGCCCATGTCTATGAACTCACGGGCCGTGCCCTGCTGGAAGACCTTGAAGAACTGGGCGTGGACCTCAGCTCCGACGAAGTAGACACCATCGGCGGCTACCTGAGCATGGAAGCCGGCCATGTGCCCGCTCCCGGCGAGGTCTTCATCCTGCGCGGCTGGCGCTTCGAAGTGCTGGATGCGGACAAGAAGCTCATCCGCCACCTGCGCATGGAACCGGCCCGGGAAAACACGCCCGACGCCTCTGAAACGGAAGACTGAAATGCGTGACGCCTGGTTGCGTTCCTCCCCCCTGGGCCTCGGCCTGGCGGGGGCTGCCGCGTTGTGGCTGGCGTTCCCCAACGGCTGGATCTCCCTGCCGCCGCTGGCCTTGCTGCTGCCCCTGTGCCTGGCCCTGCTGGGCGATTCGGCGCCCTCGGCGGGCGCGGCCCTGCGTCGCGGCTGGCTGAGCTCCATCGTGGGCATGGCGGCCGTGCTCTATTGGCTGACCATCCCCATGGCCACCGTGGGCAACCTGCCCATGGCCCTGGCGGCAGTCTGTGCCGTGTTGGTGGCCACCTGTCTGGCCAGCGCCGGCGGCTTGTTCAGCCTGCTGGCCCATGCCCTGCGCGGGCGCGGCCCGCTGGCACAGGCCTGGCTGCTGGGCCTTGCCTGGTATTTTCTGGAATACGTCTACGCGCTGGTGGCGGGTTTTCCCTGGCTGCCCCTGGGGGGCGCCTTGGCGGCCTGGCCCCTGTGGATACAGGCTGCCGACGTGACGGGCGCCTATCTGCTGGCCGGCCTGTGGGTCACGGTGATCCTTTGCCTGCGGCACTGGCGCCGGCCTGCCTGCGTGTGCACCGGGCTGCTGCTGGCCGCCCTGCTGCTGGGCTACGGTGCCTGGCGCCTGCACACCACGCCGCTGGAGGACGATCCCCGCGGTGAGGACAGCGTGGCCGTCCTTTTTGCCGAAGGCAACATCGACCAGAACCAGAAGTGGGTGCCTGCCTACCAGCGCCGCACGGTGGAGACCTATCTGCGCCTGACACAGGCGGAGCTGGCGCGCCATCCCGGCGAAAAGCCCCTCATCGTCTGGCCCGAAACGGCCCTGCCCTTCAATTTCGACAACAACGGCATCCTGTCCACACTGGTGCGCAATCTGGCCCGCCAGGCCCAGAGCCCCCTGCTGACCGGCGTGCCCGGCTTCCAGTATGATGCGGCAGGCAACCTGCAGGTCTTCAACCGAGCCCTGCTCCTCGATCCCTCGGGCAACACGGCGGGCCATTATGACAAGGAACATCTCGTGCCCTTCGGCGAATATGTGCCGGAGTGGCTCAACTGGAACTTCCTTGCCGACCTGCTCCAGGAAGTGGGCGTCTATACCCCCGGCCGCTCCGCCGCGCCCCTGGTGCACGAAGACCTTCGCCTGGGCATGCTCATCTGCTACGAGGCCGTCTTCCCCTGGCTGGCGCAGGCCCGCGTGGAGCACGGCGCCAACGTGCTGGTGGACATCAGCAACGACGGCTGGTTCGGCCGCTCGCCAGCGGCGCTCCAGCATCTGTACCTCGCCTCCCTGCGCGCCGTGGAACAGGGGCGCTGGCTGCTGCGGGGCACCAATACCGGCATCTCCGCCATCATCGACGCCCGTGGCCGCGTGACCGTCCGCGGGGGCCAGTTCGAAGAAAATACCCTCTGGGGGCGTGTGCGCCTGCAACAGGGGGCCACCATCTATCACAAGCTTGGGCTCTGGCTGCCGCTGGCCGCCGGACTGCTCTGGCTCGGCATTTTTTGGGGCACGCGTCGCCCCTCACCTTCAACCCCTCGATAGTTCTCATGTTGCAACTCAGTGATCTTCGTGCCCGTTGCCAGCCCCTCGACCAGCGTTTCGACAACCTTTGGGGGCGTCTTTGACGTCGCGGCCAGCGAACAGCGTCTTGCCGCCATCGAAACGGAACTTTCCCGCCCCAATGCCTGGGATAATCCTGAGGCCCTGACCCCCCTGCTGCGCGAAAAGCGCCAGCTGGAGGATGAGGTCTCCCGCCTCAATGCCCTCAAGACCTGCCATGACGACATGCACGAGTGGCTGGAACTGGCTGTGGAAAGCGGCGAGGACGAGGCCCTGGAATCCCTGGCGAAACAGCAGGACAGCCTGGACGCCCTGCTGGACGAGACGGAACTGGTCATGCTGCTTTCCGGCGAGGAGGACAACCAGGACGCCATCCTGGAGATCCACCCCGGTGCGGGCGGCACGGAATCCCAGGACTGGGCGGAGATGCTGCTGCGCATGTACACCCGCTGGGCTGCCCGGCGCCACTTCACCGTGGAGGAGCTGGACTATCTTCCCGGTGATGAAGCCGGCATCAAGAGCGTGACCCTGCGCATCTCGGGCCCGCACGCCTTCGGCTTCCTGAAGAGCGAACGCGGCATCCACCGCCTGATCCGCATCTCGCCCTTCGATGCTTCCGGCCGCCGCCATACGTCCTTCGCCTCCGTGGACGTCATGCCCGACGTGGGCGACGACATCCAGCTGGACATCAAGGAAACGGATCTGCGCTTCGATACCTTCCGCTCCAGCGGCCCCGGCGGCCAGAGCGTGAACACCACCAGCTCCGCCGTGCGCGTGACCCACATCCCCACGGGCATCTCGGCCCAGTGCCAGAACGAGAAGTCCCAGCACCACAACAAGGAAGCGGCCCTGTGCATCCTCAAGGCCCGTCTGTACAACCTTGAGCTGCAAAAGCGCGAAGCCGAGCGCGCCGCCCAGTATGCGGGCAAGGACGCCATCGCCTTCGGCAGCCAGATCCGCACCTATACCCTCCAGCCGTACCGTCTGGTCAAGGACCACCGGACCAACAGCGAATGCGGCGACGTGGAAGCCGTCCTGGATGGCCAGATCGACCAGTTCCAGCACGACTACCTGCTCTACAGGCACGAACAGCAGCGCTAAGAGCGTCTTCACGGCCCGGAAAGGTGCGCCTGCCCCGCAAAACAGGCATGCTCCGCACTTTTCCGGGCATATTTCCCTGCCATTTTCTGCCCTGCAACTTTACCTCGTCCGGCAAAAAGGATAGGATTCCTTATCATAACGACTGGCATCCTTTTTACCCACGCTCTCCTTTCACCGACGAGGAGGAACGATGAACAAGAGCGAACTCATCAAGGCCTTGGCAGAAGAAAGCAATCTTCCGTTCGATGATGCGTCCTTGGTGGTGAACACTTTCATTGATGCGATGAAGGATTCGCTCATCGCTGGCGACCGTATCGAGATCAGGGGATTCGGGAGCTTCAAGATCAAGGAATACAGCGGCTATGCCGGACGTAATCCCAAAACCGGCGAAAGCGTCTCCGTCGTGCCCAAACGCCTGCCCTTCTTCCGTGCCGGGAAGGAGCTCAAGGAATATATCAACCAGTAACCGCAGTCCCATTTAGCTCAGTTCCAAGGAGTGGACCATGCAATTTTTCGGTGCCCTGACCGCCCTCGTCACGCCGTTCAAAAACGGCGCCGTTGATGAAGCCGCCTATCGCGAATTCATTGAATTCCAGATCAGTGAGGGAATCCACGGCCTTGTGCCTTGCGGCACCACCGGCGAATCGGCCACGCTCTCCCACGAAGAGCATGAACGTGTCATCGAGATCTGTATCGACCAGGTCAAGGGACGTGTGCCCGTCCTGGCCGGTGCCGGTTCCAACAATACCATCGAAGCCATCCGCCTGACCCGCTTCGCCCAGAAGGCCGGGGCCGACGGTGCGCTGTTGATCACCCCCTACTACAACAAGCCCACCCAGGAAGGTCTGTATCGTCACTTCAAAGCCATCGCCGAAGCTGTCGACATGCCTCTGGTCCCCTACAACGTTCCTGGCCGTACCGGCACCAACCTGCTGCCTGCCACCCTCAGCCGTCTGGCCCATGAGTTCCCCAATATCGTGGGCGTGAAGGAAGCCACCGGCGACATGAGTCAGTGCAGCCTGATCATGGAACAGTGCCCCAAGGGCTTCAGCCTGCTTTCCGGTGACGACTTCACCGCCCTGCCTCTGATGTCCATCGGCGGCAGCGGCGTCATCTCCGTGACCTCCAATATCGTCCCCGGCAAGGTGGCTGCCATGTACAATGCCTTCGCCAAGGGCGATATCGCCACCGCCATGGGCATCCACCATGACCTCTTCGTCCTGCATCAGGCCATGTTCATGGAAAGCAACCCCATCCCGGTCAAGACCGCCCTGGCTCTCATGGGCCGCATGACCGACGAGATGCGTCTGCCGCTCTGTCCGCTGACCGACGAACATCTGGAACGCCTCAAGGGCGTTCTGGCTTCCAAGGGACTGCTTGCCTAATCCGGCACATCGTCTTGCAAGCCCCGCTCCGGCGGGGCTTTTTTCATGTCCTGCGTCCGGCCTCCGATCGGGCAGTCCCTTTTCCGGTATGCCGATGCCTGCAGCCGGGGACCACGGTCTGCACGGGAGCGTGCCTTTATCCCTCCCCCTTCGCTCAGGCCGGCGCCCCTTCCGTGCCGTCGTTTCCGCCCGCCGGGCCTTGCCGCTGCTTGCCTTCCCCCTGCCCTGCTGCTAGCATGATGGCGTTTTCCATACTGTGCCGAGGAGACCATCCATGACCGATTCCCGTTCCGATCCGACAATCGTGCAACGCCTCATGCAGGCGCTGGAGGCGGATACCGCTGTTGAACTGGCCCGGGCCCTGGGCTTGCCCGTGGCGGATGTGGAACAGGCTCTGGACAAAGGCCAGATCCCGGACGAATGGGTCCGCATCTGCGCCGCGGAAACAGGCTGCAATGCCGACTGGCTCTTCTTCGGCCGTGGCCCCATGCGCCTCCCGCTGGTGGAGTCCGGTGCCATGCCCGCCTGCCTCATGCTGGAAGACGTGGACGACGATGTGGACATGATCACCGTGCCCCTGGTGGTGGCCCGCCTGTCCGCCGGTTCCGGCAGTCTGGAAGTCAGCAGCGAACAGGAAGGCGGCTATGCCTTCCGCAGCGACTTTTTGCACCGCAAGGGCAATCCCCGCCGCATGGTGCTGATGCGTGTCTCGGGCGACAGCATGGTGCCCGAGATCCAGGACAACGACCTCGTCCTGCTGGATCAGGGCCAGACCGAGATCGTCTCCGGCCGCCTCTATGCCATCGGCTTTGAGGATGCCATCTACATCAAGCGCATCGACCTGCTGCCCGGCCAGATCGTCCTGCACAGCACCAACCCCGCCTATCCTCCCGTGACCCTTGACCTGAGCGGCGACTGCGCCGAACAGTTCCGCGTCATCGGCCGCGTGCTCTGGTCCGGTCGCGAATACCGCTAGCCGCAGAAGTTTCGATCCATATTTTCAGGGGAGAGGGGGACTTTTTCCAGCGGAAAAAAGTCCCCCTCTCCCCCTTTCCCCCTCACCCTTCAAAAACCGCTGCATGATCCCTGTGACACTTATGGCGCGCACAGGACAGCCCCGTCTTCCCGTCCCCCGCTGCGGATGAGGGGGCACTATGCGGAGCCCCCCTCAAATTCCGGCCCGGCAGCCAGATGCCCCGAGTGCAGGACAGACAGCATAAGGACGACGTGGTCTACCCGGCAAAATGATTTAGGAAAGTGACGATGTGGCGCGGGATGGGACAGCGTTGCTGCCCTGCGGGCCTGCGTCCGCAGGAGCCGGCACTCCTCCCGCAGGATGACGGAACAGTCGTTGCCGCATAAAAATAAAAGAGCGTGCATCCATGACAGGATACACGCTCTTTTTGTGAACAAGGTCGTTGTCCGGCCCCTACCGGACCCGCCAGCTCTGCGCCCCGGAAAAGAAAGGGGCTTTCACATGACGGCGGAAAAGCTTCGGGCCGCTGCGGTCGACCTACAGGCTGCCCTGCTTCACGAAATCGTCCGGCACGTCGGCCAGCGTGGCCACCATGACGGCCTTGATGGTGTGCATACGGTTGGCGGCCTCGGCAAACACGAGGCTGTTGGGCGATTCGAAGACTTCGTCACTCACTTCCATGCATTCCAGACCGAAACGCTGGTACATCTTTTCACCGATGATGGTGTCACGGTTGTGGAAGCTGGGCAGGCAGTGCAGGAAAGCGCAGCGCTCATTGCCGGTCTTGCGCATCATCTCGCTGTCGATGCGGTAGGGGGTCAGCAGGTTGATGCGTTCCTGCCAGACATCTTCCGGCTCGCCCATGGAGACCCAGACGTCGGAATACAGGAAGTCGCAGCCCTTGACGCCGCTGTCCACATCTTCCGTGCGGGTGATGCGGGCACCGGTCCGTTCGGCGATGGCGCAGGCCTGTTCGTAGATCTCGTCGGAGGTCCACAGGGCCCGGGGCGCCACGCTGCGGAAGTCCAGGCCCAGCATGGCCGAGGCGATCATCAGGGAGTTGCCCATATTGTAACGGGCATCACCGATATACGCCATGGTCTGGTCCTTGTAGGGCTTGTCGCAATGCTCGCGCATGGTCAAAAAGTCCGCCAGGATCTGGGTGGGGTGCCATTCATTGGTCAGGCCGTTCCATACCGGCACGCTGGCATAGCGGGCCAGTTCTTCCACGATGCTCTGGCCAAAGCCGCGATATTCGATGCCGTCATAGAAGCCGGACAGCACGCGGGCCGTATCGGCCATGGATTCCTTTTTGCCGATCTGGGAACCGGAGGGACCCAGATAGGTGGTGTGGGCACCCTGGTCATGGGCCGCCACTTCAAAAGAGCAACGGGTCCGGGTGGAATCCTTCTCAAACAATAGCACGATATTCTTGTCCAGCAGGAACTTGGGCTCGCGCTTTTCCTGCTTGGCTTTTTTCAGTGCGGCGGCCAGATCCAGCAAGTAGATCAGGTCTTCGGAAGTAAAGTCCGTTTCCTTCAAAAAATCTCGATTGGTCAGTCTGCTCATGCCATGCTCCACCCTTTCGGGTCGTTGCTGAAACTCTCTCCGCCTGCGCCGCCCGGCGGCTGTCGGCCTGTCCTCAGGCCGTGTTCCTCTACAGGTGGAAAGCAGGAATCTAGCAGCGCCGGGCCGCTTTGTCCATGCCCGAACGCCTGTAACATGAACGTCACATCCGCGCGCAGAGGGGTTGCGGACACATCTGCGCAAGACATTGCCCCCGGCATCGTTTACGCTTATGCTTCCACCAAGAAAGGAGATCCTCATGCGAACCTGGACATGCCTCGCCGGATTGCTCGCCCTGCTCCTGGGCCTGATACCCTGTCCGGTGTCTGCTGCCCCATCCGCGTATCACCTCAGCAAGGTCGTCATGCTGACACGTCACGGTGTCGCGGCACCGGCCGACGATAACCAGCTGCCCCGGATCACCGGCAAAGCCTGGCCGCAATGGCCTGTGGGGCCCGGCCAGCTCTCCCCGCGCGGCGCCCAGCTGTTGACGGCCCAGTGGGCCTCCCTGCGTGCCCTGTATCTTGAGGCAGGCCTGCTGCCGGTGCAAAAAACCGAATCCCGGGTCTTCGTGCGTGCGGACAACACCCCGCGCAGCCGCGGCAGTGCCGAGGCCCTGTTGCGGGGCCTGACGCCGGGCACCCTGCCTTCCTATGCCGTGGTGAACCTGGATCCTGATCCCCTCTTTGAGCCTGTCCAGGCCGGTCTGGCCATCTTCGACCCGGCCGAGACGGCCCTGTCCGTCCTGGACCACATCAATGGGGACTTTTCCCAGTTTTGGGAAAGCCTGGGCGAGCCCATGTCCCTGCTGGATCAGCTCACGGGCCCCCTGTCCTCCGAAGCCTGCAACAGCATCAACCTGCCCGGCGGCTGCCGCCTGTCCGACATGGTCCCCTCCATCTCCATCATGGACATGGGCCGCCGTGTGGAGATACGGGGCGGCCTTGGTCTGGGATCGACCCTGGTGGACCTGCTGGTGCAGGAATACGCCCAGTGGCCGCAGCAGGATGCCGCCTGGGGCCAGGCCAACGCCGCGGCCCTGCGCAAGCTCCTGCCCATCCGCAGCGAGATCTTCAATGCCCTGCACCGTACGCCGCTGGTCGCCGGCATCTACGGCGGCCCCCTGCTGCGGGACATGGCCCTTGCCCTTTACAGTCAGCATGCCGACCCGCGCCTCAACGAGGCCCGGTGCGCCGTCTTTGTGGGCAACGACAACAACCTGGCGGCCATCGGCTCGCTGCTGGGCATCGACTGGCAGGCTTCGGGTTTTCCGCCCAATGCCCTGCCGCCCGGCACTATCCTGGCCATGGAATTGTGGGAAGGCCCCGACAACGCCAGCGAAGTACGCTTCCGGGTCTTCATGCAGAGCCTCGATTTCATGCACGCGCCGCTGAGCGTCACTACAGCCAGCGGCTACCAGACGGCCCCGGACAGTTACGGCCCGGCCCTGCTGGAAGCCCATGTCACGCTCGACGGCCAGGAAGACGGCCCGGTCATGGGCAGGGAGCTGTTTGAACAGCGCGTCCGCGGTGCGCTGGAAGGACGGGGCCTGCCGCGCATCACCTTCCTGCCGGAAATGGTCTCTCCGCAGGCCCCGACACCGTCCCTTCCCGTACAGCCATGACGAACGACGAAAAAAAGACTTTGCTGCAACAGCGCTACGCGGAACTGGATGACGAAAGCCTGTGCGCGCTGGAACGCCACAAGCTGACCGAACAGGCCCGCGAGCTTTTCGATGCGGAGCTGGCCCGCCGCGGCCTCGATCTGACCGCCTATGAAGCGCGCCACGGCGACAGCCTGTACCGGAGCCGGACGGCCCTGCGCCGGAGGCAATGGCGCGGTGTGGGGCTCAAGGCCATCCTTGCCGGTGTCATCTTTGCCGGGGCCGCCCTGGTCCGGCAGCAGTATGGCGACAGTCTGGACGCCATGGAGGCCCTGCCCGTGGCTGCCGGCGGCCTGGCCCTGGCCATCCTCGTGCTGGCCTTTGCCCTGCGCCGCCGCTGAGGCACTTGCCCCTGCCGGGCAAATTTCGCCAAGGCTCCGGAGCTGTCAGGCGGTCTCCCGCCCTGCCGCGTCGGGAGCACTGTCTGCATCTTCGTGCCGTCACCTGCTGTCCGTCAGGCGCAAACATCGGCTCATTACGACAGCTTTCCTTCCTGTGCAAAAAAACGGGGAAATGCCATGAGGCATTTCCCCGTTGCCGTTTCATGTCGTCCTCAAA
This sequence comes from Desulfovibrio sp. SGI.133, assembly GCF_050313955.1. NCBI lineage: Bacteria > Pseudomonadati > Thermodesulfobacteriota > Desulfovibrionia > Desulfovibrionales > Desulfovibrionaceae > Desulfovibrio > Desulfovibrio sp. SGI.133. The sequence goes on along the minus strand of NZ_JBNPMK010000005.1, from coordinate 133,529 downwards.
AAGATGCGGACGGCTAGTCGTCGCTGACCTGGGGCGTCGTCCCCGGAGCCACCATCTTCAGGGCGTGGCGGCAGATCTCAAGATTCTTGCGGTAGCCTTCGATGTCCGGCCCGGTGGTATGTCCGGCACGGGCATAGCAGTCCAGGGCTTCCTGCAGGGTATCCACGGCTTCCTGCCACTGGCCGGCCGTTGCCAGGGCCACGCCGAGGTTGCCCAGGGAGAAGGCCGTTTCCGTATGGTCGCCCAGCAGCTCCTTGCGGATGGCCACGGCCTGGCGGTGCAGGGCGATGCCCTGTTCCAGATCACCGCGCTCTTCGTGGATACGTCCCAGATTGTTCAGGCAGGTGGAGACATCCATGCGAGCCTCGTCGCCGCTCTGCTTCTCGAACACGTCCCGGGCCTTGAGCAGCAGCTCCTCGGCGCCATCCAGATCCCGCTGCATGTACAGGCAGGCCGAAAGGCGCATCATGGCCCCGGCCACCAGCGGATGGTCTTCCCCAAAACCGGCACGCAGGCCGTCCACGGCTTCGCGGCTCACGGCGATGCTTTTTTCCACCTGTCCGGCAGCAAGGTACAGGCGCCCCAGATTCTGCAGGGCGCCACAGGTAGCGGGATCCTGCACGCCCTGCCGTTCACGCAGCAGGCTCACGGCCGCCTCAATGGCTTCGATGGCTTCGGCCTGACGGCCCTGCTCGAAGACGGCACGCCCCAGCCCGTCCAGGGCCAGAGCCTTGTGCAGAGGATTGTCCGTCCCCTTGTCCAGCAATTGGCGATACCGGCTCTCAGCACCGGTAAGATCCCCGGCAGCCATCAGCTTGCCGGCGGCACGGATCTCCTGGATCCAGCTTTTCGCATCCATGTTCGTACTCCTGAAAAGATCTCTTCTGCCGGGCTGTGTGCGCAGACGTCCGGCCATGCTGGCCCCATGTTGCCAAAACGGGCAGCCGGTCGCAACCGTCTGCCCGCTGTTCCGGCTGTGGCCTGCCCGTTAATCCCGCAGCAGGTCCATGCGCAGGATCTCCACCGTGCGCACCTGCCGCATCACTATCGGCCCGTGCAGCCACAGCCAGCTGTCCTGCTCATCGCTCAGCCCCTGACGCCGCAGCTCCGCTGCCACAAGAGCGCTGATGTCTTCCACGGCCGCCACGGCTTTCTGCCCGCCTTCCTCGGTCGTCAAGGGGGCCGCTGCGGCCTGTTGCAGGGCCGCACACATATCGGCGCCCAGGCGGGGCAGGCCCTGCACGGTACGCCAGGCCCATTTGTAAAACGGCAGATACCGCCGGTTCAGCAGGCAGGCCAGGGAAAGGGCCGCCTCGCTGAAGCGCCCCAGGGCCAGCATGGCGCCGATGCTGTCCCCACGCTCAAGGCAGCGCGGCAAGTTGTACTGACCGGCCTGCGCCATCTGCATGCAGCGCGTGGCCATTTTTTTCAGATGCAGGTCACGGGGAAAATAATCCAGCAGGGTCGTGCGCCAGGCACTGAAACGGCCGGGCCCGTCGAAAAAGACCTCGCCATTGGTGCAGGTGGCCAGTCCCCATTCCTGCATGCCCAGCCAGTGACGCCAGTCGGAAGGCGGCGTGTCCCGGCCGGTGAAGCGGGCATAAAAATCTTCCATGGCCATGGGCCCTGTCCGCCCCATGCGCCGCTCCGGCGTCATGCGGCAGGGAAAGCCCTCGAAGGTCCCGGGCAGCAGGCGCAGGACGTCTTCCAGCCGCTGTCTGTGCCGAGCCAGGTCTTCCCGCGAAAGCCAGATGCAGAAGCCCGGTCCCCAGTCGTGATCCCGGGACGTGGCATCATCGAAGCCCAGGCATTCCGAGCCCTCCCCTGCCAGGCCCACGGCGCACAGGGGCAGGATGTCGCCCGCCTGTTCCTGCAACAGGGGCAGGCAGGCCTCGAAATAACGCCGGGAAAGTTCCAGTCCTTGCATCATGATCATCTCCTTGGGGCGGTATCCGCCGATTGTCCGCATCTGTTGCCGTCAGGCCGGGGCACGGCGTGACGCTGCCCCCACAAAGCCACGATGAAGATACCGCCGAGGATGGCGGCCGAACACAGGACAAGGCGCAGAGTGATGGCCTCGCCCACGAAGACCACCGCCCCCAGGGCCGTGATCACGGGCACGCTCAGCTGGGCGGCGGCAGCGGCCGCGATACTGTAGCAGGGCACCAGCGCATACCAGAGGATATAGCCCAGGGCGGAGGCCAGGGCCCCGGCGCACAGGGCCAGCGCCACCCCTTGCACCGGCAGGGAGAGCCGCCACCACAGGGCCAGCATCAGCACCAGGACCAGGGGGACGCAGCGGATGAAGTTGTCGGTGGTGGCCTCCGCCGCATGACGGAACTTGCGGCCGCACAGGCTGTAGGCCCCCCAGGCGGAGCCGGACACGAACATCACGCAGGCGGCCGGCAGGGGCGGCGCTTCCAGACCGGGCAGCAGCAGGACCACGAGCCCGGCCATGGCCATACCTATCCCCAGAGTCTGCCCCAGATTGGGACGCTGCCCCGCATGGATGCCGTAACCGATCATGCTGGTCTGCACGGCCACGGCGATGACCAGGGCCCCGGCCGCAGTAGGCATGCTCACATAGGCGACGGAAAACGCCAGCATGTAGGTGAACAGCGCCAGAGCCGCGCCCCAGCTGCCCTGCCCCCGCCAGTCCGGCACCTGCCCGTGACGCCGCTGGCGCCACCTGTGCAGGGCAAAGAGCATCAAAGCGCCGGACGTCATGCGGATGGCCGTATAACTGACCGGGTCCATGCCGTGATGCAGCAGGGCAAGGCGGCACAGGATGGAATTGAGGGCAAAAAGGGTCATGCACAACAGGGTCAGAAGCGCCAGCGGCAGCCCCTTCTGCCAGACGCGGCGTGCCGCAGACCCTGTCCCCGGTATGGATCGTTCCGTATCCGTCATCTTTTCTCCCCGGCGTCACAGGCTGACGCCACGGCTATTCAAAAGAAATCTTTCGCAAATGACAAGCAAAATCCGTACCTTCGGCAGAACATGCGACAAGTTTGCAGAAATTCTTCCCTCCCCTTTTTCTGTGGCGCAGTCCTGCATCCTTCCACCTCTCTTTGGATGCAGTACTGCAACAAAAAAAGCCCCCCGAAGGAGGCTTTTCATCAAGGTCCTGTCCCTCTTTTCTGGATGGCGGCAAGCAAGAAGTCTCCTATGCAGGCAGGCCGTTACCTCAAGTACCGGGGCCCAGGTCGCAAAAACGTAGGGGATCCTGCCGTTGCGTGATGGCCCGCCCGGGCTACCGCCCTGCGGCCCGGGCGCTCTCTGCCTGCATCTCCTGCTGCAGATGGCGCAAACAGTCACCCGCCGATGCGTACTCCCGGCGCAGGGAAGCATAATCCGCGATCATGCGGGCCCGTCCCCGGTGGTAGGTGACCAGGGTCCCGGCAAAGGCATCCACGTCTTCCGGGTCATGGCTGATGATGACGGCCGGGATGGCGAATGCGGCAAGGATCTCCTGTATCTCACCGCGCAGACGCTCACGCAGCAGGGGATCGAGCGCGGAAAAGGGCTCGTCCAGCAAAAGGAGTGACGGCCGTGTCCCCAGGGCCCGTGCCAGCGCCACACGCTGCTTCTGCCCGCCGGAGAGGTTGCCCGGGTACAGACGGGCCAGATGGGCGATGCCCAGGCGTTCCAGCAGATCCATGGCCCAAGCGCGCTGCTCCCTGTTCAGGCGCCAGGGCAGCAGGCCCGAACCGGCATAGGCCACGTTATGCAGCACGCTCAGATGCGGGAACAGGGCGTAATCCTGGAACATGTAGCCGATGCGCCGCCGCCGGGCAGGCACACAAAGGCCCTGCTCGCTGTCATAAAGGACGTTGCCGTCCACCACGATGCGCCCGGCATCGGGCCGGACCAGCCCGGCAAGGCAATGCAGGGTCAGGGTCTTGCCCGAACCGGAAGCACCGAACAAAACGAGGGTCCGGCTGTCCTCCGGCATCTCCAGATGGATGCCCAGATGGAAGGGGGCTTCCCTGCCGGGATCGTCGAATGATTTTTTTATATCCAGAGAGATCATGCGCTGCGCCGCCTTCTTTTGTATTTGACCAGCACTTCGGCGGCCATGAGCAGGGTCACGCACAACCCGGACGTTACCAGCACCAGCAGGGTGGCCAGGGCGTCGTTGCCCGCCTGGAAGGCATCGTAGATGGCCAGGGCCAGGGTCTGCGTCTTGCCGGGAATGTTGCCCGCCACCATCAGGGTCGCGCCGAACTCGCCCATGCCGCGGGCAAAGGCCAGCATGAGCCCGGCAAAGATGCCCTTCCAGGCCAGCGGCAGGGAAACGGTCAGCAGGATGCGCAGCTCCGAGGCGCCCAGAGTGCGTGCGGCGTTCTCCAGATGCGGGTCCACCTGTTCCAGGGCCGCCCGCGCGGACTTGTAGAGCAGCGGGAAGACCACCACGGTGGCGGCCACCACCGCCCCCTGCCAGGAAAAGATGAGCTGCAGGCCAAGATCCCGCAGCGCCGGGCCCAGCAGGCCGTTACGGCCTACGACGAGGATCAGGTAATAGCCCAGCACCGTGGGCGGCAGAACAAGGGGCAGCGTGCACAGGGCATCCAGCAGGGCCGGCAGGGGGCCGCGGCGACGAGCCAGACGCCAGGCCACGAAAAGCGCGGCCAGAAAAGAGAGCGCTGTCGCGATGCCCGCCACCCGCAGCGAGAGAAGGAGCGGCCGGGCAAGATCGGTAGGGACAAGGTATTCCATGCGGTATCCGGGCAACGATACCGGCGGGGGACCAAGCCCGACCGCCGGCAGGGGGAAGCATCCTGGGCTCCGGCCGTCGGCGATACCGCCGGACCGGAGACATGCAGCGCAAGATGCCGGACCCGGACATGCAGGAGTCGGGACATGTCCGGGCCCGGTGGGAACAGGGCGGCAGCGCCCGCAACGCCGCCGCTAGCAGAATCCTACGGCTTGGAAAAGCCGTAACGGGCCAGGATCGCCTGCCCTTCGGGGGAAAGGGCGAAATCCACGAAAGCCTGGCCCATGGCAGCATTGCTGCCGGTGGTGGCTACGGCAATGGGATAGGTGACAGGCTTATGGCCCGTGAGCGTCAGGCAGACATCGACCTTGTCGGCGCGCTGCTTGGCGTCAGTGGCGTAGACGATGCCGGCATCGACTTCACCACGGGCCACATAATCCAGGACCTGCCGCACGCTGTTGCCGTAGATGAAGGAAGGCTGGAGGGTCTCCCAGAGCCCGGCGCTCTTCAGGGCATCACGCGTATAACGGCCCACCGGCACGCTTTCGGGCGAACCCACGGCGATGCGCTGGGCCTTCTTCAGTTCGGCAAGGCTGCCGAACTTCTTGCCCTGGGCGGGCACGATGAGGACCACAGTATTGCTGACAAAATTCTTGCGGCTTTCAGGCTTGATGAGCTGGGCTTTCTGGGCCTTGTCCATGGTCTCCTGGTCGGCGGAGGCGAACACGTCCACCGGGGCCCCTTCCTGCATCTGCTTGAGCAGCGGGTTGGAGGCGGCAAAATTGGTATGCACGGTCAGGCCCTGATGGGACTTTTCAAACGCGGTCTTGAGTTCGGCAAAGGCATTGGTCAGGCTGGCCGCCGCGGAAACGGTCATCTCCCCGGCGGACGCCGTCACGGCCTGCCCGCAGCCGAGGGCGAGGACAAGGGCGGCCACGGCCAGGGACACGCTTTTGATACAGGCGGAAAGCACTCGTTCAAACAACATACAAGCCTCCTTGGCTTTTTTATGTTCTTGTCATGATGCACTTTACGCGCCTTCAGGAGCGGGGCAAGGCAGACACGGATTATATAAAAAGCGCGACAACTTGTAACATCTTATGATACAAGTTATTTTAGGGAAGCTTCAGGGAGGTTTTCTATGGTTTCCGCGCAAAAACGTGAAAAACTTAGCACTTTACTGCACAGTCTGGAGACGGAAGACAGGAAATGGCTGCAGCAGAAGCTCATGCGCCAGGACACTGCCAGCCTGCTGCGTGACGAAAAAGGCCTGAGCGATCAGGAACTGCTGGCCGCCGAATCCTGGTACTGGCAGCAGTACGCCGAATCGACCAGCATGCGGGCACGCCGGGCCCATGCCCGCCTGTGGTGCATCTTCATGCTCTTGCGCTATGGCGGTCTGCGCCTGGTGGAGGCCCTTGCCCTGGAACTCGGGCACATGGACTGGGGCGCCGGGATCATCCACATCCAGGGGGAACATGCCCGGCAGGTCCCCCTGCCCGCCACCCATTGCCGCCGTCTGCGCCAGATGATGGAAGACCCCGCCCTGTTCACGCCCAGCGGCGCCCTGCTCCACTGTGATGCCAGCTATGTGCGCCGCAGCCTGCAACAGTGCGGCAATGCCTGCGGCCTGCCCGCGGGCCTGCTCAGTGCCCGCAGCCTGCGCCAGACCCGCATCCTCGAGCTGGTCCGCCAGGGCCTGCCCGCCCCTGTGGCCGACATGTTCGCCGGGCGTAACCGCCGTCAGCAGTCCGGCAGCATCCGCTACAACCTCAAGGCCGCGCAGACCCTGCTGCGTGAACATGTCCAGCGCACCAGCGGCCTGCGTACCAGCGCCCGAAACGTCTTCCACGGCCGCATCGAACACTTGCGGGCCTCGGGCATCATCGTCACCGTGATCCTGTGCACGGCGGGCGGCCTGCGCGTCACGGCCATGATCACGGACGAAAGCTGCAAGAGCCTGGGGCTTTCCAAGGACATGCTGGTCACCGCCAGCATCAAGGCCCCCTGGATCATCATCGAGCCCGACCAGGGCCAGGACAAGCCCCCCGTGGCCACACGCAACTGCTTCCGGGGCACGGTGGAACGCGTGCGCCAGGACGAGATGCTGGCCGAGATCCTGGTCAACCTGCCTGACGGCAGCCAGGCCTGCGCCCTTCATGTGCGCGGTGAAAGCCCCATCCCGCCGGTGGGCAGCAGCGTCTGGGTCATCTTCAAGGCCCTGTCCGTCATCCTGACCCTGGATTAGGAAGGCATACCGGGGCTTCTTTCAGGGGGCCCCGCGCGCTTAACATTCCTGCCCCGGTAGCCAGATACGGCAGGCATAGTGCTGGGGGACGCGCATCACTTCGGCCAGCGGCAGGGCCAGCCAATGGCACAACAGGCTACGCAGCACGCCCGCGTGGCTGACCAGCAGCAAACATTCATCAGGATACCGGGCCTGCCAGCGTTCCACACAGGCCACGGCACGGGCCTGCACGGCGGCGAAGCTCTCTCCCTGCGGCGGCGCAAAGCCCGCCATGTCTGCTCCGCGTGCCGCATGGCTGCCAGGCCAGCGGCTTTCCACTTCGGCCACGGTCAGCCCTTCCCACAGCCCCAGCGAGATCTCGCGCAATCCCGCATCGGGGAAAATATCTATGGCATGGCCCCGGGCATGGAAAACTTCCTGCACCAGCCGTGCGCTTTCGCGGCAGCGCCCCAGATCCGAACAGATGATATGCCGGGGCAGGAAGGGCCCATACCGGCCGCTCTCCCCTTCCCGTAACGCCCCTCTCTCCGCTGCCCCTGCCATTGCCGTCCGCGCATGGCTGCCCTGCCCGGTGGCTGCGGCAACAGAGGGCGGCAGTCCGTTTGCCGCACCGCATTCCGCCAGCAGGGCCCGGGCGGACTGCCGTATCTGCTCCCGTCCCGCAGCGGTCAGGGCGATGTCGCGCGCGCCCACGAAACGCCGCTCAGGATTGGGCGGCAAAGAACCGTGACGCAACAGCCAGAGCCCGACCATGTCAGGCATCCTCTCCCAGCGGACACAGCGGCGTCCAGTGATCGCGCCGGGCATCCAGCATCTGCGCGCGCGTACCGATGTCCGCCGTATCCAGCACTTCCCGTACCAGCCGGGCGGGGTCACGGCCCAGCTCCACGGCCAGCCGCCGTTCCAAGGCCAGTGCCCGGTCGCGCCGCCCCTCGATACCGGCCCGGGCACCCGGATCAGCACCGAACTCCTCCAGTTTCTGGGCAAAACGCTGCGCCACCGGCACCCAGATCCCGCCCCGGCAGTATTTGTCCGCCAGATAGACCAGCTCGTGCGCACCCAGCTTTTTTTCCGCCGGGACGCTCTGATCCCTGTGGGCCGCCACGATGGCAGCCATACGGGCCAGCCCCAGACGAGCCAGCAGCCGCCCTCCGGCGGCCTCATGGCCATGCACGCCCTTGCAGATATCGTGCGTCAGCCCGGAGGCCAGCGCCAACGCCGTTTCCACGGGAGCCGCCTCGCCCCGGGCCTCCGCCAGGGCCGCGCACAGGGCTTCCGCCACCCGGCCCACGGCCAGCGCATGGCGCAGCCCCCGCTCCGGTACACCGGCCTGGAGCAGCAGGCCTTCGGCCTCGTCCCGCGTCAGGGCATCGTGACAGGCTGCCCTCTCCTGCAGATCCGCGTACTGTTCGGGAGTATCCATATCCAGCAGCATGGCGGCATCGGCCACCGGCACCTGACGGCAGGGAACAGCCGCCAGCGCACCACGCAGGCCTTCACGGCCGTCATGGGCAAGGATGGCGGGCACGAGGGAAAGGGGCAGATAGACGGGATGTCCCGGCTCGCCACAGAAGGCCGCCTGCAGGGCTGTCCCCGGCACGGCGTCCGCAGTCCGCAGCAGGGCCAGCAGGGTCAGGCGCCGGGTCAGGGGCACGTCCACAGGGTGGACGAACACGCCGCCCTGCTCCGGTGCCACGTCATCCGCCCGGGCCCGTTCCAGCACGGCCTGGAGCCCCGCGCAGATGGAAGAAAACATGCCGTCTTCCGGGCGGGGATTACGGACAGCGCGCAGGCCCCAGCCGGGAGCCACCGGCTCCAGCAACCCCGCATGGTGCCCGGTGACCACGAAGCGCTGCCCGCAAAAAGCGTACATCCGGGCCAGACGCTCCAGAGCACAGCACTCCCCGTCCGGGAAGGGCAGCGGCAGCAGGGCCTTGCACCGCCCCATGCGGGACGCCGCACCGGCAGCCAGTATCAAAGCGTAATGGTGCATGACCTCCTCTCCTCGCTTCCCCCTTTGCGGGGATGCGTCACTCGAAATCCCTGTCCGGCATACTCGATGCGCCCCAGCACCGGCCCCAGACGCGGCAACGGGCTGCCGCAGGCACAGGGCCCGTCCAGCAGGCTGGCCATGTCGCCCGTACGGTAGCGCAACAAGGGCATGGCCCGCCGCTGCAAGGTGGTGATGACCAGCTCCCCGGTCTCGCCCGCCGGCAGGACCTTGCCCGTCACAGGATGGACTATCTCCAGCAGCAGGTCCAGGGCCCGCACATGCCGCCCTTCACGGCAGCGGCACTGCACGGCCCCGGCAAAGGCGCTCTCCGTGGAGCCGTAATGATCCAGCACAAGGCAATCCCAGCCCTGCTCCACCTGACGGCGCAGACCGGGATCCAGCCAGTCGGCAGCGCACAGGGCGGCGCACAAACCGGGCGGCGTCTGGGGAAAGGCCCGCCACAGGCACTCCATCTGGCGGGGCAGCAGCACGAGCCCCAGACCTGCGGGAGCGGTGGCCGCAAGCGCCTGCCAGGCGGCACGGACAGCCGCCAGACGGACCGCCGCCCCTTCCGGGGCCTGCTCCGGTACGCACAGCAGCAGGTCGGCCAGGTCCATGCAGGCCGTCACGCGCACGCCCTGCGGCGCCAGGCTCCCGGCCAGCAGATCCGTGATGCCCCGCGGGCGGTGGGCACCCGGCAACAGCACGGCCACGTGCTGCCCTGCCGTGACCATCTGGGCCATGCCCACGGCAAAAAAGTCCCGCGTGCGCGCCAGCTCGGCATCGCTGAAGGCCAGCCGCTTGGGCGTACCCGTACTGCCGGAGGTGCTCACCGTGACCATGCGCGCCACCTCGTCACGCGAGACACAGAGCAGGGCCTCGCCGGGGCGCAGATCATCGGCCGTGGTGAACGGCAGTTCCGCCAGTTCGGAAAGATCATGCAAAGGACGCAGGCCCGCCGCGGACCAGCGCCCGACTCCGGCCAGACGCTGCCGGTACAGGGGGCTGTGCAGCGCCATGTGGCAAAGATCGGCATTAAGCAGCTCCAGCTGGCGTGCCCGCACGGCGGCGGCCAGTTCTTGGGGGCGCGTCGCGCCGCATTCCGCCGCCAGCCAGGCATCCAGCCCCAGCGCGAAAGGCCCGGGATGTTCCAGGGCCTGCCGGACAGCCGGGGGCAGGAGCGACGGCTCTTGCCTCATACTCCGTGCCGTTGCCGGAGAACGCGGGTCAGATGCCGTCATGACCTTCCTCCCCGCAAGCCAGACGCTGCGGGTAGAGCATCCGACCTTCCGTGGACGTGAGGTTATGGAGACAGAAGGGGATCATGCGCCCATCGGGGCGCACCACATGAATGCAGCAGCCGCGCACCCGCTCCACGTCCAGAGAGAGCGCATCCTGAAAGGCCATGCAGGAAAGGGTGAAGCGCTGTTCGGCCCCGGCACGGGCCAGAAAGCGGCCGAAGTCATCGGCCAGCGCCGCCTTGCCTTCGTCCCGGGGGCTGTCGTCACCGCGCCAGTGACTGGCCACGAACTGCCGGGATTTACGCGCCCCTTCGGCCGCCGGGACCGGCACCTTATCCACGGCAGGACCGCAGCAGGAGCGGGCCGCATCAGGCAGCCAGCGCAGGGAGGGGCTGCCGTCCGCCGCCTTTTCCCGCGCGTAGAGCGAACTGAAGGAGCAAAGGGAATGCTCGCAGCCCGGCGGGTGGAAATGCTCCATGCGCAGCCACTGCGGGACCTGACGGCACAGGGCGGCCATCACATCGCTGAGGGTGAAGCGAAGGCCGTCTTCCAGCCGTCCGGGATAACGGCCGAAACGGGCCACGGGCTGGATATGCAGGCCGCGCACGCCGGGGCCCAGCTCCAGCGCCAGACGCAGCAGGGCCCCCAGACGGTCATCATTGACGCCCCGGGCCACGGTGGCCACCAGCACCACGCCCAGACCGGCGGCCGTGCACTGCTCCACGGCCCGGCGCTTGACCGCCAGCAGATCCAGCCCATCGGGCAGGGCCACGGTCCCCCGCAAAGGCAGACAGCCCTCCAGATCGGGACTGTCCCATTGCAGGTAGACGGAATCCAGCCCGGCTTCGCGCAGCTTTCGGGCATATCCCGCTTCCAGGCCCAGGCGCAGACCGTTGCTGTTGACCTGCAACAGGCCGAAGCCCCGTTCCCGCGCCATACGGATGATGGCGGGCAGATCGTCGCGCACGGTAGGCTCGCCGCCGGAAAGCTGGACATTGCAGCCCGGCGAGGCCCGGCGCAGGCTGTCCAGCTGGAAGGCCACGGTCTCCGGCGAAGGATCGTCGGGCACGGCCCCGCCGGCTGCCGCATAGCAGATGGGACAAGCCATGTTGCAGCGCAGGGTCACTTCCACCAGGCCCGTGCAGGTATGCTGGGCATGGGCCGGGCACAGGCCACAATCATAGGGGCAGCCGTGCCGGACAGCTGTGCGCGGCTCACGCGGGTACGACGGCGTTTTGGGTCGTGACCAGCCGTTGAAGCGCGGCGGCGTGACGCCCTCTTCCGTCTGTTCGTGCCAGATGTCCACGGCAAAGGTGCCGTGTTCCGGGCAGGTACGTTCCAGCAGGATGCTCTGCCCCCGCCGCACATACCGGGCATCCAGCCGTCGCAGGCAGACAGGGCACAGGCTCTGGGTCTCGTGCAATATCTCCACGTCCACCTCAGGCATGGGCCATGAAATCCAGATCGTAGTTCTGGATCAGCTCCAAAATCTTTTCCCAGCATTCGGCCAGCAAGTCCCCACAGGCCACGGGATCGGGCTCCGCGCTCTCTGCCGTGCGCGCTCCCAGCCCCAGCGCCACCTGTTCGCAGGAGTGGCCGCCGTAGGCCGCCGTGCGCTCATAGAACCAGCCGGCGTAGTCATTGAGCAGAGGGGTTAGCATGGGATGGGGCTCCTCGCCTTCCGCGCCCTTACCCGCCAGCAGGGCCAGCACACAGGCACCGCCCGTAAGCAGGCCGCAGGGCCCGCCGGACTGGCCGATGCCGTGACAAAGGCCGTGCAGGGCCCGCACCAGATCCGGCACTTCCCTTCCCTGGGCCTGCACCAGCAGCTGTACCAGCAGCTGGCTGCAACAATAGCCCTGCCGCACCAGCGGCAAAAGATCCATCATCAGGGGATGCATCATTCCTCCTTTTGCGCGATCCAGAGCGCATAACCGGGCCGGGCCGTCGCCCCGCCGCAGCCGGGACCGCACAGGCCCCATTCCCGCAGGCTCTGCTTGTCGCCATACCAGACCAGCGCCGCGGCCAGACGGGCCAGGGCCGGGCTGGCATCCTCGAAATGCCGGACCGTAAAGCCCGCCCCTTCGCACAGCGCGGTCCAGCCCACACGGGAGCGGGCCCCGTCTGCACAGCCGGAAGGCTGCGGCGCAAGGACGCTCTCTTCTCCACGCCGGTACAGATCACTGCACGCCAGCAGACCGCCCGGCCGCAAGACGCGCCGGGCCTCCTGCAGAAAGGCGGCGGGGTCCGGCAATACGGACAGCACGCATTCACACAATATCATATCCAGCACGCCGTCCCGCAGGGGCAGGCCGGCGCAGGCATCGGCCACCAGATACGGCCGTTCCCCGGCCTCAGACGGAACTTTCGTCCGCCACTGGGGACGCAGCACGGTATCCAGGCCCCAGACCTGCCGCCCCTGCTGCCGCAGATGGCGAACACTGCCGCCGGGCCCGCAGCCCACGTCCAGGATGCGGGCCTCAGGTCCGGCATCATGCCAGCGCCGCCCCAGGACCAGAAGCCTGTCCGTGATCTCCGTCCCGCCGGGCCGCCAGTGTTCGCCCGCGATGCGCCTGAATTCCGGCCGTGTGTAGAGCTGGCTCACTTGTCTTCCAGCAGGGCTTCCACTTCCAGCATCTTGCCCTCGGCCAGTGACTTGGGCACCATGGTCAGCCCGCATTGCGGACAGCGCGGCAGCATGACGTCAAAAGCGCTGTTGAGGTAAAAGACCTGCACCTTGCCCTGTTCCAGCGGGCAGCCGCAGCGGCCGCATGTCCAGCTGCCGCCATCCGGTTCATAATTGGGACCGATACTCATCTTACGCCTCCCCGCAGCAGCCGTTTTCCTGCACGCCGCCGCTGCCCGGCACGCGCATCCGGTGGCACCAGGCATCATGCAGCAGCCAGCGCCCGTCTTCTTCCGTGTATTCCACCCAGAAGGTCACGTTGCGCGGCCGCCACGCGCCCAGACGATGACCGCTCTCCGCATCCACGAAATAAGCCTTTTCCGCTTCCACGGCCGCCACGGCCCCGTCCACGTCCTCCAGCAGGATATGGCGACGCTCAAGCTCTTCCAGCAGGCCGGGAACAAGATCCAGCCGTCCGGCGGCCGGTTCGGCCGGCTCCTGCCCCAGCCAGACACGAGCCAGACGACGGCGCAAGGCCGCACGACGGGCACGCCGTTCCGAAAGGCCGGGGCCCTTTTCCGGCTCCAGACCGTGGGCCAGCGGGGCCAGCTGCGGCAGCAGGTCCAGCAGATGCAGACCGGGCTTGCCGCTGCCCGCCAGACGGTCACGGCACATGATGCAGGAACTGAGGGCCGCATGCGGCAATCCTCCGGCCCGGTGACCGGCCATGGCATCTGCCAGTTCCGGCTGGGCACACCAGACCAGACCGCCATACCCGCAGCAGGCCGTCCTGTCGCGCCCCTGCGGCGGCTCTTCCGGGATCATGCCGGCCTTGCGCGCCAGCGAACGCACGGCGTCCTGCCATGCCGTATCATGCCGGGCCGTGCAGGGATCCTGCATGGTCAGCAGGGTGCCCCTGTCCGCACCGCCGGGAGCGCCTTCGGGCCATGGCAGGGCATCCAGCACCTCCCAGAGGGAAAGGGCCCGCGCCTCGGGCAGGACCTCGCGCAGGACGGAGAGGCAGGACGAACAGGCGGCCATGATCCGCGGCCTGCCCAGTCCTTCCCATTGCTGCCGCAACTCCTGCGCCTGTTGGGCAAAAAGCTCTTCGCGGCCGCCCCAGCGTGCCGGGATGCCGCAACAGCGCAGCAACAGACTTACTGGCCCGCGCTCCAGACCGGGAGCGAACTCACCCTGCCCGGCCAGAGCGTCACGCAGCCAGGCATAGAGGGCTTCCACCTGCTCCCCGCGCGAGGCCGCCAGCTGGCAGCCGGGGAAGAATAGCCAGCCGCCCTCCCCTCCCTTGATGCTCAGGGCGCATTCCGGGCCGCTGGCGGCTTCCATGTCCTCCAGCGCAAATTCATGGGCCGAAGGCGGCATAACGCCGCGCTCCACCATATCCTGCCGCGCGCTCAGGCAAAGCTCGGCCATGGAGAAATTCTCGGGGCACAATTCCTCACACTGTCCGCACAGGGCGCAACCGTTGATGAGGTTGTTGGCCAGATGCAGGCCTTTGACGATGGCCGCATTGTTGTACATCTGACGGGCGTAGACGCGAGGATAACCCTTGTATTTTTGCAGATAGACGCAGGCCTTGACGCAGACCAGGCATTGGCATTGCAGGCAGCGTCCGGCCTCCTGCCGGGCCTCCGCCTCGGAATAGACTTCCGCGACGGGCAGGACCCGCTCCACCGGCGCGATGCCGTCCAGCTCGGTGAACAGGCTGCGCTCGTCCGTATCGCGGGCCGCGGTCAGGGACACGCCGGCCACCAGCCGCTCCAGGGTCCGGGCCGCACTCCTGCCCTGCCCGGCCTGCCGCGACGCGGATGCGAAACGGTGGCCCGTGGGCGTGACGCTGGCCCAGCCCGCGCAGCAGATGTTGTCCCGCCAGTGCAGGATCTGCGCGTCCATGCCGTCTTCGGCGGGCGCCAGCTCCGGCAGGGCACCGGCATCCAGCAGGACGCCGTCGTACTCCCCGGCAGCCTGTTGCAGGCAGGCCGCATCCGTGGAGGCCTGCTCAAAGCGCACGCCCCGGCGGCCCAGGGCCTCCCATTCGGCATCCAGGGCCGCGGCCCCTGCCCCGGCCAGCACGGGCCAGCAGGACAGCAGTTGCGCTTTGGGATCGCCTTCATGGAAGACGGTCACGGGATAGCCCTTGCCGGCCAGATCCCAGGCACAGACCAGACCGGCCAGACCGGCACCGATGACGGCGATACGCTTTTGTTTGCGCGGCATGGGCAGGGAACGGGTCTGCACGCCCAGATGTTCCGTGCAGAAGATCTCCAGCCCGTGCAGGTTGACGGCGCCCCCCAGATCGCCGCGCAGGCAGCCCTGTTCGCAGGGATGGTCGCAGACGCGGGCCAGCAGGCCCGGCAGGGGCAGATAACGTTCCAGCTGTTTGCGGGCGTCGCTCCAGCGGCCTTCGGCGGCATGGCCGAGGAAGGCGCGCGCGTCCAGCCCCAGCGGACACAGGGACTGGCAACGGGGCGGGCGCTCCTGCGTGCAGCGGGATTCCACTTCATGCAGGGCGCTCTGGCTGTTCATGGAAATGCTCATGGGGACCTCGGGATGCCAGCGGGCAGGGGCCCCGCATCGTCATGCCCCATGAGGGAGGCAGGCAACGGATACGGCACACGGCACGCCTGCGGCGGGCGGGGAAGAAAAAACGGTGCAGGGCAAGACGGCATCCCTCCAGCAGGATGCCGTCAGCCTTGTCTGCATCTGACGGGGGACCGGCGAACCGGTCCCCCGGACAGTCATTGTTCCATTTACTTCTTGGGCATGGCCGCCAACACCTTTTCGGGGTACGCGGGCAGATGGGTCACGCGAGCGCCGCAGGCGTTGTAGATGGCGTTGATGATGGCCGGATGCGGGCCGCACAGCGGGATCTCGCCCGTGCCGGAGGCGCCGAAGGGGCCGTCAGGACGCGGGGTCTCCACATAGATGAGCTCGATGTCATCCGGGATATCCTTGATGGTGGGGATACCGGCACCGGCCATGGTGCTGTGCTTCTTGATGTCCTCGTAGTCTTCGGTAAGGGCCAGACCGATGCCCTGGGCAAGGCCGCCATAGAGCTGGCCGTCGGTGAGCAGGCGGTTGACCACCTTGCCGATGTCGGCCACCATGGTCATCTTTTCCACCTTGGTCTTGCCGGTGGCCACGTCCACGGCCACTTCGGCCATGAACAGACCGTACATGTAGCAGCAGAAGGGTTCGCCCTGGCAGTTCTTGCCGCAGTCGCGGGCCGGGGCGGTCCACTTGCCGTCCTGATGCACGGCGCGGCCTTCGGCCTTCATTTCGTCATAGGTGTAGAAGCCGCCGTCAGGCTTGCGCATGGCTTCCACCAGCTGTTCGCAGGCCACGCGGATGGCGTTGCCGGTCATCACCTGGGAGCGGGAACCGCCGGCAGGACCGGAGTTGGGGGTCTTGCTGGTGTCGTTCATGACCAGGCGGATCTTTTCCACAGGCAGGCCGATGGGACGCAGGGCCTCATGGGCGGTGCACTGCGCGCCGGAGTCGGCGCCCTGGCCGTGATCTTCCCAGGAGCTGCCGATGGTCACGGAGCCGTCGGGGTTCAGCTCGGCCCAGGCTTCGGAGGAGTCGGGGCCGTCCAGACCGGCACCGTACACGGCAAGGGCCAGGCCCACGCCGCGCTTGACGGCATCGGTGGATTCCGCCTTGGCCTTGGCTTTGGCGGCCTCATACTTGGGACGCAGGGCCTTGAACATGGTGGGCAGGTTCATGACCTCGGGCTTCTGGCCGGTAGGCGTGGTGTCGCCTTCCTTGTAGCAGTTGAGCTCGCGCAGATCGAAGGGATCCATGCCCAGCTTTTCGGCCAGTTCGTCCATCAGCACTTCGGAGGGGAATTCCGATTCGGGGCCGCCGTAACCGCGGAAAGCCGCGCCCCAGGCGTGGTTGGTGGCCACGGTGCGGCCGTCACCACGGATGTTGGGGATGCCGTAACCGGCGCCGATGAACTGGGCGCCGCGCAGGGTCAGCAGGTCGCCGAATTCGGAGTACGGACCGTGGTCGCAGGTCCAGTCGGTCTCCATGGCCACGATCTTGCCGGTCTTCTTGTTGGCAGCCATGCGCACCTTGGTCCAGAAGGGCGAACGCTTGCCGGTGTACTGCTGTTGCTGCTGGTAGTTGTAGCGCAGGTGGCAGGGACGGCCGGTGGCCAGCACGGCCACGCCAATGAGGGCTTCCATGGTGGGGCTGAACTTGTAGCCGAAGGTGCCGCCGGTGGTGTTCTGCACCATGACCAGCTCTTCGGGGAATTTCACGCCCAGACCGGGGGCGATCATCAGGGCATGCAGGTGCAGGCCGATGGACTTGGAGTGGATCACCAGCTGGCCCTGCTCGTTCAGGTAGCCGTAACCCACGTCGGGTTCGATGTTCAGGTGCGGCTGACGCTGGGTGTAGAAGCTGTCTTCCACCACCACGTTTTCGGGATCGTCGAAGAAGGGCTTGGTGTCCTCGCCCTTTTCGATGTGGGGCTCATAGTAGATGTTGGGCGTGCCGGGATGGATCTCGATGGCGTCGGGAGCCATGGCTTCGGGCGCGCTCATGTATTCGGGCAGCAGTTCCAGGTCGAACTTGACCTTGTCGGCGGCGGCGCGGGCGTGGGCCTCGCTGTCGGCGCAGACGATGGCCAGGGCGTCACCGTACTGGAACACCTTGGTGTCGTTGAGGATGGGACGATCCCAGCCGTCGCCCTTGTTGTCGGCAAAGGTGATGAGGCCGGTGATGCGGTTTTTGCCCTTGACGTCCTTGTGGGTCAGCACGCGGACCACGCCGGGCATCTTTTCGGCTTCGGAGGTGTCGATGCCCTTGATGATGGCATGGGAGACCTTGGCCTGGGCCAGGGCCAGGTGCAGGGTGTCGGGTGGCATGTGCACGGCGGCGTCGGCGCCGTATTCGGCCAGACCGGTCACCTTGACCAGGGCGCTGGGACGGGGCAGGCGCGAACCGAAGGCGCGGCCGTCGGCGGGCAGCTTGTAGCGCAGCTCTTCGATATCCTTGTCACCGCGCATGACGGCGGCGGCGTCCATGACGGCGTCCACCAGGGGCTTGTAACCGGTGCAGCGGCAAATATTGTGATGTTTCTGGAACCAGTCGCGCACTTCTTCACGGCTGGGGGCGGGATTGGAGTCCAGCAGGGCCTTGGCGGACACGATGAAGCCGGGCGTGCAGAAGCCGCACTGCGCCGCACCGTGGAACATCCAGGATTCCTGGAGGGGATGCAGTTTGGCGGGGGTGCCCACGCCTTCGAGGGTGGTGATCTGGGCCTGATCGGGCACGCGACGCATCTTGACGATGCAGGCGCGGGTGACCTTGCCGTCGAGGATCACGGAGCAGGCACCACACTGGCCCTGACCGCAACCGACCTTGACGCTGGTGATCTGCAGCTGGTTGCGCAGCACGTCAACGAGAAGAGTGTCGGAATCCACCAGGACCTGACGGGGAATACCATTGACCACAAGCGTTTTCGTTTCCATATGCGACTCCTAGAAACGGCTTGCAAGTTGAGACGGTCGCTGCCGCGCCGTCTATTTTCCAAACGGACAGATGGGATAACGGCATTCGCCACAGCCGGAGCAGAAGCCCCCGTGACCCATGCCGGCGATATCCTCGGCTGTCACCTCCAGTCCGGCCAGAAGGCGCGGGACTACGAGTTCGAAGATGCTGGCCTTGTAATACATGACACAGCCGGGCAGCCCCAGTACGGGGACGCGGCCGCGTTCCGTGGGCACATAGCCCAGCAGGAACATGGCCCCGGGATAGACCGGTGCGCCATAGCTCACCACCTGCGCGCCAGCGGCACGGATGGAAGCGGGGGTCTTGTCGTCGGGATCCACGGACATGCCGCCCGTCACCACCACCATGTCGGCTCCCTGTCGGATGAAGCCGCTGATGGCTGACGAGGTCATCTCCACTTCGTCACTGGTGAAGACCTGATCCATGACGGTGCATTCAAGGCGGGCGAACTTGTCTCGAAGCACAGGGCCGAAGGCATCCTTGATGCGGCCCGTGTAGACTTCGCTGCCGGTAGTGACAATGCCTACCTTGAACTTTTGCAGGGGCAGGACCTCGACCACGGGACGGGAAACCAGCTGCTCGAGAGCGACGATCTTGCTTTCCTCAATGAGCAGGGGCACCACGCGGGTGCCTGCCAGGTTCTGTCCCGGCCTGACCTGCTGCATGCTGTGCAGCGTGGCCAGGGTGATCTCTCCCAACGAATTGATGCGGGTCAGCGTGGGGACATCCACCCGCAAGAGGCCCATACAGGACGCCGAATAGTTGATGCGCCCTTCCTTGGGCTCGCTCAGCGTGATGTTGGCCCCGGCCGTAGCGGCCGCGATGCGCCGGGCGGCTTCATTTTCGTGCAGCACGCCCTCCTGCGGCTCGTACACATACAGATGTTCCTTACCTACCTCCAGAAGGGTTTGGATGTCTTCCTCCCTCACGATATGCCCCTTGCGGAACACGGGCCCTTTGTCCCCTCCGGGCACGATGCGGGTGATATCGTGACAGAGCACGCTGCCGACAGCGTCCTTGACGTGAATGGTTTTCATGGCAGCAGCTTTCATTGTCTCTCCTGAACAAATTATGAGATACAGAAAAGAAATAACAAGTTTTCATAAAAAGTGCAAAGAAAAACCTCATAAAATAAGATGGCTTGATGCCTCAGCAGATGATGCACGCTTTTGCAATGATTTTCGGGGGAATGTCACGCTTTGAGCTTTTCCGGTGATAAAAGTGCGCCTTGCAGCCGTTAATTGTGAAAATGAGTACAACCATCACTGCTTCTTTGCCCATCGTTGCACCATTATTTTTTGCAGTTTCTTCTGTCCATATCCCAAGCGGTAGCCTCCCCTTCCGGGATTCCAGTTCCCGATCACCTGGAGCCCGGCCCGACCGGCCATGCCGATCGTCTCCGGCGGCCAGCCCGTGTACAGATCCGCAGACACCAAAAGCCCCGCCAGGGGAACTGACGAGGCTCCGGACCATGAAGAGGATCACGGGGAAAGGAACGGAATACTCTCTCCTACCTGCCGCAGGCCGGAGACGCACGAACGGCCGCATGACCACCGTCCCCATCCCCTCCGCAGCCCTGCCCATAAACACGAAAAGGCCGGAGCCCTTAGGGCTCCGGCCTTGCCGATGCATGTGAAAGGACATCCTGCTAGATGCGCAGGCTGTCGCGGATGTCTTCCAGACGGTTCTTGGTGAACATCAGGTAGGAGATGATGAGCTCACCGGAGTTGAACGACGACGTGATGTACATGGGATCATAGGTGCAGATGTCGTTCATGAACTGCATGGCGGCGGCCATGTTCTCGGCGTTGTTCTTCTGGGCGATCTCGGGATACAGGTCGTACAGGGCCTTCACAAAATCACGGATGACCAGCACCATGCCCTGCACTTCGTAGATGCGGTTGTCCAGGGTGTAGAAGGGGATGTCCTGGGCATCGGCCAGCAGGCCCAGGGCGTAGCCCAGCATGTTCTCGCCCACCACCGTGTTCAGGGCCGCGTACAGGTCGTCAGTACGGCAATTGTAGGTGCCCTTGCCGGTATCCAGGGACTTCTTGTATTCCTCCACCTGCTTCAGAGCCTTTTTGTAGGAGCCTTCCGCCGAGGGGAACATGAAGCTGCGCGGATCAACGGCAAAGCCGTTGAGGCGGGCCTGGTACAGGAACTCGCTTTCGCGGTCATTGGAGCCCAGCTTGGCGATCTGGGTGGAGTACAGGTCCATGAGCACGCGCGTGGCGTGGTAGACGCCGTACTGCCGATAGGCGCGGTTATCCAGCACGAAGCGGTTGAACACGATGTCGTTCATGGTCCAGCCGAAGGTGGAGCCCATCTCGCGACGCAGCTGATTGGTGACGGAATCCACCAGCAGCTTGCCCTTGTCGTTCTCGCTCAGGTTCGCCGTCTCGCCCACACTGTAGGCCTGGGGGAATTTCTTGGTATCGATGACGCCGTAGAAGGCCTGGCTGCCCCAGACCAGCACCAGCAGGCCCACAAAAAGGCATACCTGGATGCCCAGGGTCTTGGCCACCACACGGGCCTTGTCAAACACATGCATGTCCGTCAGTTTCATGTCATCCTCGCAGGATTGAAAATTTCATTTTTCGTATGACAGGATATATTTCCATAAAGTGGAAATATTCCCCAGACGCCCTTTCCACACCGGCGGCACCGGCGCATCAGTCGCCACACCCCTCTGGCCTAACAGCACAGGCGTCAGCCAGCCGTCAGGATGCTTTACTCAGAGATAAGCCCGCCCGGACGCCGGTCAAGATGGCGGGCCTGCCCGGCACGGCAAAAATGCCCTGCCGCAAGCAAAAGGGGAAGGGCCCCTGCCCTCGGCCGGAACCCTTCCCCTGTCATTGCATCCTGTCACCCTTGATCTAGGGAAGCAGGGTCACTTCATACATATTGTCCACCAGCAGATACTTGCGGGCGACCTCGCGCAGCTGTTCCGGCGTCACCTTGGCGGCCTTTTCCAGCAAACGCTTCTGGAAATCCTGGGGCTGGCCCAGCAAACGCTCGCTGGCGGCCTCGTCGGCCCGTGCGCCCAGGCTCTGGCGACCACGATAATAGCTGCCTTCCATGCGGTTCAGGCCCTTGGCCAGCAGGTCGGCGGGCAGCAAATCGGTCTTGATGTCCTTGATGATACCGCTGAAGCCCTGCCGGGCCACATCCAGATTGCGGGGCGTGGTCCCGATATAGAAGGCCATGAAACCGGCTTCGGGCAGGCTGCGGTAAAAGGCCGTCACCGTGTAGCCCAGGCCCTGCTCGTCACGCAGCTTGTTGAACAACAGGCCGCTCTGGCCGGAAAGCACCGATTCCAGCAGCATGAGCGCCGGAGCGTCGGGATGATCCAGCGGCACGGCATGGAAGGCAAGCAGCAGATGGGCCTGCTGGCGACCGGGCAGGGACAGGGACAGGCGCTTGTCGGCGCCCCAGGTCGGCTGGGGCACATCCACGGCAGGCGCGGTGGGCACGGGCAGGCTGCGGGCAAAAGCCAGCACCTTTTCCCGGTCGAAGTCCCCAGCCACGGAAAGGATCCACGGCTGGGCATTCTGCTGCTTCCAGAAGGACTGCACATCCCCGGGACCGAAGCGGTCCTGGTTCTCCGCCGTGCCCAGGCCGTCAAAGCCGTAAGGCTGACCGCCGGGGAAGAGGAAGCCGTTGATCTTGGAACCCATGAAGCTCATGGGATTGTCCTGACGGCGCACCAGGGCCGCCTTCAGCGTATCGGCCTGACGGCGCACGTCCTTTTCGGCAAAGGTGGGCTTGTGCAGCAGATCGCCCAGCAGGGCGAAGTAATCGGCATTGAAGCGGGCCGGGCCCGTCAGGGAAACGGTGAAGCTCTGCACGCCCGCCGAGGCACTGAGGGAGGCGGCACGTTCGGCCACGAAGCGTTCCATGGCGTCCAGGTCACGCGTGCCGCAACCGTCGGTCAGGGTAGCGGCCGTGAGCTGGGCCAGGCCCTGGTCGGCAGGCTTGAGCAGCGCATTGCCGCCGGGGCGCAGGATCTCCAGCGACACATAGGGGATGGTGCGGTCCGGCTGCAGGATCACGGTACGGCCCTGCCCCAGATCGACGATCTCGCGCTTGCCCACCTTTTCCGCGACAGCAGAAGCCTTTTGCCGCTCCACGGCAGGCGCGGGCCAGTTGCGCTGCAAAATGGCATCCAGATCGGGCAGCTTGGCCTTTTCGGGCGCCAGCACGCGCACGCGCACCTGATCGGGGCGCAGCCAGAGGTCCTGAGCCTGACGCAGGCGCGTGCTGTCCACAGCGGCCAGCGCATGACGCACATTGGCTTCACCCTGCGGCCCGCCCAGCTCGAACTGTACCGTGGCCTTCCACGAGGTCAGGCCGTCCAGGGTCTCGCTGGCGCGGTCCATGCCGTCCTCATAATTGAAGCGGGCCCGCTCGATGACGTCGGGCGTGATCTTGCCGGCGTCCAGCGCGGCCAGATCGCGGGTGAACTCCTGCCAGAAAGGCTCCACCTTGTCCGCATCCAGCTGGGCGACCATATAGAATAGGCCCGCACGGTTGAGGCTCATGTTGCCGACGCTGATGCTGTCCACCAGCTGCTTCTCGTAACGGTACTTGCGATAGAACTGCGAGGTACCGTCACCGCCCAGCGCATAGGCCAGCACGTCCAGGTCGATGGAGCGCTGGTCGCCTAGGGCGGGGGCAGGCAGGGCGATGCCCAGATAGACCTTGTTCCACGGCCCGCGCGTCACCTCGACACGGGGACCGCCTGCGGCGCCTTCCAGCTGCACGGGAGCGGGCTCGGGCAGGATGGTATCGTTTTTCAGGTCGCCGAACAGCTCTTCGGCGTGGGCCAGCACGGCCTTGGGATCAATGTCGCCGGCCACCAGCAGCATCATGTTCTGCGGCTGGTACCAGGTACGGATATAGGCCCGCAGGTCGTCCACGGTCACGGCCCGGATGGTCTTTTCAAAACCGATGATGGGGCGTCCGTAGACCGTGTGGGCCAGACCGGCCACCTGCAGGTCCTCGAACAGGCGGCGGGTAGGCGTGTCGTCACCGCCCTTGAGTTCGGAAACGATGACGTCCTTTTCCGCTTCCAGCTCGGCCGGGTCCAGCGAAGGATGGAAGGCCATGTCCTTGACCACGTCCATGCCCGTCTTCCAGTGCTTGGCGGGCATGTCGGTGATGTACCAGGTCTTGTCGAAACTGGTGGCCGCGTTGAGATAGCCGCCCAGGGATTCCACATCCCGGGCCACCTGCCCTTTGGGACGCTTCTCCGTGCCCTTGAAGACCATATGCTCCAGCACATGGCTGATGCCCGCCTGCTCGGCGGTCTCGTTGGCGGAACCCGTGCCTACGAACAGGCGCGTGCAGACCAGCGGGAAGCGGCTGTCCCGGATGATGTAGACCGTCAGGCCGTTCTTGAGGCGGACGAGCATGGTGTCGTTACCAGAGGTTGAAGGATTGGCCGGGGCGGCCTGCGGCGCGGCAGCGGCGAGCTGCGGCAAAAGCAGGATCCCCAGCAGAAGGATGAGCAATGCATGGCGGGAAATGCGCAGCATGGGTACTCCTTATGAAGGGTTGCGGACGTCTCCGGCCCCTCCGAAGACATCCGGGGAACAGCACGGACCGGTCCCCCTGCCTGACGGCAGCCGGTCCTGCATCCTCCGTTTTCGGACAGTAATGTCAGAAGGCCCGCCTGACAAGAGCCGAAGCCCCTGTGTGATGGCGGGCACGAAAGGACGACGGCCGGGACTGTCCTCCAGCCGCCATGTACAAAAAAAGGAGGGGCGTCCCTTGCGGAAACATCCCCTCCCCTGCATGTCGATGATGCCGAAACTAGCCGCCCAGATAGGCTTCCTTGACCTTGGGGTTCTCCAGCAGTTCCTGGCCGGTGCCCTCCAGCACCACGCGGCCCACTTCGAGGATGTAGGCGTAATGGGCCACGGAAAGGGCCGCGAACGCGTTCTGTTCCACCAGCAGCACGGTCATGCCGTCTTCGTTGATGCGGCGGATGATGTTGAAGATCTCCTTGACCAGCAGCGGGGCCAGACCCAACGACGGTTCGTCGAGCATGATCATGTCCGGGCGGCTCATGAGCGCGCGGCCCACGGCCAGCATCTGCTGTTCACCGCCCGAAAGCGTGCCGCCCTTCTGCCAGTGGCGTTCCTTCAAACGGGGGAACAGCGCATAGACACGCTCGATGTCCTCGTTGATGCCGTCCTTGTCGGTACGCGAATAAGCGCCCAGGCGCAGGTTCTCCACCACGGTCAGATGCGGCAGGATGCGACGGCCTTCCGGCGAAAGCGAGATGCCCCGCCGCACCATCTCCTCGGGCTTGAGGCCGATGAGGGAGACGGGCTGGTCGCCTTCCTTGCGGGTCAGCGAGATCTCGCCGCTGATATTTTTGTTCAGGCCGGCGATGGAACGGATGATACTGCTCTTGCCGGCGCCGTTGGCGCCCACCAGCGTGACGATGCTGCCGCGCTTGATGTCCAGGCTGACACCCTGCACGGCCTCGATGCCGCCGTAACGAAC
Organism: Desulfovibrio sp. SGI.133; assembly: GCF_050313955.1. Lineage (NCBI taxonomy): Bacteria > Pseudomonadati > Thermodesulfobacteriota > Desulfovibrionia > Desulfovibrionales > Desulfovibrionaceae > Desulfovibrio > Desulfovibrio sp. SGI.133. The sequence goes on along the minus strand of NZ_JBNPMK010000005.1, from coordinate 108,653 downwards.
GTAAAGATCCCTGATTTTCAGCATACTACACCACGTCCTCGCCCAGATAGGCCCGGATGACCTCGGGATTGCTGCGAATGGCGTCCGGGTCGCCGTGTGCGATAAGCGCACCGTATTCCATCACCCAGATGTACTGGCACACGCCCATGACAACCTTCATGTCATGCTCGATAAGCAGGATGGTCAGGTCGAAGTGGTCACGGATGGCCTGGATGAAGTGCATGAGCTCGATACTTTCCTGCGGGTTCATGCCTGCGGCGGGTTCGTCCAGCAGGAGCAGGCGCGGTTCCGTGGCCAGGGCACGGGCGATCTCCAGGCGGCGCTGCGCCCCGTAAGGCAGGCTGCCCGCCTTCTCGTCCATGTATTCGGCCAAGTTCAGATGCTCCACCAGGTCGCGGGCCTTGTCCGTGATGGCCTTTTCTTCCTTGTAATACATGGGCAGACCCAGCGGCGCCATCCACCAGGGGCAGCGGCGGCGCACATGACAGCCCACCATCACGTTTTCCAGCACGCTCATGTGCGGCGAAAGACGGATGTTCTGGAAGGTTCGGGCCATGCCCATGCGGCAGATCTCGAACGGCTTGCGGCCGCGGATGCTCTTGCCCGCAAAGCGCACGTCACCTTCCTGCGGCGTATAGAAACCGCTCAGCACGTTGAACAGGGTGGTCTTGCCCGCACCGTTGGGACCGATGACGCCCACGATGCTGCCCTCGTCCACCTTCAGGGAAAGGTCGCTGACGGCCGTCACGCCGCCAAAGCGCATGGTCACGTTTTCAGCCGTCAGGATGGGCTGGACTTTGCTTGCACTCATGCCTTGCGCCTCCCCAGCGAAAAGATGGTTTTCCAGGTGATCTCACGGGTGCCCATGATGCCCTCACGCCGGAACAGGATGATGGCCAGCAGGATGAGCGAGAAGACCACCATGCGCATGCCGGGGATGCCCGGGATCTCGAACACGCCGAAGTCCATGGGCTCCTCGATGGCGCGCAGCCATTCCAGCAGGATGGTGACGATGGTGGCCCCCAGCAGGCTGCCGGTCAGCGAGCCCAGGCCGCCGGCCACCACGAACATCAGCACGTTGAAGGTCAGCAGGAAGTTGAACATCTTGGGGTCGATGGTGGACAGGTGGCTGCCCAGCAGCGCGCCGCCCACGCCCGCGAAGAAGGCCCCCACGCAGAAGGAGAGCACTTTGTAGCGGAACACGTTGATGCCCATGACGCCCGCGGCGATCTCGTTATCGCGTATGCAGCGCAATACGTTGCCGAAGTTGCTGAATATAAGCCGTGACAGCACCACCAGCGTGATGACTGTCCAGATGTAACAGGTCAGCAGGGTCGCCTCGCCGGGGATGCCCTTGATGCCCAGGGAACCATTAGTGATGGACGTGGCATTGACGATGACCACGCGGATGATCTCGGCGAAGCCCAGGGTGGCGATACCCAGGTAGTCGTCCCCCAGTCGCAGCACGGGCACTGCAATGATAAAGGCGAAGATCATGGCCACCAGGCCACCGGCGATGACCGCCACCCAGAAGGGCGTGTGCAGCACCGAGAAGGGCCAGATGATGGGATCCAGGATCCACATGATCTCTTTCTGTTCCGGCAGCAGGGTACACAGGGCGCCCACATAGGCGCCGATGGCCATGAAGCCGGCATGGCCCAGCGAGAAAAGGCCGGTGAATCCATAGATCAGGTTGAGCGACAGGGCCAGGATGGCGTTGATGAAGATCAGTTTGAGGATGTAGATCTGATAGTCGCCCATATAGGCCTCGGCCTGGGTCAGGGCCAGACCGAAGATGACGATAAGCGCGATGTTGAGCAGGGTCGTTTGATTGAAGCGCATTAGATCTTCTCCTCCATGCGCTCGCCCAGCAGGCCCGTGGGCTTGAACACAAGCACCAGCACCAGCAGGATGAAGGCGAAGGCATCACGGAAGCCCGAAAGCTCCGGCATGAAGGCCACGGTCATGATTTCCACAAAGCCCAGGGCCACACCGCCGATAACGGCGCCGGGGATGGAGCCGATACCGCCGAACACGGCCGCGATGAAGGCCTTGAGGCCGGGCATGATGCCCATGTAGGGGTGCACCTGCGGATAGCGCAGGGCCCACATGATGCCCGACGCGGCAGCCAGGGCGGAACCGATGAAGAAGGTGAAGGCGATGATGTTGTCCACCCGCACCCCCAGAAGACGCGTGGTCTCGATATCCTTGGAGATGGCGCGCATGGCCAGGCCGGGCTTGGTGTGGTGCACGATGTAGAGCAGGAGCGCCACCAGCACGATGGTCATGACCGGCACGAAGGCCGTAAGTTTGAGGATGCGCACATCACCGAACTGCCAGACCGAGAGCAGCCAGTCGGGCTGCAGCACGGGCCGGGGCTGGCCGGTGAAGACCACCACGGCCAGACTTTCGATAAAGAAGGAAACAGCGATGGCGCTGATGAGCGCCGAAATTCTGGGCGCGTCACGCAAGGGCCGGTAGGCCACGCGTTCCACCACCACACCCAGCACGCTGGCGCCGAGGATGGCGATGATGGCGGCCACACCCCAGGGCCAGCCATAGGCGAAAGTGCCGAAAAAGACGAAGTAAGCCCCGACCATCAAGATATCGCCGTGGGCAAAGTTGATCAGGCGCAGAATGCCGTAGACCATGGTATAGCCAATGGCGATCAGCGCGTAGAGCGAGCCTAGCGTCAAGGCGTTGAAACAGTGCTGCAAAAACATGTCAAGGGTCATGGGGCCACCTGGAAATAAGCTTTATCCCGCCCGAAGGGGCGCGAAGACGGAACGGCGGGGCCCGTCGGAGCCCCGCCGTGAACAGACGGATTCCCTTACTTGGGAGTGACTTCGGTCAGATAAACGCGCTTGCCGTCCTTGTACTCAATGATACCCACGGGCATTTCGGCGTCGTGGCTGGCATTGATGGTCAGGGTACCCAGCGGGGTCACCAGGTTCTTGGTCGCGGCCAGGGCCTTGGTGATGGCGGCGGGGTCGGCGGAGTTGGCGCGCTTGATGGCGTCAACGATCAGGAACAGGCAGTTGTAACCCAGGGCGCCGTTCACGTTGGTTTCCTTTTCAGGATAGGCCTTGTTCCAGGCTTCGGTGAACTTTTTGGCTTCGGCGCTCATGTTGGGCATCTTGGCATCGTAGGGGAAGGTGGTGTGCAGGAAGCCTTCCGCAGCCTTGCCGGCCAGCTTCACGGTGTCGGGGTTGTCCATGGCGTCAGCGCCCATCAGGCGGAAGGTGGCGCCCAGTTCGCGGGCCTGCTTCATGATGATGGCGCCTTCAGCGAAGTAAGCGGGCATGAAGACGATCTCGGGCTTTTTGGCGATCAGTTCGGTGAGCTGGGCAGTGAAGTCCTGGTCACCGGAGCTGTACTTGAGGTTGGCCACCACTTCGCCACCCAGCTTCTTGAAGGAGCGGGTGAAGAAGCTGGACAGGCCCACAGCGTAGTCGTTGGTCATGTCCATGAGCACGGCGGCCTTGCGCAGACCCAGGTTCTCATAGGCATAGGTGGCGGCAGCGGCACCCTGATAGGGGTCGATGAAGCAGGCGCGGAAGTAGTACTTCTTGCCCTGGGTCACCAGGGGGCTGGTGCAGGAGGTACCCACGCCGGGCACCTTGGCCTTTTCGGCCACTTCAGCACCGGCCATGGCCAGAGAGGAACCGTAGGTACCGATCAGGGCCACGACCTTGTCGCGTTCCACCAGGCGCTTGACGGCGTTGGCGGCTTCCACCTTGTCGGACTTGTTGTCCACCACAACCAGTTCAATGGGGCGGCCCAGCACTTCAGGCATGTCCTTCAGAGCCAGCTGCACACCTTCCAGCTCGAGCTGACCACCAAAGGCATTCTGACCGGTCAGAGGCAGGTACACGCCGATCTTGATGGGTTCAGCAGCCAGGGACTGGCCGGCCAGCCCCAGGGTCAGAGCCATCAGCGCCAAGCCAACGAATTTGCCCAGTTTCATAAATCATCTCCCAGGTCTTGGAGGGTGAAAGAGCTCGCCCCGGTGATCCTTTTCCAGGGCTATTCCTGTTGAGATACACCAAATCCCCCCATTGCGCAATTTGCCGGTTGAATTTGGCCATAAACCCCAAGCCGAAAAATCCCTGCGCATGGCCTCATGCAAAATGGTTCATCCGCAGTTGAAAAAATTTATCCTCTTTCACGTCAGGCGCCAAGGCCTTTTTTCGATAATTTGCGTTTTGATTTTTTATTATCTATAACATATTGTAATAATATATTTTTTTAAGAAAATACCCACAGCGTTCCATGGTTGAATAAATCTCATCTCTGCCCCGTATCCTCCTGCGCCGGCCGCCCTGTCCGTATTGACGAAAGCCCATGAAGAAAGGAATATCCCCTTCTCGACATATATCTGTCCGCATCCCCTGCCCTTGCGGGCGGGATCTCCAAGGAGACAATGTGACGCTTCCCGACAGCAAAAACCGTCAGCGTTCCCGCAGCATCGCCCGCGTCCTCAACGATGACGCCAGCCTCATCAACATCAAGACCTTCGCCATCGCGGCCCGTTACATGAGCTTCAAGGCCGCGGCCCGGCATCTTGGCCTGACCTCCGGCGCTGTCAGCCACCGTATCGCCCGCCTGGAAAAAGAGCTGGGCTTCCCGCTGTTCAACCGCCTGACCCGCGCCGTCTCCCTGACACCGGAGGGCGAGCGCCTGCGCGACGTCTACCTCAATGCTTTCCAGAAGATCTATGAGGAGATCACCCAGCTGCTGCAGGACGACTTCAGCTCCCTGACCATCTATGCCGCCCCCAGCCTGGCCTTGGCCTGGCTCATCCCCCAGCTGAGCGACTTCCAGCAGCGCTACCCCTCCATGCAGCTGCATGTACGTACCGGCAACGCTCCCATAGATTTCCACGGGGACTCCACGGTGGACGTGGCCCTGTATTATGCCGAGAGCCACGTCAGCGGCCTGACCTCGCGCAAGTTCATGGACGAGGCCACCCTGCCCGTCTGCTCCCCCGAGTACGCACAAAAGCACGACCTGATCGGCCATCCCGAGAACCTGCCCGCCTGCACCCTGCTCCATGACTCCGCCGCCTGGCATTATGCCGCCACCACGGCCGAATGGCAGGAATGGGCCGACAGGAACCATGTGGACATCTCCAACTGCCTGAACTTCGTCACCTTCGACCATACCTACGGGGCTTCCGTGGCCGCCAGCCACGGCCTGGGCGTGGCTCTGGGGCGCTGCAGCCTCATCGCTCCCCTGCTGGCGGAACAAAAACTGGTCACCCCCTTCCCCGACCTGCCGCCTACCACGGCGTTCCGCTCCTACTACGCCGCCTGGCCCCGTCATACCAATCCTTCCCCCAAGCTCCAGGGCTTCCTGGACTGGCTGGAAGAAAAAGGCCAGCAGAGCAATGCCGCTCTTGCCCGCCTGATGCACGCCTAGCAGGAAGAGACATTTGAGCGAGGGGGGAAAGGAGACCTTTTTGGAAAAAGGTCCTCCTTTCCCCCCTCGCGCTCCCCTCTTTCCTCCCAAAAACTTTTATCAGGCCACAAAAAAAGGACGCCAAGGCGTCCTTTTTTTATGGCTGCGGGATGGCCGCTGCCATCCGCTTCCCGCATTATTCAAAAATCGCATTTGGACCACGCGCCCCGGGGCGGACCATGTGTCCAGGATACGGTGCCTCCCCGTACGGCGGGTTTTGGGGAAGGAGGGGGCATGGGGGAGGAACCCACTTTTTGCCGCAAGCAAAAGGGGGCTCCTCCCTCTTCAGATTCCTACTTCTGCCAGCGGGCCGTGTAGCGGGCCAGAAGGCGCAGCGAGGGGCGGGAGAAGCGGTCGAAGTCGGCGGTGAGCTCCAGACCGGGGGCCAGGGCGCGCACCACAGGCATGTCCAGATCCTTGCGGGAGATGTCCACATACAGAGGCGTACGGCCCTGGGCGCACAGCGTCTTTTCCAGCAGCTTGCAGGAGGCTTCGGCCGACGGCAGACTGTAGTCGGGCAGATCTTCCAGCCAACGCACCGGCAGACCGCCCAGAGCGGGCCCCGTCGGTTCGCCATACGGATAGGGCCAGGGCACTTCGGTCAGGGCCGCCAGCGCGGCCCGGCTGCCGCACAGGTTGGCGCCCGTGGCCTGTGCCACCTCGCCGCGACGGCTCATGACGAAACAACGGTAGACCGGCACGCCCAGCTCCGTGGTGATGTCCTGGAACTGGATCTGGATGCCGCGGGCCGCGTAATCGTCCAGCAGGGCCTGCAAACGTTCGTCACGGCTCTTGAGCACGAAACAGCCCTCACGGCTGAAGGGCGTGGTGGCCTCGGCGTCACGCTCCACGATCTCCGTAAGCGCCGCCAGCCGGGCTTCGGCCTCAGTATTGCCGGAGGCCAGGCCCGTGGAACCGCCAGCCAGGAACAGGGACTGCTCGTCCAGATTGCAGAACAGGAAGACCGCCTGCGCGGGTACCAGCACGGCCTTGCCCTCAGGATCGCGGGCCTCCAGCCAGTACAGGGGCACATAGTCCTCGAAAGGCGTTTCCAGCGGCAGGGAGGACAGGGGCAGGAATTCCTTGCCCTGGGACCGCAGCTTGGCGCAGGAAGCATGGACCAGCGGCATGGGCTGGCGGCGGTTCGTCACCTCGAAGGTGTGCTCGCCGGTACGGGCCACGCTCACATAGCTGCTGGCCCGTTCCACGATCTCCATAGCATAGGAGGCCCGGGCCGCAGCCAGGGAAAGACCGCGCCCGTAGGCCGTGGCCTCGCCGCGCAGGCTGTGACGCATGCGACCGCAATCCACGGCCAGATCCACCTTCCAGGAACGCAGCAGCGCGATGGGGGACAGCGAAGCCTGATGACGCATCTCCTGCCCGGCCAGGACGTCGTTCTCCAGCAAAGCATTGACGGCCTGCTCGTAGGTCTCCTGTGCCGGACGGCGCTCAAGGCACGGCAGATCTTCCGCCTGCATGCGGGCGTGTTCCCGCTCCAGCATCCCGGCCCGGGCCCGCAGGCCCTCGCGGCAAACCTCCAATTCTTCCTCACTGTAGGGCAGCTCCAGCTCCAGTTCTTCCCAGTGCGGCAGCATGTGGTGCCGGGCGATGTTATCGGCAAAATGGGCGCTCCAGGCCTGCATGAGGCCAAAGTCCTTCCGGCTGGCAGCGCGCAGGTAGATCAGGGAAGAAGACAGCGTCAGCCGCTGCAGGGCATCCTCGGGGAAGCTGTCGCAGCAATGGGCCAGCTCGGGCACCAGCAGCGAGCACTCCAGCAGCAGGCCGGCAAGCCCCATGCGCCGGAAACTGTCAGTCTCGCGGTCGTACAGTTCATCGGCCAGATTTTTGATCTCCTCCGGCGAGCGGCGGCTCAGCTGGCGCAGGCAGTGCTGGCGCAAGAAATCATCAAAGGGCGTGGCCTCCAGACGGGCCAACGCCTGGGGCAGGGTCAGGGATGCGGGCGGCTGGCAGGAAAAATAGCCGGTCGTGGCCTGGGTCGTCTCGTGGGTATAGGCATAGGCGATGCCTTCGGGGATCACGGGCATGGCGTGGAAAACCTCATGGCAAAAAGATGGCGACAACATCCCGGGGCGTGCGGCCCAACGCCGGAGGCGCAACCGGCCCGTCATCCATCACCAAGACGGGCTGGGGGATGCCGATACGGCCCTGCAGGAAAACAGGGGCACGGACACAACGGCAGGAGACAGAGGCGGCAAGACTGTGAAGCAACGGACATGGCCGCCCCTCTCCCCGGGACAGGACGGGCGGAAGATAACAGAAAAGGGGTGAGCCAACAATGGCCCACCCCTTGAGGTTCCGTAATCCGGAGTGCGGATTAACGCTTCGAGTACTGGTAACGAGCGCGGGCAGCGCGCAGACCGTACTTTTTGCGTTCCTTCTTACGCGCATCGCGGGTCAGGAAGCCGGCCTTCTTCAGGATAGGACGAAGGGCGGGATCCACCAGCAGCAGGGCGCGGGAAATACCGTGACGCACGGCTTCGGCCTGACCGGCCACGCCGCCACCAGCCACGTTGACGCGCACGTCCAGCTTTTCAGCCAGCTTGGACAGCACGAGGGGCTGACGGATGATCATCTGCAGGGTCTTGCGGGGGAAGTAATCTTCAAAGGCACGACCGTTCACCGTGATGTTGCCGGAGCCAGCGTAGACGCGGGTGCGGGCAGTGGCGGTCTTGCGGCGGCCGGTGCCGTATTCGAATTTGTCGCTCATGACGTGCGCTCCTTAGTAAGGCAGGGTCAGCGGCTGCGGGTTCTGAGCCGTGTGCGGGTGTTCGGGACCCGCGTAAATCTTGAGCTTCTTCAGCATGGCGCGGCCCAGACGGTTCTTGGGCAGCATGCCACGCACAGCGGCCATGAGCACACGCTCGGGCTTGGAAGCCAGCATATCGCCCAGGGAGGTGGTCTTCAGACCGCCCACCCAACCGGAGTGGCGATAGTAGTTCTTGTGGGCCATCTTGGTGCCGGTCACCTTGATCTTTTCGCAGTTGACCACGACGATAAAGTCGCCGTTGTCCATGTGACGGGCAAATTCGGGCTTATGCTTGCCGCGCAGGCGGTGGGCGATCTGGCTGGCCAGACGACCCAGCACCTGATCCTGGGCGTCAACCACAAACCATTCGTGGTTGATGTCTTTCGGGGTGGGGCTGAACGTCTTCATCGGGATGAACTCCTCATCTACTTATCTCAGTAGCCATCAAGCGGCGGAAAATCCGTCTGCGACGTGCCGCCTAACGGGTGACGACAGTATCGCTCACAAAGAAAGCGCTCTTTATCGCAAAGTGCGCAACTTGTCAAGCATTCACGACGGAATGCCAAATTTGTGCCGTATTCCAGACGGCTGCGGGTTGGTGTATATCAAAATGCTCCGGCTGTCATCCTTTTTTTGCCAAAAATTTGTACCAAGGCAAAAACCATTTGAAAATATTGGTATTTTGCGCCCTACCTTTTACGGGGCCAGCAGCTGCGGCCCAAAAGGCGGACAGGCTGCCCCCAAAAAGGCACCGGCCCCCTGCCCTTGCGGACTCGCGGATACGAACGGGGAAAAACGCGGGGGATGCATGCTCCGGCCGTTTTCCCAAGCTCACGCAGAAAAAAGTTTGGGAGAAAGGGGCCCCGATTCACACGAGTCCTCCCTTCTCCCCAACAGATACCTCTATGACGGCAACTTAATGCGCCGCGCCCCAGTCGTGACCGGTGCCCCAGTCCACCAGCAGCGGTACGGAAAGCTCCTTGCCTGCGGGGCAGACATCCTGCATGAGGCGAGCCACCAGAGCCCCGGCCTCTTCGGCGGCATCGGCGGGCACTTCCAGCAAAAGTTCGTCGTGCACCTGCAGCAGCAGGCGGGCATCCAGCTCCCGCAGGCGCTCGTCACGGGCCACGGCCAGCATGGCCAGCTTGATGATGTCCGCCGCCGAGCCCTGGATCACGGTATTGATAGCCTGACGGCGAGCCAGGGCCGCGGCCTGTCCGCTGGCGGAATTGATGTCCGGCAGCAGGCGACGGCGACCGCCCAAAGTGGTCACGAAGCCGTGCTTGCGGGCCGAGGCCTCCACGCCTTCGTAAAACTCCTTCAGGCCCTGCAGACGCTCGAAATAACGGGCGATGAAGTCCTTGGCCTGCGCTGTGCTGATCTTGAGCTCCTGGGCCAGTTTCTGGGCGCCCATGCCGTAGATGAGGCCGAAGTTGATGGTCTTGGCATTGCGGCGCTGGTCCGGGCTCACCTGATCGGGCGGCAGGTCATAGACCAGGGCCGCCGTGCGGGCGTGGATGTCCTCGCCGTTGCGAAAGGCTTCCAGCAGGGCCGGATCCTGCGAGACATGGGCCAGCACGCGCAGCTCCACCTGCGAATAGTCGGCCGAGACCAGCAGGCGGCCCGGCCCGGCGATGAAGCAGGAGCGCATGCGCTTGCCCAGCGGCCCGCGCACGGGGATGTTCTGCAGGTTGGGATTGCTGGAGGAGAGCCGTCCCGTAGCTGTGGCCTTCTGGTTGAAAGTGGTATGGATGCGGCCCTGCGGGTCCACCAGGCGCGGCAGGGGATCGAGATAGGTGGAGCGCATCTTCTCCAGCTTGCGGTACTGGAGGATGCTGTCCACCACCGGATGCTGCCCGGCCAGTTTTTCCAGTGTCTGCTGGCTGGTGGAAGCCTGGCCGCCCTTGGTCTTGCGCGGCGCGGGCAGGCCCAGCCCGTTGAACAGCACATCGCCCAGCTGCTGGGCCGAACGGATATTGAACTGCGTGCCCGCCAGCTCGTAGACATGGGCCGTGAGCTGGTCCAGCTGGCCCTGCACATCGTCGAGGAAGGCCCGGAAGGCTGCGGCGTCGATGGCCACCCCGCTCTGCTCCATGCCTGCCAGCACGGGCAGCAGGGGCATCTCCAGGCGCCGGAACAGCTCCAGCAGGCCGTCCTTTTCCATGCGCTGCTCGAACAGCTGCGCCATGGCCAGTCCCAGACGCGCGGGGCCGGGGCCCGTCTCGCCCCTGCTCTCCAGTTCATGGCGCAGCACGGCGCCCCAGCGGGCCGAAAGACGGGGCCAGCCGTAATCGTTCTCTTCGGGGTTCAGCAGATAGGCGGCCACGCCCAGGTCGATGCAGTCCCCCGCACGCCCGGCCAGGAACTGCCAGCAGGGCGCGGAGGTCAGCATACCCTTGAGGTCCGCCGTCACCAGGGTGCGGGCAGGGACCAGCCACCGGGCCAGCTCCGCCACAGGGCCTGTCCACTGCCATTCTCCCAAAGAACTGCCGTCAGCGCCTTCCACGGCAAGATAGGGGGCCTCGCGATCGCCGTGGGCCCAGATCAGGGCCACGCGGGCACCCCCGCAGTCCGGCAGGGCCGCCACATCGTCCAGCGCGGGCGCGGACTCCTGCGGCATGGCGTCCAGAAGGCTCATCTGGCTGGTGGCACGTCCGCTGCGGGCAGGCTGGGCCAGCGGCAGAGAGGCCTGTTCCGCGGCGGCCTTCTTCCCGGCTGCAGGCTGTGCGTCCTCACGGATGCTGCCCGCATCCAGGAATTCCTCGGGCAGGTCGGCCTCGGCGGCCTGCAGGCGATCCAGAGCGGCCAGCTCACGCCGCAGGGCGAAGAGCTCGAATTCTTCCGTGAGCAGGGCGCAGGTGGCGGCATCCAGCGGCCGCACGCGCAGGTCGTCCAGGGTGACGCCGGGGCAGAAATCGCGTCTCAGGGTGGTGAGCTCGCGCCAGGTGAACATGTTTTCCAGATGCGCCTGCAGTTTGGCCTGCATCTTGGGCGGCAGCAGGACGAAATGGTCGCGGATGTCCTCAAGGCTGGGGCAGATGGAGAAGATCTGGCGCGCTGTCTTGGGACCGATGCCCGGCACACCGGGGATGTTGTCGCTGGTATCGCCGATGAGGGCCTGCACGTCGGGCCACTGGGCGGGCGTCACGCCGCTCTCTGCCGTGAAGGCGGCCTCGCTCACCAGCTTTTCTTCCTTGGAGGCCGGGTCCCACATGTAGACGTTGGGGCCCAGGCACTGCTTCAGGTCCTTGTCGCCGCTGACGATGATGACGGGATGTTCCGCCGCGAAGCGCGCCGCCAGCGAGGCGATGCAGTCGTCGGCCTCGCAGCCCTGCGAGACTTCCAGCCGCAGGCCCAGGGCCCGCACCATGCGGTGGATGGGATCCAGCTGGCGTACCAGATCTTCGGGCGTGGCATCGCGGTTGGCCTTGTAGAGGGGGAATATCTCGTGCCGGAAGTTGGGGCCCTTGCCGTCCTGCACGAAGGCGAAATAGCGGGGGCGCTCTTCGCGCAGGATGCGCAACAGCACGCGGCTGACCACTACCAGGGAATTGGTGGGAAAACCGTCGGAACGCTGCATGTTCCTGTTGGCAAAAAAGCCGCGATAGATGAAGGCCGAGCCATCCATGAGAAAGACGGGCTCTGCGGCAAGCCCGAGGCGTTGTTTCAGCGACATGGCAATCCGGGGTTGTAGGGTAAGCAAAAAAGGGAAAAAGCCTGCGGGGGAGCGGCCTCCCTCCTTGCGTAGCTTCTGTCCTGCGCGTATACTATAGAGATGGAAACAAGTCCGCAAGTAAACCTGGACAGGGCCGGAGAGCGCCTGCAGGTCACCGTCTCCGGCAGCTGGGCCATCAATACGCCCTGGCCGCCGCAGTGTGCCGACGCCCTGCAGCAGCTGCGAGGCCCCGGCATCCGGCAGCTGCACCTCGCGGCGGCCTCCCTCGACGCCTGGGACAGCAGCCTCCTGGTCTTCCTCGTCCAGCTGCACAAGGCCGCCCGCGCCGCGCAGATCGAGATCAGCCAGGACCTGCCCACAGGACTGGCGCGACTGCTGCACCTGGCCTTCGCCATCCCGGCCCAGGCAGGGGCCGCCCGCAGCGACCACCGGCAAGGGCTTTTCGCCCGGGTGGGCGAAGCGGTCATGGGCCTGCCGCCCCGCTGTGCGGATTTTCTGGAATTCCTCGGCGATGTGACCCTTTCCATCTGGCGTCTCATCCTGGGACGCGCCGGCATGCGCATGCAGGACTTTATAGAAGCCATGTACGAATGCGGTGTGCGCGCCCTGCCCATCATCTCCATCACCAGCCTGCTGTTCGGTCTGATCCTGGCCTTTGTGGGCGCAGTGCAGCTGACGCAGTTCGGCGCCCAGATCTATGTGGCCGGGCTGGTGGGCATCGGCATGCTGCGCGTCATGGGCGCTGTCATGGTGGGCGTGGTCATGTCCGGCCGCGTGGGGGCCGCCTATGCGGCCATGATCGGCACCATGCAGGTCAACGAAGAAGTGGACGCCCTGACCACCCTGGGCATCTCGCCCATAGATTTCCTGGTGCTGCCGCGCATGCTGGCCCTGATGCTCATGGTTCCCCTGCTCACGGTCTATGCCGACCTTATGGGCATATTGGGCGGCTATGTGGTGGGCGTCTCCATGCTGGGGCTGAGTTCCGCCGAATACCTCAACGCCACCATGCAGATGGTCTCCTTCGTCCACGGGCTCATCGGCATCGCCTACGGTACGGTGTTCGGCGTCATCATCGCCCTGGCGGGCTGCTATCAGGGCATCCGCTGCGGCCGCAGTGCCCAGGCCGTGGGGCTGGCCACCACCACAGCCGTGGTCCAGTCCATCGTGGGCATCATCATCGCCACGGCCATCATCACCATCATCTGCAACGTATTGGGCATCTGACATGAGCACTCCCCGCCTGCGCGTCCGCGACCTGACCCTGGGCTACGGTTCCTTCGTGCTCATGCGTGACGTCAATTTCGATGTGGCCGCCGATGACATCTTCCTCATCATGGGCGGTTCCGGCTGCGGCAAGAGCTCGCTCTTGCGTACGCTCATGGGCCTCAAGCAGCCCCAGAGCGGCCAGGTGCTCTACGGTGATACGGACATCTGGGCCTGTACCGAAAAAGAGCGCCGCCGCATCCTGCGGCGTACGGGCGTCCTCTTCCAGGGCGGCGCCCTGTGGAGCTCCATGACCCTGGCCGAGAACGTGGGCCTGCCGCTGCAGCAGTACACCGACCTCGATGACGACGAGATCCGCGAGCAGGCCTCGCTCAAGCTGGCCCTGGCCGGTCTGGCCGGTTTCGAAGACTACTATCCTTCGGAGATCAGCGGCGGCATGCGCAAGCGGGCCGGTCTGGCCCGGGCCCTGGCCCTCGATCCCGAGATCCTTTTTCTGGACGAGCCTTCCGCCGGTCTGGACCCGGTGAGCGCCCGCATGCTGGACGACCTGATCCTGGAGCTGCGCGACGCCCTGGGCACGACCTTCGTCATCGTCTCCCACGAGCTGGCCAGCATCTTCGCCATCGCCAGCAACGGCATCTATCTCGACGTGCGGACCCGGCGCGTCACTGCCCGGGGCAACCCCTCCGAACTGGTGCGCGACCCGCACACCGAGCTGCAGGCTCTGCGCTTCCTGACGCGCGGCGAAGCGGGCGGCCCCCAACAACAGGACTGAACCCACAGGATACGGCATGGCAAAACAATCATTCAAAACCGCTGTAGGGGCTTTCGTCATCGGCGGACTGGCGCTGCTGGTGGCGGGCATCATCCTGCTGGGCGGCGGCCGCATGTTCAGTGACGACATCGAATACGTCCTGTACTTCGACGGCTCGGTGAGCGGCCTCAACATCGGGGCGCCCGTGGTCTTCCGCGGCGTGCCCATGGGCCAGGTGACGCGCATCAGCCTGGAGGCCAACCCGCGCGATGCCAGCGTCACCATCCCGGTCTACATCCGGCTGGACGAGAACAGCATCGTCCGGGCCGGGGTCGCCGGTGAGCTCACGGACAACTTCCGGCAGGAAATCCTGCGCCGCCTGATCCAGCGCGGCCTGCGCGCCCGCCTGCAGCTCCAGAGCCTCATCACCGGCCAGTACCGCGTGGAACTGGACTTTTTGCCCAATACGCCCGCCAATTTCCGTTCCCCCATGCCGGACAGGGAGATACCCACCCTGCCCTCGCCCATCGACACCCTGCAGCGTACTGTGGCCAGTCTGCCGCTGGAAGAGATGGCCCACACCACGGCGGGTATCCTGGAAAAGCTCAACGCCGCCCTGTCCGGGGATACGCTGGAACGCGGTCTCAAGGCCTTTGCCACCTCCTTTGAAGAGGCCCAGGCCCTGCTGGCCGGTATGCAGGAATCCCAGAAGACTCTGGCCCAGGCCCTGGAAAAGCTGAACGCGGCGGCCACGTCGGCCCAGCACGATCTTCCCCAGGCCCTGCAGAGTACCCGTGACGCCATGAACAACGTCTCCTCCGTTTCCCTGGCCACCAAGGCCATAGTGGAACGCAATGCTCCCCTCACCCAGGAGCTGCGCCGCCTGATCCAGGAAAGCGCGGCTGCCGTGCGCTCCCTGCGGGCGTTCATGGACGTGCTGGAACGCAACCCTGAAGCCCTGCTCCGCGGCAAACAAGGAAGTCGCCGATGAACCATATCCTTCGCCATACGACTGTTTTCCTGGCCCTGCTGACGCTCCTGCTGACCGCCTGCGGCCGCAGCGCGCCCACGCATTTTTATCTGCTGGACAGCGGCCAGCCCCCCCTGACGGCCGACAGCCTGCCCGCTGCCAGTCTGAGCATCGCGCCGGTGAGCGTGGCTGACTATCTGGACCGCAATGGTCTGGTGCGCCGCAGCGACGGCCAGACCCGTCTGGAGGTCTCGGAGCTGGACATCTGGGCCGAGCCGCTGGGACAGGGCGCCCGGCGTGTGCTGGGCGAAGTGCTGGCCGCCAGGCTGCTGCCCCGGGGTATCGACGTGATCGCTGCCGGAGACCGGCAGGGCGACATGGAACTGGCCGTGGCTCTGGAACGTCTGGACGGCGATACGCCGGGCACGGCCCGGCTGCAGGCCCGCTGGCAGCTTTCCCGTGGCGGAGAGGCGCTGGATCGCGGCATCTACGCAGCCAGCGAGGATGCCGGCATGAGCAGCGCCAGTCTGGTGGCGGCCCAGAGCCGCCTGTTGCAGGGACTGGGCGAACATCTGGCCGATCGTCTGCTGCCCCGCCTCAAGGCCGGACGCTAGAGACAGCCCGTTTTTTTGCATCACCTGGCCCATCGCTCGCAGAACCATAACGGCAAATGCGTACCGCCGGGCCGGTTGCACGGACAGGACGGGAACCTGCGGGAAACGGATCCCCAAACCCATCACAGGACAAAAAAAGGGAGGCTCAAGGCCTCCCTTTCCTTTTTATCGCATTGTGTCTCGTGGCCGGGGACCGCGGACACAGGCTGTGTCATCCCACTTCCCGCCGTTTTACCCTTCACATGAAGAACGCCGGTTTCGTGCAGTCAGAGCGGCTGCCGGGCATGTCTGCCTTCCGGCAGCGTCATAACCGGCATCCGGCCATCCCATACCTTAGAACGTGTAGCCGATGGTGGCGGAATAGATATTGGCCACCGTGTTCCGGCTGTTCCCCGTGCTGACATTCCCCACGGACGAACGGATACCGGCAGCATCGGTCTCTGAATAGTCCAGACTGTGCACCCAAAGATGGGCGTAGGCCAGATCGAGCGTCCAGTTGCCCCACTGGAAGCCAGCGCCCACACTGACGCCCGTGCGGCCGTGGCTGGGGACCATGAAGTCCGCGTGCTCCTCGTTGGTGACCGGCGTCTCGTACCAGATGCCCGCACGCAGGGCCAGCCAGTCCAGGGGCTCATATTCCACGCTGGCGTTGAAGTTCCAGCCGTCACGCCACTTTTTATGATTGATGGACTGGAAGTCGGAATCGAAATAGATGTTCAGGGAATCGTAGGTGGACCAACGGGTGAAGACAGTCCCCACCTCGAAGCTCAGATTCTCCAGCGGGCGGTAGGCCAGGCCCAGGGCAAAGGAATCGGGCAGATGCACCGTGCTGTGCACATCGGTATCAACAGTGTGCGGCACCTCTCCCTTCTCAGCCAGCAGATTGCCCTGATGCCGGGAAAAATCCGCCGTGCCGGCGATATTGAGCGTGACCGGACTTTTGTAGGAAAAGCCCAAAGACAGCTCGTCCGTCATGAGCACGTGCGCCCCCAGCTGGGCCCCCACGCCCCAGCCCGTACCGTTGAGCGTCATCTTGCTGTCCTCCCCTTTACCGGGGATAAAGCCGATAAACTGCATGCTGGGGATCTGCTGGCCCATGGCAAAGCTGGCATGCATGATCTCCACGCCCGCCGAAAGGGACAGGACATCGTTGACCTTCAGGGCCACAGTGGGCACAAGGGAAAAGGTCTGGAAATTGATGTTGGTCAGGTTGTACCGTCCCGTCCAGTTGTCGGCAAATTCATTGCCGAGGCCGAAACGTGAAAACAGCCCCAGGCCCAGCCAGAAGCGGTCGTTCAGCTGATGCGTGATGTAGGCGTGCGGCGCGGGCCAGATGTGGGACTTGGTGGTCGTGGACGTATGGCTGCCGTCGGCCAGATCCAGGTCGATGGTCCCCATGGGAGCGATGGCGGCAAAACCGCCCATGACGTGCGTGCCCGGCAGCTGGGTGATGCCTGCCGCATTGTACGCGATGGCCGAAGGATCGTCCGCGCGCCCCACCATACCGCCTGCCAGCGACAGGCCCCGCGAGCTCCATTCCGTCAGGGCAAAGCCTTCGGCCCCTGCCGTCGTCACCTGACATGCCCACAGAAGGCAGACGGCAAGCACGACATACAATTTTTTCATAGATATCCCCCACAAAAAAGTCTGGGACGCAGCACACGCTCCTTCCCCGCAACATACAGCCGCAGTACAGCTATCTATTGTTACGCTAGAGTGCAATGCTTTTGAAAGTCAAGCTGTTTTGCCGGACTGCCCGGGCTGCCGCAGGAAACGACAACGCAGTATGGCCCTGCACCTGTCCGAGGCCGCCGGACCACGATCTCGCGAAGATGCCCGGTTGAGGCCCGCTGACGGAGAGCAGCCAGTATGTCGGATGAAAGTCTGTGACAAGGATGCCGGACGAGAAAAGAAAGGTCCCCGGGCCCTGATGAAAGTCCACTGATCCGTATCCCTGCACTACAAAAAAGGGCCCTCCCCATATGGGGAAGGCCCTTCCGGCTGTCTTGCGGATAACGGCGCTTAGCCCTGCTTGATCATGACCTTGGCCGGACGCAGCAGACGCTCGCCCAGCTTGTAGCCGCTTTGCAGCACACGGGCCACGGCCCCGGCTTCCACATCGGCCTCGGCATCAAAGCCCACGGCTTCGTGCAGTTCGGGCGTGAAGGCCTCACCGGCCGTGCCCACGGGGGTCAGACCGTGGCGCGCCACGGCTTCCAGCAGCAGCTTGCGGGTCATGGCCACGCCCTGGAGCATGTCCTTGCAGGCCTCATCCTTGCTGCCGTACTGCAGGGCCAGGTCGAGGTTGTCCAGCGTGGGCAGCAGGTCGCTCATGACCTTTTCCGCCGCATAACGGATCTGTTCCTCGTGCTCGCGCTTCAGACGCTTCTTGAAATTATCCATCTCCGCGGCCGCGCGCAGGCGTGCGTCATCGGCATCGCGCTTTTCGGTGCAGTTGGGGCACACATGTTCGTGGCACAGGCTTTCCAGATTTTCCGGCAGGGTCTGCACGGCGTCCCCGGCATCCCCGGCCTCGGCACCGGCACAGGCCTCTTCCTGCACTTCCGTGTTCTGCGTGTCCTTCATATGCATATCATCGTTCTCGTTGTGACGATCCATGGTTCCTCCCAGAAATGCACCGGCGTTGTGCCGGCTAGTATTGAGTAAATACGCACTGCCGTACTGTCAAGGGGCTGACACCCCGGCAACGGCCTCCTGCACGGAAGTCTCGACATTGGCGCACGCCTTCGCTATATTCGTCCGACGCGCAATTCCGCGCGTCCACGCGCCCTCCGGTGGCGTTCTTTTCTTGAGGTATATTCCATGATTTGCCGAATTTTGCACCTGCAGTCCGAGCAGGAATGGGTCAAGGCCTCGCAGTGGCTCGACGGCCGCTTCAATCCCGGCGACAGCGTTGAGGGCAGCGTGCGCGAGATCCTCGCCAATGTACGTGAAAAGGGCGATGAGGCCCTGATCGACTATACCCGCCGTTTCGACTGTCCCGAATTTGCCGCGCCCCTGCGCGTCAGCGAACAGGACATCGCCTGGGCCGCTGCTTCCATCTCTCCCGAACATCGCGAGCAGATCAGCGAAGCCGCCCACAACATCCGCACCTTCCACAAGGAACAGCTGGAAAAATCCTGGTTCCAGACCCGGCCTGACGGCAGCATCCTGGGCCAGCGCGTGCTGCCCGTGGACCGGGTGGGCCTGTATGTGCCCGGCGGCCAGGGCGGCAACACCCCGCTGCTCTCCAGCATGCTCATGAACGCCATCCCCGCCCTGGTGGCCGGTGTGCCCCGCGTGGCCGTGTGCACCCCGCCCCGCAAGGACGGCACCATCAACCCGCACATCCTGGCGGCGGCCCACCTGCTGGACATCGACGAGATCTACCGCGTGGGCGGCGCCTGGTCCATCGGCGCCATGGCCTACGGTACCCAGAGCATCGACCCTGTGGACGTCATCGCCGGTCCCGGCAACATCTATGTGGCCACGGCCAAGCGCCTGGTGCAGGGCACGGTGGGCATCGACATGGTGGCCGGTCCCAGCGAAGTGCTGGTGGTGGCCGACAGCTCCGCCCGCCCGCACTGGCTGGCCGCGGACATGCTCTCCCAGGCCGAGCACGACATGCTGGCTTCCGCCATCCTGCTCACCGACGACATCACCCTGGCCGAACAGGTGCAGCAGGAGCTGGAAAAGCAGTGCAGCCAGCTGCCCAAGGCCCAGATCGCGGGCAAGTCCCTCATGGACTGGGGCGCCATCGTGGTGGTGCCCAACATCATGACCGCCGTGGCCATCGCCAACCGCGTGGCTCCCGAACATCTGGAACTGTGCGTGCGCGATCCCTGGGCCCTGCTGCCCCACATCCGCCATGCCGGGGCCATCTTCATGGGCCAGCACAGCCCCGAACCCGTGGGGGACTACTTCGCGGGCCCCAACCATGTGCTGCCCACCCTGCGGACCGCGCGCTTCTCTTCCGCGCTCTCCGTCCAGAACTTCTGCAAAAAAACCAGCATCGTGGCCACTTCGCCGGCCTTCCTGCTGGAAAACGCGCCTGCCATTGCTTCTCTGGCCCGTCTGGAAGGGCTGGAGGCCCACGCTCGTTCCGTGGAGATCCGCAGCAAGCGCTAGTGCCTTAAACAAACTGGATCAAGACTATGCGCATCACCACCAAGACTGAAATCAGCGCTTACCCGCTGCTGTCCCGCGGCAAGGTCCGCGACATCTATGACATCGACGACAAGACCCTGCTCATCGTCACAACCGACCGAATGTCTGCCTTCGATGTCATCATGGACAAGCCCATCCCCTACAAGGGCGTGATCCTGAACCAGATCACCCTGTTCTGGATGGACAAGTTCAAGGACATCATCCCCAATCATCTGGTGGAAAGCGATGTGGACCGGTTCCCCGCCGCCCTTGCCCCCTGGAAGGACGAACTTGAAGGGCGTGCCGTGCTGGTCCGCAAGGCAAAGCCCCTGCCTGTGGAATGTATCGTACGCGGCTACATTTCCGGCTCGGGCTGGAAAGACTATCAGAAGACCGGCACGCTCTGCGGCTATCAGCTGCCTGCCGGCATGCGGGAATCGGACAAGCTTGAAACGGCCCTCTTCACGCCTTCCACCAAGGCCGAGCTGGGCCAGCACGACCAGAACATCAGCCCGGACGAGGCCGCCCGCCTGCTGGGCGAGGACGTGGCCCGCAAGGTCCGGGAGACCACCCTGGCCATCTATGAAGCCGGACGCGCCTATGCCGCCAGCCGCGGCATCATCGTGGCCGACACCAAGTTCGAATTCGGTTTCGTGGACGGGGAACTGCGCCTCATCGACGAAGTGCTGACCCCCGACTCTTCCCGCTTCTGGCCCGCGGACCAGTACGAACCCGGCCGCAGCCAGCCCAGCTTCGACAAACAGTACCTGCGCGACTGGCTCACCTCCCAGCCCTGGGACATGCAGCCGCCCGCGCCTGCCCTGCCTGCCGAGGTCGTGGACGCCACGGCCCGGCGCTACCGTGAGGCCTACCACATCCTGACGGGCAAAGAATTCACCATCTAACCTGTGGTCACCGTCGCCAAGGCGACTTTTCTGGAGGATATTACATGCTGCTTCAAGGAAAAAAAGCCCTGATCCTGGGCCTGGCCAACAACAAGAGCATCGCTTACGGCATCGCCAATGCCTTCAAGGAACAGGGCGCCCGCCTTGCTTTCAACTATGTGGGCGACGCCATCAAAAAGCGTGTTGAGCCCCTGAGCGAAGAACTGGGAGGCGAGTTCACCTTCCAGTGTGACGTGACCGACGACGCCCAGATCCAGGCCGCCGCCGACCTGGTCAAGGAAAAGTGGGGCGAGGTGGACATCCTGGTCCACTCCGTGGCCTTTGCCAACCGTGAAGACCTGAGCGGCCGCTTCCTGGATACGTCGCGCGCCGGTTTCCATCTGGCCCTGGACATCTCCGCCTACTCCCTCACCGGCGTCTGCCGCGCTTTCGAGCCCCTGCTGCATGACGGTTCTTCGGTGCTGACCATGACCTACCACGGTTCCACCAAGGTCATCCCCGGCTACAACATCATGGGCGTGGCCAAGGCCGCTCTGGAAGCTTCCGTGCGCTACCTGTCCTACGACCTGGGCGAAAAGGGCGTGCGCGTCAATGCCCTGAGCGCCGGCCCCATCAAGACCCTGGCCGCTTCCGCCGTCTCCGGTCTGAAGAACATCTTTACCCGCGTGGAAGAGCATGCTCCCCTGCGCCGCAACGTGACCACCGCCGATGTGGGCGGTGCCGCCGTGTTCCTGGCCTCCGAGCTTTCCCACGGCGTGACCGGCGAAGTCATCTACGTGGACAGCGGCTTCAGCCAGCTGGGCATCTAAAACGACCATCAGGCGGCTGCCGCGGCAGCCAAGCCTTTTCTTGATGCTGACGGCCCGGCAACGGCGGGGCGGGACCATCCCGCTCCCCTGCCGGGCCTTCCGGTAGCAACGGACGAACTCCGGGACACCCCGGACAGTCTTTCAGGAGATCGTATGGATACCATCTTCATGCTCAATCTGGCCGGCATCGTGGCCTTCGGTGTGGCCGTCCTGGGCTTTTTTTACATGATGGGCAAAAAAAAGCGCGAAGAAGACAGGGACCGCAAGGACTAGGCCATGTGGCAGGCCCTGCTCGTCCTGCTTGTCATCGTCCTTGCCGTGGCCCTGTCCAAAGGCCGGGCCGGGACGCCTTTTCGTCATCACGCCCCGTGAGTGGGCAGCTGTGACCATCTCCGGCGGAAGATGGAGACGAAAAATAGCGATGATAACAAGCTGAAATAACATCTATTTTTTAAAATAGAAAAATTTTTTGCCCAAAGTGCGATTTTTTGCTTGCCAAAGCCGAAGGTTCTGCCTATAAAGAGCAGGTCTTCACGACACGGAGAGGTGTCCGAGTTGGTCGAAGGAGCACGATTGGAAATCGTGTGTACGTTAAAAGCGTACCAAGAGTTCGAATCTCTTCCTCTCCGCCACCGAGAAAATAGCCCGCTGAGAAATCAGCGGGTTTTTTGTTATTTATTTTATTGTTTCTATCTGTTAATAATCATAGCATATTTTATTATTTGGAGAAGTACATGCATACAATGCAGAACGCAATACAAACATTTGTAGACTTAATAGCAGAAGGAGAAAATTCAGGAGAAAGCTACAGTAAAAATGTCACCATTGGCCTTATCGCATGTATTGATAAATTAGTAAAAGATGGCAATCCTAAAATATTATTTGTCTATTATTTATTGCGAGATAACTTTATCACAAATTATACAGAGCTTGTAACGCTTTATATAAATACTCTTTTTTCAAAATTATCAGACACATTTGAATTTTCATTAAAAGAATATAAATCATATATTATAGACAAGCTTAGGCTAAAAAATATCAATGAAGAGCATATCACAGGATATAATGTAGAAAAAACAGTAGAATCATTTCAAAATATTTCACACTATATAGAAAATATATTATCAAATTCATTTAAAAATTTAGAAGATACAGAAAATCCATACATTTATGATACCAGAAAATTAACAGAACTTGCAAACTCAAATAATGCAACAGCACAATATTGGCTTGGAAAATATTATTTTGATAATAATAAGATAGACGATGCCTATACTATACTGAGTATAGCAGCAACACAAGGGGAAAGAAGATCCATCAATGTAATAAGAAGTATTCATAGAAAAACTGCTTCAGCACAGCAACATACCGCAGAAACATCCAAGGAGAGCTATTCACAACAATCAGTATTTACAAGTATTAGAAATAAAAAAATTAATAATAAATCAACAAAAGATGTTTTTTTCTTTTTCTTAGCTGTCATTACAGTAATAATAATTATATTTTCAATAGCAAGAATAGATAATCAAAATACAAAAATATACAGTAATTCTCAAGATTATTATAACTTAGCAGTTACTCACTTCAATCGGATGGAATACGATAAAGCTTTCTATTTTGCAGAACAAGCTGCTGCCATGGGGCATCTTGATGCAAATGTGCTTGCTGGCGATATGTTATATTGGGGGAAAGGTGTAAAGAAAGATATTCCATACGCACTCAATATGTTTTTATTTGCCGCGACACAAAACAGTGCGTTTGCCATGTTAATGTTAGGATATCACAATCTTTATATTGAGAATGATTATTCCGAAGCCTTCTTCTGGCTAAAAAAATCAGACGAATATAATACTCCACAAGCAAGTTTTTATCTTGGAATTATGTATATCGATGGATTACAAGTAAAAAAAAGTAAAAAAAATGCTATATCCTACTTCAAAAAATCATGTAACCTTGGATATGAACCTGCTTGTATTGAATTAAAAAAATTGCATGCTAACTAATTTAGTTGGGAACTATCATGTGCGCCACCAGACATTCGGCCAATGCCGTCACCACTTCCGGCCCGGACAAGCAAGCGTCCTGGCTGTTCGACCTGCAGGACCATCAGCTGATCCAGCTGGTCAACAGTTTCGTGGCCGCCCGCAACATGTCCATGAGCCTGGCCCAGCCTGAGGAAGGCCTGCATCCGCGCGGCATCATCAAGCTGACCACGGACCCCGGCATGCGCATCGCCCGCGCCGTCATCATCCTGCTGGAGAGCCTGGAGGCCCGCGGCCCGCAGGAGCGCCTGCAGGCCCTGCGCCGTCTGCATGACGAGGTCCTCTACTCCGCCCTTTCCAGCCTGCAAAAGAACACGGCCCGCGTCCTGATCCAGATCATGAAAGACCTAGTCCGTGCCGCGCCGCATGTGCATATCCAGCTGCCGCTGGCCCACGATTTCTACCAGGCGGTACGCGGCACGCCCCACGTCATCCGCTCGCTGCTGCGCCGCTATCATCTGCTGGAGATGCCCGAAGCCTGGAACCAGCAGGCCTTCGACCACCACGTCCATGATGCCAACACCAAGGGCCGCAAGAGCCCCACGCATCTGGTCATGGACGCATGGCTCAAGGGCCTGCGCTTCATCACGGTGGTCTACTACAATACCGTGGACCCCGAAGCGGCCAGCGAACTGCTGCGCGCGGCCCGCATCATGGGCATCACCGTACGCATCGGCATCGAGTTCCGGGCCACCTTCCATGACAAGCTCATCGAATTCACCTGGTCGCCGCTCAACGTCCACAGCAGCCGGGCCTTCATCAAATTGCTCCAGCGCCCGGACATCGCGGCCATCCTCAAGGAATACGCCACGGTGAACCAGTGGATGCGCCAGCATGTCCTGCGCCTGCTCCAAGCCTGGAACCAGAAGCACGCGGCCACCCTGGCCCGCAAGCTGGAAGTCCCGCCCCCGCCCCCGCTGGATGCGGACGCCTTCCTGGCTTTCGTGGGCCAGCGCCAGCCTTCGTCCCTGCATCTGGCCGAATACATCCTCCAGCAATGGCAGCCTGTCCTGGAACAGGCTTTGGAAGAACTCCGCAACGATCCCCGGCGGAACGGCACGGATGAAGAAGCCGCCCGCCTGCGCGCCCGTCTGGAAGTCATGGAAGGCCTCATGCCCGACAGCTTGCGCCAGGAATGGCTGGGGCCGCAGGCCAACCCGGATATTCTGTTCCCCGTGGCGCCCCACAAGGACCTGCCCCCCGTGCTGCTGCGCGATCCCGAAGTCCTTTTGCAGTCCCTGGTGCCCCTGCACCCCTGCCAGATGATCCTGGGCCTGGAAGGACTGAACGTACAGGACACGCTGGAACTGCTCTGGCGCGGCAAGGGGCTCATCACCCATCTGGAACTGTTCAACCTGCGCACCTGGTCCAAGGGCCAGCTGCCGCATATCGAGGCCATCAACGAGCTGCAGCGGGCCATCAACGAAGGCAGCCCCCTGCGCCTCAAGCAGGTGGTCCGCCGGATCGTCCAGGACGAACCCGCGGATTCGCCCCGCCGGGACCTGTTGCTGGAAGTGCAGGACAACTTGACCCAGCTGCGGAGTTTTTATGAGCTCTCGTGGCTCGGCTCGCGCATCGGCACGGACTCCACCAGCCGTTCCCACATGACGCACGGCATGGGCCTTGTCTTCACCGAGACCCTGCCCCCGCAGGCCCGGGCCGCCCTGCGCCATGAAAAGAGCGGCCAGCGCCTGACCCTGCCCGTGCATACCGACATCTACGGCTTCACCCATTATCACGAGCCCGCGACCCTGCCGCGCTGGCTCCAGGCCCTGCGCCGCCTGCCCCTGCTGCACCATCTGGGCTGTCGCGTGGTCCGTGGCTGGGAGCTGGAAAAGAAGACCACCACCATCAGCCCCGACGGCGGCAATCTGGTGACCCTGGGCGGCGTGGACTCCCGCGGCATCAACGCGGAACAACACGATCCCGTGAGCATGATGCGCGATGCCGCCACCCCCTGGAACGTCCACTACTTCAACAGCAATCTGGTGAACGTGCTCAAGGTGCTGCTGGGCTTCATCCCCGCGCAGTGGGCCTTCTGGTACGTGGACAGCTGGTGGATCCTGACCTGGATCGGCGCCCTGCTCTGGTTCGCCATCACGGCCGTGCGCAATGTCCTGCAATCCATGGTGGGCGGCGGGGCCTTCTGCCGCTCCATGCTCCTGCCCTGGAACCGCTATGTGAGCTGGAGCCGCATGGCGGACTCCCTGCTCTACACGGGCATATCCGTCCCCCTGCTGGAGGTGGTCGTCCGCATGTGGCTGCTGGAGGACTGGCTCGGCATCACGGTCCAGAACAACGAGCTGGCGGTCTATACGGTCATCGCCATGATCAACAGCGTCTACATATCAGGGCACAACATCTTCCGCGGTCTGCCCAAGGAAGCTGTCGTGGGCAACCTGTTCCGCAGCGCCATTTCCATCCCCCTGTCCATCGTGCTGGGCAAGGGGCTGCTGGTCTGCTTCGTCTGGCTGGGCATCGCCGACCCGGTGGGCGCCCTGCAGAACTGCGCCGCCATCGTCTCCAAGTGTTCCTCGGACATCGTGGCCGCCGTCATCGAAGGTTTTGCGGACCGCAACATGTATCTGCGCATGCGCACCCTGGAGTACGACAGCAAGTTCAGCCAGATATTCAACAATCTCGTGAAGCTGGCCCTGCTCTTCCCCCAAGCCACCATCCGGCGCCTGATGCAGGAGCAGCCCCGCGAATTCTGGCAGCAGCTTTTGGAAAAGGACCCCAACGCCGCCCGGCAGGCCATCGTCCATCTGCTCGACCTGATGTACATGTGGTACTATCTGCCCCGTTCGCACGATATCTTCTGGCGTCGTCTGTCCAGCATGCCCACGGAAGAAGTGGAAGGCATCCTGGCCCTGCATTCCCTGCTGCGTCTGCAACGCGAGATCTCCAGCCAGGTCCTCGACGGGCTGCTGGGAGAAAATTTCGCCAACGCGCTGGCTTTCTATCTGCGGCAGCATGACAGCTACCGCAAGGAGATCCGGTCCGAAGCCGCCCGCAGGAATCTGTTCACGGAGAAGGCAGCGTAACGCGTGCCGCTCTTGCGGGAAGCATCCCCCGTTTTCTCTTCCGGCGGTGTCCGTGAGTCCCCGGGGACTGGCGGACACCGCCGCGACCCATCTATTACGGACAGCGACAAAACGGCATTTTTCCTCTTGCGGCACGCACACAGGGACACATGCGCCCCTGTTGCCCGTCCTGAAAAACGTTAACCATTGGTGGCCGAAGACATCCTTCGAGCCGTCATGCCGTCTAGCGACGGCCCCTTATCAACCACGCGGTCCGCTCCGGCGGGCCCCGCCCAGGAGCTCCCATGCATATCAGACAAGCCCGCCCCGAAGACCTGCCCGCCATCGCCGCCTTGGAGGCGCGCGGTTTTCCCCCTGCCGAAGCCGCCTCGCCGAAAAGCTTTGCCGCCCGTTTTGCCGTCTTTCCCCACTGCTTTTTCGTGGCCGAGGATGACGGCGCCATCGTGGGCCATATCAACGGCTGTATGACCGACTTCGATACCTGCCGGGACGAGCTCTACCACGATGCCGGACTGCACCATGAGGAGGCCCCGCATCAGGCCGTCTTCGGACTGGTGGTGGATCCGCAGCGGCAGCATCAGGGCATCGGCGCGGCCCTGGTCCGCCATTTTCTGGAAGTGGCCCGGCAACGGGGCAAGGAAGATGTGGTCCTCACCTGCAAGGAACGGCTGATCCCCTTCTACAGCTCCCTGGGCTTCCAGTTGCTGGGACGCTCCGACAGCCAGCACGGCCAGGCCTGCTGGTATGACATGCGCTGCCCGCTGTAACGTTCATGCGGGGCCTTTCCCGGCCATATTCCCCGGCAAGGAAAACGTTGCGCGCGGAACGAATCTTGCTTACTGTCGGCAACAGTATCGTAAAATTACGCAACACGCAGTGAGGTTCCTATGAGCGCACGCAAGAAAATGGGCCTGCCCCTGCAAATGGGCATCGGCATGGTTTTGGGCATACTGGTGGGCACGCTGGCCCCCAAACTGGGCATCAGTGCCGCCTTCTTCAAGCCTTTCGGCGACCTGTTCATCAATCTCGTCCGCATGGTCGTCGTGCCGCTGGTGTTGGCCACCCTGGTCTCCGGTGCCGCCAGCGTGGGCGATGTGGGCCGTCTGGGCCGCGTCGCTGCCAAGACGCTGGTCTTCTATTTCGCCACCACGGCCCTGGCCGTGGCCATCGGCCTTGTCCTGGGCAACATCTTCCAGCCCGGTGTGGGGCTCGACCTCTCCACCGCCAACCTGAGCGCCAAGGAAGTAGCCGCGCCTTCGCTGGTGCAGGTGCTCATGGGCATCGTGCCTCTGAATCCCGTGGATGCCCTGGCCAAGGGCAACATCCTGCAGATCATCTTCTTCGCCGTGCTGGTGGGTATGGCCATCAGCCTGTGCGGCGACAAGGCCAAGCCTGCCGCCGCCTTCTTCGACGCCATGAGCGAAGTCATGATCCGCGTCACCAGCATGGTCATGCTCTATGCGCCCATCGGTGTCTTTGCCCTTATGGCCTACACCGTGTCCAACCACGGGCTGGAAGTGCTGCTGCCGCTTATCAAGCTCATCGGCATCATGTACCTGGGCTGCCTGATCCACGTCATCATCACCTACCTGCCCTGCATCCGCTACGCCGGTCTTAAGCCCGGTACCTTCTTCCGCGGCCTGAGCGCCCCGCTGCTCACCAGCTTCACCACCTGTTCCAGCGCCGCCGCTCTGTCCACCAACCTGACCAGCGTGCAGAAGCTGGGCGCCTCCCGCAGCGTCTCCAGCTTCTCCATCCCACTGGGCAACACCATCAACATGGACGGCACGGCCATCTACATGGGCATCGTGACCATCTTTGCCGCCGAAATCTACGGCATGCCCCTGCCCCTGGACCAGCAGATCTCCGTGCTGCTCATCGCCCTGCTGGCCAGCGTGGGCACTATGGGCGTGCCCGGCGCGGCCCTGATCATGCTCTCCATGATCTTCACCCATGTGGGCATCCCGCTGGAAGCTATCGCCCTGGTGGCCGGTATCGACCGTGTCATGGACATGGCCCGTACCACCATCAACGTGCTGGGCGACGCCACCGCGGCCATCTTCATCTCTCGTACGGAGAACGACTTCGATCCCCAACGGGGCGCCGCCCTGCAGGACGAATAAGTCCCGTCACCACACAAAGACGTTTCGGGAAGAGGCAGGCCCCGTGCCATGCGGGGCCCCTCTCCCGGATATCCCTTTTCCGGCAACTTCCCCTTCCGGCATGGGGCAAGGCAGCGGCAGGACGTGCCCGCATCGTCCCCCGGTCAGTGCTCCTGCCGTTCCCAGCCCCGCCCGGCGGGGATTTTTTGTCCCCGCTGCACAGACCATGGGGCCAGCTCCACAGATCTTCTGCCCTCTCTGACCGGCCCTGACGGCCGTCGACACCAGCAGGCAGGCATCCACACCAAGCATCCCGGCAAAGGAGCATCACATGGAATTGAGGACCCTCCGCTATTTTCTGGCGGTCGCGCAGGCAAGGACCATCTCCGCTGCTGCCGAGGCCCTGCACGTAACCCAGCCCACCCTGTCCCGGCAGATGCAGGAGCTGGAAGAAGAGCTGGGCAAGACGCTTTTCCTGCGCGGCAAAAGAAGCATCACCCTGACGGAGGAAGGTACGTTTTTCCGCAAACGGGCACAGGAGATCCTCAGCCTGCTGGAAAAGACCACAGCGGAACTCAGGGCTCCGGACGAGCTGCTGAGCGGGGACATCCACATCGGCGGCGGCGAGACCGACGCCATACGCCTCATCGCCCGGGCCGCGCGCCGCATGCGGCAGGATCACCCGCAGGTGACCTTCCACATCTTCAGCGGCAATGCCGAAGACGTCATGGAAAAGATAGACCGGGATCTGGTGGATTTCGGCCTCTTCATCGAGCCCGTGGATCTTTCGGGCTACGAGTTCTTCCGTCTGCCGGTCAAGGACCGCTGGGGCGTCCTGATGCGCAAGGACGCGCCGCTGGCAGCCCGGACATCCGTCTCCCCTGCGGACCTGCGCGGCCTGCCCCTGCTGGTCTCCCGGCAAAACATGGTCAACAACGAGGTCGCGGGCTGGCTGGGAGAAACGCACGACGCCCTCCAGGTGGTGGCCACCTACAACCTGCTCTACAGTGCTTCGATCATGGTCGAGGAAGGCCTGGGCTATGCCCTTTGCCTGGACAGGATCATCCGCCTGCCGGAAGACGGTCCCCTCTGCTTCCGGCCCCTGCGCCCGGCCATGGAAGTGGGCCTGAACGTGGCCTGGAAAAAACAGCAGCTCTTCTCCAAACCGGCCAGGGTCTTTCTGGAGTATCTGAAGGCCTCGCTCTGGGGCGGACCCGCTGCGGAAGGTGTAGCAGCGGCAGGTGCGTCACAAGACGATCCCGCCACGGCATAGGCCTCTGCTGCGCACAGACTGGACGCCGCAGACAGCCGTGCCTGTTTATCCCGTCCCGGAAGACAGGTACGGCACCAAGGCCGCTGCCATTATGGCGCAGGATGGCAAACCATCCCCATCCCGTACAGGACGGGGATGCCACAGGACGCCCCAGGGCAGCCAGAGGCGGGCTGATATGCGCTGATGTGAAGGAAAAGGGGAGGAAGAACGGGCGGCCTGCGGGAACGACGGGCCTCACTGCCGCACAGGAAGGACTTCGAAAGGCAGGTCCCGCCCGAAAGGACACGCTCTCCCGCCAGCACCGCCGCAAGGACAGCAGGCAGAAAAGCGTACCAAAACGCTCTGAAGGATGCCCGAAAACGGGCTACAGGGAGACCAGTCCCAGGCGGATGGCCATCTTGGTCAGCTCGTTGATGGAGCCGGCGCGCAACTTGGTCAGCACGCTGTACTTGTGGGTCTCCACGGTCTTGGGGCTGATGTTGAGGGCGTCCCCTATCTGACGGACGCTGTAGCCGTCGGCCAGCAGACGGAAGATCTCCTTCTCGCGCGGCGAGAGCATGCCGATATCCGGCCCGCCCTCGACGGGGCTGAGGCGCTGGCGGTTCTGGCGCATGAGGGCCGCCATGCAGCCGCCGGGGTCCGCACAACTGAGGAAGACCTCCCCCTGCCGCACGGCATCGATGGCCTGAAGCAGGACGGACGGCGGATCGCTTTTGCAGACATGGCCCATGATGCCCAGCTGGATGAGCTCCAGCAGATGCCGCTGGTCCTCGTGACCGGTATAGATGAGGATGCGCGTCTCGGGCCGGATCTGGAGGATGGCGCGGCTGGCTTCCACGCCGTTCATGCCCGGCATGGAGATGTCCATGATGACCAGATCAGGCGACAGGGTGGCGGCCAGGCCCACGGCTTCCTTGCCGTCGGGGGCCATGCCGGCCACGCGCAAATGGCTGTGGGGGGCCAGCAGGCTGCGGATGCCCTCCATAAGCAATTTGTGATCGTCCACCAGCAAAATGCGGCAAACGTCGTGCATGGCTACCTGCCTTTGCGTTATGCCCGGGCAGGCCTAGAAAAGGAACATGGTGGCCAGCCCGAGGAAGATGAAGAAGCCCGCGCCGTCTGTGATGGTGGTCAGGAAGATGCTGGAAGCCTGGGCCGGGTCACGCCCCAGGGCCCGGAAGATGAGGGGGATGGAACCGCCGGCCACCGCGCCCAGCATCATGTCGCACAGCAGCGCACCAGCCATGACCATACCCACCAGCGGGTTTCCTGTGAAGCCCCAGGCGCCGCACAGGGCCAGCATGGCCATGAAAAGACCCGTGACCAGGCCGATCTTGGCCTCGCGCAGTACAGCCATCCAGGCTTTTTTGGTCTCGAAGCGGTCCGTGGCCAGCTGCCGGATCATGACGGCCAGTGCCTGCTGGCCGGTGTTCCCGGCCTGGTTGGCCACCATGGGCATGAGCACGGCCAGGGCGGCCATTTGAGCGATGGAGCCCTCGAACATGTAGACCACCGATGCCGAGAGCGCCGAATTGACCATGTTCACCACCAGCCAGGGCAGGCGCTTGCGCACGCTCTCCTTCCAGGGGGTGTCCACGCTTTCTTCGGGGTCGGCGCCCACCATGCCCAGCATGTCGGCGCTGGCCTCTTCGTGCATGATGTCCATGATGTCGTCGTAGGTCACCACGCCCATGATGTGCCCCTCGTAGTCCACGACGGGCATGGCAAGATAATTGTAGTGCGACAACAGGTTGGCCACTTCGCCCTTGTCCATGTCATAGGGCACGGAGACCACGCTCTGGCCCGACACGGCATCACCCACGATGGTCCCGGGGCGCGCCAGCATCAGGTCGCGCAGCGAAAGCACCCCCACCAGCTTGTCGTTCTTGTCCACCACATAGGCGTAGTAGGGGCTTTCCTTGTCCTCCATCTCGCTGCGGATGTGGGTGATGGCCTCGTCGGCCGTCATGTTCTCTTCCAGCAGGATCAGCTCGGTGTTCATGACACCGGCCGCGGAGTCGGGATCGAAGTTCAGCAGGTTGCGCAGCTCTTCGGAATCTTCGCGCGTCAGCTTGCCCAGCAGGACGTCGCGGTGTTCCTCGTCCAGCTCGTCCAGCACGTCGGCGGCGTCGTCGGGCTCCATCTCGGCGATGATCTGGGCGGCCACGTCGGCATCCAGGTTCTCCAGCACGTCCACGGCCACGCTGCCTTCCAGTTCGGCCAGGGCCTCGGCGGCGTCTTCCGTGGGCATGTGGCGCAGGGCGCAGACCTGCTTTTCCAGACTCAGGTTCTCCAGATGGTCGGCAAGGTCGGCGGGATGGACGAATTCCGCCTCGTCCCCCAGCTCGCGGCAGGCCTCGGGTATGCTTATGCCATGTCCTTCCGCCATCCCGTCGTCTTCGGGGATCGGGTTCGCCATCTGCGGCCGGTCGTCTGCGGTCTGGATCTTCTCTTGTTCACTCATGGCAATCAGCTCCCTCGTCTGTACGCGTGCCGGACCTCTGCCTGCCCGACGGACTTCTCCCACAACACGGCGGTATCATACAGCATCTTGGTGACAAAAAGAATGCTTTTTTGCTGCGCTGTTGTGAAAAAGCTCTCAAACTTGACGCGCCCCAACGGGCCATTTATCACTATGTAATGCCGTGCTTATGCGCAGGGCTTACCATGCACACCATAGACGGGACAAGAAGAATGTTCACACCCTGGAGCACGTTTTTTTCCGACGAAGGCCGACGCTATCTGCGTCGTTCCATAGAACTGGCCCTGGATGAGGACGGCCCCGACCTGACCGCCCAAGGCCTTTTTGCCGCTGATGCGCCCATGCATGCCGTCATCCGCGCAAAGGAAGACACCCACGTGGTGGGCCTGCCCGTCATCCACGAGGTCTTCGAGGTCATGGGCGCCGATCCGCACGTGGAGATGCTGGTGGAGGAGGCCTCCACCGTCCCGGCCATGACCGAGGTCGTCCGCATGGAGGGCCCGGCCATCGTCCTGCTCAAGGCCGAGCGGGTCATCCTCAATTTCATCACCCACCTTTCGGGCATCGCCAACCTTACGGCCCGCTACGTGCACGAGCTGGAAGGCACCGGGGTCCGCCTGCTGGATACCCGCAAGACCACGCCCTGCCTGCGCTGGCCCGAAAAATACGCCGTCCAGGCCGGGGGCGGCTGCAACCACCGCAAGAACCTGGTGGAGATGCTCATGCTCAAGGACAACCACATCGACGCCGCCGGGTCCATCACCCGCGCCGTGGCCCGCCTGCGTGAGACCTACTCCCCCTGCCCGCCCATCGAGGTGGAGTGCCGCACCCTCGACCATGTGCGCGAGGCCGTGGCCGCCGGGGCCGACCGCATCATGATGGACAACATGGGCGCGCCCCTGCTGGGCCAGGCCCTGGAGCTGGTGCCCGCCCACATAGAGGCCGAAGTGAGCGGCGGCGTGACCCTGGAGACCATCCGCGGCATCGCCCTCACCGGTCCCCGCCATCCCGATTTCATTTCCGTGGGCCGCCTGACGCATTCCGCCGTGGCTGCCGACTTCAGCATGACCCTGGCCAACGCCTGATCATCCCCAACCCCAAAGGAAACCATGTCTCGATTCTCCGACGCCATTACGGCCATCAAGCAAGGACTGGGCGACCGCCTGTGCATCATGGGGCATCATTACCAGCATGACGATGTGGTGCGTCATTGTGATGTGACCGGGGACTCCCTGGAACTGGCCCGCCGCATCGAAGGCATCGATGCCGAACATATCGTGTTCTGCGGCGTGTACTTCATGGGCGAATCCGCGGCCCTGCTGGCCAAACCGGGCCAGAGCGTACACCTGCCCGCCTGGGACGCCAACTGCATGATGTCGCTCATGACGCCGGCCGGACTTGCCCGTACCGTGCTGCTGCAGTTGCAGGCCACAGGCCGCAAGATCGTGCCCCTGGCCTATGTGAACACCACCCTGGCCCTCAAGGCCGTGGTGGGCGAATTCGGCGGGGCCGTCTGCACCTCGGCCAATGCCCGTACCATGCTGGCCTGGGCCCTGGAAGAAGCCGGGCCCGACGGTGCCGTGCTCTTCATGCCCGACAAGCACCTGGGCCGCAACACGGGCCTGCAGCTGGGTCTGGGCCCCGATGACTGGCACGTGCTGCGCCTGAGCGGCAAAGACGGTCTGGCCGAAAGCGAACGCCGGCCCGGCAGCGCCGCCGCCAGTCGCCGCCTGCTGCTCTGGCCGGGCTGCTGTGCCATCCACGGCCGCCTGCGTCCCGAAAGCGTTCAGGCCGCCCGGACCGCCTATCCCGGCTGCCGCGTGCTGGCCCATCCCGAATGCCGTCCCGAGCTCATCGGCCTGTGCGACGGCTCCGGCTCCACCTCCTACCTCATCAAGGAAGCGGAAAAGGCCGCCGGCGAAGGCGGCACCCTGGTCATCGGTACGGAAACCAACCTTGTCCACCGCCTGCGTGACCGCTTTGCCGGACGCTGCCGGATCGAGCCCCTGGCGCCCGCCATCTGCCCCGACATGGCCAAGGTCACCGAAGAAAACCTGCTGGCCTGCCTGCAAGGCGTCGCTGCCGGCACCGCCCCCATCATGACATTGCAGGACGAGCAGCTGGCGCCCGCCCGGGCATCCCTGACCCGCATGCTCCAGGTATGCGCGGCCCAACGCTAGCGCAAGAAACAAGGAGTCAAGATGAGCTCGACACGTCGTCACGTCACCATCCTGATCATCGGTTCCGGCATCGCCGGTTGTACTGCCGCCCTTACCCTGGCCGATGCCGGGCGTGACGTGCTGCTCATCAACGCCGGTCCCGACCTGGACGACGGCAACACCCCTCTGGCCCAGGGCGGCATCATCTACAAGGCCGCAGATACCCCCCGTGACACCGAAGCTCGCGCCCTGGAGCACGACATCCTCGTGGCGGGCCATCGCTACAACAACAACCGCGCCGTGCGTTTCCTCTGCCGTCAGGGCCCCGACTGCGTGGACAATATGCTCATCGAACGCGCCGGGGTCGATTTTGACCGTAATGAGGACGGCACCTACAACCTCACCCGCGAGGGCGGTCACGGTGCCCACCGCATCCTCCACAAGGCCGACTATTCCGGCCGCGCCCTCATGGACGGCCTGGCCGCCCAGGTGAAGATCCATCCGCGCATCACCTGCCTGCACAACCATTCGGCCATCGACCTGCTGACCACCCACCACCACGCCAAGAACTCCCAGTACCGCTACAGCGTCACCAACCGCTGCCTGGGCGCCTATGTGCTCAATGCCGAGACCGGCGAGCCCGAGACCATCCTGGCCGACTGGACCGTCCTGGCCACCGGCGGCGTGGGGCAGGTCTTCCTGCACTCCACCAACGCTCCCGGCTGTGTGGGGGCGGGCATCTCCATGGCCTTCCGCGCCGGTGTGGAACTGGCCAACCTGGAATTCATGCAGTTCCATCCCACGGCCCTGTATGAGGAACGCAGCTACCGCCGTCCACTCATCACCGAGGCCATGCGTGGTGAAGGCGCCCGCCTGCTGGACGACCGCGGCGATGCCTTCATGCTTCGCCATGACAAGCGCGGCGACCTGGCCCCCCGTGACGTGGTGGCCCAGGCCATGGTGGAAGAGATGCTGCGCCGGGGCGTGCCCTGCCTGTACCTCGATGTGAGCGGCGTCAAGCAGGATCTGCCCACGCGCTTCCCCACGGTCTTCAACCAGTGCCTTGAGATCGGCATCGACATCCGCAAGGAACCCATCCCCGTGGTGCCCGCGGCCCACTACTTCTGCGGCGGCATCCTCACCGACACCTTCGGCCGTACGTCCATGCCCGGTCTGTACGCCATCGGGGAATGCGCCTGTACCGGCCTGCACGGCGCCAACCGCCTGGCCAGCACCTCCCTGCTGGAAGCCGCCGTCTGGGGCCAGAGCTGCGGCCAACATCTGGCGCGCATCACGGCCTCCGGCCGCGAAGCCATCCCCCGCGCCCTGGCGGCCGCCATTCCCGACTGGCGCCACGAAGGCAACGAACATCATGACGACCCGGCCCTGGTAGCTCAGGACTGGGCCAATATCCGCAACACCATGTGGAACTATGTGGGCATCTCGCGCTCCAAGGCTCGCCTGCGCCGGGCTTTCGAGGATATGCGCGACCTGGTGCGCCATATCCACGACTTCTACAAGGGCACGCGCATCTCCAAGCCTCTGGTGGATCTTTTCCACGGTTCCCAGACGGCTTACGTCATCACCCAGGCCGCCATGCGCAACAAGAACAGCATCGGCTGCCACCACCGCGTGGACTAGCCCTTCTCCTTCCCTGACGACAAAGCGCCGTGGTCCCCGGGCCACGGCGCTTTCCGTTCCCGCGTCCCCTGGGCATTTTTTCTGTACAAGCAGCCGGAGCCCGGCTATTTTGGAAAAAGCCCCCCCCCTCACAGGGTCCATCCATCCTTTTGCCCAAGGAACACTGCCATGTCGAAAACAGCGAAAGGCCTGTTGGCCGCACTCATCATCTGTGTCCTCGCCGTCGTAGGAGGATTGTTCGCCTGCAAGCCCCTGGTGGAACAGGCTGTCCGGGATACCCTGCGCACGGCCAATCCTGATGCCGCCATCTGCAGCGTGGAAACGGTGGACATCAATCCCCTGAGCTTCACCCTGAAACTCGGCAACATCCACATCTCCGACCAGCGCACGTATGACACGGTCCTGAAAGAGATCTCCCTGACGCTCAGCCCCCGCTTCATCCTGGCCTGCGTGCCCTTCCTGCGGGACAGCATCCTGCCCGCCACGGGGGACGCGCCTCTGTTCTCCAGCGCCACGGGGCGTGATCTCATCGAGAAGTCTCTGATACCGGGGGACTCTGTAACCTGCACGGTGGAGGGCCTCACCTCCGGTCCTGTGGCCATGGACGCCGCTGTGCTCAAGCGTCTGCTGAACGGGCAGCAGGTGCCCGAAGGTGAACTCATGATCGCTGTCATCGCGGAAAAGGTCACCTACGGGCCCGTCCGCATCAGCAGCACGTCCGCGGACGCTCAGATGCAGAGCTCCATCGCCGCCGTCAGCATCGAAGGCGTGGACCGCCGCACCTGGAAGCGGATGACCATGGATGCCACCGAGGTCACCATCCGGTCCGAAGGCGCGTTCAAGATGGGCAAGCTGGAGATCCGCGACATCTTCCTGCCCGACGCCGACTGGTTCGGGCGTTTCCTCAGCCTTGTCCGCCGTACCGATGAGACCGGTATCGACGAATTCGAGCTCCAGCTCGAAGCCCTTCTTATGGAAATCGCGCGTCCCCAGAAGGATGCCGCCGGCAAGCAGATGATGACCCGGCCCTTCTTCGGTCAGCTGACTGTCAAGGAAGTCGACATCATCGAATCGCCCGGCAGGAAGAACGAGAACCTGTTCCATGCCGGCGAGATGCGGTTCGACTGGCTGGGGCTCTCTCCCCATCATTTCAAGAGCAGCCTGGCCTGCGACTTTTCCACCAAGCCCCTCCGCGAGATGATCGCCATCCCGGGCAAGGAACGCATCGCCCTCAAGTGGCAGGACGATACCCTGGAAAAGAGTGAGAACCTCCTGCGCCAGACGGGCCGCCTGAGCCTGGAAGGCCTGGCCGATCTGGACTATGCCTACAACTTCTTCAGTGAAGACCCGAGCATGATGGATGCCGCCGTCTCCGACCTGTCGCTGGATCTGCACGATCACGGTCTGACGGCTGTCCTGGCCTACAATATCGATCCCCGTCCCGAGGCCATGGAAGCCATGATGCCCCTGCTGGGCGCCTCTCTGAGCAGAGACCTCGGTGATCCCGCTGATGCGGAAGCCATCCAGACCTTCCTGGCCCGCCCCGGCAGCCTGTCCATCCGCAGCGAGGACCCGGCCCAGCTCATGCCCTGGATCCAGTTCCTCGATCCCGCCGCCCTGGGCCGCATGCTGGCGCTCACGGCAACGCCCGGTGAAAAGTCCCTGCCGGAGCAGATGAAGGCCCTTATGGCCCACTAGGCCCTCACCGGCCGCAGGGGCCCGCCGCGCCTTGGGCCCTGCCCTGACGGACAGGAACGCTCCCTTCGGGGAGCGTTCCTTTTTTCGTCCCTGCAACAGACGGCGCAGGACCGTCCGGTGCCGGCAAGGCGCTCCCTCCCGCAGGGCTCAGGGGCATCATGGTGCTGGCGAAAAATCCATTTTTCAGCCATAGTCATCTGTGCGGCATCGGACAGGATGCCTCCTGCCCGCGCTGCCAAACTTTTTTGCCCATCGGGAGTTACCATGAAGACACTTTGGCTGAAAAAAGGGGAAGACCGCCGCATCCGTGCCGGCCACCTGTGGATTTTCAGCAACGAGATAGACAGCGCCAAAAGTCCCCTGCCCGACTTTGAGCCCGGCGAAAACGCCACCCTGCGCGACGCGCGCGGGGCCGTGCTGGGCAGCGTCTTCGTCAACCCGCATTCGCTCATCTGCGCCCGTCTCTACAGCCGCAAGGCCGACCTGCCCCTGGACGCGGACCTGCTGCGCCAGCGTCTGCAAAGCGCCCTGGGCCTGCGCCAGCGCCTCTACAACCAGCCCTGGTACCGCCTGTGCCACGGCGAGGGAGATCTGCTGCCCGGCCTGGTCATGGACCGCTTCGGCGACCACCTCACCGTGCAGGTCGGCACCTGGGGCATGGAAGCCCGCAAGGAAGAACTGCGCGAGGTGCTGGGCGAGCTTTTGCAGCCCCGCTCCATCCTTTGGGACAACGATATCGCCGCCCGTTCGCTGGAAGGCCTGCCCCGCGAGAACGAGAGCGAGGGCCCGGTGCCCGACGTGCTGGAAGTGCCGGAAAACGGCTGCATCTTCCGGGCCCCCCTGCAGGGCGGCCAGAAGACCGGCTGGTTCTATGACCAGCGCCGCAACCGCCGCGAGGCCGCCCGCTACGCCGCAGGCGCCGACGTGCTGGACATCTTTTGCTACGCCGGCGGTTTCGGTGGAACGGCCGCCGCTGCCGGTGCCCGTTCCGTGACCTTCCTGGACGCCTCGCCGCAAGCCCTGGCCCTGGCTACGGAGAACGCGGCCCGTAACGCGCCCGAACTGGCCCGCACCAAGTCCATCGAAGGCCTGTGCGGCGATGCCTTCGAACGTCTGGCCGAGCTGGACGCCCAGGGCCGCCGCTTCTCGCTCATCTGCCTCGATCCGCCCGCCTTCATCAAGCGCCGCAAGGACTTTGCCCAGGGCCTGGCCGCCTACCGCAAGATCAATGCCCTGGCCATGCAGCTCTTGACGCCGGGCGGTGTCTTTGTAAGCTGTTCCTGTTCACACCACCTGCCCGCCGAGTCCCTGCGTTCCTGCGTGCAGCAGGCCGCCGCCCGCCGCAAGTGGCAGGCCCGCATCCTCTATGCGGGCGGACAGGGTGCGGACCATCCCGTGCATGCTGCCATGCCCGAGACGGCCTATCTCAAATGTTTCATCGCGCATCTGCTGCCGTAAGCGGCGCATAAAGGACGCATCATGCTCAACAAAAAACGCCTCCTGACCCCCGGCCCCACGCCCCTGCCCGAAGAAGTCCGCCTTGCTCTGGCCCAGGACATGATCCACCACCGCAAGGGCCAGTTCAAGGAAATCATGCAGCGCGTACAGGGCCACCTGCGCGAGCTTTTCGGCACCACGCAGCCCGTCCTGCCCCTGTCCTGCTCCGGCAGCGGCGCCATGACCGCCGCCGTCTACAACCTGTTCGCCCCCGGTGAGAAAGTGCTGGTGGCCGAAGCCGGCAAGTTCGGCGAGCGCTGGGTGGAGATCGCCCGTTCCCGCGGTCTGGAATGCACCGTGCTGTCCGCCCCCTGGGGACAGGCCGTCAAGGCCGAGGACGTGGCCGCTGCCCTGGACGCCGATCCCGACATCCGCGGCGTGCTGATCCAGATGTCCGAGACCTCCACCGGCGTGCTCCATCCCGTGCGAGAAGTGGCGGCCATCACCCGCACCCGCAACGTGCTCTGCGTGGTGGACGGCATCTCCGGTGTCAGCCTCTCTCCCTGCCCCATGGACCAGTGGGGCGTGGACTGCCTGGTCACCGGCTCCCAGAAAGGCCTGATGCTGCCCCCCGGCCTGGCCCTGCTGGCCCTTTCCGCCCGCGCCTGGGACAAGGCCGAAAAGACCGGTACCGGCTGCTTCTATTTCGACCTGTGCCGCGAACGCGACAACGTGCTCAAGAACCAGACCCGTTTCACCACGCCCGTGAACCTCATCGTGGGCCTGGACGTGAGCCTGAAGATGCTGCTGGCCGGCGGCCTGGATGCCGTCTACCGCAAGCAGTGGGCGCTGACCATGTTCACCCGTGCCGCCGTCAAGGCCATGGGCCTGGAACTGCTGGCGCCCGATAACTTCGCCTGGGGCATCACCAGCGTGCTGCTGCCCGAAGGCGTGGACGGCAATGAGGTCCTGCGCCTGGCTGCCGAAAAGCACGGCGTCTACATGGCCGGCGGTCAGGACCAGCTCAAGGGCCGCATCGTGCGCATCGGCCACATGGGCTGGGTGGACTGGGCCGACGTGGCCGCGGGGCTCTACGCCCTGGAACGCAGCATCGTGGACGCCGGCGGTTACATCGGCGCGCGCAACTACCTCGAACAGGGCCTGGCCGTGTACCGTGCCGCCCTCGAAGTGACGCCCGGCACGCCCGTGAGCTGCCCCGCCGTCCGCTAGATCACAGCAGCGGCCGCTGCGGCGGCCGCACCGCTTTCGGGGCTGCCGGACGGCCCCCGGAGCGCATCAGCAGGAGAACAGCATGAGTCAGAACCAATGCGGCTGCGGCGGCAAGGGCCCCCTGCCGGAAGTGACCTTCTCCACCTTCGTCCTTTCCCTGGCGTCCGCCGCCCTCGTGCATCTGGGCGAGGTAGCCGACCCCGAGACCGGCCAGACCAGCCAGCAGCCGGAACTTGCCCGGCACAGCATCAGCATGCTGGAGATGCTGCATGAAAAGACCACCAAGGGGCTGGACGAACAGGAGCGCAAGATGCTGGAGAGCATCCTTTACGAATTGCGCATGAAATACGTCATCAAATGCGGCCCGGACAGCAAATAAAGGAGAGGGAGATGAAGATATTCAAAGTGGGTCTTGTGGGCGTCACCGGGTACACCGGCATGGAACTGGCCCGGCTGCTGGCCAGCCACCCCCGCATGAAACTGGAGATGGCCTGTTCCCGTACCGAATCCGGCCTGCGCCTGGGCGAGTTCTATCCCTTCCTTGAAGGCCTGCCCGGTTCTGACGTGGTCATCAGCATTTTCGATGCCAAGGAAGCCGCCCGCCGCTGCGATCTGGTCTTCCTGGCCGTGCCCCACGGCAAGGCCATGGAGATGGCTGGCGAACTGCTGGAGGCCGGGACCCGTGTCATCGACCTTTCCGCCGACTTCCGCCTGCGTGATGTCAATGTCTATGAAGACTGGTATGTGCCCCACACCCGCCGCGAGCTGCTGCCCGAAGCCGTCTACGGCCTGCCCGAGCTCTACGCCGCCGAAACCGCCAAGGCCCGCCTGGTGGCCAACCCCGGCTGCTATCCCTCGTCGGCCATCCTGGGCCTGTACGCCGCCTTCAAGCATGGCCTGATCTCGCCGGACAACATCGTCATCGACTCCAAGTCCGGCACCTCCGGCGCGGGCCGCAAGCCCGTGGTGCCCTCCCTGTTCTGCGAGGTCTACGACACCTTCC
Organism: Desulfovibrio sp. SGI.133; assembly: GCF_050313955.1. Lineage (NCBI taxonomy): Bacteria > Pseudomonadati > Thermodesulfobacteriota > Desulfovibrionia > Desulfovibrionales > Desulfovibrionaceae > Desulfovibrio > Desulfovibrio sp. SGI.133. The sequence continues at coordinate 67,214 of NZ_JBNPMK010000005.1, read as the reverse complement.
GCGCCTACGGTCTGGGCAAGCACCGCCATACCCCCGAGATCGAGCAGGAATACAGCCGCGCCGCCGGTTGCGACGTGCGCGTCTCCTTCAACCCGCATCTGGTGCCCATGGTGCGCGGCATCCTGTCCACCATCTACACCACCCTGCGCAAGCCCGGCACCACTTTGGACGAAGTGCATGCCGCCTACTGCGAGACCTGGGCCCAGAGCCCCTGGGTCCGCGTGCTGCCCAAGGGCAAGCTGCCCGAGACCCGCTTCGTGCGCGGCAGCATGTTCTGCGACCTCGGTCTGGTGGTGGATCCGCGTACCAACCGCCTCATCGTGGTCTCGGCCATCGACAACCTCTGCCGCGGCGCCTCCGGCCAGGCCCTGGCCAATGCCAACCTTATGTGCGGCCTGCCCGTGGACTGCGGCCTCAACGCCGCGCCCATGCTGCCCTAGCCGAGGCCTGCCATGTCCCTGAGCTCTCCCTATCAGGACCCCGCGCTCTGCCGCGCCCTGCTGGACCGCCTGCAAACGGCCCTGGACGGTCGCGAGCTGCGCTTCATGGAAGTCTGCGGCACGCACACCGTGTCCATCTTCCAGAGCGGCCTGCGTTCCCTGCTGCCCAAGGAAGTCACGCACCTGTCCGGGCCGGGCTGCCCCGTCTGCGTCACCCATGACGCCGAAGTGGCCGCCTTCCTCGATCTGGCCGGTCGTGACGGCGTCATCATCGCCACCTTCGGCGACCTGCTGCGCGTGCCCGGTCCCGGCGGTCGCAGCCTCAAACATGCCCAGGCCCAGGGGGCCCGCATCGAGATCGTCTACTCGCCGCTGGATGCCCTGAATATCGCCGCCGCCAATCCCGGCGACACCGTGGTCTTCCTGGGCATCGGTTTCGAGACCACCGCGCCCACCGTGGCCGCCACCCTCATGATGGCCGAGCAGCGCAAGCTGGACAATTTCTGCGTGCTTTCCCTGCACAAACTGGTGCCGCCCGTGCTGCGCGCCCTGCTGGACGACAAGGACGGCTGCGGTGTCCAGGCCTTTTTGCTGCCGGGGCACGTCTCCACTATCCTCGGTCTGGAGCCCTATGGCTTCCTGGCCTCGGAATACCGCGTCCCCGCGGTGGTGGGCGGCTTCGAGCCCGTGGACATCCTGCAGGCCCTCTGCATCATGGCCGAACAGCGCCGCGACGACGCCCCGGCCGTGGTCAATGCCTACCAGCGCGCCGTCAGCGACCAGGGCAACCCCCGCGCCCGCGCCCTGCTGGAGACCTACTTCATGCCGTCCGACGCCCTGTGGCGCGGCCTGGGGCCCATCCCGAACAGCGGTCTGGCCCTGCGGCCCGCCTATGAGCGCTTCGATGCCATGAAGCGCCTCGACATCACCCTGCCGGACGTGCCGCCCCTGCCTGGCTGCCGCTGCGGGCAGGTGCTCAAGGGACGCATCACGCCGCCGCAATGCCCCCTGTTCGGCAAGGCCTGCACCCCGGCCAGCCCCGTGGGGCCCTGCATGGTCTCCACCGAAGGCAGCTGCGCGGCCTACTTCAAGTATATGGCTTAGGAGCGGGATCTCCCCGGCTGCCTATGCCGCGCACATCCTGAGCGTCGGCATGGGCAACCGCAGCATCCTGCCTCTGGACAGACGGGGAAGGGGCACCTTCCCCGTTTTTTTCCGGCCCGCGCCGCAGCGACGCCCGGCCGTAACCCCAAGACTACCGGGATCATCATGGACGATCGCATTCTGCTGGATGCAGGCAGCGGCGGACGCGCCTCGCAACGGCTCATCTCCCAGTGCTTCATGCGCCATTTCTCCAACCCCCTGCTGGACCGCATGGACGACGCCGCCCTGCTGGACATCAAGGGCCCGCTGGCCATGAGCACGGACTCCTACACCGTCACGCCCCTCTTTTTCGCCGGGGGCAGCATCGGCACCCTGGCCGTGCACGGCACGGTCAACGACGTGGCCATGCTGGGCGCCCGGCCCCGCTACCTGAGCTGCGCCTGCATCATCGAGGAAGGCCTGGAGCTTTCCATCCTCGACCGCGTGGTGGCCGACATGGCCGCGGCCGCGCAGACCGCCGGCGTGCACATCGTCACCGGTGACACCAAGGTGGTGCCGCGCGGCATGTGCGACAAGATCTTCATCAACACCACCGGCGTGGGCGAGATCTTCGCCTCCCCGGTGCCCTCCGGCCATGCCGCCCGTCCCGGCGACGCCGTGCTGGTCAGCGGCGCTCTGGGCGATCATGGCCTCACCGTCATGGGCAGCCGCGAAGGCCTGTCCTTCCTCACCGACGTGGCCTCGGACTCCGCGCCCCTCAACCACATGATCGCCGACATCATCACCGCCTGCGGCGAGGTCCACGTCCTGCGCGACCCCACCCGCGGCGGTCTGGCCACCACCCTCAACGAGATCGCCGAACAGTCTTCCGTCTGCATCGACATCGAGGAAAGCCTGCTGCCCGTGCACGAGAGCGTGCGCAACGGCTGTTCCTTCCTCGGTCTCGATCCGCTCTATCTGGCCAATGAGGGCAAGTGCATCTGCATCCTGCCCCAGGACAAGGCCGAAGCCGCCCTGCACGCCATGCAGGCCAGCCCCTACGGCAAGGAAGCCGCCATCATCGGCCGCGTGGCCGGGGACGGCAAGCCCGGCCAGGTGCGCCTGCGTACCCGCATCGGCGGCCAGCGCCTGCTGGGCATGCTCGAAGGCGCCCAGCTGCCGCGCATCTGTTAGGCAAGCTATTGGGAGGAGAAGAAAGCAGGATGCGGGGGAGGGAGAATCTTTTGTGGACAAAAGGTTCTCCCTCCCCCGCGCCCCCTCCCTTCCAAAAAACTTTACTCCGGTCCGGATGGCCGGTCCCCGTCGCTGACCGACGGGAAGGGACTTCGTGCCCGTACCGGGAGAGATCTCCGGCTGAAGGCCGTATGGTCGTTGGGGACAGATGACGAAAAAAGGACGCCAGAGGGCGTCCTTTTTTTGTGTGTATGAGGATGGGAGAGGTTATTTTTTGCGGCTCAAGATCAGGGACATGTACGGCGGGGTCCCCTCTTCGGCAGCCACCGTTGTCACGGGAGCCAGACGCTCTTCGGGCTGCTCCACATGGCTGGCCATAAGGCCGCTCTCAAGGCGTCCGCTACGGCGCAAGGATGACACGATGGCCGGGAAGTTGCGGTAAGCCTTGAGGATGACGGCGGAATCGGCCTGCTCCAGCGTTTGGGTCAGGCTCTTTTCGTCCCGGATACCGGGGATGATGCACAGGGTCTCGTGGCTCTCGCACAAAATGGTGCGGGTACGCGCGGCCGCCGCCTGGAACGACGTGATGCCCGGTATGATCTCCACCGGCAAAGAATCATCCAGTTGCCGGAGTGTTTTCAGAAGATAGCCGAACGTGCTGTAGACCAGCGGATCCCCGATGGTCAGGAAGGCCGCGTTCTCGCCGCCCCGCAGCACATCGCGCGTGATGCCCGCCGCCTTTTCCCAGGCCGCGCGCAAGGTGGCCTTGTCGTGCGTCATGGGGAATTCCAGCCGCTGCAGGCGCACGTCCGGGCGCAGATGGGGACGGGCCGTTTCCAGCGCCCGTGAATAGTCATTGCGCGGCGAGGCCGCCGCCAGGATCACGTCCACCCGGCGCAGGGCCTCCACGGCACGCAGGGTCAGCAGATCGGGAGCGCCGGGGCCCACGCCCACAGCGTACAGGGTTCCTGTCATGGTCATCTCGTATCGTTGCGGGCTCATGCCCGGTTACAGACTGATTCCTTTATCTCTCCACAGGGAAAAACATGACCGGTCGCCGTTGCATGAGAGCGCGGCAACCCTTCATCGTTTATCCCTTCAGAGGCGGCATACCTTCCGGCCAAAAAAATACCTGTCCGTGATACAGCCCCTCAAAAATCCGGCCGCTCTCTCCCCGGGATCCGGCTGTTCGGCTCCGGCAGGCTACCGCCTTGAACCCCTCTTCCCGGAGACTGAGATACCTCACTCCTCATCCCCTTCTCCCGAAGACCGCAGCTCCGATCAGCCCCTGCCCTCTCCTCCCGGAGACCAACGGCACGGCAACGTCCAGCGCGCCCCGTTGCCTTCCACAGACCAGAAGAAAGAGCTTTGGGGGGATGGGGGGAGTTTGAGGGGGGAAGGCCCCTTTGAGCTCTGGCCAAAGGGGCCTTTCCCCCTCAACCAAATACCCGCCTCACTCCCCGCTGCCCTGCTCCTCACCATGCAGCCAGCGGGCCAGCTGTTCGGCGGCCTCCACGGAGCGGGGGCCGGGGCGGGCGAACAGATGCTCGTCCACCAGCAGCACGCGCCCGGAGCGCACGGCACTGAGGCCCCGGTAATGCGGACGATCCGCCGGAGCCTGCGGCGCGGGGTTCATGGGTCCCTGTTGCAGGATGTAGGCTTCCGGGTCCAGGGCCACCAGCATTTCTTCGTTGCAACGCACCAGCTTTTGCGGCGCGTCCAGCACATTGCGGCCACCGGCATGGCGGATGATCTCGTCCACGATGCTGGCGCGTCCGGCAGCCAGCAGGTTGGGATAGCGCACCTCATAGAACACGCGCACAGGCGGCTGGCCCGCATAGCGCTGCTCCAGAACCGCCAGACGCCGCTGCCAGTCCGCCACCAGGGCTTCGGCGCGCGCCTCGCGTCCGGTGAGGCGCCCCAGAGCGCGGGTCACGGCAAAAAGCTGTTCAAAGGACTGCATCTCGTAGACCAGCACCGGGATGCCCACGGCTTCCAGGCCCTCGGTCTGGGTCAGCACTTCCTGCCGTCCGGCCAGTTGCAGCACCACATCTGGCTGCCGGGCCGCCACCAGCTCCGCATTGGGGCGCATGTGCGTACCCACGGCAGGCAGGTCTTGCAAGCCGGGGATGGCCGCATCGGCCGCCGTGCGGGCCACGAGGGTCTCGCGGGCATCCAGCGCCAGCAATATCTCGTTGAACGCGCCGTACAGAGCGATGACCCGCTGTGCGGGCCGTTGCAGGCGCACGGTCACGCCCCGGCTGTCCACCAGCTCCAGTGCCTGGGCAGGCAGTACGGAGCAGCAGAACAGGCAGAGGCACAAGCAGAGCCCCCGCCACAGGCCAGGGCGAAAGCCCAGAGCGGCAACGCGCTGCCATAGACGACAAAGATCAGGCTTCATGCGGCGAGTCCTCCCGGTATTCAGGGCCACGAGGCCGCAGGGGCAGGGCCTGGGGCAGACCGTTGCGGGGATGCGGGACGATATGCAAGTCCACGGCATAGAGAGCGCGCAGGTTCTCCGCCGTGAAGCAGCGGCGCACCGGGCCGTCGAACAATACGCGGCCCTCGCGCAGACCCAGCAGACGGGTGGCATACTGGGCCGCCAGATTGCAGTCATGCATCACCAGCAGCAGCGCGGCACCTGCCCGACGACGGCGCTCCAGCAGGTCGAAAAGTTCCAGCATCCGGGCCAAGTCCAGACCGGCGGCCAGCTCGTCCAGCAGCAGCACGGGGCTTTGCTGGGCCAGCGTCCGGGCCAGGGCCACACGCTGCAATTCACCGCCGGAAAGCTCGCTTACCTGCCGCCCGGCCAGCGGCAAGGCACCGGTCTCCTCCAGGGCCTCGTGGGCGATACGCCGGTCTTCGGCGCTGTAGCTGCCCCACCAGCCCAGCCAGGGATAGCGGCCCAGCAGGACCATCTGCAGGGCTGTCATGCCCTGCGGCGCGGCACTGCGCTGGGAAAGTACGGCCACCCGGCGGGCCCGCTCCCGGGGGGAAAGACGGCGGATGTCCGCGCCTTGTACCTGCACCATGCCCGCCGTCGGCATCAGACTGCCCGCCAGCACCCGCAGCAGTGTGGTCTTGCCGCTGCCGTTGGGCCCCAGCAGAGCCACGGCCTCACCGGGATGGAGGTCGATGTCCACGCCGTGCAATATCTCGTCCGTGCCGTAGGCCGCCCGGATGCCCTTTGCCCGCAGCATCAGCGCCTCCGCACCAGAAAAGCGAAAAAGGGGCCGCCCAGCAGGGCCGTCACCACACCCACGGGCAACTCCTGCCCGCCGGAAAGCACACAGCGGGCCAGCACGTCCGCCCAGACCAGCAAGATACCGCCGCCCAGGAACGCGCCGTACAGCAAGGGCCCGTGCGCGCCGCCCAGCAGCATGCGCAGGACATGCGGCACCACCAGGCCCACGAAGCCGATGACCCCGGCCACGGCCACGCAACCGGCCGTCATGCAGCTGGCACCGGCCAGCAGCCAAAAACGGGTGCGGCCCACGGCAAGGCCCAGATGCGCGGCCTGTTCATCGCCCAAGGCCAGCATGTCCAGCTTGCGCCAGCCCGGCAGCACCACCAGCAGCCCCGGCAGCAAGGTGGCCAGCAGGAGCGGCACGCTGTCCCAGCCACGGCCCTGCAGGCTGCCCATGATCCAGAAAACTATGCTGGTGACGGATTCTTCATTGAGGGCTTTGACCAGGGCCACCACAGCGCCCAGAAAGGCCGCCACGGCGATACCGGCCAGGATGACGGTCTCGCGCCTAAAGCTCCCCTGCCCGCTGCCCAGCCAGAGCGCGCCGCCCAAGGCCAGCAGAGAGCCCAGCAGGGCCGACAGGGACACTGTGGCTGCTGCGGAAAGACCCACGGCAAGGCCTCCGGCCCAGATGCCCAGGGTACCGCCCAGTGCGATGGCCATGCTGGCGCCGCAGGCAGCTCCGGCGGAAATGCCCAGAGTGAAGGGGTCCGCCAGCGGATTGCGCAGCACGCCCTGCAGGGCCACACCGGCCACGGCCAGCGCACCGCCACACAGCAGGCCCAGCAGTACGCGAGCCAGACGGATCTGTCCCACCACCAGCTGCACGCTGCCGTCCGCGGGGGGGCACAGACCCACCACGGCCCCCAGCGCCTGCCAGACATCGGCCACAGCCACAGGCACGGGCCCGGGCAGGCAGGCCAGCGGCAACGAAGCGCACCAGAGGACGGCCAGCAACACGCAGCACCAGCGGCGCGCGCTCCGGGTATCCTTGGCAATGGGGCTGTTCTCCGGCATGGTCCGTCCTGTCATGGCCATCAGTGGCCGGGCACACTGGCCCGGAAACAAAAAAAGCCCCTTCCACCACTGGAAGAGGCCCGTATTCCCTTGCTCCCCTCGGCAAGACCCGTGCCGATACCGGTCGCGGCCGTCGGCCACGGTCCACGGCAGGTATTCCGGCTCGGCCCCCGGCTTCCGGCCTTCCCGTTGCCAGTGGCACATGAAGGAAGCTGGTATGCGGGCCTTACGGCGGCGGGTCCGCTCCCGATTCTCACGGGATTCCCTTTTGACGCCGGCAGGTTCCGGCGACCATGGACGCGCTACTCTAGGCAGGGAGCTGCGGCTTGTCAACGTATGGCGAAAAGGGGGAGGTGCGGCAGACAAGTCACGGCAGGGGCTGCCTCCCCGTAGCCAGCTATGTTCCATCCTTACAGACAAAAGCGCGTTGGAAAGGGGATGGGGGGAGCTTGAGGGGGGAAGGGGAAGACCTTGTGCGCGAGCCAAGGTTTCCTCCTTCCCCCCTCATCACAAGCAAGCTCTCCGGCCTGCTAGTCCAGACGCCAGATGACGCTGGCCTGACGGCCGGAAGCCTTCACGCAGCGGTACGAGAAGAACTGACGGTTGCAGCTGGCCGTGCACAGGTCGATGCCGTAGATATTGCGCGGCAGCAGCCCGGCCTGCTCCAGCTGCCAGCGTGTCAGGCCCCACAGGTCCATGGTGCGGCTTTGGGCATCGAACCAGGGGCGGAACTCGTCGCCCCACTCGCTCTCGAAATTGATGAACTCCGCCCGGGCCGGGCCCAGGCTCGGGCCGCGCACGGCCAGAAGCTCACGCGGTTCCACGCCGTAATGCTCGCAGAAGCGGCGCACCCCGGAACCGGGGAAGTCACAACGGTTGCCGCGCCAGCCCGCATGGATGCCGGCCACGAAACGGCCGCTCTTGTGGGCCAGCAGGATGGGCTGGCAATCGGCGGTCTTGATGGCCAGTCCCAGCCCCGCCTGACTGGTGGCCATGCCGTCGGCATCGCAACGAGGCACGGCGTCGGGCTCCACGGCCTCGGGCTCGAAGATCATGGCATCGCCATGCACCTGATTGAGTTCGGCCATGCGCCGGAGGCCCAGGGCCGCCCGCAGTTCGCGACGGTTGCCGATGACGCTCTGCCGGTCATCAGCCGTGGCGAGGGAGATGTTGCCACCGGCGTAGGGGCCATCTCCGGCCTCCTGCCAGCGGGTCTGGAAGGCGCAGCGCACATTGTCCACGCCGGGGAACACAAAGGGGATGAAACTTACAGGCATACGAGTCCTTCTTCAGTACACAGGCAGTCCACGGGCCGATCCCAGTCCTGGGAAGGCAGCGCGTCCACCACCTGGAAAGCATAGCACAGGCCCACCAGCAGGGGCCGCCGACCGCTGCCCCGGGCGCCGAACGCCGCCAGGAAACGGTCATAGTAGCCGCCGCCGAAGCCCAGGCGGTTGCCCATGCGGTCAAAGGCCACACCGGGCAGGATGAGCACGTCGGGACAGAAATCGGGATGGGCCAGCACAGGGGGCGCCATGCCCAGCAGACCGGCATGGGGCTCCAGCATCTTGTAGGGCCCGGCGGCCATATCGCCCACCCGGGAACAGGGCACGAAGTCCATGAGCCCGCGTTCCAAGCGCACCCGGGGCAGGTAGACCCGCACACGGCGCTGCCAGGCATCGGCCAGCAGGTAGCCGGTATGCACTTCTTCCGGCAGGGCCACGTACAGGGCCACGCGGGCGGCCTGCTGCCAGACGTCCCAGTCCAGCAGGGCCTGCTGGGCCGCCCGGGCCCGCTGCCGTGCCAGGTCGGGGTCCTGACCGCGCCGCAGCCCACGCATGCGGGCGCGCAATTCCTTCTTCTGCTCATCGGGGGAAAGGGACATGGAGGTCTTTCCATCCTTGCTAAAATGTGCCATAGTTCGCGGAGTGACTTTATAACAAAGGAAACACCGCCATGCCAAGCGTCAACGAACAGGATCATCTCTGGATTGCCGTTGGGGACATTCACGACGAGCCCGGGCTGTTTGCCCGTATCCCCGAGCTGGCGCAGGCAGACGGCATCATCGTCACCGGCGACCTGACCATCACAGGCGGCGTCAAGCAAGCCGAAATGGTCATGGACGTTCTGCGGGCGCACAATCCCCGCATCTGGGCCCAGATCGGCAACATGGACCGGCCCGAAGTGGACGAATGGCTGAGCGGCCTAGGCTGCAACCTGCACACGCAGGTGCACGAGCTCACGCCCGATACGGCCATCTTCGGCATCGGGGCCTCCACGTTCACGCCTTTCGGGACGCCCAGCGAGTTTCCTGAATCCACCTTCGCCGGCTGGCTGGAAAACAGCTGGCAGAAGGCCCGCAAGTACCCCCACACCGTGCTGGTTTCGCACAATCCGCCCAAGGACAGCGCCTGTGACGTCATCCCGGGCAATATTCACGTGGGCTCTACTGCCGTGCGCGAATTCCTTGAAGAAGCCCAACCCGATGTCTGCCTGTGCGGGCATATCCACGAAGCGCGCGCCGTGGACAGGGTGGGCCGCACCATCGTGGTGAATCCGGGCGCTCTGGCCCAGGGCGGCTATGTGCTGCTGCGCTCCAGCGGCGGCAAGCTGTCCGTGGAGCTGCGCGTCCTTGAAAATTGTGATTAGCGAAGCCCAGCGCTTCCGCGGGGGACAGACAGTCTGATCCCGCCCGTCATGGCGCGGCCCGGTGCCGCGCTTTCTGACGTTGCCCCTCCGGCGGCTGTTCCGGCCGCCTGGAAAACGCCGTCCCCGTGACGGGCGTTTTCTCCTGCCATCCCCCGTGCCCTGCCCTTTCCGGGCATCCCCAGGCCCGTGCCCGCTCACGGACACGCCATCCGGTGTTTGCCGGATGTCCGGCCTGTTCCCTCAGTCGGGATAACGGCTGACAAATTTCGCCGCCGCTGGCGGTCCAAAAGGATATTTATGACGCAGGAAAATACGCCGGCCGTGTCTGACGCGGCCGCTTCCTCTGATGTCGCTGAAGCAACCCCCATCCCCAAACGCCGTACCACCCGCCGCAGTTCGCGCGCCAAGACCGCCCCTGCCGCGGAAGAAACGGCCACGCTGACGGCCTCCCCGGCCACCGATGCCGCCCAGGCCGCTGCGGACAACGGCGATGCCCAGGCTACCGACGCGGCAGCCAGCGCGCCCCGCAAGCCTGCCCGCCGGAGCAGCCGCCGCAAGACCACGGCCCCTGCCGCCGAAAATACGGCCCCCGAGACAGCTCCCGCCGCCGCATCCGCTGAAGAGGCGCCCGCCCAGACCGCAGCCCCCGAAGCTGCCGAAGCATCCGCCGATACCGACGGCGAACAGCACGCCGCGCCCCGTCGCGGGACCCGCCGCTCGCCCGGTGCCCAGCGCCGCCAGCGTACCCCCCGCAAAAAATCTCCCGAAGCTGCGAGCCAGCCGGTCGAAGCTGCCCCTGCCGAAAGCGGCGACCAGACCACGGAAACGCCCGCGGCCCGTCCCGCTGACGATCAGCCTGCCGTGACGGCTGAAGCCCCCGCTGCCGAGACGCCTGCGGCACCTGCCGCCAAGGCCGCCCCGGATAGCGAAGATGCGGCGACCGCTGCGACTGTTGAGAGCAGCGAAACGGCCGCTGCCGATACCGGCAGCCAGGAAGACGGCGAGGAACAGCCCCGCCGCAAGAGCCGTCGCGGCCGTCGCGGCGGACGCGGACGCAACCGCAAGAACCGTGAGGCTCAGGCGGAAAGTGCCGAGCCCGCCGACAAGGATACCGAGGAGAGCGCCGAAGCGGCCGCCCCTGCCGACCTGCCGGACGATCTCAGTGACGAGGAACTGTGGCAGGCGGCCACCGGTGATGTGGAAAGTCTGGAAAACGCCCCTGCCCGTCCCCGCCGCCGTGGCGAGGACAGCGAAGCCCCCAAGAAGGGCAGCGTGCGTGCGGCCGCGGTCAAGGCCAAGGTGGCTGCGGGCAAGCGGCGCATGTTCATCAGCGTGCTGCCCGGCGAGCAGGTGGAAGTGGCCATCGCCGAGGAAGGTCGTCTGCAGGAATACTACCTGGACATGTTCCACCAGCGCAAACTCAAGGGCAATATCTACAAGGGTGTCATCCATAATATCGACACCAACCTGCAGGCTGCCTTCGTGAGCTACGGCGCGGGCAAGAACGGCTTCCTCCAGATCGACGAGATCCACCCCGAATACTGGCTGACCCATCACGAGCCCAGCAAGGGCAAAAAATTCCCGCCCATCCAGAAAGTGCTCAAGCCCGGCCAGGAAGTGCTGGTGCAGGTGGTCAAGGAACCTACCGGCAACAAGGGCGCCTTCCTCACCACCTGGCTGTCGCTGGCGGGCCGCTTCCTGGTGCTGACTCCCGGTCAGGAGCAGATCGGCGTTTCCCGCAAGGTGGACAGCGATGAAGAACGCACCCGCCTGCGCGAGATGATGAACGGCATCGACCCCGGCCAGGGCCTGGGCGTCATCGTGCGCACCGTGAGCGCCGGCACCACCAAGACCACGCTCAAGAACGACCTCCAGTACCTCAAGCGCGTCTGGAAGGACATCCGCAAGAAGGCCACCGAAGTCTCGGCCCCGGCCCTCATCTATCAGGAGCCGGGCCTGCCCCAGCGGGCCGTGCGCGACTACCTGACCGACGATGTCTGCGAGATCTGGGTGGACAACGAGGAAGTGGCCGACAGCATCCGCGAGACCGTCTCCCTGCTCTTCCCCCGCAAGAAGGAGCTGGTACGCCTGCATACCGACGTGCGCATGCCCCTGTGGGAGCGCTTCAGCCTGCGCCGCCAGCTGGACCAGATCTACTCCCGCGAGGTCACCCTGCCTTCGGGCGGCCGCCTGGTCTTTGACCAGACCGAAGCCCTCATGGCCGTGGACATCAACTCCGGCAAGATCTCCGGCAAGGTCAATTTCGAGTCCATGGCCCACCGCACCAACATGGAAGCCGCCGAAGCCATCGCCCGCCAGCTCAAGCTGCGCGACATCGGCGGCCAGGTGGTCATCGACTTCATCGAGATGCGCGACAAGAAACACGTGCTGGAAGTGGAAAAGACCTTGCGCACGGCCATGAAGAACGACCGCGCCCGCCACGACGTGGGCCGCATGAGTTCCTTCGGCCTGCTGGAACTGGTGCGCCAGCGCACGGGCTCCTCGGCCCTTTCCATCACCATGGAGCCCTGCCCCTTCTGCGGCGGCACGGGCCAGCGGCGCAACCTTGAATGGCAGGCCCTGCAGGCCCTGCGCGAGATGCGCCGTGCCCTGCGGACCCACGGCGGCGACAAGTACGTCTTCGAGACCACGCGGGAACTGGGCCTTTATCTGCTCAACCACAAGCGCGACAGCCTGCGCGACATGGAACAGGATTTTGGCAAATGTCTGGAAATCAGTATCCGTCCGTAACGGACGCCCCTGTCGAAACTTCCGCGGCCTGCCCTTCGGGGCAGGCCCCTGTTTTTGAACCCGTCAAAGGCGAGCGCAGCCTGCTGCTGCACATCTGCTGCGGCCCCTGCTCCATCATGCCGGTCAAGCGCCTGCAGGATGAGGGCTTCAGGGTCACGGCCTGGTACATGAACCCCAACATCCAGCCCCTGATGGAATACCTGCGCCGCCGCGAGGCCGCCGAGGAATGCGCCGCCCGACTGGGCATCGAACTCATCTGTCAGGACGATACCTGGGATCTGGTGGCCTGGCTGCGCTCCGTGGCCGGACGTGACCTGCCCCCGCAGCGCTGTGCCTGGTGTTGCAGCAGCCGCATGCAGGCCGCCGTGGCCTATGCCCGCGCCAACGGCTATGCCCATGTGAGCAGCAGCCTGCTCTACTCCCGCTACCAGCCGCACGACGTCATCCGGGCCGCCGGGGAACACGCCGCAGCGGCGGAAGACGCCCCCCTGAGCGAAGGCCCTCGCTTCGTCTACCGTGATTTCCGCACCGACTGGCAGGCAGGCATCGATCTTTCCAAGGAATGGGGCGTATATCGCCAGCCTTATTGCGGCTGCGTGTACAGCGAAGCCGAGCGTTATGACAAAAAGTTGCAGCGCCTGATAAAAAAATCCTGAAAAAATGATTTTTCCGCTTGACGAACGGGCCTGTTTTCCGTAGAAAGACTTTCGTTGCTTTTGCAGCACTCCCCGATAGCTCAATCGGCAGAGCGGGTGACTGTTAATCACTAGGTTGGCGGTTCAAGTCCGTCTCGGGGAGCCACAAAGGACTTCAGGGCTTGCGCGGCAAGCGCAAGCCCTTATTTCCCCAAAGCTGCAAACAAAGCAATCAATGATCCCCGATAGCTCAATCGGCAGAGCGGGTGACTGTTAATCACTAGGTTGGCGGTTCAAGTCCGTCTCGGGGAGCCAGACGATCAAGCCCTTGCGAGAAATCGCAAGGGCTTTTTCTGTTTGGGGTGTTTTTTGTCGCAAAGGCCGCTGGCGCGGCTTGAGAGGGGGCGGGGACGTTTTTTATAAAAACTGTCCCCGCCCCCTCTCAAACTCTCCTCCCCCCGAAAAAACTTTCCTCTGGTCTGTATGGCAGGTCCCCGTCGCTGCCTCGCGGGGAGGGATTTTGACCGCAGCCGAAGAAAAGATTCTTTAAGGAAGACAGACGCGGTTTCCGTCAAAATTGCCGGATAGTCTCCCTTCCGGCGTCAGGCGTTCCGGCCGGGAAGCTTCACGCACTTCGCCAGCTCTTTCTGCGATATTTCTTCAGCGCCCCTAGGCCAGTGCACATAACGCAAAGGGATGCCGTAACGTCGCCGCAGCTGCCGGATATACAGCTTGTCGTTAGACTCCAGAGCGGCATCGCTGACTACCACCAGATTATCCGCCCTGACCACCAGATCGTCCTTACTGTTCGCCTCCGGATAATGGGCGTATTCCAGCAACTGTCCCAAGGCCAGACGGATGGCCTCCCGGGCACTGTCCGCCGGTTTTATTTCCAGAAAGCTCGTGTAGCCTTCTTTACGGACCGTTATGTCGACCCTGTGGTCTTCACAAAGTACCTGATAGCCCTTGGGGCCATAGATTTCCGCCAGCCGCATCGCCAGACGATTCTGGATGGGAGCTTGCCGGGGCAAGAACTCCTTGGCACTGATGGCCCGACGCAGGCGAATCGTTTCCGAAAATCTGTCCAGAGCCTGTACCGTTAAATCCGTCGGTGGCATGACCGCCGCAAGGAGGGCAGTATCCCAGTCATAGGCGACGGTATACCGCCAACGCGACATGTCAAGCTGTTGAGGTTCCTCAAAAAAGTGCAAGTCTTCCGGAAGAAAACGAATATTGACAAGGCAAAGGGGATCTTCCTTTACCTTCTTATCTGACAGAGGGGCCATTTTTCCTCCGACCTCTTGCACTTCCTTCCTCATTGTATCCAGCCAGCCCTTTTTCCGGAATCGCCGGACGGCCCATGCAGCTTCGTTTTCATCGAGGATATGAACCTTGTCCAGATAGGCGACCAGCAGTGCCTGTCCCTCGATATAGGTAAAAAGAAAGACTCTGGCATCCTGACCGCAATATGCATGATTTGGTGTACATAAAGCAGTGATATGCGCATATCGCCAATTTATATCTGTCTCATCATATCCTGTAAGCAGCCATTCTTTTCTATTGATCCATTCTTCGATTCCGAAGTTGTGCTTCTCAGGAAAACTTTTTCCATTTCCATACTTATCACCTGTTGGGGAGCTCCATTGTTTTGTATTCTTGCATATTCTGCAAAGCTTGTGTATCATATGCTTTTTTCTCCCAGAGAAAACTTATTCTGATATACCATTCTTCAACGAGATATATTTTGCTGTTATCCCAAAGGACAACAGCAGGCAACGCCTCTTTTCACCATGCGTAATCGCGCAATGCCTGTATATAAAAACGGCATACCCCCTTTTTTGTCGGTGACCTCGCTGCCGGACGCTACTCCGCTAAATTTTCCAGTCCATCGTGAAACGGCAGTCTCACCAACGATACGTTCCAGATGCAAAAGCGGACATCCCAGTCGGGATGTCCGCTTTTTTCCTGCCTTCCAGTCAGCGACGGAGACCTGTCAGAAAGACCATATGAGCGATTTTGGGGGAGGGGTGGGGAATTTGAGGGGAGGGAAACCCCTTTTTTCCGCCAGGAAAAGGAGGGCCCCTCCCCTCAAAAAACAGCCTTTCCAAAGACCGACTACGGCGTCACCTTGTAGCGTTGCAGGCTCTTGGGCACCCACCATTCCTCAAAGTTGTACATGATGCCCGCCAGGGCGGGTTTGATGCCCATGAAGCGATTCTGCACCACAGGCAGGGCATAGGGCACATAAAGGAAGCAGTAGGGCTGATCCTCGTCCAGGATCTCCTGCGCCTTATGGTAGAGCACTGTCCGGCGCTGGCGGTCCGGCGTGGAGCGGGCCTCTTCCAGCACCTTGTCCAGTTCAGGGTTCTTATAATGGATGAAGTTCAGGCCCCCGGGCACGGCCTGTGAGGAATGCCAGACCGCGAAGATG
This sequence comes from Desulfovibrio sp. SGI.133, assembly GCF_050313955.1. Classification (NCBI taxonomy): domain Bacteria; kingdom Pseudomonadati; phylum Thermodesulfobacteriota; class Desulfovibrionia; order Desulfovibrionales; family Desulfovibrionaceae; genus Desulfovibrio; species Desulfovibrio sp. SGI.133. The sequence continues at coordinate 51,767 of NZ_JBNPMK010000005.1, read as the reverse complement.
TCCGGGTCCTGGGTGATGGTCCACCCCAGGATGATGGCATCGAAACGGCCGGTATTCACGAATTCCCGGATGAAAGCGGCCCATTCCACGGTGCGGATGCGCACGTCGATGCCCACGGCCCGCAGCTGGCTCTGGATGATGGTGGCGGTGAGGATGCGCGGCTCGTTGCCCTGGTTGGTCAGGATGGTGAACGCCAGCGGCTTGCCGTCCTTGTCCAGGATGCCGTCGCCGTCACTGTCCGCGAAGCCCGCTTCGGCCAGCAGCTTGCGGGCCCGGTCGGGATTGAAGCTTACAGGGCGCAGGCCCGGATGGTAGGCCCAGGTGCCCGGCTTGTAGGGCCCGAAGGCCGGTTCTCCCAGCCCCAGCAAAACGCCCTTGACGATGTCGCCCCGGTTGATGGCGCAGGAGATGGCCTGCCGCACCTTTTTATCCTTGAAGAAAGGATGCTCCAGATTGAAGCCCAGAAAATTGTAGACCGAGGCCAGATAGCGATATTTGTGGAAGGATTCCGCCCACTTTTTCCCCGATGTCTGGCGCAGGTACTGCTGCGGGCTCAGCTCCATCACGTCCAGACGCCCAGCACGGGTCTCCATGAACATGGTGGCCGTATCCGGGATGATGCGGAAGACCACCTCGCTGATGTGCGGCCGCCCCAGGAAATAGGAGGGAGAAGCTTCCAGCACGATGCGCACGCCCGGCTCCCAGCGCTGGAGACGGTAAGGTCCGGCGCCCACGGGCTTGCGGGCGAAAGCGGTGGTGCGGATGTTCTGCCCTTCCAGGATGTGTTTGGGCAGGATGGGGTTCATCCAGGAAGATACGGCCCGGGCAAAGAACTGCTCGTAGCGGACTTCGAAGCTGTAGCGGTCCAGCACGCGGAATTCCTTAATCTGGAGGAAATCATCCGCATAGGGGCTGCCCGTGGCCGGGTCGATGACCATCTTGTAGGTGAATTCCACATCCGCGGCCGTCAGTTCGGTGCCGTCTTCCCAGAGGATGCCCTTGCGCAAACGAAAGCGCAGCAGACGGCCCTCGTCCTCCATGCTGAAGGACTCCGCCGCCCAGCATTCCGGCTCCAGATCCTTGTTGAAACGCAACGGCGCCACATAGAGAAGATCCGCCACTTCGTGGGAGGCGGAGTCCGCCGTCAGATACGGGATGAGGTTGGAGGCCTCGCCGATGCTGCCCAGCAGGATGCGGTCGCCGTCCGTGGGGGGCATGCTGCCTTCCTCGTCATCCGCGGTGGCGGGCAGCGGCAGGCAAAGCAGCAGAAGAAGCAGAAAAAAAATTCCCCAAGGGGCGGTGCCCCCTGCCGAAGAGCCCATAGCGGCTGCCCGGGAGGTGGCGGAAAATGCCATCTTTTTTTTCATAAAATATTTTTTCATAAGTTACGCGTGTCTATTGCCATTGAAGTGATGCCTGTGATATTACTCCCAGATCTATTACTGCGATTTTTCAACGGAGCCCGCGCAGAAAACCGGGCAGCGGAGAGTATGCATGAGCAGATCTGAGCAGAACGTCGTCAGGGAGATGTGCCAGGCCTTCCTGCACGACGCCGTTCCGGAGTATATCCGTGATACGGCTTACTATATCCTGTCCGAAGGCGGGGTGCAAAAAATAAATATCCAGGAGGGCGAAACCTGGGAGGCGCAAGGCGTCATCCAGGGGGAAGACCTCCAGGTCTATACGCCCAGCCTGACCTTCTCCATCACGGATCGCAGCACCCGCCACCAGTGCAACTGTTCGGAGTCCTTCACCAGCACATGCCGCCATGTGGCGGCCCTGGCCCTGCGTCTGCTGGAGGAACTGCGCAAGGAACAGGGCGACGCCGAAGAGGTCGCTCCCCCTGCCAAGGACTGGAAGCAGAGCTTCCGCTCTTTCTTCTCCACGGACATGGAGCCCGAGCCCGGCAAGCACTATCTCATTTTCCGCTTCCAGCCGGAGCAGGGCCGTCTGCTGGTCTCCTTCTTCCGGGGCCGCCAGAACAAGTCCGGCCTGTCCAGCGTGCACAACGAGATCACGCTCCAGCAGATCATCAACAATCCCGACTGGTGCGAGTTCTCGCCCCAGCTGCCGCATGTGGCCCGCCAGATAGGCCAGCACCTGGACTATTACGGTCATCGCGTGGAGATCCCCGACGGCCTGACCTCGTGGTTCTTCTGGGCCGTGCGCAAGGAATATTACCTGCTCTGGAAGGATACCGACCGCCCCTGCCGCATCGAGAGCACGCCCTTTGCCCTCAAGCTCAAGCCCAATTTCGACGACAACGGCTTCAGCTTCGACGTGCTGCTCAAGCGTGAAGGCCGCCCCCCCCTGCCCATCCGGGCCAACGGGGCGCCCAGCGACCACCTGCACGGCGCCGAGGCCCCCGAGGACGCGCCCATCACCTTCCACGGCCAGATGCCGCTTTGGGTCTGCTACCAGCACAACTTCTATCCCGTGCAGACGGGCCTGTATCCCTCGCTGGTGCACAACCTTATCTATGAACGTCCGGTGGTGCCGCAGGAAGAGATCTCCGAGTTCCTGGACCGCGTCTGGACACGCCTGCCCTCGTCCGAACTCTACGAGCCGCAGCAGTTCCTGCGCATGATGGAACCCGTGTTCCAGCCGGCCACCTACAATCCCAAGCTCTTCCTGGACGAGGAAGGCAGCCTGCTGACCCTGGAGATCGACAACATCTACCAGACCCGTCACGGCGAGTTCACGCTCAACGGTCCCAACCCCGATTTCCAGACCGGCAGCTACACCTACGAAGGCCAGACCTATCTGGTGCGCCGCCATCAGGAAGAAGAGGCCCAGCTCATGAACGAGCTGGCGGGCATGGACTTCCAGGCCCGTTCCAGCAAGCTGTGGTTCCTGGAGCCGGAAGAAGCCATCGCCTTCCTGCTGGACTCCTACCCCACGCTGGTGGAGAACTACCGCGTCTACGGTGAGCGCGCCCTTTCGCGCTACAAGATGCGCACGGCCAAGTCCTCCATTTCCGCCGAGGTGGTGAGCAACGAGAAGGAAAAGTGGTTCTCGCTGGAGATCAGCGTGGACTACGAAGGCCAGTCCCTGCCCCTGGACAAGATCTGGAAGGCCTGGACCCGCGGCAAGCGTTATGTGCAGCTCAAGGACGGCTCCTACACCAGCCTGCCCGAATCCTGGCTGGAAAAGATCGCTCACAAGCTCACGGCCCTGGGCCTGGATCCCAGCAAGCCGCCGCAGACCAAGTTCAAGCAGTTCGAGGCACCGGTGCTGGACAGCCTGCTGGAAGACCTGCCCGGCGCGCGCACGGACTCCTTCTGGAACAACCTGCGCGAGAAGATTCGCTCCTTCCGCGAGGTTCGGCCCGTACCGCCGCCAAAAGCGCTGCAGGCCAATCTGCGCAGCTACCAGCTGCAGGGCCTGTCCTACCTCAACTTCCTGTCGGAATACGGCTTCGGCGGCATCCTGGCCGACGAAATGGGCCTGGGCAAGACCGTGCAGACCCTGGCCTTCATCCAGCATATGGTGGAAAGCCGCTTCGAGGGCCCCAACCTCATCGTGGTGCCCACCTCGGTGCTGCCCAACTGGGAGCGCGAAGCAGAAAAGTTCGTGCCCGGCCTGCGCCGCCTGACCATCTACGGCACGCGCCGCGAGGGCATGTTCAAACATATCGCGGAATCGGACCTCATCATCACCACCTACGCCCTGCTGCGGCGTGACCTGGAGGAGATGGAGAAGTACGAGTTCAACACCGTCATCCTGGACGAAGCCCAGAACATCAAGAACCCCAACACCATCACGGCACGCGCCGTGCGCCGCATCCATGCCCGCATGCGCCTGTGCCTGTCCGGTACGCCCATCGAGAACAATCTCTTCGAGCTCTGGAGCCTGTTCGAGTTCCTGATGCCCGGCTTCCTCGGTTCGCAGCATGCCTTCCAGCGCGGCATCGTCAAGCCCATCAAGGACGGCGACGCCGAGACCCTGGATTACCTGCGCACCCGCGTGCGGCCCTTCATTCTGCGCCGTACCAAGGCCGAAGTGGCCAAGGACCTGCCGCCCAAGGTGGAAAGCGTCACCTGCTGCGCGCTGGAAGAGGCCCAGGCCGAGCTCTACGCCGCCCTGGCCCGCAAGCTGCGCGCCCAGGTGCTGGCCGACGTGGACGAAAAGGGCCTGGCCAAGAGCCAGATGTCCATCCTGGACGCCCTGCTCAAGCTGCGCCAGATCTGCTGCCATCCGCGCCTGCTCAAGATCGACCTGCCCGGCTTCTCCAACAACCTGCCTTCCGGCAAGTTCGACGCCTTCAAGGACATGGTCATGGAGATCGTGGAGGGCGGCCACAAGGTGCTGGTCTTCTCGCAGTTCGTACAGATGCTCCAGATCATCCGCCAGTGGCTGGAGTTCTCGCAGATCCCCTTCTGCTATCTGGACGGCGCCAGCAAGGACCGCTTCGAACAGGTGGACCGCTTCAACAACAGCCCGGACATCCCCATCTTCCTCATCTCGCTCAAGGCGGGCGGCACGGGCCTGAACCTGACCAGCGCGGACTACGTCATCCACTACGACCCGTGGTGGAACCCCGCCGTGGAAAGCCAGGCTACGGACCGTACCCACCGCATCGGCCAGACGCGGCAGGTGTTCTCCTACAAGCTCATCTGCCAGAACACGGTGGAAGAGAAGATCCTCAAGCTGCAGGAAGCCAAGCGTGGCGTGGCCGAGGCCATCATCCCCGGTCAGGACACCTGGAAGTCCCTGACCCGCGAGGATCTGGAGATGCTCTTCGAAGTCTAGGCGATACCGCCGCAAACAGCGTCATCACACGGCGCGGAAGCAGGGCCCTGCCCCGGCTTTCGCGCCGTTTCCCGTTTTCGGGAGGGCTCGCCTTCCGCATATCCGGGCCGTACGGCAAGGCTTCGCCGACGGTCGCCTTCTCCCCGGCACACTCCATCCCGGAGAAGACACGGCCGCGCCCAGTCCTCCTGCCGCAACGCCCGCTGTCCCGTCGTCCCTTGGCATACTCCCCGTAATGACGCTCCGCCCCTTGCGCGCCTGTTTCGGGAAGGCTATGCTTCAGGCAGCCTCCGGGCCCTTCATCCCTGCCTTTCCGGCCCGGGGACGCCTCTTTTTCCGGCAGACGCCTGCCAAGGAGACTCCTCATGGACGAAGCTCCCTCCACCACGCCCCGCACCCTGCTCTGGCGCGGCACCCGCTGCCTGCGCAATGATTCTCCCGCTCTGCGCCCCTGCGGGCTCCGCCGCCTCTGCCGGTTATTCGGCATCGACCTGGCCGCCCGCCAGCGGGAAACTGATCTTGTCCTGTCCATCTTCGCCGGGCTGGCTCCCCAGCACGGTCTGGACAGGGATCTGGCCCCTCTGGCCGTGCTGGCCCATACCTTGGTGGAGCTGGGGGACGGGATGCCCGATGCGGGCGAGATCCTGCTCACCCATCCGCTCAAGCGCCTTGATGCCGCCGGCAACCGGCTGCTGGCCATGGTCCTGACCCTGCTCACCGTAGGCAAGGGCCGTACGGACAAAGTGGAGCCCTTGCTTACCGCCATGGGTTGTGCCCACGACGATCCCCGGCGGCGTACCGCCGTGGTGCTGGCAGCCATCGTGCAGGTGGCCCGTTTTGCCCTGCGCTTCGATCCGCTGGAGATACGCCTGCCCGGTGAGCCCCCCGTCCTTTTCCTCATCCGAGTGCGCACGCCCCTGCGCCTGCGCAAGCAGCTGGTCATCCATGCGCCGCTCTGGGAACGCCTGTTCGGCAAGTCCTCACTGGAATGGTTCTGGACCTTCGATGCTGATGCCGGTGCGCCCGTCCCGGTCCAGGCGCCGCCTTCCGGGCAATTGTTCAGCAGCCATTTCAGCGCGTATCTGCAAAAGCAGGCACGGGCCCTGCATGAGCTGGCCCGCAGTGACAGCGCCCTGGACGAAGAGCCCATCCACGATGCCCGCGTCATCCTGCGCAGCCTGCTTTCCGTCTTCCGCAGCCTGAAGCCCTATCTGCGCAAGGACTGGCTGGCCTCTGTGGAAGCCGACCTGCGTACGGCCCGCAAGCTGCTGGGCGGTGTGCGGGATACGGACGTGCTTTTGGGACACATCAGGGACTATGCCTTGCGTCCTGTCCCTGCCGGTGCCGCCGAGACCGCCGCCGCAAGCGGACAGGCCCCGGGAGGTGCTGCCCCCCTTTTCCGGCCGGCGGATCTGCCCGCCGGTCTGCGCAGCCTGTATGCCGCCCTGCAGGAAGAACGCACCACGGCCCTTTCCCGTGCCGCGGCCCATTATGCCTCGGACGCCTACCGCGAGCTGCTGCACAAGCTGGATGACAATGCCGCGGCCCAGACCTGCCGCCCCATGCTGGACCGCCGCGGTCGCGCCCGGCCCATGCTGCTGGCGGACATCATGGCGGCCGGTGTGGATCAGGCCACACGCGACCTTCTTGCCCATGACCGTTGGACGCACGGGCACCTGATCCCCGAAGACCTGCTGCACAACATGCGCATCGCGTTCAAGCAGTTACGCTATCTGATGGCCTTTTTCGGCAGCCAGGGCGGCAAGAACGGCGAACGCCTGATCCGCCTGTGCCGCCGCTGTCAGGAAAGCCTCGGCCAGATGCACGACAATGCCGTGGCCGCGGCCACGGCCCTGCGCCACTTGCAGCACATGCCGGAGACCCGGCAGCATGCGGAGGATGCCGACGGTCTGGAGGAATATGCCCGCTGGTGCGAGGACGAGATGCACCGCCATGCCATGGCTTTCCTGACCGACTGGACGGACAACGGGCGGGACGAGCTTTGCCGCCTGACCCGCAAGCTTTCCCCGTCCGCAGGCGATCCTCTTCCCCTGCTCCGCCCGGACGACTAGCCGCGGACTCCCGGACGCGCCGGTGCCCCGGGAACGTGCGGCCCGGCTGACAGCCCCTGATAAAAAAGCGCCCTTTTCAGGGCGCAACGGCAGGAAACCGGCAGGGCGGGCCATCTGATCCCTGCCCTCCGGCTTTCGAGGCCTTTGGCCCCTGTAAAAGATGCCTCCGCTAGCAGGACGTGCCCAAGAACTGGGTGGACACGAAGCTGGCGTACTGGTCGGTCATACCGGTGATGAAATCCAGCACCCGCAGATAGGAGACGTACAGGTCATCCTCAGGGCGCGGCGCATGGCCGCCCATGAGCTGCAAGGCCTGCTGCTCCTTGTAGGTGAGCCGCCCGGGATCGCAGATGCGGCGATGACAGGCCGGGATGAAGGTATCCAGCAGGCGCTTGTAGACACTGTAGGACCCGATCTCCAGCGCCGTCTTGTGGCTGTTCTTGAGGATGCGCCCGTTGAAGATCTCTTTGGCCCTGTCCATATAGGCCCGGACGTCCTCCGGCGCCATGTCCATGAGCGGCCCTTCGAACTCCCGCCGCATGATGCGCTCGTACTGCGCGGCGAAGGTCTCGAACAGGCTCGCGGTCACATGACCGATGACACGGGCCCGCACATACCCGGCCCGCTCCCGGTCGGAACCCATATCGCCCAGCCGCTGCGGATCGAGCTTCAGGCTCGGGGCCAGGGGCTCCACCACCTTCAGGATGTCCGCCAGGGTGATGATGTCCAGCTCGCGGGCGTCTTCCATGTCCACGATGCGGTAACAGGTGTCGTCGGCCGCTTCGGCCAGCAGGGAGAGCGGATGCCGGGCAAAGTCGCCCCGGCGCGTCTTCAGCCCCAGCGCGGAGAACACCTCCTCAAAGATGGCCGCCTCGGCCTGATAGTAGTTGAACTTGCACTTGCCGCTCCGCGCACGGGACTGCCAGGAATCCCACGGGTATTTGACCATGCTGGCCAGCGTGGGATAGGTGAGCCGGAACCCGCCCTGATCGCGGTTGTTCTCCACCACGTTGACCACCCGGAAGCCCTGGGCGTTGCCGTCGAAGCAGCGGAAATCGCTCTGCTGCGTCTCCTCCAGCGCATTCACATAGGTGTGGTTGGCCGGGTCCCCGAACCAGTCGCGGATGGCGAACTCGCCCGCATGGCCGAAAGGCGGATTGCCGATGTCGTGGGCCAGGCAGGCGGCTTCGAGGATCTGGCCGGGAAATTCCGGCGCGGCATACTCCGGCAGCTCGCCCCGGCGGCGCAAAAAATAGCCCGCCATGGCGCCCAGCGAACGCCCTACGCTGCTGACCTCCAGCGAATGGCTGAGGCGCGTGTGGATGTGGTCGTTACGCACCAGCGGATGCACCTGCGTCTTGCGGGCCAGACGCCGGAACGAACTGGAATAGATGATGCGGTCCCGATCCTGCAAAAACGGGCTGCGGGCCGGGTCCAGCTTTTTGAAATCCACCCCGCTGCCCCCGTAGCGCAGGGGAAGAAGCAATTTACGCCACTTTTCCTGAAAATTCATGGGACCTCCCGCGTGCCTGGAACAGTAGAAAACTATCGGTAAGTACAGAATTTGCCACGCCTGGATGAGGAACACAAGGGCGGCCGGGGCATGGCGCACATACTGCCCGTTCCTTCCCGGGCAGGAAGAAATGGACGGCCGGTGCTTCGGCTTCGGACAGAAGCTGGCAAGGAGCTCCATCCCCTGCCCCACCGCATGGACCATGGCCGGGCTGCCCCCTCTTGACGGACAGACGCTTGCCACCTATAAGGACAGCACGCGCTCGTAGCTCAGGTGGATAGAGCAGGAGCCTTCTAAGCTCTTGGCCGGGGGTTCGAATCCTCCCGGGCGCGCCATCAAAAAAGTAAGACGGTCACATGATTCGCGTGTGACCGTCTTTTCTTTTTCTCTGCACTGTTTTTATGCCCACCTGTCCCTCTGTGCAGAAGAGGCCTGACCCGCCAGGACTGTCCCTTTGGGAAAAGCCCCAACCGCCCTGCAGCGCTCTCCCCTTCCTGATATACTGAACACCCATCTGTGAGGCATCAGGAAAACCATGCCGGAGCACGTGTCTCCTCGGCAGGGCCCCGCTTTTTGATGCATCGCGAGAAAAGTTTTCCCTGCCGAAAGCCCACTACTCCACGTAGGTACAGTCAAAAAGGCACCCCAGCCTTATCCCTCTTTCTCCAGCCGGTACAGGGTCAGGCCGTGAGGCAGGGGCGTCTCTTCACTGACGGTATAGCCCAGCCACAGCAGGGAGCGCAGGTCCGCGGCATCCCGTGCCGGGAACAGCAGTTCTCGCCGGGCCTCGGGCAACAGGCTTTCCATCTGCAACAGCAGCATGGTCTCCACATACTGTCCCTGCCATTGCGGATGCACCAGCAGCTGGCCCAAATGCTGTCTGCCGTCCGCTTCTCGCCCGCCTACGGCACCCACCATGGTGTCGTCTTCCATCAGGGCCCGCAACACCACGCCGTGAGCAAAAAAATCCTCCAGCGTATCTCCGGCCGTCTCGGGCAGAGCCTGCCCTTCAGGCAGCAGGCGTGCCCGCACCATTTCCTGCAACTGTACAAGAGCAGCCAGATCTTCCCGGCCGGCCTTTTCAAGACGAATCATGCATAGCCTCCTTTTCGGAATCCAGCCTAGCAAGGGAATGGGGCTGTCGCAAGCAGCCCGATCTGCAACGGACATCACTATGCTGCCCGATCCCCCGGCCACCTATTGCAGTCAGTACGCCGCAGCAGCCACAGGCATAAAATATTTTTTTCGTACGGCTGCCCTGCGACAGAACGTTTTTCCCCTCGGCGCAAGCGCTGACAAGGACAGGGAATTGTGGCATGGTCGCGGCATGAAGACTGCAAAGCATTTCACGACCATCGACCAGATCTGGGAACACCTGGACGGCCTTGGTTTCTTCCACATGGACCTGAGCCTGACGCGCATGGAGACCGCCCTCTCCCGCCTAGGCCTTTCCCGCCCGCCCTTTGTGGTGGCCCAGATCGTGGGCACCAACGGCAAGGGCTCCACGTCCGCCTTTCTGGATAGTCTGTCCCGCGCCCACGGCTGCCGCACCGGGCTCTATACCTCACCGCATTTCCTTTCCCCCTGCGAGCGCATCCGCATCGACGGGGCCCCCCTGCAGGAAGACCTGTGGCCCGAGCTGGCTACGGAAGTCTACGCGGCGCGACCGGACCTGACCTATTTCGAATTCCTGACCGTGCTGGCCATACTGGCCTTTGCCCGTCAGGGCGTGCAGCTGGCCGTCATGGAAGCCGGGCTGGGCGGCGCCCATGACGCCACCACGGCTCTGGCCAGCGACCTGACTTGCTTCGCGCCCGTAGCCATGGATCATGCCGCCATCCTGGGCCCCACCCTGCGTGACATTGCCCTGGACAAATGCGGCGCCATCCGCCCCCGCGTGCCGGTAGTCAGCGCCCCTCAGTTCCCGGCTGCCGAAGAGGTCCTGCGCCGCCAGGCCGAACAGCTGGCCGCTCCCCTGCACATCGTCGAGCCCCTGCCGGGCAACATGCCGCTGGGGCTGGCCGGGCCGCACCAGCGCATCAATGCCGCCGTGGCCCTGCATGCCTGGCAGGCTCTGGCCCCGCGCCTGCACGTGACGCCGCGCCCTGATGCCGTGGCCCGAGGACTGGCCCGGGCCTTCGTGCCCGGTCGTTTGCAGTCCGTGCCCGCCACGGACCAGCATCCGCCCCTGCTGCTGGACGGCGCCCACAATGCCCACGGCATGGCCGCCCTGCTGGCCCATGTGCGCCAGTCCGGCCTGCGCCCGCGCGCGGCCATCTATTCCTGCCTGGGCGACAAGGACTGGCACCCGGCCCTGATGCTGCTCAAGCGGGCCCTGGGTGACGCACCGCTCTTCATCCCGGCCCTGCATAACGAACGCGCCGCCGACGCCGCCCAGGTGGTGGACGCCGCCAACGCTGCGGCCCCGGCCCATGCCACCCTGCTGCCCGACGTGCGCAATGCCCTGGATGCCGTGCGCGACCTGCCCGGCGACGACAAAGCCCCGGTCATCATCAGCGGGTCCCTGTACATGCTGGCGGAATTTTACGGCCTTTACCCCCACCTGCTGGAACAGCCCGCCTCCGCCCGGGGCGCCAAGGAGGACGCATGAACCACCTTTTCCGTGCCCTGCCGTCCATGGACGCCAGTCTGGATGCCCTGCTGACGGCGGACAAGGCCCTGCACGACCTGCCCCGCCCCCTGCTGCGCGAGGCCGTCACGGATTTCTGGAACAGCCGCCGCGACGACATCCGCGCCGGTCGCGTACAGGATGCCGCCGAACTGGCTCTGGAGGCCTGCCTGCCCGAGCTGCTGGCCTTCGTCCGCCGCAAGACGGCGCCGCGCCTGCGTAACGTCATCAACGGCACCGGCGTGGTCATCCATACCAACATGGGTCGTTCCGTGCTGGCCCGGAGCGCCCAGGAGGCCGTGCGCCGGGTCATCTCCGGCTACTGCAACCTGGAGCTCGACCTGCACAGCGGCGGACGCGGCAGCCGCTACGTCATCATCGACGAGCTGCTCCAGCGCCTGACCGGCGCCGAGGCCGCCATGGTGGTCAACAACAACGCCGCCGCCGTCCTGCTGGTGCTGGATACCTTCTGCAAGGGCGGCGAGGTCATCGTCTCGCGCGGGGAACTGGTGGAGATCGGCGGCAGCTTCCGCATCCCGGAAGTGATGGAAAAAAGCGGTGCCCGCCTGCGCGAAGTGGGCGCCACCAACCGCTGCCACCTGCACGACTACGCCGCGGCCATCAACGAAGATACCCGCGCCCTCATGCGCGTGCACACCTCCAACTACCGTATCGTGGGCTTCCATTCCGCCGTGCCCCTGCCCGATTTGGTGGCCCTGGCCCGGGAACACGGCCTGCCCGTCATCGAGGATCTGGGCAGCGGTTCCTTCATGGACTTTTCCTCCGTAGGCCTGCCCAACGAACCTACGGTGCCCGAAGTGGTGGCCGGAGGCGCCGACGTGGTGACCTTTTCCGGCGACAAGGTGCTGGGGGGCCCGCAATGCGGCCTCATCGTGGGCAGCCGGGAGCGCATCGAGGCCCTGAAAAAGAATCCCCTCACCCGCGCCCTGCGCTGCGACAAGCTGACCATGGCCGCGCTGGAAGCCACCCTGCGCCTCTATTGCGAGCCCGAACGCGCCCGCCGCGAGATCCCGACCCTGCGCGACATCTGCCGGGACCCCAAAGACCTGGCCCGTGCCGCCCGCTCGCTGGCCGCCCGGCTGCGCCGCGCCCTGGGCCCCGCCTGCCGCATCAGCCTGCGCCCGGATGTTTCCCGCGTGGGCGGCGGCGCCTTCCCGGAACGCGACCTGCCCACCACCCTGGTCTGCCTGGAGCCCGCCGCCATGAGCGCCACGGCCCTCAAGCAGGCTCTGCTGGATACCACGCCGCCGGTGCTGGGCCGTCTGGAAGAAAGGAGCTTCTGCCTCGACCCGCGCACCCTCCTGCCCGAAGACCTGCCGCGCCTGACGGCCCTGCTCAAACAGCTGCTGGCCGGCTAGAGCATATTTCCGCCCGCACCCCGCTCCACAGCGCCATGCGGGCCATGCTTCCCGGCCATGCACCGGCCGGAGCATCACGCCCTGCCGCGGCTGCCGGATCTCCGGCCAGCCGGGCACCGGCTCCATGAAAAGGCAGCCGCAGTACCGCTGCCTAAAGGATACTGGATATGAAAAAAGCAGAAACGCCTTCCCTCACCTACAGTCCCCGCAATGCCTGGGACGTGTACACCACCGCCACCCAGAAGCGCCAGATGGACGCCCTGGTCAAGCGGTACATGGATTTCCTCAGCAATTGCAAGACCGAGCGCGAGACCGTGGCTTATGTGCAGAAACGCCTGCAGGAAGCCGGGTTCAGCGAGGACTTCAAAAAGAACACCGTATTCCGCAACCTGCGCGGCAAGGCCATCTTCGCCGCCCGCAAGGGCAAGATCCCGCTGCAGAAGGGCGTGCACCTCATCGCCGCCCACGCCGACAGCCCCCGTCTGGACTTCAAGCAGCGTCCGCTGGTCGAGCAGCCCGGCGTGGCCCAGGCCAAGACCCACTATTACGGCGGCATCCGCAAGTATCAGTGGCTGGCCCGTCCTCTGGCCCTGCACGGCGTGGTGGTGCTGGAAAACGGCAAGAGCATCAGCGTGGCCATCGGTGAAAAAGCCGGAGAGCCCGTCTTCACCATCGCCGACCTGCTGCCTCATCTGGCCCGCAAGCAAAACAGCCAGACCCTGGCCGAAGTCTTCGACGGCGAAAAGCTGAACATCATCCTGGGGCACAGCCCGGCCCCCACCGCCGCCAAAAACAAGGACATCAAGGAGCCCATCAAGCAGCACGTGCTGGAACTGCTCAACGCCAAGTACGGCATCCGCGAGGAAGACCTCGTCACCGCCGAACTCCAGGTCGTGCCCGCAGGCCCCGCCACCTATGTGGGCTTCGACAAGGGGCTGGTGGGCGGCTACGGCCAGGATGACCGCATCTGCGTCTTCACTGCCCTGGAGGCCCTGCTCAACGCCAAGAACACCAACCGCCTCTGCCCCAACATGGCCGTCATGTTCTGGGACAAGGAGGAGATCGGTTCCGACGGTGCCACCGGCGCGGCCTCCCGCTTCCTGCAGTACTGCTTCGAAGACCTGGCCCGCGCCTGGGCCCCGGGCATCCCTGTCTCGCAGGTGCTGCTCAACACACGCGCCCTGTCCGCCGACGTGGACGCCGCCTTCGACCCCGACTTCCCCGAAGTGCACGAAAAGCAGAACGCCGCCCAGCTGGGCCACGGCCCCGTCTGCTCCAAGTACTCCGGCTCCGGCGGCAAATACGGTGCCAGCGACGCCGATGCCGAGTTCTACGGCTATGTGCGCGGCCTGTTCAACGCCCGCAACATCCCCTGGCAGCCCGCCGAACTGGGCAAGGTGGATGTGGGCGGCGGCGGTACCGTGGCCCTCTTCCTGGCCGCCTACGGCATGCAGGTCATCGACTGCGGCCCGGCCCTCCTCTCCATGCACAGCCCCTTTGAGCTGGCCAGCTGCGTGGACATCCTTGCCACGGCCGAAGCCTATAAAGCCTTCCTCGAAGGTTAGTCCGCCGCTGCTGAAGCGGCTTCATTGAGAGGGGGCGGGGACGTTTTTTGTAAAAACTGTCCCCGCCCCCTCTCAAACTCTCCCCCACCCCTGAAAAAACGTTCCTCTGATCGGTATGGAAGGTCCCCGTCGCTGTCTGGCGGAGAGGGATTTTGTTCCCTGACCGGCGAAAAGACAGGGCATCATGCCGCCATGCCTGTTGCCTGCCCCAAGGGACTCCCCGCGATGCCCGACGGAACGCAAGACGCCCGCCGCACACCTCATCATATCCGACAGCACGTCCCCACTTCCATCTCGCACGCCTGCCTGGTGGCGTAGCAAGACTATCCGCCCGGTCTTTTCTGTTTTCCGCCACCGGCCCCCCACGAACTAACGCCGCAAAAAACGAAAAGCGGACATCCTTGGGATGTCCGCTTTTCCATGCCCGTCGGTCAGCGACGGGGACCTTCCAAAAAGATCATATGAGCGTTTTTGGGGGAGAAGTGGGGAGCTCGGGGAGGCCCTTTTTCCGCCGGGAACGACCGAAAGCGGCCCGCAGGGCCGTACCCGTTGCGACGGAGGAAGCTACGGGCATCGACAGCAACGCAAAGGGTTTCCCCTCCCCTCGAACCAGCCTTTCCCCGCTCCCTACCGTGCCACCAGCACCCAGGCGGGGCCGGGGGCATCCAGATGGCTGGCCACGTAATTGGCGCGCTCGGAGCCGCCGCAGAACAGGTCGATGCGCCGCTGCTTGATGGCGCCGCCCACGTCCTGGGCAAAGCCGATGCCGCGCAGGGGCAGACTGCCGTATTTTTCATCCGGCACGTTGACGCCAAAGGCCACCACGGCCCCCAGCGGGATATAGCTGCGGTCCACGGCCAGGGAGAGCCATTCGTCCACCACATGGCCCATGGCGCCGGTGGGACCGCGGCTGCCGTAACGGAAAAAGACGTAGCTGGGGTTCTCGTTGAGGATCTCGCGCACGCGCTGGGGATTGTCCTTGAACCACTGACGCTGCTCGAAGATGTCGCCGCGCTTGAGCAGGCCCTTCTCGCGCATGATGCGGCCCGAGCTCTTGTATTTGTGGCCGTTCTGGCCCGCGTAGTTGATGAAGGCCTCGGTACCGTCATCGAAGACCAGGCGGCCGGAGCCCTGGATCTCCAGGAAAAAGACGTCCACGGGGTCAGCAGCCCAGGCCAGTTCCAGCCCACGACCGGCCAGCAGCTGCTGCTCTTCGATCTGGCGGCGGGTATAGTACCGGCCCTTGTGACGGCGCTTGTACTGCTTCATGTCCGGCGGCAGGGCGTAGATGGCCTGCTCGTAGCCGGGCTTGCGGGTACGGCTGGCCTTGACGCGGGGCTCATAGTAACCGGAATAGGCGATACCGGAGGGGACCTCCACCCACTGGAAGTTCTGGAGGAAGAGCTGCGGTTCGGCATCCAGACGGGGCAGCAGCTCCTGCAGGCGCAGCAGAGTGCGTTCCATGTCGCCCCAGGTCAGACGCAGGCCGGGCCGGTCGATGGCCACGGCCCCGGCGGGCTTGCTCTTGACATAGCGCAGGGATTTCCGCACCGTAGGCGCCATCTCGCGCCACGACTGCAGGTCCTGGTTCTGGGGCGCAAGATGCTCCGTGAAGAATTCGGGCGATTCAAAGCCCACGGCGGGCCCTTTGGGGATCAGGTATTCCTCGTGCGTCTGCCGCGACCCGCAGCCGGACAGCGCCAGGGCGGCCAGCAGCACGGCGCACAGCGCCAGACGCGGGAGCCCCTTCCCCACACGCAAAGGAGTTTTCTGATGCATGACGATTTTCCTTCCCCGGCCATCTGGTTCACCCACCGGATCTCCTACGGTGAAACAGATACCATGGGCGTTCTGTATTATGCGGAGTATCTCCACATCTTCGAGAGGGCGCGCAGCGAATTCATCCGCGCCTGCGGCATGAGCTACCGTGATGTGGAGGAAAAGGACATCATCCTGCCCGTCCGCGAGGCCCAGTGCCGTTACCGTTCCCCGGCCCGCTATGACGATCTGGTGCAGGTCCACACGGCCATCAGCGAATGGGGCCGCGCATCCATGCGCTTTGTATACGAGATGTGGAACGAGGACAAGACGCGCCTGCTGGCCATGGGCAGCACCCAGCATGCCCTGGTGAACCGTCAGGGCCGTCCTGTGGCCGTGCCGGACTGGCTGCGCGATCTTCTGGGCAACCTGAAATAACTTCGACCTGACAGCCGAACACGAAAAAAGCCGGGGAAATCCCGGCTTTTTTTATGGCATTGGAAAAATTTTTCACAATATTTTTTATTATTTTCTGCCGTGTGCCCATCCGCACGCCACGGCAGGGACGCGGAGGACTCGTACCGGGCACGGATTTTCAGGCTCCGGGGGAGGTAGCTGTCCCCATTCTTGCACAAGCAGCCATCTATTTTGTCTTTCCGGGCGCAGATGTCAAGTTGAGCAAAAAAGTTTGGGCACTTCCCTTTTTGGCCATGTCGGGCTATGGTTTTATTACTACCGTGTGAAAGGTCGCACGTTGCCCTCGTAAATCCGGCGGCCCCGGGCTCGCCATATCGCTTACTAAGGGAGTTTTAGCATGTCCAACCCCGTGGATACCCAACGTACTTACGCACTTGTAGGCACCGGCGGCTGCGGCAAAACGTCGCTGGCCGAGATGCTCCTCTTCAATAGCGGCGCTCTGACCCGCATGGGCGCCATCGAAGACGGTACCACCTGCCTCGACTATGAACCGGAAGAAGTACGTCGTCGCGGCTCCATCCAGCCTGCGGTGGCTACCTGCCTCTGGAACAAGAATCGCCACTTCATGCTGGATATCCCGGGTGACGGCAACTTTACCGGCGACATGGAATGCCTGCTCAAGGGCGTGGACAGCGTCGTCTTCGTGCTGGACGCCGTGGATGGCGTGCGCCCCCTGACCAAAAAATTCTGGAACCTCACCCGCGCCGAAAACCTGCCCGCCATCTTCGTCATCAACAAGATGGATCGCGACCGCGCCGACTTCCAGATGGCCTTCGACGGCCTGGCTACCCTGGGTGTCAAGGCTGTGGCGCTGCAGGTGCCCATCCGTGAAGGCGAGGCCTTTACCGGCTATGTGGACGTGCTGACCGGTAAGGCTTACACCTTTGGCGCTGACGGCGCTGTCAGCGAATGCGATGTGCCCGCCGATGTGGCCGACGACGTGAGCCTGCTCCACGACCTGACCGTGGAAAACATCGCCGAAAGCGATGAAGAGCTCATGGAAAAATACCTGGAAGAAGGCAGCCTGTCTCTGGAAGACCTGCAGATCGGTCTGCGCAAGGGTACCGTGGCCGGTGAGCTCTGCCCCGTGCTGGTCTGCTCCTCCCTGGAAAACAAGGGTGGCGTGGCCGTGCTGGAAGCCATCCAGGCCCTGTTGCCCGCCGCTTCCGAGCGCCCCGCCTTTGTGGACGCCCTGGGCCAGGAACGCAAGCCCGATCCCGACGCCCCCGTGGCCGGTTTCGTCTTCAAGACCCTGGCCGACCCCTTCTCCGGCCAGCTTTCGCTGGTGCGCATCCTCTCCGGCACCATCAATGGTGATGCCACCCTCAAGAACATGCGCAGCGGTGAAAACGAACGCCTGGGCAGCCTGCTCTTCCTGACCGGCAAGACCCAGACCCCCTGCAAGGAACCCGTGGGCCCCGGCGCCATCGTGGCCGTGGCCAAACTGAAGAACACCCGCACCGGCGACAGCCTGTGCGACGAAAAGCAGCCCTTTGCCCTGCCCATGCCCAAGCTGCCGCCGCAGCTCATCACCTACGCGCTGGCTCCCAAGGAAAAGGGCGATGAAGACAAGGTCTACTCCGCCATCCAGCGCCTGCTGGACGAAGACGTCACCCTGCGTCTGGCCCGCGACGAAGAAAACGGCGATATCCTGCTTTCCGGTATGGGCCAGCTGCACATCGAACTTTCGGTGGAAAAGGCCAAACGCCGCTTCAAGGTGGACATCATCCTCAAAACGCCCAAGGTCCCCTATCGTGAGACCGTGCGCGGCAAGGTGCAGGTGCAGGGTCGTCACAAGAAGCAGTCCGGCGGCCGTGGCCAGTTTGGTGACTGCTGGATCGAGATGGAAGGCCTGCCCCGCGGTTCCGGCTATGTCTTCGAAGACGCCATCGTGGGCGGCGTGATCCCCCGCCAGTACATCCCCGCCATCGACAAGGGCATCCAGGAAGCGGCCGCCCGCGGCTTCCTGGCCGGTTGCCAGGTGGTGGACTTCCGCGTCAAGGTCTACGACGGCAGCTACCACACCGTGGACTCCTCGGAAATGGCCTTCAAGGTGGCCGGCTCCCTGGCCTTCAAGAAAGCCATGGAAAGCCTCAAGCCCGTGCTGCTGGAACCCATCGTGCTGCTGACCGTCTCCGTGCCTGACGAATGCATGGGCGACGTCATCGGCGACCTTTCCTCGCGTCGCGGCAAGGTGCTGGGCTCCGACTCCGCCGCCGGTGTCACCGAGATCAAGGCCCACGTGCCCATGAGCGAAGTGCTTCGCTACGCTCCCGACCTGCGCTCCATGACGGCCGGTCAGGGCTTCTTCACCATGGAATTCGCCCACTATGAAGAAGCTCCCCAGCCTGTGGCCGACAAGGTCATCGCTGAACACCAGAAGGCCGTGGCCGGCGAATAAGCCGCAGCCTCTCTCCTGCTGATCAAGGGCCACCTGCTCCGTGCGGGTGGCCCTTTTTGTTTACGGACGTTCTTCCACAGGTCCCCTGCAGGGCACCGAGGAATGCAAAAAAGGGGAAACATTCCCCCGGAGTGGACGGAAGAGGATTGTAACAAAGGGACGTCGCCCCAGCACGGAGGACGCAGCCACGAGGCTGTCTGAGCAGCAAAAATGCGAAAAGAGCCACGCCATCCCGGCAGGATTCCTGCCCGTTCCAGAGTCGAAAATATCGTGGCACAGCCCCGGGAGCGATGACCGCACCGTGCCCGGCAAAGCGCCCCTGCCCCCTGCCCTTCCCCGTATCAAGTGAGTCAGAGCCCCCGCAGCAGCGATGAGCGGGATATGCTTGTCTAGCGGCACAAGCCCCTTCCCGCAGACAACAAAAAAGGGAGGACACCACAAATGTCCTCCCTTCACAAAAATCAGGCGTATAGTTTACAGGGAAAGCAGGCTGGGAGCCGCATGACGGGCCGCAGGAACCTTGCCTGCCAGGCTCATCTCGGGCCGGATGCCCGCATTACGTTCGATGAGCTCCACAGCACGGGAGATCTGGCGGCCGACCCTGGACTCATTGGCGATCTCGCGTTCCAGGGACGTGATGCCCTTGATGACCGTGGAGTGACGGCGGTTGAAGCGCTCGCCGATCTCCTTGAGGGACATGTCCGTATGTTTGCGGGCCAGATAATAGATGGTATTGCGGGCCAGCACGTACTGCTGCTTGTGCGAACGGGACGCCAGCTGACGTTCGTTGAGGCCGTAGCTCTCGCAGACCAGGCGCACGATGGAGGCGAAGTCCGGGCCACAGTCCACGGTGGCGTACTGCTGCAGCACTTCCAGCGCCAGCTCGGGATTGAGCCCGCAATTGAGCATACGCGCCTTGAACACCAGACTTTTGAGGCAGGATTCCAGCTGGCGTACATCGCCCTGCAGGCGCCCGGCCAGCAGGTCGCAGACCTCGTCAGGCAACAACACCTGAAAGCTCTTGGCTTTGCGCTCCAGGATATGGCGGCACATCTCCGTATCAGGCCGCTCCAGAGGCGACACGATGCCGGAGCAGAAATGGGAGACCAGCTGGCTGTCCAGTTTTTCCAGCTCGCGCGGAGAAAAGCTGCTGGTAAAAATGGCGCGTCCGCCGCGATCCTGCAGGCTCTTGATGACGGTCAGGACCATGTCCTGCATCTTTTCCTTGCCCTGAAGGAAATGCACGTCTTCCAGCAGGAGCACGTCCAGATCGCGCAGACGGGCGCGGAAGCTCTCCACATCGTTGCTGCGCAGGGCAGCCACATAACGCGACGCCAGATCCTCGGCGGAAAGGTAGGCCAGACGGGCCTGCCCGCCCTGCTCCTGCACGGCACGGCCCACGGACTGCATGATGTGGGTCTTGCCCAGGCCGGAAGCCGAGCTGACGAACAGGGTCTCCACACAGCCGCCGTCATGGCAAATGTCCTTGGCCGCGGCCACGGCCATGGCATTGCAGGGGCCGACCACAAAATCGTCGAAACTGAAGCGCCAGCGCTGACGGGTACGGGGGCGCAACGTGGGGGCAGGCAGGGGCAGGGAACACTGGCTGGGCTGCCAGAGGGGCTGGGACGGACGGGAGGGCGCCGTATGGAGGGGCGTTACGGGCGCCTCATGCACGGGCTGCGCCACGGGCGCGGCAGGGGCCGCAGCAACGGCGGCAGGGGCAACAGGCGCGGCAGAAGCAGGCGCAGCGCCCTGACAGGAGATGCGGATATCGATATTTTCCGGCGCCACCTGCAACACAGGTGCGGCAGCGGAACGCAGAGTATCCTGCATGCGGTCACGCAGCCAGCGGGCCACATATTCGCTAGGTGCGGCAAGGCACAGGCTGTTCCCCTCGATATGGGCATCCAGAGGATGGATCCACACCTTGAAGATGCCGGGATTGAGGACACCCCTCAAATTTTCAGAGATCTTCTGCCACTGCTCTTGCATGCCTGTCATTGCCCGCCCATGAAAAATGCCGGTACGCGGGTCATGGTCAGCCATGCCCGCTCAAAAATGTCTCGCCCCGTTGGTGCTGTTGCGATGTCGCCGTCCGTCTTTCGGCGAAGCGCCCGCAAGGATGTAGTTTTTTCGCGTTGTTCTGTCAACATATGGCAAACAGGAAGACCAGGCCTTTCGCGCCTGCTGCCGCCATGCGGGCATGCCTGCCCTCTATCCTCTGTGGACGCTTGTGAGATTCTGCCCTTTTTTTCCCCATACTGCAAGCCGGAAGCGCCGCCATGAAAAAGAAAGGTCGTTGCCACCGAAATGACAACGACCTTGGGATCTTGCAGATGTATATCCGCTTACTTGAACTGCACGAAGTTCTTGAGCAGGCCCAGCAGTTCGTAACGCAGGGATTCATCCTGCAGGGCGAAGTAGATGTTGGCGCTCAGGAACTCGGCCCAGTCACCGGCGTCGAAGCGCATGCCGGCCATGCGCACAGCCATCATGCCGCGATCCTTGGCCATGGCCTGCAGGGCGTCGGTAAGCTGGATCTCGCCGCCGTGGCCCGGTTTGACCTTTTCCAGATAGTCGAAGATGTCCGGGGTCAGCACATAGCGCCCCACGATGGCCATGCGGGAAGGCGCGTCCTCACGCTTGGGCTTTTCCACCATGTCGCGCACGCGATACACGCCGGGGGCCACTTCCTCACCGTCGATGATGCCGTAGCGGCTCACCTTTTCCCACGGCACTTCCATGACGCCGATGACGGGCATCTTTTCGGCCATGGCCACTTCGATGAGCTGGCCGATGCCGGGCACGCCGCTGAACATCAGGTCGTCGCCCACCATGACGGCAAAGGGCTCGTCGCCCACCAGTTCACGCGCGCACAGCACCGCATGGCCCAGGCCCAGCTGGCGCTTCTGGCGCACGGACAGGATGTTGACCATCTCCGCCACGCGGCGCACTTCCTCCAGCTTGTCCAGCTTGCCGGAGCGCTCCAGCAGGTCTTCGAGCTGCAGATTGTGGTCGAAATGGTCTTCGATGACGTTCTTGTCGCGGTTGGTGACGAAGATCACGTCCTTGATATGGGCACGCTGGGCCTCTTCCACAACGTACTGGATGACAGGCTTGTTGTAGATGGGCAGCATTTCCTTGGGAATATTCTTGGTTGCAGGCAAGGAACGGGTCCCCCAGCCGGCCACAGGGATAACAACCTTACGAATATCCTTCATGTTCTCCTCCATCATGGCACGCCCGTCACGGGGCCGTGCCTGGGACATGGTTCTTGACGAAAGTATGTCGCGGGTCTGCCCGCGGCAGCTCCCGGAACGAATCAGCTCCTCCAGGAGAGGACAAAAACTAGCGAAGTTCGCGGCTCACCACGTCGGCCAGATCACGCGCGTAGCGGACGACCTTATCTTCATCTTCGGCCTCGACCATGACGCGGCACAGGGCCTCGGTGCCGGAGTAACGCAGCAGCACGCGGCCACGACCGGCCAGGGCCTTTTCCACATCGGCCACGGCCTTGCCGATGGCGGGGCGCTCCTCGAAGGGCAGCTTCTTTTCCACCCGCACGTTGATGAGCTTCTGGGGGAAGAGATGCAGCAGGCCCGCCAGCTCGGACAGGGGCTTTTCCTTCTCGCGCACGATGCGCAGCAGCTGCAGGGCCGCCAGCAGACCGTCACCGGTGGTGCTGTACTGGCGGTAGATGAGGTGCCCGGACTGCTCGCCGCCCAGCATGGCGCCGGTCTTGCGCATGGCTTCCATGACGTAGCGATCGCCCACCTTGGTGCGCAGCAGCGTACCGGCGCGTTCCTTCATGAAGATCTCCAGCGCCAGGTTGCTCATGGCCGTGGCCACCAGCATGTTGCCGGGCAGTTCGCCCCGCTCCATCATGGCCTGGGCCCCCAGAGCCATGAGCTGGTCGCCGTCCAGGACATTGCCCTTTTCATCCACCACGATGAGGCGGTCGGCGTCACCGTCCAGGGCCAGGCCCACGTCCGCGCGCACTTCGCGCACCTTGGCGGCCAGGGTCTCGGGATGCAGGGAACCGCAGTGGTCGTTGATATTGGTCCCGTTGGGGCTGGTCCCCAGGCGGAAGACTTCCGCACCCAGTTCTTCCAGGGCCAGAGGGGCCACCTTGTAGGCCGCGCCGTTGGCGCAGTCGATGACGATGCGCAGGCCGGACAGGGTCAGATGGGCCGGGAAACAGCTCTTGGTGTACACGATGTAGCGGCCGCCGGCGTCTTCGATCTTGCTGGCGCGGCCGACCCGGTTGGAATCGGGATAGGGCCAGCGCATGTCGGGATCGAGCACCATGGCCGAGATCTCGTTCTCCACCTCGTCAGGCAGCTTAAAGCCGTCGGCGTCGAAGAATTTGATGCCGTTGTCCGAATAGGGGTTGTGCGAGGCGGAGATGACCACGCCCAGATCCGCCCGCATGTTGCGGGTCAGGAAAGAGATGGCGGGCGTGGGCAACGGGCCGGTCATGATGACGTGCATGCCTGCGGCGCACAGGCCCGCCGTGAGGGCGGACTCGAACATGTAGCCGGACAGGCGGGTATCCTTGCCGATGACCACGCGGTGCTGGTGCGAGCCTTTGCGGAAGCGCACCCCGGCGGCCAGGCCCAGACGCAGGGCCACATCCACGGTCATGGGATAGATATTGACAGGGCCACGCAGGCCATCAGTGCCAAAAAGACGTTCTGCCATGTGTTCTCCTTGCCGGTGCCATGCGCCGGAGGCTACTTCTTACGGGTAATGGTAACGCTGTCGAAAGAGGGATTCAAGATGGTCATGCCTTCCGGCAGCTGGATGCGCGGCTCTGCCGTACCTTTCTGCCCCGGCTCCAGCGCCGGCGGGACGACCATCACTTCCAGTCGTTTGAGATAGGACGAATTGCGGGCCAGGGCCTCGGGCACCTCCACCATGACTTCCACATGGGAGGGCTCCACCGTGAACTGCGAGGCGTTCTGGGCCTCCACCGAGATCTTGCAACGGCGGGAGACCACGGTGCGGCCGCTGGTGATGGTGTACTGCACCTTCACCGAGGCGGGGTTGGAGGTGACCAGGCTGGGGGTATCCAGCAGCAGGGTCTGCTCCACCGTGGTGCCGGCGGCCTTGGGGTCCAGCCGGATGCCCAAGGGCAGGTTGTTGATGGACGAGATGACGCCTTCCGGCCCGCGCAGGGTGACGGATGCCGGAGAAACGGTCACGTTCTCCACGGTCAGGGCCCCGCTGCGCAGGGGGGATTCCAGCACGGCCCGGATGGGCACGCTGCGTTCGGCCAGGGTATCGGCCGTGATGACGATGCGGGGCGGCTGCACGTCCACCAGCTCGAAGGCCCGCAAGCTGGGGCCCATGTTGTCCGAGGTCAGGGGGACGATGGTCGTGCCCTTCTTGATATTGGAAAGATTGATGGCTTCCGTCAGGCTGCGTGACGAGATGGAGCGCAACAGGATCTCCGGCCCGCGCAAACGCACCTGCACCTTGCTGACAAGGCCGTCCGTCACCACCAGCCCGGAGGGGATGCCGTTGTATTCGATGCCCACTTCCAGCTGGACTTCCAGACGGTCGCGCACGCTGACCACATACCACATACCCACGGCCACGGCAAAGGCCACGAGCAGGGAAAGAAGATGGGGGGCCTTGCGGCTGTTCTTAGAGAATATCATTGAGCACCTGCCTCAAGCGTGTGGCATCGAGACTGCGGACAAGCTCGCCCTTCATGGCCACGGAGATCTCGCCGCGCTCTTCCGAGACCACGACCACCACGGCATCACATTCCTGCGTCATGCCCAGGGCGGCGCGGTGGCGCGTGCCGAACGACTGCCCCTTGGCCTCGGCCAGGGGCAGGATGCAGGCGGCGGCCGTGATGCGCCCCTTGCTGATGAGCACGGCACCGTCATGCAGCGGCGCCTTGGGATAGAAGATGTTCATGAGCAGCTGGCGTGACAACAGGGCATCCACCCGCACGCCTTCGCGCTTGATCATGTCGTCGAGCCGGGTGCCCCGCTCGATGACGATGAGGGCCCCCACGCGCAGGCGGGCCATCTCCACACAGGCCATGACCACTTCTTCCACGGCCGAATGCTGCAGCGCACGCTTGCGGAAAAGGTTGTTGGTCCCTATCTCGCCCAGTGCCTGCCGGATGTCGCTCTGGAAGATGACCACGATGAGCAGGAACAGGGAGCTGAAGACATGCTGCAGCAACCAGGTAAGGGTGTACAGCGCCATGCTGCGCGAGATGAAATACAGCAGGGTCAGCAGCCCGAGACCGGTCAGCACCGTCAGGGCACGCGATCCCCGCAACAGCTGGATGACCTGATAGAGCAGGAATGCTACCAGCAGGATGTCCAGCGCGTCACGCCATTCAAAAACCACATGTTCCAGCACGGTCCCTATCCTTGGGCATCAGAAAAATCCCCTTCCACGCCATGGGATGGCGTCCCCCCTTGCCGTCTGCCGCATCACGGATGCCGGGCAGCCGGCGCGCAGTATAAAAACAAGCGCACGCCGGCGCAACAGACAAATATCCCCCGTGCGGCCGGGCCGGACATCAGTCCCCGCAGGCCCCGGCAGGATCACGGAAGGCCGCGGCCAGCGTGAGCGTCTGGCGCGTGGCGGCCACATCGTGCACACGATGCCAGAACAGGCCCTTTTCCCAGAGCATGGCCGTAGCCACCTGGGTGGCGCAGCCCCGTTCCTGGGTGGTGAGGCCCAGCAGCTGCCCGAACATGGACTTCATGGACAGGCCCATGAGCACGGGCCGCCCGAAGGCGAGCCAGTCCTCCGCGTGGGCCAGCAGCTCCAGATTATGGCGCAGGGTCTTGCCGAAGCCGATGCCGGGATCCAGCACGATGTGCTCTTCCGGCAGACCGGCGGCGGTCAGGCGGTGCAGCTCGCGTTCAAAAAAGGCCATGACCTCGGAACGCACGTCCGTATAGCGGGGATTCTTCTGCATGACGTCCGGTCTGCCCTGACTGTGCATGAGCACGTAACCGGGCTTGTATTGGGCGAGCACGTCCAGCAGGCCGGGATCGAAGGCACAGGCAGAGATATCGTTGATGATCTGCACGCCTTCTTCCAGCACGGCAGCCGCCGTGGCCGCATGGTAGGTATCCACGGAGAGCATGACGCCGGGGATCTCCCGCCGCAGTTCGCGCAGCACGGGCATGAGGCGCAGCAGCTCCTGCTCCGGCGTCAGGGCCTGTGCGCCGGGCCGGGAAGATTCCGCCCCCAGATCAAGGATGTCGGCCCCTTCCGCATGCAGGCGCATGGCGTGGGCCAGCCCCAGATCCGCGGAATCGTGCGTGCCGCCGTCATAGAAGGAGTCCGGCGTCAGGTTGACGATGCCCATAACGCCAAAGGGGGCAGAGGTCGTCACCGCCCCGCCCCCAAGACACAGCCAGGAGCCGCCCCGGCGGGACGGCTCCTCGGACATATGGTTATTGCTTGCGCTGTTCGTTTTCATCGTTGTCCTGCGTTCTGCTGCCCGTATCGGCATCGCCCTGCTCCGCCTTTTCGGGAGCGGGTTCAGCAGCCTTGTCCGCCTCGGGCGCCGCAGCGTCCGTGTCGGCCGGATCCGGCTCCAGCACGAAGTCCCCGGCAGGAGCGGCCTTCACCGGCTTGCCGTTGGCGTCCAGCGGCAGCAGGGGCTTGTTTTCCATGAGCAGATCCAGCTCTTCGCCGCTGATGGTCTCACGTTCCAGCAGCGCCTGCGCGATGCGGTCCAGGGCCGCACGGTTGTCTTGCAGCAGCTTGACGCAGCGGGCGTGGGCCTCTTCCACGATGCGCTTGACTTCGGCGTCCACCAGGCGGGCGGTCTCTTCGCTGTAGTTCTTGTTCTGCACCCATTCGCGGCCGATGAAGACTTCTTCACCGGTCTCACCGATGGACAGGGTGCCGATGGCATCGCTCATGCCCCACTCACAGACCATCTTGCGGGCCATGCGCGTCACGCGCTCGATATCGTTGGAAGCGCCGGTGGTGATGTCGTCAAAGACGATCTCTTCCGCCACACGGCCGCCCAGCAGCACCACCAGGTTGTTGCGCAGGTAATTGCGCGAGTAACCGTGGCGGTCTTCCTCGGGCAGCTGCATGGTCAGGCCCAGGGCGCGGCCGCGGGGGATGATGGTGACCTTGTGCACGGGATCGGAACCGGGCAGCAGGCGGGCCGCCAGGGCATGGCCGCCTTCATGGTAGGCCGTGATGCGCTTTTCCTCATCGGAAAGGATCAGGCTGCGGCGTTCGCGGCCCATGAGCACCTTGTCCTTGGCGTATTCGAAGTCGTGCATGTCCACCTTGGTGGCATTGAGCTTGGCGGCCTGCAGGGCGGCTTCGTTGACCAGGTTCTCCAGATCGGCGCCGGAGAATCCCGGCGTACCGCGAGCCAGGGTATCCAGATCCACATCGGGATCCAGAGGCGTACGCTTGGTGTGGACCTCGAGGATACGGCGGCGGCCGCGCAGGTCAGGCGTGGGCACCACCACCTGACGGTCGAAACGGCCGGGACGCAGCAGGGCCGGGTCCAGAACGTCGGGACGATTGGTGGCGGCCAGCAGGATGACGCCCTCGTTGCTCTCGAAGCCGTCCATTTCCACCAGCAGCTGGTTCAGGGTCTGTTCGCGTTCGTCATGACCACCGCCCAGACCGGCGCCGCGCTTGCGGCCCACGGCGTCGATTTCGTCGATGAAGATGAGGCAGGGGGCGTTCTTCTTGCCCTGCACGAACAGGTCGCGCACACGGGAGGCACCCACGCCCACGAACATCTCCACAAAGTCCGAACCGGAGATGGAGAAGAAGGGCACACCGGCCTCACCGGCCACGGCACGGGCCAGCAGGGTCTTACCGGTACCTGGAGGGCCCACCAGCAGCACGCCCTTGGGGATGCGGCCGCCCAGACGGGTGAACTTTTTGGGGTTGGACAGGAATTCCACCACTTCGGACAGTTCGTCCTTGGCTTCATCCACACCGGCCACGTCTTCAAAGGTCACACGGGCCGAGTCCTGGTTGAGCAGGCGTGCGCGGGAACGGCCAAAGCTCATGGCCTTGCCGCCGCCACCCTGCATCTGGCGCATGAAGAAGATCCAGACACCGATGAGCAGCAGCATGGGGAACCACGACACCAGCAGGGTCATGTACCAGGGCTGTTCTTCCGGCGGCTGGGCCTTGACTTCCACCTTCTTGTCCAGCAGGCGGGACACCAGCTCATTGTCACGCGGGGCATAGGTCTGGACGGAAGCACCGTCCGGTCCGCGCCCGATGAGGGTGTTGCCCTGGATCTCCACAGAGCTGATCTGCCCGCCGTCCACACGGCCGATGAAATCCGTGTAGGACACCTTCTGGGCCGAGCTTTGCGGCTGCTGGAACATATTGAAAAGCATGACCATCGCAAGGACTATGGCAGCCCAGAGCATCAGGTTGCGACTAAACTGATTCAATTCGGCCTCCACTACAGAGCGGTAAAGCGTTGTGCTGATGGCGCACCGGTCTGCGCCAAGCAGTCAAGGTACTCTGACCGGCGGCAGGGTGTCAATCGACACCGGTCAGGGATCAGGAACAAGATAAGTCTCTTTTCCCGTCTGGCAATGGGCAGCGCCGGAGAGACGGGAAAATCGCTCTTCCCGCACCATACTCCGGCCCCGGCGCCTTGCCGCAGGGCGGGCTTGCTTTCCCCCGGGCTTTGTGTCACATATATGGCTGTTGTGTGGAGGCGTGTCGTCACCGGTGTGGCGCCCGGTCTTCAAAACCGGTGGCAGGCTTAACCGTCTGCGGTAGGTTCGACTCCTATACGCCTCCGCCATCCCGTCAACAGTCCGTCCGCAAGCCTTGTGCCTGCGGACTTTTTTTGTATCAGCCCCGTTTCGGGAGCGCGGGGCAGGCAACCGCAAGGGTATCCCTGCCTGTAGCAGACGGCGCGTCGGGATACCGTCAGCGCATTGCCTTTTGCCTGCCTGACGGGCATCATCACAGCATGTCCCGGCCCAAACCTTCCTCTCCCTTGCCGCCCATGCTGCTGGCGGCCTGCCCTTTGCCGTCTTTCTCCGGTCAGTCTTCTGTCATGTCACTGCCGGAGCTGCCGGAGGGCCTGCCGACGGCGGAAGACCGGGCCCATATGACGGCTTTCCGTCTTCCGGCCGAACGTGAAAAACGCCATCTGGCGCGGCTGCTGCTGGCGGTGCTGCTGCATCGCGCCGCTGTTGACGGTCTGTCCGCCCTCCCCTCTTTAAGCTGGCATCCCCTGCCGCTGCTGTTCCACCGCATGCGGGAGGCCCGGCTCTTCTTCGCCCGCCATGCCTGCCCCCGCCTGCATCGCCTGCCTTCAGGCCGTCCGTGGCTGGAAGGCTTTTCCGTCAGCTTCAGCTACAGCGAACAGGCGGCCTTCTGCCTGCTGGCCGGGCCTGATACCAGTCCCGGCGTGGATGCCGAGGCCCTGACAAGCCCGGCGCCGCCCGCATCGGCCTTCTCGCCCCAAGAGCTTTTCCCCGGTCTTTCTCCAACAGCCCGGCAGCGTGACCGCCTGCGCCGCTGGACCATCAAGGAAGCCGTCTTCAAGGCCGCCGGTACGGGCTGCGACCGACCGCCGCGCCTGCTGGACAGCGGCCGCAGCGGCCGGCGTACAGGTAACCTCATGCTCGATGATGCCCGTTACCGCTGGCAGATGCTGCCCTGTCCCGCCCACTGGCTCTGCGTGGCGGTGCGGGGGTAAGGCTTCCATTCTTTCCGCACACCAGCTCACCCCGGCCATTTTGTGTCCCCTCGCAGCTGCCATATACAAACATTACTTGCCTTATGCCCGCTTTTGGGTCACTGTGCGCCCATGCTTCGCTTTCATCTGGTCAGCCTTTTCCCGGAGTTTTTCCGCTCGCCCCTTGAGACGGCACTGCTGGGCCGCGCCCGCGAGGCCGGCATCGTGGACTTTTCTTTCCACGATCCCCGCAGCTTCAGCACCAGCCGTCACCATCATGTGGACGACCGCCCCTACGGCGGCGGTCCCGGCATGGTCATGCAGGGCGAACCGGTGGCCGCGGCGCTGCGCTCCATCGAAAAGCCGGGACGCATGATCCTGCTGGCTCCCAGCGGGCGTCCCCTCAATGATGCGCTGGCCCGCGAGCTGGCCCGGGAAGAAGACCTGACCCTGATCTGCGGCCGTTACGAAGGACTGGATGCCCGCCTGCTGGACATCTTTCCTCTGGAGCCCGTGAGCGTGGGCGAAGCCGTGCTCAATGGCGGCGAGACGGCGGCCCTGGCCGTCATCGAGTCCGTGGCGCGGCTGGTGCCCGGCTTCATGGGCAAGGAGGAGTCCGGGGACGACGAAAGTTTTTCCAACGGCTTGCTGGAGTACCCCCATTACACGCGGCCCGAAGTACTGGAAGGCCGCGAGGTGCCGGAGGTACTGCGGGGCGGGGACCACGGTGCCGTAGCGCGCTGGCGGCGGCAGCAGTCGCTGGCCACCACGCTGCGGGTACGGCCCGATCTGCTGGACAGCGCGCCCCTGGTGGCGGAAGATGCCCGCCATCTGGCCACGCTGCCCCGGACAAGGGCCGGAAGGAACCTTTCTTTCTGCCTCGTGCACTATCCCGTGCTGCTGGGCCGGAAAAATTCCGGCGTTTCCTCTTTGACAAATTTGGATATTCACGATATAGCCCGGATTTCCCGCAGCTATGCGATGGGACCGTTCTATGCCGTGACCCCGCTGGAGGACCAGCAGCGTCTGCTACAGGCCATAGTCCGGCACTGGACGCAAGGCGCGGGAAGCAGGGGCAACCCGGACCGGGCCCAGGCGCTCGCCACGGTTTGTCCTGCCGAATCCGTGGATGCCGCTGTGGAACATCTCACGGAGCGCACGGGCATGCGGCCCAGAGTGGTGGCGAGTTCCGCCTCCTGGCCCGCTCACAAGCACGCGCCCCCGCCGCTTTGTCCGGCGGATGTGTGCCGCATGTGCGAAGAAGGTCCTGTGCTGCTGTTGCTGGGTACGGCCCAGGGGCTGGCCCCTGAGGTGCTCGCCCGGTGTGACGGGGTGCTCAGACCCATACGGTATCTGGGCTACAACCACCTTTCGGTGCGGAGCGCGGCCGCTATCCTGGCCGACAGAATTTTGGGCGATTACAAGTAAGCGCCACAGTTTTTCTTCACGACGACAGCCGTCCCAAGGCTGCGTATTTAAGGAGTAGGGCATGGATATCATTAAGAAAATTGAACGTGAAAACATGCGTATGGATATGCCCGTGTTTCGCTCCGGCGACACGGTGAAAGTGCATCTGCGCATTGTGGAAGGCGAAAAAGAGCGTATTCAGGTGTTCCAGGGCAACGTGATCCGCATCCAGCGCGGCACCACCGACGCCACCTTCACCGTGCGCAAGATCTCTGACGGCGTGGGCGTGGAACGCATCTTCCCCCTGCACTCCCCCTTCATCGACCATGTGGAAGTGGTGAGCCAGGGCCGCGTGCGTCGCAGCCGTCTGTACTACCTGCGTGCCCTCAAGGGCAAAGCCGCTCGCATCAAGCCCCGCGGCCGCTTCTGATTCGCAGCCCAGCGGAATGTCCATGGCGGCCTGAGGGTCCTGTGAACATGCCCGGGCAGAATACGAACGGAATGAACCTCACCCTGCCTTGCGCGGGGTGAGGTCTTTGGCGTTTTAGCAACCGAGTGAAACACGATGCCCCCTCGCCGCAAAAGATCCTCCGCCGCACCGGCCCCGGAACAGGGCCTGCTCTGCGCCCTGCCCTCCCGTCCCCTGCTCATGGCGGGCATCGATGAGGCGGGCCGCGGCTGCCTGGCCGGCCCCGTCGTGGCGGCGGCCGTCATCCTGCCGGAAGAATACGACCTGCCGGGCCTCACGGACTCCAAGGCCCTGAGCGCCGCCCAGCGGGAACACCTGGCGCCCCTGATCCGCCAGTGCGCTCTGGCCTGGGGGCTGGGCGTGATCTGGCCCGCCACCATCGACCGCATCAATATCCTGCAGGCCACCTTCGAAGCCATGAGCCGCGCCGTGGCCGGCCTCAAGCGCAGGCCCGGCCTTTTGCTGGTGGACGGCAACAAGACCGTGCCCGAGCCCGTCCTGCTGCCGCACTGGCGCAAGCGTCATGCCGACGCCCCCGATCTGCCCCGCCAGAATGCCGTGGTGGGCGGGGACAGCTCCGTGCCCGCCATCTCCGCGGCCTCCGTCCTGGCCAAGACCTACCGGGACATGCTCATGGAGCATCTGGAGCGCCGCCATCCCGGCTATGGTTTCGCCCGGCACAAGGGCTACGGCACGGCCGACCATTACGAGGCCCTGCACCGTCTGGGGCCCTGCCGCCAGCACCGGCTGACGTTTCGCGGCGTGCTGCCCGACAGGGACGAAGGCCCCGGGACCCGGCAGGGGAGCCTGCTGTGAGTTTTCTTTCCCGCCTGCGCCGTCTGGCCGATCCTTCCGGGACACCGGCAGGGGACGAGCGTGCGGGCGGGGACCACAAGGCCGCCCTGGGCCGTGCCGGGGAAGATGCCGCCGCCACCCTGCTGCATGCGCGCGGCATGCGCATCCTGGCCCACAACTGGCGCAGCGGCCCGCTGGAACTTGACCTTGTCTGCCGGGAAAGCGACACTCTTGTTTTCGTGGAAGTCAAAACTCGCGGTCCGGGCAGTCTGGGCAGCGCCCTGGACGCGGTGGGGCCGCGCAAGCGGCAGACCCTGATCCGGGCCGCACGGGCCTGGCTGGCCGCGCATGACCAGTGGCACCTGCCCTGCCGCTTTGACCTCGTCTGTATCGAACCGGGGCCCACGGGCCCGCACATGGAGCACATCCGCCATGCTTTCGACCTCTCCGGCTCCGGGCCATCTGTGGATAGTGGCCACGCCTCTTGGCAACCCTGGTGACCTTTCTCCCCGCGCCCGCGAAGTCCTCGCCGGTGCCGACCTCATCCTGGCCGAGGACACCCGTCGCGCCGGGCTGCTGTGCAGCCAGTGCAACATCCCGGCCCGCCGCTTCCTGAGTTTTCATGACCACAACGAGAGCGAACGGCAGGAAGAGGTCCTGCGCCTGCTGCGTCAGGGCCAGAACCTGGCCCTGGTCTCGGATGCGGGCACGCCCCTGCTGGCCGACCCCGGCTACCGTCTGGTGCGCGCCTGCCGGGCCGAAGGCCTGCCCGTCTCGCCCGTGCCCGGTCCTTCAGCGCCGGTGACGGCCCTTTCCGCCGCGGGCATCCCGCCCCTGCCCTACACCTTTTTGGGCTTTTTGCCGCGTGATGCCGCGGGCCGCCGCGCCACGCTCTCGGCCTTTGCCCGCACGCCGGGCTCGCTCATCTTCTTCGAGCGCAAGGACCGCCTGCGCGAGAGCCTGGCCCAGGCCGCGGAGCTGCTGGGCCCCCGGGCCGTGGCCGTGTGCCGGGAATTGACCAAGACACATGAGGAATTTATACTTGGCCGTCTGGAGAAATGGCAGGAGCTGCCCGAAGAACTGCTGGGCGAGATCACGGTCATCATCGGCCCGCCGGAACAGAAGGAACGCGTCGATGAAGCCGAGGCCCGCCGGGCGCTGGAAGCTGTCATGGCCGCCGCGGACGAGCGTCTCAAGCCCAAGGAAGTGGCCCGCCGGGCCCAGGAGATGGCCCCCGGCTGGAGCGCCAAGGAGCTTTACGAACTGCTGACCCGCGCCTGAGCCTTTCTCCGCCACGGAACCGACCGCCCAACCAAGCGAGCCCGTCATGTTGCCCACCCGGACAGCCCTTTCCTGCCTTGCGCGAAGCTGCTGCATCAACGCCGCCGTCACGGCACGCGGCATGCAGCAGCTGGGATTGCTGTTCGCCCTGGAACCGGCACTGCGCCATCTGTATCCCGAGGCCGAAGCCCGGGCACAGGCGGCGACCCACTACAGCGCCCACAGCAACACCCATCCCTACATGCTGCCGTTCTACATGGGCCTGTTGCTGAACATCGAAGAACAGGTGGCCGAAGGCAAACTGCCCTCCAACGCGCTGGACACGGTGCGCCGCACGCTGGGCACCACGCTTTCCGCCGTGGGGGACGGTTTTTTTGAAGGGGGCGTCTTCCCCTGCTGGGCGTTGTGCTGCATCTGCTTCCTGCTGGCCGGGCACACGCTGCCCGTCATCCTGCTGACGGCCCTGCTGGCCGTGGCCCTGCTGGCCTTCAGGACAGGCACGTTTTTCTTTGCCCTGCGCTACGGGCTGGCTGCCCTGGCCTGGCTCAAGCGTCTGGGGCTCATCAACTGGACCGGCCGCATCAAGGTCGTCAATGCCTGCCTGCTGACCGTGGCGGCCGCCATGCTGCTGCCCTACAGCGGGGACCGGCATACGCTCCTCTGGTGTATGGGCGGCGGCGCTGCCGTTCTGGCCGCCGCCTGGATCATCGGGCGCCTGCATTTGCCGCGCATCGTGCTCTGGCTGATCCTGCTGACCTTTCTCGTGCTCATGGACACGGGGCTGGTCGGCCTGTAAAGGCCCTTGCCGCCACGGCAGGGAAACATCCGGCCACACGGACGGGAAAGGCGCGCTCCGCAGGGCCTGCGGCCGCCTCAAACGACAGGGACGCCTACGGCATGGCATCCTTGCCGCAAGGCCCCCGATGCGGTGCGGGGGACCGTCAGGAACAGATCGTACAGGTCGCCCCGGGCGACCAGGGAGAATATATCATGGCAGAAGTTCAGGAAACACCCGAAGGCCTCGTCCTCCCCATCACGCTGCATACGCGTGGCGGGCTGCACGCACGGCCTGCTGCCCGTCTGGCGCAGGAGGCCCAGAATTTTTCCTCCGACATCCAGATCCAGAGCGACAACGGTACCGCCGATGCCAAAAGCATGCTGGATATCCTCTCCCTCGCCATCTCCACAGGCTGCACGCTGACCCTGCTGGCCCGTGGCGATGACGCCCGCGAAGCCCTGACGGCCCTGGCCGATTATCTGGAAAATCTGCAGGACTGATATGGCACGCTCTCTTCTTTTCGGTACGTCCGTCTCTCCCGGCATCGCCATCGGGGTGCTGCGCTTCGCCCACAATGTCCAGACCGTGGAGATGCGCCGCATCAGCCCGCGCGAAGTGGAAGGCGAGCAGGAACAGCTGCGCGCCGCCGTGACCAATGTGCGCGCCGCCCTGCAGGAAGCCATGGCCAAGGTCCCGGAAGACCTTTCCGAATACCGTGAGGTCATCGCCGCCCAGATCGAGCTGGCCCGCGACCCCAAACTGGTGGGCAGCGCCCTTTCCCGCATCGAGAAGGAACTGGTCTGCGCCGCCTGGGCCCTGGACAGCACGGTGGAACAGCTGTGCAGCATCTTCCGTAACATGGACGACCCCTACCTGCGCGACCGTGCGCAGGACATCCGGGCCGTGGGTCTGCGCCTGCGCGAATGCCTGGCCGGCAGCTGCGCCCTGCCCGCCGCGGCCGGTGCCGGCATCCTGGCCGCCCAGGATCTTTCGCCCGCCGACGTCATGGACATGGATTTCAAGGACGTGCGGGCCGTCATCACGGCCGAGGGCGGGCCCACGTCGCACACGGCCATTTTGTCGCGCGGCCTGCACATCCCGGCCCTGGTGGGCGTCACCGGCCTGCTGGAGACCGGCAAGCCCGGTGAAAAGGTCATCGTGGACGGCCTCAACGGCTGCCTGCTGCTGGATCCCGATGCCGACGACCTGGCCACTTATGAAGAGCGCCAGCGCGAGTATCAGGAGTGGGAGGCCCGCACCCGCAGCGAGTCCCACTGGCCTGCCGAGATGCGCGACGGCGTGCGCGTGAGCGTCCATGCCAACCTGGAACGGCTGGAAGAGATGGACGAACTGCAGGCCAGCGGTGCCGAAGGCGTGGGCCTGTACCGTACGGAATTCTCCTTCCTGCGGGAGCATCTGCCCAGCGAGGAAGAGCTCTATGCCGAATACAGCGCCGTAGCCCGCAAGGCCGCGCCCGCGCATGTGGTCTTCCGTACCCTGGACGCCGGTGCGGACAAGATGCTCCGCGCCCAGGAAGCCCTCAAGGAACCCAACCCGGCCCTGGGCCTGCGCGGCATCCGCTTCTGCCTGCGGCACCAGAAGATCTTCCGCAGCCAGCTGCGCGCCCTCATGCGCGCCGGGGTGGAAGGCAATATCTCCCTGTTGCTGCCCATGATCTCCGGCCTGGCCGAGGTGCAGAGCGTGCGCCGCATCATGCAGGAACTGCAGCAGGAGCTGCAGGCCGCCGGTCTGCCCCACGCCGCCGACCTGCCCCTGGGCATCATGGTGGAGACCCCGGCGGCCGTGCTCATCGCCGATGCCCTGGCCCGCGAATGTGACTTTTTCAGCATCGGCACCAATGACCTCATCCATTACCTCATGGCCATCGACCGCAACAACCTGCATGTGGGCTATCTCAACGAGGCCCTGCATCCGGCTGTGGTCCGCTCCCTGAAGCGCATCATCGACTCCGCCCACCGCGAGGGCATCGGGGTCTCCGTCTGCGGCGAACTGGCCGCCGACCCCTACGGTCTGGCCCTGCTGCTGGGCATGGGCGTGGACACGCTCTCGGCCTCGCCGCGCTTCGTGCCCGGCATGAAGCACATGATCCGCCGCCTGGACGCCCAGACCTGCATGGACATGGCCCACAGCGTGCTCATGAGCACCGACGTGACGGCCTCGCAGCGCATGCTGCGCGAACGCCTGCAGGAGAGCCTGGGCTCGGAGCTGGCCTTCCATACCACAAGCATCATGACGAACAGTTAGGAATATGAGCAAAAAACCATCCCCGTCCACCATCGCCGTCAACAAGAAGGCCCGCCACCTGTACGAACTCTCCGACTTCGTGGAAGCGGGCATCAGCCTGACCGGTCCTGAAGTCAAAAGCATCCGGGCCGGAAAGATCAACTTTCTGGACAGCTATGTGGATTTCCGTGACGGCGAGGCCTTCGTGCTTTCGCTGCATATCGCCCCGTACGACAATGCCGGCTATGTACCGCAAGACCCCGACCGCCCGCGCCGCCTGCTGCTGCACGCCGCCGAGATCCGCCAGATGGCGGCCCGCGTGGAACAGAAAGGCCTGACCGTGGTGCCCGTGCGCATGTATTTCAAGCAGGGCAAGGTCAAGATGGAGATCGCCCTGGGCCGCGGCAAGAAGCTGTTCGACCATCGCGAGACCCTCAAACGCAGGGCTGAAGAGCGCGACGCCGCCCGCGATCTGGCCTGATATCATGTGGCGTCCGCCGCTGGCCCCGGGCCTTCTCTGGCAAAGCTGGCTCTTATGCTGGTTGCTGGGCCTGCTGGCGGCACGCTGGCCCGGACCCGCGCTCTGCGCGGGTCTTTGCGTCCTGGTGGCGGACAGCCGTTTGTGGCGTCTCCCCCGACTTCTGACGGGCTGTGCCGTCGCCCTGCTGGGCTGCGTCACGGCCCAGGCCCTGTTGCCCGCTTTTCCCACGCCCCCTGTATTGGAACAGCTGTACGAGGAACGTACCCCTCCCCGCCACTGGCCTGTGCTGGAAGCCAGGGTGAGCGATGTGCGCACCCTGCCGGAACAGCGCCTGCGAATCAGCCTGACCGACCTGCACCTGCAACAGCCTGACGGCCAGACACTGGTCCGCCTTCCCGGCAACCTTGCCTGGACATGGGAACAGGCCGCCGTCTTCCCGCTGCCGGGGCAGACGGTACGCTTACAGCGCAAACTGCTGCCCGTGGACAATCAACGCAACTTCGGCCTCACCGATTGGGGCTTCTGGTGGCACAGCCACGGTACCGGCTGGCGCATCTGGAGCCGAGGCACGGGCGGGCAGCCCGCCGTCGACGGCGCCCCCTCCCCCTTTGCCCAACAGCGTCTGGAACTCATACGGAAGTTCCTTGCCGTGCTCCTGCCGGGCAGGGAAGCCCTCTTGCCGCCCGCCGCCGCTTCTCCCTCCGGTCTGACGGCCGCAGCCCCTCCTCAGCCCCCTGCCGCCGCGCCTTCCACGCCTTCCGCGGCACCGGTGCCCCAGGGCAAAGCCATCCTGCTGGCCCTGCTCTTCGGAGAACGCTTCCTGCTGGAGACGCCCACCGTAAAGGCCTTCAACGCCGGCAACCTTTCCCACAGCCTGGCCCTTTCCGGGCAACATCTGCTCGTGGCCGGTCTGGCAGGGATGCTCCTGGTCTGGCTGGCGGCCCGTGTGCACCCGGGGCTCTATCTCTGGCGCCCCCGTACCGTCCTCATCCCGCTGGCGGCCTGCCCGGCGGCCCTGGCCTATCTCTGGCTGGGCAATGCGCCGCCTTCGCTGCTGCGGGCGGCCGGGATGCTCCTGTTGCTGGCCACGGGCATGGCCCTGGCCCATTTGCGCTGCATGCCGCTGCCCCAAACGCTCCGGGAGCGCCTTCCTTCCAGCGGGCTGGATGTCCTGTGCTGCACGCTGCTCTGCATCACCGTCATCTCCCCCCTGTCCGTCTTCGATACCGGTCTGCAACTTTCCGCCCTGTGCGTATCCGTCATCTGCTGCGCCACACCACTCATGGGGCAGCTGTTGCGCCGCATCCCGCGGACGTCCCCCGGGCAGCGCCTGCTCCGTTCACTGGCCAGCATTTTGCTGGTCTCCTTCTTCATCCAGCTGGCCCTGCTGCCCCTTTCCCTGCTGCTGTTCAACAACAGCGGTCTGTGGTTCCTGCTCAATGTTTTCTGGCTGCCCGTCCTGGGCACCCTTGTCCTGCCGGGAGCCTTTCTGGGGCTTGGCCTCAGCCTGTGCGGCCTTGACCCGGCAGCCACCCTGGTGCTGGATGTGGTGGCCCTGCCTTGCCAGTGGCTGGTGGACGGCCTGCTTTTCCTCCAGACGCAGGGCTGGCTCAGCGTCCCCCCCATCCTGCGGCCCCACTGGACGGCCCTGCCCGCCATGGCCTGCCTTTTTCTGGCTCTGGCCCTGCGGGCCGGACGCCCCGGCTTGCCGCCGGCGGGAAAGCGCCTGCTCATCTGTGGTCTGCTGCTGGCCTGTGTGGGCCCGGCCCTGCGTCTGCACCACAGTCTGGTGCCCCGGCTGGAGCTTTCCGTCCCTGACGTGGGACAGGCACAAGCCGTCCTGCTGCGTCTGCCGCATAGCCAGACCCTGCTCGTGGACGCCGCAGGCAGCATGTCCCGCTCCTGGAACCCGGGACGCGAACTTCTCCTTCCCCTGCTGACCTGCAATGCCCGCCCCGGTCTGGACGCCATCATCAACAGCCATCCCGACATCGACCACGCGGGCGGCATCCCTCCCCTGCTGGCGGCCTTTCCCGAAACGCTCCTGCTGCACAACGGCCAGCCGGGCAGCGGCCAGATGGGGCATATCTGGCAGGCCACCCTGCAAAAACGGAAGAACGCCCCCCTCCATGCCGGGGACATTCTGCAACTGGGCGATCCCGAAGACGGGCTGGCTCTGCATGTACTGCATCCGCCCCGACCAGCCCCGGGCATCTCTGTCTGGGAAGGCAACAGTGCTTCCCTGATCCTGCGTCTGGTCCATAACGGGCACGGTCTGGCCCTTTTCCCCGGTGATGCCGACGGGGCCGCCCTGCGTCACCTGCTGGCCAGCGGCCAGAACGTGCAGGCCGATGTCCTGCTGGCACCGCACCACGGCTCGGACAGTTCTTTTTTGCCTGAATTCCTGACGGCTGTACGCCCCCGGCTGGTGGTGGCCTCCTGCGGCGCCTTCAACCGCTTCGGCCATCCCGGGAAACAGCTCAGACAATGGCTGGAAGAACAGCAGATCCCCCTGCTGCAGACAGGACGCCATGGGCATGTCCGTGTGACCTGGCCCCTGTCAGGCGACACGGACGTCCCTCTTCTGAACTGGGACACCGCCCGGCCGATACGGCCCTGAAAAAATACCGCGGTGCCCAAAGTTGCTGCACGGTTTGTAAGGTTGTTGCTACGGTACAGCTAGCAGCATTTTCAGATCCCACTGGGAAGGGAGGCCTCCCGCAACTCCTTCCCCAACGTACCTGGACCTGGGACAGATACGAGCAACGGGCCGCTCCCCGCAGAGAACGGCCCGTTGCTCATCACGGCTGTGCATCAGCCATACACAAATATTTGTAAGACTGACGGCCTCAAATACCCGCCAGACTAAAGTCTCCTGAGATAGGGGACTTTACCGCCCCCCTTCCCCAAAAGATCGCCCGCTACTTCTGGCACTGCGGACAAAATACCGTGGCCCGGCCGGCGATGCGCCCTTTTTCCAGCTCCGTGCCGCACCGACGACACATCTGTCCGCCACGGCCATAAACGAAAAAGGTATTCTGGAAAGCACCCACATTGCCGTTGGCATCCCGATAGTCACGGATGGAGCTGCCGCACTGGGCGATGGATTCCCGCAAGACCTCCTGCAAAGCACAGCGGAGACGTTCCGCTTCTGCCTCCGAAAGCTCCCCGGCAGGCCGGCGGGGATCGATACCGGCCCGGAACAGGGACTCGTCCGCATAGATATTGCCGATACCGGCCAGCACGGTCTGATCCAGCAGGGCGGCCTTGATGGCCCGGCGTCCGTGCAGACGCGACCCCAGAGAACCGGGCCCCATGTCCAGCGGTTCCGGCCCCAGCGAACGCCAGAAGTCCCAGTGCTCCAGCAGCTCCGGCGTGGCGGCAAAGACCAGGCCGAAGGAGCGCACATCATCGAAAAAGAGCTGTGCCCGACTCCCGTCAGGCCGCTGCAAATGGAAGATGATGCGCGTGTGCTTCAAAGGGGCGGCCCCTTCCGGGTGGACCATGAAGCGCCCCGTCATGCGCAGATGCACGGCCAGAATCGACGGCACAGGCAAAGCAGCGGCCACGGCAGGCGGCTCCAGATCCAGCAGGGCCAGCTTGCCCCGGCGACGGGCAGCGCTGATGCGCGTCCCCGCCATTCGCTCCACAGGAAGGCTCAGGGGATGCAGGGAACGCTCGCGCAGCACGTCCACCCGCTCGATGCAGCATTCCAGTACCTGCGGCCGCAGAGTGCGGACGACGGTCTCCACTTCCGGCAATTCGGGCATGATCCACCTCATACGAAAAGACCTGCCGAGGGCAGGTCCAAAACAGCAGGGGTCGGAACCCATCCGACCAGGAAAAAGACAGCCCGTGTTGCGGACAGCACGGGCAGCAAAAAAGACAGGCAAAAAACAGGGAACAGGAAGTCGTATGGACGGTCCGAAATGCCCGCCGCAATCCGGCGGCAAAGCCGACTCCACAAGCTAGGCCTGTTCGTCACCGCCCAGATAGATGTCCAGCAGGCCTTCCGGCGGCGCGATGTGGATGCACTCCCCTTCCAGGTCGAAGCCTTCGATGAACGAGGCTTCCGCAGGGAACAGGACTTCCTTGCCGTCATCGGTCACGATGCTCCAGACCTCCAGACCGGCAGGATATTCCACATGATCCAGCACGCCCAGGCGGGAGCCGTCAGGCAGGATGACGGCAAAGCCCAGCACGTCCTCTACGTAGACTTCGTCTTCGTCCACAGGGGGCAGCAGGTCGCGGTCCACAAGGATCTTCTGGCCGCGCAGGGCTTCGATGTCGTTACGGTCGGTCACCCCCTCCAGCAGGAGCAGGGGACGACCTTTGTGCATGCGCCACGAACGGGCCCGGGCAGGACGCGGCGGAGCATCGCCCGCCTGCAACCAGAAAGGACCGTCCAGCAGCGAAGGGGAGTCTGCGTACCAGTCGACGCAGATCTCCCCCTTGATACCGTGCGGGCGCGCGAGCGTGCCCATATGGATGCGTCGTGCCATGAGGAACTATTCCAGGATCTCGAGTACGACGCGTTTTTTGGCCTTGGTGGACGCGGCGCTGAGCAAGGTACGCATGGCGCGTGCCGTGCGGCCCTGCTTGCCGATCACCTTACCGAGATCTTCCTTGGCGACCTTCAATTCCAGCACAGTGGTCTGTTCGCCTTCCACCTCGGTGACCTGCACCTGATCAGGGGCGTCCACGAGCGAACGGGCGATAAATTCAATCAAAGCTTT
Organism: Desulfovibrio sp. SGI.133; assembly: GCF_050313955.1. Lineage (NCBI taxonomy): Bacteria > Pseudomonadati > Thermodesulfobacteriota > Desulfovibrionia > Desulfovibrionales > Desulfovibrionaceae > Desulfovibrio > Desulfovibrio sp. SGI.133. The sequence goes on along the minus strand of NZ_JBNPMK010000005.1, from coordinate 10,349 downwards.
CATTGCTGGCCTCCCGCAAGTCCTGCCGTGACAAGACTGTTGGTGTGAGCGGGCGCTGCATCTCCGCGGGAAAAGCCCGCGGGAAAAGCGCCATGCGCCTGCGGTGCGGTACATCCATCAGGCAGTCCCCTCAGGGATCTGCCGTGTCAGTACCGCACACCGGAAGAACATCGGGCCAGTACCGGAAAGACCGGTACGATGGTATCCTGCAAAGATACCCTTAGGCCATCTTCTTGAGCAGAGCGCGAACGGTGTCGGTGGGTTCGGCACCGCGATCCAGCCAAGCCTTCACCTTTTCGGCGTCCAGCTTCACTTCGGCGGGATCGGTCATGGGGTTGTAGTAACCCAGGAATTCCAGCGGACGGCCATCACGACGGGTTTCGTCGTTGGCGGCCACGACGCGGTAGAAAGGATGCTTCTTGCTGCCCAGACGGGTCAATTTCAGCTTAACAGCCATGATTATCTCCTGTTTGTGCTATGGTAGCGTTGCGGGGGCAAAAGAGCAAGTTTGCCCTCCCCCCATTATATCAATGACCAGTGCGCCGCAACGATTTTTTTATCGCGTCTCCGGCATCGCCGCAGCCGTCTGGCGATGAGGTTTCGCCGTGCGCTGCCGGGGAACGGACGCTGATCCGTGCGGACAGACCGCACGGACGGGCCTATTTCTTTTTGCGCTTGGCAGGCCGTTCGCGCTTCTTGCGCTTTTTGGCCGCCGCCGACTTGCCGTGTCCGGCATCCGGCAGCCCCATGGGAGGCATACCGGGCATGCCACCCATACCCGGCATCATGCCGGGCATCCCGCCCATGCCGCCGGGCATGCTCATGCCCCGGGGCATCCTGGGCATGGCGGGCATCCCCTTGGCCTTGCCGCCCATCATCCCCTTCATCATCTGGCGCATCTGCTCGAACTGGCGCACCAGCTGGTTGACCTGCTGCACCGTGACCCCGGCGCCCTTGGCGATACGCGCCCGGCGACTGCCGTTGAGGATATCGGGGTTGCGGCGCTCGGCCATGGTCATGGAATTGATGATGGCTTCGGTACGGGCCATTTCCTTTTCAGGCATGGCACCGTTGGCTTCGGCCAGCTTTTCGCGCAGGCCGCCCATACCGGGGATCATCTTCAAAATACTGTCCAGAGAGCCGAGCTTCTTGATCCGGCGCATCTGGGTACGGAAATCTTCCAGGTCGAAGCTGGCCTTGCGCATCTTTTTGGCAAGGGCTTCGGCCTCGTCGGCGTCGATGGTGGCCTGGGCCTTTTCCACCAGGGTGAGTACGTCGCCCATGCCCAGGATGCGGCCCGCGATGCGGTCAGGATGGAAGACCTCCATCTCGGACAGCTTTTCGCCCATACCCACGAACTTCACCGGGGCACCGGTCACCGCCCGGATGGACAGGGCCGCACCACCGCGGGCATCGCCGTCCATCTTGGTCAGCACCACACCGGTCAGGCCCAGACGTTCGTTGAAGGACTCCGCCACGGTCACGGCATCCTGACCGGTCATGGCGTCGGCCACGAACAGGATTTCCTGCGGGTTCACCGCCGCCTTGATGGCGGCCAGTTCCTGCATCAGGGGCTCGTCCACATGCAGGCGGCCGGCGGTGTCCAGCAGGACCACCGTGGCCTGCTGCTCGCGGGCGGCTTCCATGGCCTGACGGGCGATGTCCACGGGATTCATGTCCACCGTGGACGGGAAGCAGGGCATGTCCAGCTGCTTGGCCAGCACGGTCAGCTGATCGATAGCCGCGGGACGGTACACGTCGGCAGGCACCAGATAGGGACGCATCTTCTGCTTGCGCAGCAGATTGGCGATCTTGCCCGCCGAAGTGGTCTTACCGGAGCCCTGCAGGCCCACCAGCATGATGACGGCGGGTTCCTGCCCCTGCAGGTTCAGCCCCGCTGTCTCACCGCCAAGCAGCCCCACCAGTTCTTCATGGACGATCTTGACGACCTGCTGCGCCGGGCTGACGCCCTTGATGAGTTCCTGTCCCAGGCACTTCTGGCGGACGTTCTCCACAAAGTCCTTGACGACCTTGAAGTTGACGTCGGCCTCCAGAAGGGCAAGACGCACCTCGCGCAGGCCGGCCTGGATATTTTCTTCCGTCAGCTGGCCGCGTCCGCTGAAGGAGCGGAACACACCGGAAAGGCGATCGGAAAGACTTTCAAACATGGGAACCCCGCTATCAAGTTACACTGAAAGGCCCTGCCCTCCCTGCCGCAGGACATGGCGGCAGATCACGCGGGCCCGGCCAGCGCATACAGAATTGTGATTCATAGGCTGTTTACGACGTTTCGTCAAGAAAAGACCGCAGTGGCGGCCAGCACGGCTTTTACCAGGCCGTCCCGGCCTGTCTGTGGCTCACGGATCCCGGGAGATATGCCCTCATGTTGCCCTGCCCTGCCAAAAAACAAAAAAGGCCGCCCCCGAAGGAGCGGCCAGACGTGCTGAAGGACTCAGACTAGAAGGTATAACGCAGGCCGAGCATGAATTCGTGGTTGCTGGGCTGGTTCTTGATCTTGCCGCCTTCGGGGAGATCCACTTCGTAGTAGCCCAGGTTCACATAGCGGTAGCCCAGATCCACGGCGAAGTTGTCAGTGATGTCATAGGCCACACCGGCGCCCACGTTCCAGGCGAACGTGGTACGGTGATCATCGAAGTTGGCATTAAAGCCCGGGGCAGAGAAGGTATAGTTGGCGTAATTGAAGGCCATGCCCAGACCGGCGCCCACATAGGGAGTGAAGGCCGTGCTGTTACGGAAGTCATAGTAAAGGTTCAGGAACAGCGTGGAAGCGTTCCAGGCGCCCTTGATGTCCAGCTTTTTGCTGTAGTTCCAGCTTTTTTCACTGTTGCCGCGCAGGGCATATTCCACTTCAGCTCGTACAGGCACACCGAACTGGCTGTTGAAGTCATAGCCCAGGGCCAGAGCGCCGCCCAGAGTGAACTGGCTGTAATCCTCGCTGGGCCCATTGGGGCCCACCTCTACCGTGGGATAGTTATTCTGAATGCTCATCAGGAATTTGGGGGCCAGGTACATACCGGTACCTTCGGCCTTGGCCACACCGGACAGGGCCAGAGCGCAGATCAGCGCCAGGGCAGCAAAGTAACGTTTCATGTTTTCTCCTTTCTTTGGGAAGTTAACTGCGCTGTCCGTGGTAACAGGCAGTGTTTGGGATTTTCTTCCCTAGCAGGAAGGAGGAGAATTTTCAAGAATAATTATTATATGCTATATTTCATAACATTTGAAATATATTACATTTTCGTTTTACATCTTTTCCAGAAGACTCTGCCATAACAGAGAGAAAAATGTTCATTACGATGATTCATACTCATAATCAGCTAGGATCCATGATGATATGACTATCATGATATTTTTATCACAATCAGCAAAATAGTTGTTCCAATAAGAAATGTTCCTGCATCCTGGAAACTACGGCCTTGCCCATTCAAACAAAGAAAAAGATACTTATTTAGTATAATTAAAGATCGACATAACAAAAAAGGCCGCTCCCAAAAGAGCGGCCTTTTTTGTTGGATCGCGGGTGATGCGCCCTAGAAGGCGAAGCGCAGGCCCAGCATGAATTCGTGGTTGTAAGGACGGCTGCCCACCTTGATCTGGTCGCCGTTCAGGGTACCGGTGGCTTCGGTGTAGCCCAAGTCCACATAGCGATAGGCGGCGTCGATGTACAGGGCATCGTTCACATTGTAAGCCACACCGGCGCCCACGTTCCAGGCGAAGTTGGTGGTGCTTTCATCACGGGAAACGGAACTGCGGTCACGATGCAGGTCGAAGCCCAGGTAGTTGAAGGACATACCGATACCGGCACCGATGTAGGGCACAAAAGCGCTGTCGTTGCGGAAATCATAGTACAGGTTGGCAAACAGTGTGGAGCTGTTCCAGGTGCAGTCCACGCCGCCCCAGTTGCTGCCCCAGCTCTTTTCGCTGTTGCCGCGCAGGGCGTATTCCAGTTCCACACGCAGGGGCACCAGATACTGGGGCCAGAAGTCATAACCGGCAGCCAGAGCGCCGCCCAGGGTGAACTGGGAGTATTCGTCCACGCCGCCCATACCGGAACGTTCGATAGTGCCGGTTTCCTGAATGGTCATCAGGAACTTGGGAGCCAGGTACATACCGGTACCTTCGGCCTTGGCCATGCCGGGCAGGACCAGAGCCACCAGCAGAGCCAGTGCAAGGATGGTGCGTTTCATTGCTCTCCTCCAAAGAGATGTTTCCTGCAGAGCAGGGCCTGTTCAGGCGGATAAAAGTTTAGACTTTCTCAAACGGGACTATAGAGACTTTCTAGCCGCTGGTCAAATAGTCTGTACGCAGGGCATGAAAAAAGGGCGCCGCCCCAAGGACGACGCCCCTGAAATCTGCCGGAAAGCAGCCTAGAACTTGTAACCGAAGCTCAGCATGTAGATGTTGGCCACGGTGTCCTTGGAATTGCCGCCGCTGATGCCGGTGAGCTGGAAACTGTCACGGATACCGCTGGCATCGGTGGAATCGTAGCTGGTGGGATTGATCCACATATGGCAGTAGGCGAAGTCCACAGTAAAATCGTTCCATTCCACGCCCGTGCCCAGGGTCAGGGCCGTGCGGCCATTGGACGGCACCATGAAATCGGAATGGTCTTCGTTGATGACCGGGGTCTCGTACCAGAAACCGGCGCGCAGGCTCCACCAGTCCAGGGGCTTGTATTCCACGCTGGCGTTGAAGTTCCAGCCGTCGTTCCAGTTTTTGTGGCTGATGGACTGGTTGCCGTTGTCCATGTAGATGTTCAGGGAGTTGTAGGTGGACCAGCGCGTCCAGACAGCGCCCACTTCAAAGCTCAGATTGTCCAGAGGCTTGTAGGCGATGCCCAGGGCCAGGGAGTCGGGCAACTGCACAGTGCCATGGAGGTCGCAGTCATCAAGAGAAACTTGGGCAAGTGTACTGTTGCGCTCAAACTTGCCTTCACCATAGGCATTGACCGTGACCTGGGTCTTGTAGGCAAGGCCGATGGACCACTCATCATTCAAGCGGGCGTGCAGGCCAAAATGGCCGCCCACGCCCCAGCCAGAGGCCTGGACTTCGGCATCATGATCCAGACCGGGTGTAAGCCCCGCCGCACCGAAATTGAAACCGGGAATCTTCTGCTGCGTGGTCAGATTGACGTTCATGATCTCCAGACCGGCGGACACGGAGAACATGTCGTTGATCTTCCAGGCCAGGGTGGGCACGGCGGAAACGGTCTGCAGGTTGACGCTGTACAGGTTGTAACGGCCGGTCCAGTTCTGGTCATAGCTGTTGCCCAGACCGAAGCGCGAGAACACGCCCAGGCCCAGCCACAGGCTGTCGTTGAGCTGCCAGCTGGCGTAGGCGTGCGGCGCGGCCCACACAGCGGGCTTGGTGGTGGTTTCCTGCTTGCCGTAGGTCGTATCCAGCGACAAGGTCCCCATGGGAGCGATAAGGCCCATCCCGCCCATGACCTGGACGCCGGGCAACTGGGTGATGCCGGCCGCGTTATAGGCAATGGCCGACACGTCGTCGGCGCGGCCCACCATGCCGCTGGCCAGCCCCAGACCGCGTGCGCTCCACTCGGTCAGCGCAAAACCTTCAGCCATGGCGGACGACGCCATTCCCAGAACCAGGACCACCCACAGGCCCACCACACGCAAAGCTTTCATTCTTCCTCCCTTGACCATGAAGTACCGGGCAAAGTCCTTCCGCCCGGTCCTGACTCCTGCCCTGCTGTGCCCGGCTATAGGGCACGCCGCTCGCTCAGGCATCAGGACCGGTCAAAGGCCGCAAAAATGCCGGGGCAGGCACCACAGAGCTTTCCCCAGTAAAATCCCGCTTACGGGAAAAATAAATCGCAAGATTAGAGCATATTGACAGGGTCAAGGTCAAGGAAAAGCCGCAAGCGACTGGAGCACTGCTGCCGCAAAGCTTCATGGTACAGCGCCCTGACCGACTGCCAGTCAGCACTTTTGATGAGGCAGGAAAAACGCCTGCGCCCCCGCAGCATGGCCAGAGGCGCCGGGATAGGCCCCAGCAGGCGCACGCCCAGCTCACGGGCCCTGGTTTGCAGCAGACGGGCCAGCTCCCCCAGCGCCGCGGCACCGCCGGAATCTTCTGCCGAGAAGGATATGCGCAGCAGGGCAAGACGTACGAAAGGCGGATAACCATATTGCCGCCGCCGGGCCAGCTCGGCAGCATAAAAGCCTTCGTAGTCACCATTCTGGACATACTGCCAGCAGTAGTGGTTGGTATTGCGGGTCTGGATCAGTACTCGCCCGGGTCTGTCACCACGCCCGGCCCGGCCCGCAGACTGGACAAGAAGTTGGAAGGACCGCTCCGCAGCCCTGTAGTCCGGCAGGTTGAGGCCCAGATCGCCATCAGCCACGATAGCCAGGGTCACATCAGGAAAATGATGCCCCTTGGAGAGCATCTGCGTGCCCACAAGGATGGGAGACTCGTGCCGGGCAAAGGCCGCCAGGATCTCTTCCATGCGTCCGGGCCGCCGGGTGCTGTCGCGGTCGAGGCGCAGAACTGGCTGCCCGGCCAGCGTGGACAGATATTCTTCCAGTCTTTCGGTCCCCTCTCCCATGGGCAGGAAGTTCATGCTCCTGCACTGCGGGCAGGGGCTGGGAAAAGGAACGGCATAACCGCAGTAATGGCAAACGAGCCGCCCCCGCCCTTTATGATAGGTCAGGGCGATGTGGCAATGCGGACAGCTGACGGTCTCCTTGCAGTCCAGACAGTACAGCAGGGGCGCATAGCCGCGCCGGTTGAGCAGGACAACGGCCTGCTCCCCACGTTGCAGCACTTCGCGCAGGGCCTGCTCGCTGCGGGCGGCCAGCAGGCTTTCCCCGGCAAGACCGCTGGTATCTACCAGCTCCACCGGTGGCAGGGGGCGCCCCCCTACCCTTTCCGGCAGTCGAAGAAGATCTATCTGCCCCTGGCTGGCCGCATGGAAGGTCTTGATGTCCGGCGTCGCCGAACCCAGCACCAGAAGACCGCGTTGCCGTGCGATGCGCGACCAGGCCAGTTCCTTGGCCTGATAGGGCAAGGATTCGTCCTGCTTGAACGAACTGTCATGCTCTTCGTCCAGGATGACGCAGCCCAGTTGCGGCACAGGCAGAAAGAGTGCGGAACGCGTCCCCACCACGAGGCAGGGCTCCTGCCGGGTGGCCAGGCGGCGAAAAATCTCCTCGCGCCGTGCCGGAGTCTGATAGCCATGATAGAAAAACAGGGGCACATGGGGCAGAACGCAGGACGCATCCCGACGCAGCTTGCAGGCAAGCGCCACTTCGGGAGCCAGCAGGAGAACGCTCTTGCCCTGCCCTATACAATGACGGATCAGTTCCAGATAAACGGCTGTCTTGCCGCTGCCGGTCACGCCGAACAGCAGGACCGAGGCAGGCCGCTCCGCCTCCAGCGCAGCACACATGGCCTCCAGGGCGTTCTGCTGGTCTGCATTGAGGGCAAAGGCCCGGGGCGCAGGCGGAAGCAGTTCGTCAGCGGGTTCATCAGCATCCGCGTGGCGCAAGGCCACGAAACCGGCCTGCAACAAAACTCGCAGGGCGGGAGCGCTGCCGGTTCCCAGATCCCGTGTCAGCTGGCGGCGGCTGACCTGGCCCCGTTCGTGCAGATATTCCAGTATCTCGCGCTGCCGGGCAGCCTGGGGGCGTACAGGCCAGGGAGGATCCACGCGCAATACGCAAAGCTCTTCTCCGGCGGCATCCCGGCCCGGCGCTGCAAGGCGGGCCTCGCCCCGGCACAGGGCCGCAGCCAGAGCTTGCCGAAGATCCGCATCCAGCTTTCCTACCTGTTTCACCGTACAGGAAAAATCCCTGTCCGCCGCCAGCCAGCGGATACGCAATTCCACCTGGCGCAGGCCCTGCGGCAGCACATGTCCGAACACACAGCCCGGTTCCAGCCCCTGCCGGACAGCCAGATCCCGAGCCAGAGCCCTGATCTCCTCCGAGAGCAGCGGGGCTGTCTCCAGCGGCCAGGCGACCTCCTTGCAAGTGACTCCGTCAGGAAGATCGCTGTGCTCCAGCCGTTCCATCAGAATACCCGCCCGCAACGCCCCCCGCCCCAGAGGAATGGCCACGCGCAGGCCGTCTTGCCAGAAGTCTTCCGGAAAGATGTCGGGCAAGGCATAGGTCAGGGTACTGTAAGGAGCGGAAAGCAGAGCGATACGGGCAAACATGGGACCTCAGCAGACTGCAGGGAGGGTTGCCCCTCTCCGGGACAGGGACGTTGTTCCGGCTCCATGCATAAAAAGCTACAGACAGGCAGGAACACACGGGGGAACAGGCTGTTACCACCACAGCATAACAGAGGCCCCAGCCAAGGCAAGGCCGCAGTAGAATGCGAAGGAAGAGGCAATGCCAGCCTTCCTTACTTCCTGCCATGCATAAAAAAAGGGGGGCTTGCGCCCCCCTTGAAAGCATCTTTGCCGTAAAGACTAGAAGCTGTAAGCGAAGATCAGCTGGGCCTTCCAGGCGTCCTGCTTCTTGTAGGAATCGCTGCGGTAGCTGCGCTTCCAGGTGTCGTCGTCCACCAGGTTCACGATGTAACCCAGTTCCAGGTTGGCTTCCAGGTTTTCGTAGATCTGGTAGCTGTTGACCAGGTTGAATTCCAGCAGACCGTCGTTGGTGGTCAGGTAAGGACCGTCCTTTTCGCCGTAGTTGCCGTCATTGTTGAAGTTCTGCCAGCCGTAGGAGCTGTTCACATACTTGGCCATGGACGGGCTGTTGGTACCGCCCCAGTAGGCCACGCGGAAGGAGTGCTTCAGGTCTTCCACGAAGCTCAGGTCGTGGATGCGCAGACCGATACCCCAGGTACCGGCATAGGTCATATTGCGGTCATACAGGCTGTCGGAAGTGGACCAGCCGTAGTTGCCGTCGCCCATGAAGGACATGAAGTTACCGCAGCCGGAGATGCTGGGCATACGCTCGGAACCGTTCTTGACGTTGCCGTCGTCACCGGAAGCATACCAGCCGAAGATGCCGGGAGTACCCCAATCCATCTTGTATTCCACCAGGGCCTTGACCAGCCAGCCTTCACGCTTGGTGTCGCCCATGCGGAAATCGGCAGCAGAGCCATAGCGTTCGGCCTGATAGCGGCCCATGGATTCCACGTAACCGTAGTTGATGTCCAGCTCGACGTTCAGCGGATCCCACAGGGTCAGGGAGATGGGCAGACCGGCCCAGAACATGGAACCGTAAGCCTTGCCGGTATCGGCCTTATCAAAATCGAACTTATCACCGCCGTTGGCGTAACGGGCGTACGGAGCGGTGGAGGTCAGGGTGTTGGTGTTGGCACCAGCCATGCCGTACATGGCCCAGGGGGTCACCTTCACGCCGTCGAAGGTCAGGGGCACCATCAGGGCGAACAGATCCATGTTGTCATGGTAATTCACACGATCGGTGCCGGTGTAGTTGTCGTTGAAGGGACGGGCCCACATGGCGGTCAGGGCCACGTTTTCGTTGAACTGGTAGCTGGCGGTGATGGCAGCCACGTCGTCATCCAGGATGGCGGAACCACCGGCCACGTTGGGCAGCTGGATGCCCTGGATACCCATGCGGAACTTGAGGTCGGTGTTGGGCACCATCCAGTCGATGTAGGCGTTCTTCAGTTCCACGATCCTCTGGTCAGCACCCATGGCACCGCCATTGCTGTTCTTGCCCCAGTTGGTGTCACCGATTTCGAAGAACACGGTACCGGACAGGGCTTCGGAAGCCACGGCGTCCAACTGCAGACGCAGACGCTGGGAAGCGCTGAAGATGTCATCGGTATCAGCGGCCTTGTTGTGATTGCTGGCCTTATTGGTCTTGGTGTGGCTCACCAGAGAGCCGTCACCGGCGGAGAAGCCCATCAGCCACTGGCCTTTGGCCTTGAAATCAATAGCGCTGGCGCCGGTAGCGACACCCAGCAGCATACCCGCAGCAAGAGCGAGGGTCATCAGCTTTTTCATGATAAAAACCTTCCTTCCTGAGAGAAATTTTCTGGCTCCACTATGGAACGCTCCTCCCCAGGGACGTCCCATTAGCCAGTTCTGGACAAAAAATGTACGCTTTTCCGTTTGAGTACAAATTTTGTTACGCAAGCATACGCATGCCCGTTGTCTCCGTCAAGGGGGAAAGGTCAATTTTTTGAACCGTGCCCTGAGCGGCAGAATCAGACAAGCCTACCGACAAGCGATCCCATGCAAACCTTACCCCACCGGCTCTGCGGATCAGTCTGCCAAAGAACGCCGTTATAACTATCATAGAAGCTGGACGGTCCCAACAGCGTTCGCACTATCGTTGCTGCTCTGCAGTATCTCAAAACGCAAAAAGCCCCGCCGGAGCGGGGCTTGA
>NZ_JBNPMK010000004.1:0-215398 GCF_050313955.1 Desulfovibrio sp. SGI.133 | reverse complement strand
AGGGGGTCTTTTTTTATCCCCGCTCCATCGGGGATTTTTTTGTTTGGGGACGGCAGGCAGACGCCTGGAGATGTGAAGACGGGAAAAGCTTGGGGGGGGGGAAACCTTTTTGGAAAAAGGTTCTCCCTCCCCGCACCCCTCCCTTCCAAAAACTTTTGCCGGTGGGGCCTGTGCGAGGATGGGAGGCCCTGCGGTGAGGCCGGATGACCGGAATTTCGTAAGGCCATACGCAGGCAATAATGGCGCTGGCAGTGAGAGCGAGGCAGGCACGGGCTTGTGGGCCGTACCGGAGCGGGCAGGTGGTGCTGCAGGCTGCCGGAGTAATGTAACGATCTTTTTTCCTGGTCCCGTGGCCCCCTGTTGGAAGATTTTCTGAAATCCTATGGACAAGCGGACAAGAACAGGGCACTTTGCCCTCCGCAAGATATTACTGATGGAGCTGGATCGATGCTGGAGATCATGACGGAACGTTGTTGCCTGCGTCCCATGACGGATGCGGATTTCCCGGCCCTGTGCCGCTACCTGCAGGATCCCGGGGTGATGTACGCCTACGGGCATGCCTTCAGTGACAGGGAAGTCTGGGACTGGCTGCGGCGCCAGCAGGCCCGCTATGTGGTGCCGGGCTATGGAGCGCTGGCCGTGGAATTGCGGGAGACGGGAGAAATGATCGGGCAGTGCGGCATCACCATGCAGGACTGTGCGGGGGTGACGGTCTGTACCGCTGCGGCTGATAGCGAAGCGGACGAATCAGGTCCGGCCGGAGAAGAGGCGGGGACTTCCACGTTGCTCAGCGAGCGTATCGATGCCACGCCCCGGACCTTGCAGGTCCCGGAAGTGGGGTATCTGCTGGCAAAGAACTACTGGCACCACGGATATGCCACAGAATCGGCCCGTGCGTGCATGGAATTCGCTTTTGACGTACTGGGTGTACCGGAAGTCTTTTCGTGCATCAGAGACGATAATACACCTTCTCTTGAGGTGGCCCGGCGCAATGGTATGGAACTGTGCGGACGCTTCAGCAAGCATTATTACGGGCAGGACATGGAGCACCTGCTCTATGTGGCCCGCAAGGCAAGCTGGAACCTGTAGTACGGGAGAGAGACCGACCCATGGCGCAGGACGGGGGATTTTTTTATAGGAGATGTCTGAGCCTTCCCGGATCGTCCCGGACTCCAGTATGCCAGGGTTCGCAGACAGGCGAATAGGGCAGGACGGCAGATAACTGTTCTGACGGAGCGGCCCGATAGATGACAAAAAAGCTGCCTCACGATGACGTGAGGCAGCTTTTTTATTTTTCAGGGTGCCCGCAAGGGGCTGTCAGAAGAGGCTTACATGCCTGCGGCGCGGCGGATGCGGGCCAGGCTGGCGTCCTTGCCCAGGAAAGCCATGATCTCGGGCAGGTGGGGGCCGCCCATGAAGCCCATGAGAGCCGTGCGCAGGGCCGGGGCCACGTCCTTGAACTTGAGGCCGTTGCCTTCGATGTAGCCGTGCAGGGCGGCTTCGAGGCTGGGAGCATCGAAGGGATCGCAGGCGGCGAAGAGTTCGGCCACGGCATTGAGGTGGGCCTTGCTGGCATCGGTCAGGTTCTTGGCGCAGGCCTTTTCGTCATAGGCCAGCTCGTCGGCGCTGACCAGCAGGGGACGGAAGGATTCGGCCAGGGCCTTGAGGTCCCCGGCACGCTCGCGGAACATGTGGCACAGGGCGGCCAGCTTGTCGTCGGCGACATCGGCGGGCAGACCGGCTTTTTCCACGAAGGGACGCACCAGCTTGGCCAGTTCGTCCAGGGGCATCTCACGCATGAAGTGGGCGTTGATCCACTCCAGCTTGGCCGGGTCGAAGGCGGCGGCAGCGGGGTTGAGGCTGGTACCGTCGAAGAATTTGATGAGTTCTTCCTGGGTGAAGATCTCCTGGTCGCCGTGGGACCAGCCCAGACGCACCAGATAGTTGACCAGGGCCTGGGGCAGCAGGCCGTCGTTTTGGTACTCGATAACGGCACGGGCGCCGTGACGCTTGGAGAGCTTCTGGCGGTCGGGGCCCAGGATCATGGGCACATGACCGAAGGTGGGCACGGGCAGGCCCAGGGCTTCGTAGATGAGGATCTGGCGGGGGGTGTTGGACACGTGGTCGTCACCGCGGATGACGTGGGTGATGCCCATTTCGTAGTCGTCCACCACCACGGCCATGTTGTAGGTGGGCATGCCGTCGGCACGACGGATGACCATGTCGTCCAGCTCGCTCACGTCCACGGCGATGCGGCCCTTGACCATGTCATCGAACACGACCTTGCCGGCCTGAGGGGCCTTGAGGCGCACGCAGCGGCCTTCGCCGGGGCCCAGGTTGCGTTCACGGCAGCAGCCGTTGTAACGGGGCTTCAGGCCCTGGGCGCGGGCTTTTTCGCGCATGGCTTCCACTTCCTCGGGGGTGCAGGAGCACCAGTAGGCGTGGCCGGTCTCCAGCAGCTTGTCCACATAGCTGTTGTACAGCTCGGTGCGCTGGGTCTGGTAGTTGAGGGGGCCGTCCCAGTCCAGTCCCAGCCAGCGCATGGAAGCCAGGATGGAGTCGGTGTACTCCTGCTTGGAGCGCAGCAGGTCGGTGTCCTCGATGCGCAGGTGGAACTCGCCGCCGAAGTGGCGGGCCAGCAGCCAGCAGAAGATGGCGGTACGCGCGCCGCCGATGTGCAGATGGCCCGTGGGGCTGGGCGCGAAACGGGTAACGACTTTATTCATGGTACTGTCCTTCATCGACGGCAGGCCGTCGAGGTGATTTTGCTGTCGGTATGCAGGGGGCGCGGAGCCTTGCCCCTGCGGCTGTAAGGCAGAGCAGGATAACCCCAATACGCCTGCCTTGCAATGGCGGGCAGCACATGGGGATCGGCGGGCATCTTGCGCCTCCCCGGCCGGGGGTGCTACAGCGGTGAGGCGGTCTTACCGCATTTTCATGCCTGTGCCTCAAGGAGAAGATATGAGCACCCAGACTGTTGTCATCAAGTACGGCGGCCATGCCATGGACAAGGACGAACTGAATGCGGCCTTTGCCGACGACATGGCTTTTCTGCAGCAGAGCATGCGCCTGGTGGTGGTGCATGGCGGCGGGCCCCAGATCAACGCCCTGCTGAACCGCCTGGCCATCGAGAGCCGTTTTGAGAAGGGCCTGCGCGTGACCGATGCCGACACCATGCAGGCCGTGGAGATGGTGCTGTGCGGCCAGGTCAACAAGACCGTGGTCAGCCGCTTCTTGCAGCACGGCGCCCGTGCCGCGGGTCTTTCCGGGCGTGATGCGGGCCTGCTGCGGGCGCGGGTGAAGGACCCTGTGCTGGGCCTGGTGGGCGATGTGGAAAAGGTCGATGCCTCCGTGCTTTCCTGCCTGCTGGACGGCGGCTTCCTGCCCGTGGTGGCGCCGGTGGCCTCCGGTCCTGAAGGCCAGGCCCTGAACATCAATGCGGACACGGCGGCCGGTGCCGTGGCCGGGGCCCTGCATGCCGACTACTTCGTGCTGATCTCCGACGTGCCCGGCGTCCTGGATGCGGACAAAAAGCTGATCCCCTCCCTGGACCGCGCCCGCATCGCCGAGCTCATCGAGGCCGGTGTCATCAACGGCGGCATGATTCCCAAGGTGCAGTCCTGTCTGCATGCCCTGGACGAAGGCTGCTCCCGGGCCCTGATCCTGGATGGCCGCCAGCCGTCCAGCCTGCGCCGTTATCTGCTGGACGGCGAACCGCTGGGAACGGTGGTCACGGCCTAGTTTTTGCGGAAGAGAGGATGCCGGGAGGGCCGTCCCTTCCCGGCGCTGCCAGTCCTTGCCGGTACCGGGGCCGGTATCCCCTGGGCGGGGAAGGCCCGGTGCCGCCATGTGCACTGTAACTTACTGAGATCCCGGCAAGGGATCATTTGGAGGAGTCATGACACAATGTGCTGCTCCCAGTGCGGCTGCCGTGGCCGCCAGACGGGCCATGAAAAAAAGTTTCCAGACGCGGGGCATCCTGACGGCTGTCTCGTCCGGCATGGTCTACGGCATGTACACGGCCTTCATGACCTACGCCATGGCCATGGGCATCTGGGCCGTCTGGTACGGCGAGAATTCCGGCCTGTCGGAATTCGCGGTCCTCTTTCTGCTGAGCGCCCTGGGCGCCGGCCTCACTGACGGCTGTGCGGCCATCTGGGCGCTCATCATGGCGGCCCTGCGCGGCAAACTGGGCGACTTCGGGCGCAGCTTCAAGACGCGTCCCGGCATGATGATGCTGGTGGCGGCGCTGTTCGGCGGCCCCTTCGCCTCCACCTGTTATGTGGTGGGCCTGCAGATGGCCGGCTCCATCGTCGTGCCCATCAGCGCCCTGTGCCCGGCCATCGGCGCCATCCTGGCCCGCTTCCTGTTCCGGCAGCCCCTGACGCCCCGCATGATGCTGGGCATCCTGATCTGTCTTTCGGCCAGCGCCCTGATCGGCTTTTCCAGCATGGGCGGCATCGAGGCGCGTCCCCACATGATGCTGGGCCTGTTCTTCGGCTTCCTGGCGGCCCTGGGCTGGGGCATCGAAGGCTGCGTGTGCGGTTACGGGGTGTCCATCATCGACTCCGAAGTGGGCATCACCATCCGTGAAGTGACCATCGGCATCTCCAACCTCATCATCCTGGTGCCCATCCTGGGCTGGATCGGCCAGACGGACGGCTTTGCCATGCTGGGCAAGGCCCTTGCCGACGTGGATTCCATGAAGTGGTTCGTGGTGGCCGGTTTCCTGTGCTACTTCAACTTCATGTGCTGGTACCGGGGCAACGCCATGTGCGGTGCGGCCCTGGGCATGGCCTGTAACGGTGCCTATTCCTTCTGGGGGCCCTTCTTCTGCTGGCTCATCCTGGGCGTCGTCTTCGGTCTGGACGGCTGGAACATGGTGCCGGTGGCCTGGGTGGGCGCCGTTCTGATGGTCGTGGGCATCTTCACCATCGCCACCAATCCCCTGGCCCTCTTCCACAGAAAGGAGCAGTAGGATGAGACCCCTGAACTTTGCCATCCTCAAGTATCTGACCACGGTGGACGAAGCCTGCCCCGAAGACATCATCGAGGCCCTCAAGGGCACCTATGGTTCCTTCCGGGCCCTTAATAAAAAAGACATCCTTTCCGCGTTGATGACGGCCGAGGTCAACGGCCTTGTCCAGGAGTCCCGCTTCGAGCTGGACGACAAGGGCGAGCTGCGCATCTATTACCGCGCTCATGAAGAAGGCGCGGCCACCATCAACCGCTACATCCCCGACTAGCGGGAGACGCAGCCATATCCGCATAAAAAAAGGGACCGCATACGCGGTCCCTTTCCATTTTTACGGCTGGCCGGATCAGCCCCGCAACATGCGGCACAGGGCCGTACGGACGGCGTCGAAGGCCTCCTCGCCTTCCATGCGCAGCGTCCCGCCCGCGGCGTTGCGGTGCCCGCCGCCACCAAACTGCACGGCCACGGAACGCACGTCCGTAGTACCCGTGGAACGCAGGCTGAGCTTGTAGACGCCGGGCGCGTCCTCCCGCAGGATGCCGGAGGCCTCCACGCCGCGCAGGCGGCGGAACTGCTCCACCAGCCCTTCCAGATCTTCCTTGAGGGCCCCGCACTGGCGCAGGTCTTCCAGACGGGCCAGCGCCAGGGCCGCGCGGCCGTCACAGCTGATCTCCACACGCTGCATGAGCCGGGCCCAGAGCGCCATGCGGGCCGGGCTCCAGTTGTTGTCGAGCTTTTCGCGCAGCTTGTGGATGTCACAGCCGCTGTCGCTGAGCAGGGCCGCCAGGCGGAAGACGGCGGCCGTGGTGCTGCCGTGCAGGAAGCCGCCGGTATCGGTCACCAGGCCGAGGGCCAGGGATTCGCCCAGCGGGCCTTCCGGGCGCAGACCGGCCGCCAGGCAGACATAGGCCGCCAGCTGTGCCGTGGCCGCGGCGGCGGGCTCGATCCAGTTGTCGACCGTCCCCATGCCGTCGCTGCCCAGATGATGGTCGATATTGACGATGGCCGTCCCGGCAAAGCGGCCTTCCAGAGCCGCGGCCAGATCGTCGCCCAGGCGGTGGGGCTCGCCGCAGTCCAGCAGGACCAGGGCCTGGGGCTCGAAGGGCAGGCGCTCAAGGCTGGTGAGCAGCGTGCAAGGCAGGGGAAGGAAGGACAGATAGTCCGGTACGCCCGAGGGGCTGTAGAGGACGAATTCCTTGCCCATAGCTTTCAGCAGCCAGCCCAGGGCGCTCATGGAGCCCAGGGCGTCGCCGTCGGGGTTCACATGGGCGGCCATCAGCACCCGGTCCAGACCGCGCAGGCTCGTCACCATGCGCGCGGCGGGCTCGCGCCAGTTTTCAGGTATCTCAGTCATCAACGGCATAGATCTCTACCTCGCTGTCGGTCATTTCTTCGGTGCAGACGGCTTCCATCATCAGCGCGCACTTGTCCATGCGGCTGCGCAAATGGCTCTCGCTGTTGGAGATGGACGTCACGGCCAGCCGCAGGCGGGTCAGGCTGTTCTCGGTGCCTGCCTCGGCGATAGCCACGTTGAAGCGGTTGCGTACCTTTTGCTTCAGACTGTTGGCCACACGGCGCTTGGCCTTGAGGTTGTCGTTGCCGTCAAGGGCAAATTCCACAGTCAGGACTGCTACGAACATGGGCATGGTATCGGGCCTCGGGAGAGGCAAGGCCGGGGGAAGAGGGACGCTTTTGGAAAAGCGTCCCCCTTCCCCCGGACCCCCATCCCCCCGTAAAACTTTTGTTCGGGTCGGTATGTCAGGTCCCCGCCGTTGCCCGGCGGGCCTGCTATCGTGCCCCTCTTCGCGAAAAGGCAGGAAAGCAGGCGTATTTTGTAAAGGATAGTGCCGCATTTGAAAAGAGCATCCGTTTTGCGACATCCGGCAGGGACAGCTACAGGAAAGGCTGGAAGGGGAAGGAAGAACAGGATGCCGGCCCTCCTGTGGTTTTCCCCCATCGGGCCATCGTGTTCATCCTTTTCAGGATGTCGCCGGGGGACCAGAGGCAGCAGAGAGGCCTGTGCGTCATGACTGCCTGCCGCAGACCTGCATAAAAGTTTTTGGGAGGATGGGGGGAGTGTGAGGGGGGGAAGGAGACCTTTTTTCAAAAAGGTCCCCTTTCCCCCTCACCTGTCCTGACAGCATCAAAAAAGGCGGCCGGAAGACCGGCCGCCTTGGCGGGGAAAAGGGGGACATTCCCCGATGGGGGTATCCGTTGCCATGACCGGGGGCAGGCCCGGCCATGACACGGGTTGTCGTTGTTACAGGGTGGCAGCTTCCTCGACGGTCTCGAAGGTTTCGATGCGCCCATCGTTGCGACGCAGGAAGCTACGAGGGGCGACGGTCCGGCAGGGGACGGGCCGCCCGGGCCACCGCGGCTTACAGGGTGGCAGCTTCCTCGACGGTCTCGAAGGCTTCGATGATGTCGCCGATCTTGACGTCGTTGAAGTTTTCCAGGCCCACGCCGCATTCGTTGCCCTTGACCACTTCGCGGGCGTCGTCCTTGAAGCGCTTGAGGGAGCTGATCTTGCCGGTGTAGACCACCACGCCGTCGCGGAGCAGGCGCACGCCGGCGTTACGGGCGATCTTGCCGTCGGCCACATAGGAACCGGCGATGATGCCGACCTTGGGCACGCTGAAGGTGTTACGGACCTCAGCCTGGCCCAGGTAGACTTCGCGCTGCACGGGAGCCAGCAGACCGGCCATGGCGCTCTTGATGTCATCCACCAGCTTGTAGATGATATCGTAGAAGCGGATATCCACGTTCTCGCGTTCGGCGATGTCCTTGATGCGCGAGGTGGGACGCACGTTGAAGCCGATGATGATGGCCTGCGAGGCGGAAGCCAGCATGATGTCGGACTCGGAGATGGCGCCGGTGCCACCGTGCACCACGTTGATGCGCACCTTTTCCGTGCTCTGCTTGTTGAGGGCCTCGGTGATGGCTTCCAGGCTGCCCTGTACGTCGGCCTTGAGCACCAGGTTGAGGGTCAGGGTCTCCTGGTCGGAGGCGCGGCGCGACAGGAAGGTTTCCAGGGTGACCTTGGATTCGCTGGCCAGATCGCGTTCGCGCTGCTTGGTGGCGCGCATTTCGGCGATGCGGCGGGCCAGCTTTTCGTCGGCCACGGCGAAGAATTCTTCACCGGCTTCGGGCACGCCTTCAAAGCCCTGCACTTCCACAGGGATGGAGGGACCGGCTTCCTTGACCTTTTTGCCCTGGTCGTTCATCAGGGCGCGCACGCGGCCGGAGAACTGGCCGCACACGAAGTTGTCGCCCTGGTGCAGGGTGCCTTCCTGGATGAGCACGGTGGCCACGGGGCCGCGGCCCTTGTCCAGCTTGGCTTCCACGATGCGGCCGTGGGCGGGCTTGTTGGGGTTGGCCTTGAGGTCCATGATCTCGGACTGCAGGGCCACCAGTTCCAGCAGGTCGTCCAGGCCCTGGCGGGTCTTGGCGGAGACCTTGGCCACGATGGTATCGCCGCCCCAGTCTTCGGGCTGCAGGCCCATCTCGGACAGTTCGCGCAGCACGCGGTCGGGATCGGCGCCGGGCTTGTCCATCTTGTTGACGGCCACCATGATGGGCACACCGGCGGCGCGCGAGTGGTTCACGGCTTCGCGGGTCTGCTCCATGACGCCGTCGTCGGCGGCCACCACCAGGATGACCAGGTCGGTGACCTGGGCGCCGCGGGCGCGCATGGCGGTGAAGGCTTCGTGACCGGGGGTGTCGAGGAAGACGATCTCGCCGCGCTTGGTCTTCACATGGTAGGCACCGATGTGCTGGGTGATGCCGCCGGCTTCGCCGCTGGTGACGTTGGACTTGCGGATGGCGTCCAGCAGCGAGGTCTTGCCGTGGTCGACGTGGCCCATGATGGTGACGACCGGAGGACGGGGCTTGAGATCTTCGGGCTTATCCTCCTGCTGGGGCAGCAGGTAATCTTCTTCGGAGAAGCCGGCCTTTTCCACTTCGTAGTCGAATTCGGCGGCCACCAGGGTGGCGGTGTCGATATCCAGCGACTGGTTGATGGTGGCCATGACGCCCAGGCCGAAGAGCACCTTGATGATCTCGTTGGCCTTGAGGCCCATCTGGTGGGCCATGTCGGCCACGCGGATGGCTTCGGTCACGCGGATCTTGCGCTTGGCGGCCTTGAGCGGCTGGGTGGCCTGCACGGCGGCGGGCTTGCCGGGCTTGCGGCGGCCGCGGGTGCTGCGGTTCATGCGCGGCGCGTCATCATCGTCCTGATGGCGGCCAAAATCGCCCTGCTGGAAATCGACGGTGCGGCGGCCCTTGTTGCGCTTTTTCTTGCTCTGGCCGTCGCGGCTGTCCAGGGGAGCGGCAGGCGCGGGAGCGCTGTAGCCGCCACCGGCGGGACGGGGCGCACCGCCGCGGGGACGGTCACCAAAGCCGGAACGGTTGCCGCCGGGGCGGCCGGAACGGTTGTCACGACCGTCGCGGTCACGGCCATCACGGCCGCCGTCGCGGTCGCGTCCGCCGTCACGGCTGTCACGAGCGGGCGTGGCGCCGGGCTGGGGACGGGAGATGACGCGCACCTGGGGAGCCGGGGCCACCACGCGGGCGCGGGTGGGCGTGGCTTCGGCGGGACGGTCGTCACGGTTCTCGCGGGCCTCGCGCTGGGGCAGCGTGGGAGCGGAGGAGCCTTCGGGCATGGCCGAAGCGTCAGGACGGCCGGCGCGGGGCTTGGCGGCCTTTTCCGCGGCGCCGTTCTCGGCGGCTTCCTTGGCGTTGATGGCGGCCAGCACGGCGCTCTTGCGCACTTCGGGCTTGGCTTCGGGGGCCTTTTCGGGCTTGGGCTCGGCCTTGGCTTCCGTCTTGGTCACGGGAGCGGCGGCCTGGGCGGGCCGGATGATACGGGCCGTGGGCGTGGTATCGGGGCGGCTGATGACGCGGGCGCCGGCCGGAGCCACCACGCGGGCGGTCTGGGGCGTCGCCTTTTCCACGCGGGCTTCGCGCTTGGCTTCGGTCCTGGGTTCGGCTTTGGCTTCGTTCTTCACGGGTTCGGGCTTGGCTTCAGGAGCCTTTTCGGCCTCGGGGGCGGCCACCACGCGGGCGGCAGGCGTTTCCACCGGGGCGACGGGTTCGGGAGTCTTTTCGGCCTTGGGTTCGGCCTTCACAGGTTCGGGCTTGACCTCGGGAGCCTTTTCAGGCTCGGGGACGGAGATCACGCGGGCGGCGGGCGTCTCCACCGGGGCGGCCGGTTCGGGAGCCTTTTCGGGCGCGGCTTCGGCCTTGGTCTCGGCCACGGGCTGTTCTTCGGCCGGGGCTTCGTCCTTCACGCGGCGGCGGCGCACGATGACCGTGGGCTGATCGTCCTTGCGGTCGGCCTTGCGCTGGCGGTTCTCGGCCACACGGTCGCGAACCCCGCTCACTTCTTCCATGGGGATGGAGCCCTGGGCGCTCTTGACGTTGAAGCCCATGGACTGCAGCTCCTGCAGCAGTTCCTTGGCATCCATCTTGAGCTCAGTGGCAAGATCCTTGATTTTGATTTTACTGTCCGACATTACTTTTCCCCCTTGCGCCGTCTGGACGGTCTGAACTTGGCGAATCGTGCCGCGCAGGCCGGATCGTCACACAGGTACCAGCCCCTGCCCGGACTGGTCTGCGGCGCGTCGATAATCAAATTTCCGTGCGCGTCGCGCACGTGGCGCGTCAGTGCCGCCTTGGCGAAACGGCGGCGGCAGATGACGCACATTCTCACTGGCCCTTCGCAGCCCTCGGCGGGCGCGTCGGGGCTAGTCTTCATCACCATCCTGGGCTTTTTCACCGTTGCCGGCGTCGGTCGTTTCTTCCTCAGCGGCCCGGGGTTCGGGCTCGGCCACGGGGGCCAGGAAGTTGATGGCCGAACGCAGGTCGGCGATGCGGCTGTCCGAGATGGCCAGCTTGTCGGACAGTTCCTCGTCAGTGGCCTGGCGCAGCAGGTCCAGCGAGGTGTAGCCCGCTTCCAGCAGCTGGTTCATGGAGACTTCGGCCACGCTGGCCACCTGCTCCAGACCGTGGCCGATGGCATTGGCCTCGTTGTAGCGGGTCTCGGTGAAGATATCGACCTTCCAGCCCAGCAGGCGGGCAGCCAGCTTGACGTTCTGGCCCTTGCGGCCGATGGCGTTGGTCAGCTGGTCATCGGGCACGATGACTTCCAGCAGGTTTTCTTCTTCGTCCACCACGATGCGGGAGACCATGGCCGGGGCCAGGGCGTTGCGGGCGTAGGTGGCGATATCGGGGCTCCAGACCACGATGTCGATGCGTTCGCCGCGCAGTTCCTGCACGATGTTCTGGATGCGCGAACCGCGCACGCCCACGCAGGCGCCCACGGGATCCACGTCACGCTCGCGGGAGAGCACGGCCACCTTGGCGCGGGAGCCGGGGTCGCGGGCCACGCCCATGATCTGCACCACACCGTCGTCCACTTCGGGCACTTCGCGGCGGAACAGGGCGGCCATGTAGTCGCGGTGCGCGCGGGAGACGACCACCTGCGGGCCGCGGCCTTCCTTGCGCACGTCGATGATGATGGCCTGCACGCGGTCGTTGCGCTTGTAATGTTCGCGGGGGATCTGCTCCTCACGGGGCAGGATGGCTTCGGTGCGGCCCAGGTTGACCACCCAGCCGCCCTTGTCGCGACGCTGCACGATACCGGAGACGATCTCGCCCATGCGGTCCTTGTACTCGTCGTAGATGATCTCCTGCTCGGCGTCGCGCATGCGCTGGATAATGACCTGCTTGGCGGACTGGGCGGCGATGCGGCCCAGGTCTTCCACCTTCACGCGGAAACCGACTTCGTCGTCGATCTGCACGGAGGGATCATGGGTGCGGGCTTCGGTGATGCCGATGTGGGTGTCTTCGTTCTCGACCTCGCCGTCTTCCACCACGATCTTGAACTGGTAGACTTCGATGTCGCCGGTGTTGTCGTTGTACCGGACTTCCACATCCATATCTTCGCTGAAGCGGCGCTGCACCGAGGTGCGCACGGCATCTTCAAGCGTCTTGATGAGCATGTCGCGGTCAAGGCCCTTGTCTTTGCTGATCTGGTCAATGGCCTTTTTGAGTTCAAGGTTCATTGCTACCTCCGGCTGCCGCACAGGGCGGCATAAATTTCCTGGTGTACCGGCCGGGGCCGGAAACCGCCGTCACGGGCGGGTGATGACGAAGCGGCCTTGCGGCCGCGTGAGAGGACCGCAGGGCGTGCCCGTGCGGTTATATGTCTTCGGCCTCGTTGCGGCCGGGATGCTTGCTCTTGCCGCTCTTGCCCTTGCCCTTCTTGGGGGCGTCGCCCTGGGGCGCGGCCTTGGCGGCCTTGCGGGCGGGCTGCTTGCCGGGCTTCTGCGGCTGGCGGAAAATATGGATGCGGCTGGCGCGGCGCACCATGTCCCAGGGCACCAGGACCTCGTCCATGGCCTCGGGGCAGATGTCGCCCTCGGCCGAGACGCTGGCCGGGGCCACGCGCACGGCGCTGTCGGTGACTTCGCGCAGGACGCCGCGCCAGGCGCGACGGGCCGCGGGGGCGTTTTCGGGAGCGTAGGCGGAGACCATGCGCAGTTCCACCATGTCGCCCACATAGGAACGCATCTGGTCGAGAGAGAAGAACAGACGGCTGAAGCCGGGCGTGGAGACTTCCAGCACATAGGCCTGTTCGATGAGGTCTTCCACTTCGAGGGCCAGACCGAGCTGGCGCGAGATCTCCTCGCACTGGTCGATGCTGGCGGAGCGGGCCGTCATGATGTCGGCGCTGTCCTCAAGGTTGTCGGCGGGATCGCTGTCGGCGGACAGCGCGGCCTGGGCCTGTTTGACCTCCAGCGGCAGGTCGACGAACACACGCACCGTGGTGCGGCCTGCCTGGGCGATCTCCACACCCCAGATTTCAAGACCCTGAGCCTGGACCAGGGGCGTGGCCAGACGGGTGACGGTTTCCTTGAGGCTGTTTTCGCTCATGTCCCTTCCTGGGCGTCTGCCCGGTCGCAAGTACAAAAAAAAGGGGGCCTGTTGAGGCCACCCCGTTGTGAACGCATGTTCTGCATCAGGATGATGCGGCAGTGACTGCCGCGCCATTTCGGACAACCATATAAGGAGAGAATCAGGGGCCTGTCAAGCCTTTTTTCATGGTCCGGGGCGGAAAAATCCGCTTTTGGCGCGGATTTTTCGGGCAAGACTGCTGCGGGCAGGCCGGACATCCAGTGCGGCGCGGACCTGTGTGGCTTCACTTGGGAGAGGAGGACAGGGGGGCCGCCGTCCCGGACTCCTGCGAGCGCGGGTCATCCCGTTTCCGGTCCTGCGGTGGAGGGCGGGAAGGACGCGCTGTCTCCCCTGATAACGTGCGCTGGGGAGGGGGGAGTTTGAGGGGGGAACCCCTCTCGCGCCGGCAGCGACCGGATGGCGGCCCGCAGGGCCGTGCCCGTTGGCGACGCAGGAGCCCTACGGGCATCGACAGCAGAGATGCGACCGGATGGCGGCCCGCAGGGCCGTGCCCGTTGCGACGCAGGAAGCTATGGATCTCGGCAGCAGAGATGAGGGGGCCCCTTTCCCCCTCAAAAACAGCCTAAAAAATCTTCAGCAGCGGTCCTTTCGGCGCCGTGAGGCTGTCGGCCAGCTTGCGGTGGGCGGCGGGCATGGCCAGGCTCTCCAGCTCTCCGCGCTCCAGCCAGCGGCAGGCCGTGGCCGCCGTGAGCACGGGGGGCTCGGGCGGTCGGGGCGTATCCTCCGTGACCAGCTCCAGGGCGAAGCAGTGCAGGCGCACCCGGTAGGTGGTGTAGCCGTGGCGGATGATGCCCAGCGGGGCCGTCACCCGGACGATGAAGCCCGTTTCTTCGGCGAACTCGCGCACCACGGCCTGTTCCGGCGTCTCGCCGGGCTCCACGCGGCCGCCGGGGAATTCCCACAGACCACCCCAGGCCCCCTGGGGCAGGCGCTTTTGGACGAAGACGCGGTCGTGGCTGGAAAGAACGCCGGTCACCACCTCGATGGGAGTGATCTCCGCCTTTTTGCCCGGCACGGGGCGTTCATGCACGATGCCCAGGTGCAGGGCCGTGCAGAAACGGGCCAGAGGGCACTGGCCGCAGCGGGGCTTTTTGCCGCAGACCAGGGCGCCCAGCTCCATCATGGCCTGGTTGTGGCGGCGGGCCTCGCCTTCGGGCAGGATGCGGCGGGCCAGCTCCGCGATGCGTACGGCGGCCGGGCCGGACTTGACCGGGCTGTCCACATCGAAGACGCGGGCGATGACCCGTTCCACGTTGGCGTCGATGCAGGCCACGGGCAGGTTGAAGGCGATGCTGGCGATGGCGGCCGTGGTGTAGGGGCCGATACCGGGCAGGGCGCGGATGGCTTCGGGATCGGAAGGGAAGACGCCGCCGTGTTCCTGCATGACCAGACGGGCGGCGGCCAGCAGGTTGCGGGCACGGGAATAGTAGCCCAGGCCCTCCCAGGCGTGCAGCACCTCTTCCTCGGAGGCGGCGGCCAGGGCGGGCAGATCGGGAAAGCGCTCCATCCAGCGCAAAAAGTAGCTGACACCGCGTTCCATCTGGGTCTGCTGGAGCATGATCTCCGAGATCCAGACCTCGTAGGGCGTGTAACGGCGCCGCCAGGGCAGGGGCCGGGCATTGGCGTCGAACCAGGCGAGCAGGGCCTGCTGCAGCTCGGGGAGGTGGTCTTCGGGCGGACGGTGGCCGGGCGGCGGCACGGCACCGGTGACGGGGACAAGGGACGGCAGCGTATGCTGGCCGGTGGTCTGGCGGGATCTCATGGCCGCAGTGTAGCCGCGCGGGCCCTTCCTGTCACCCCGCCGGGGCGGAGAGGGGCGCATTGTCTTTGCCGGCCGCTTGTCGTATAGAGACGGATGGCCGCCGTGTTGCACGGCCGCCGCAAATTTCCCTCAAGGAGTTACCATGTCCAATCCCACCGTGCTGCTGGAAACGACCTCGGGCGACATCCTGATCGAGCTCTTCCCCGACAAGGCTCCCGACACCGTCGCCAACTTCCTGCAATATGTGGATGACGGCTTTTATGCCAACACCATTTTCCATCGCGTGATCCCCGGCTTCATGATCCAGGGCGGCGGCCTTGGCCCCCGCATGGACGAGAAGGCCACCCGCGCCCCCATCAAGAACGAAGCCGACAACGGTCTTTCCAATGACCGCGGCACCATCGCCATGGCCCGCACCATGGATCCTCACAGCGCCACCGCCCAGTTCTTCATCAACCTGGTGGACAACGACTTCCTGAACTACAGCGCTCCCGTGCCCAGCGGCTGGGGCTACTGCGTGTTCGGCAAGGTCGTGGAAGGCATGGACGTGGTGGACAAGATCGCCAAGGTCAAGACCAAGAGCGTGGGCTTCCACGAGAACGTGCCCACCGACATGGTGCTCATCACCGGCGCCAGCCGCTTCGAATAGGCCGCGGCCTGTTCCTCACCGATTCTGAACTGTCAGCCCCACGCCTGCCGTGGGGCTGCCGGATTTTCAGGAGGAAACATGAAAAAATGGCTTTTGTGCTGCTGCCTGCTGCTGGCCCTGCCCCTGGCTGCCCAGGCGGAAGACGAAAAGATTGACCCCGCCAACTACATCTGCGCTGAATTCGTGGCGCAGGGCGCCGTCAGTCAGGATCCGCCCGTCTTCCAGGCCCTGCAGATCGACGGCTTCGTGAGCTCCAACATCGGCTACACCGTGGCTGACCCGCAGGCCATCAACGTGCTGGTGCCCCAGGCCTACCTTATGTGCCAGGAGCAGCCCACCGCGGTGGTGGCCGAGATCTGGGAGCCCCTCAAGAAAAAGCTGCCCCGCCCCATCAGCGGCGAATGGGAAGCCGACGTGACCAAGTGCCGCGCCTATAACGAACATCCCGAGAACGGCAGCGGCTTTGTCATCTGGCTGGATGCCTACAACCGTCAGTACAATGTGACGGAAAAGTCCATCCTGACCAAGCAGGAGACCCTGGACAAGTTCCTGGCCGCCTGCGCCAAGAATCCCGATGCCTTCATGATCGACGTGCTCCAGGAGACCCTGGGCAACAAGTAACACGTCGGGATCTCTTCCGTAAGGAAAACGACAGGACCGCCGTCCCCGTAGTGCCTTTGGGCTGGGGGACGGCGGTCCTGCTGTTTTTTCAGGGATGCCGCTGCGGATTCACCATAGCGGCGGATGTTCGTAAGGGCAGCCCCCCGGACATAGAGGGCGAAGGGCCGGCGGTCAGGCCATGCCCGTCATGGCAGCGCTCCGCAGGGGAGGCTCCCGAAAGTTCCCAGCCTATTCCTGGACGAAGGGATAGACCCGGACGCTCAGGGGCTGCTTGCTCTTGTGGGACATGGCGGAGATCACATAGGTGTACTGGCGGCTCTGGCCTTCCGGCGGGCAGGGGCCGGTATAGACCCGCGTCAGGGCGCCTTCGGGGATGATGCCGGTGCCGTCGTTCTCCCAGTTGCCGCCGCCCAGCAGGCGTTCCTGCGGCTCGTTTTCCAGCAGGCGGACATCGAAGTAATCCGTGCCCTTGGGCACGTTGGTGACCACCATTTCGGGCGAGATACGCGAGCAGCGGTGCAGGGCGCGCAGCTTCACGTCCACCTGCATGTCAGGGGGCGTTTCCGGCTGGGCGGGGGGCTCGTTGCTGTCCTGCCACAGGCCGCAGGCCGAGAGCATCAGGGTCGCGCCCAGCAGAAGCGGAGCACGGTACAGGTTTTTTCCAGAAAAACGCTTGCGCATGAGGGGCCTCCGGGTATTTGCTATTTCCAGCCTTCGCAAGCTATACTGGATAGTCACCAGAATGACAATAGGATCAGCAGTCTGACGAGCCCTGTGCGCTCCGCCAGGATTGCGTGGACAACAACTCAGGAGAAACCCATGTCCCTTCTTGCAGAAAGCGTTTCCGGCTATCTGGAAAATGCCTCCTGGATCCGCCGCATGTTCGAGGCCGGCGGCCAGTTGAAAGCCCGCTACGGTGCGGAGAACGTCTATGACTTCAGCCTGGGCAATCCCGACCTGCCCGCCCCCGCCGCTGTGGGCGAGGGCCTGCGCCGTTTTGCCGAACATGCCGGTGAACCTTTCGCTTTCGGCTACATGCCCAATGCCGGTTTCCCCTGGGCGCGCGAACAGCTGGCCGCCCACCTGAGCAAGGAGCAGGGCGTGGCCCTGGAGGCCAATGACGTGCTGCTCACCTGCGGTGCCGCCGGCGGCCTCAATGCCTTCCTGCGCGCCGTCATCAATCCCGGCGAGAAGATGCTGACCTTTGCCCCGTATTTTGTGGAATACGGCTTTTATGTGGCCAACCACGGCGGCAGCCTCCAGGCCATCATGAGCAAGCCCGGTACCTTTGAGCCCGACCTGGACGCCCTGGAAGAAGCCATCGACGAGAAGACCCGCGTGGTGCTCATCAACTCGCCCCACAACCCCACGGGCGTGGTCTACAGCCGCAAGGCCGTCACCTCCCTGTGCCGCCTGCTGGAGAACAAGAGCGAGCAGTACGGCCATCCCATCTGGCTCATCGCCGACGAGCCCTACCGCTTCCTGACCTACGACGGCGTGGAAGTGCCCTCGGTGCTGCCCCTGTACCAGTACGCCGTGGTCATCAGCTCCTTCTCCAAGAACCTGTCCCTGCCCGGCGAACGCGTGGGCTATGTGGCCGTTTCGCCCAAGCTGGCCGACCGTGCCAAGCTCATGGCCGCGCTGACCCTGACCAACCGCATCCTCGGCTTCGTCAACCCGCCCGTGGTGGGCCAGCACATCATGGCCGCCGCCCTGGGCAGCCAGGTGGACGTGGAGATCTACGCCCGCCGCCGTCAGGCCATGGCCGAGGTGCTGACCAATGCCGGCTACAGCTTCCAGATGCCCGCCGGTGCCTTCTATTTCTTCCCGCAGGCCCCCGGCGGTGACGACGTGGCCTTCGTCAACCGTCTGGTGGAAGAACGCGTGCTGGCCGTGCCCGGTTCCGGCTTCGGCTGCCCCGGCTATTTCCGCCTGGCCTTCTGCGTGGACGAGACCGTCATCCGCAATGCCGCCGAAGGCTTCGCCCGCGCCTACGCCGCGGTGGCCGGCAAGTAACGTCTTTTGGGGGCGGGAGGGCGTGCGCCTTCCCGCCCTTTTTGTCTCCTGCGTCTTCCGGAGGTATCGTGTCCCGTCTCCTGTCCCTTTTTGTCCTGCTGTGCTGTCTCCTGCTGCCTGCCGCGGGCGTCTGGGCCCGCGACATCGGCCCGGATGAGGCCCGTCAGGTGCTGGCCCGGCCGCCTGCCGGTCTGGTGGTGCTGGACATCCGTACCCCGGAAGAGTTCCGGGACGGGCATCTGCCCGGCGCCCGCAACCTGGATTTCTTCGCCCCGGATTTCCGGCAGCAGCTGGAAGCCCTGGCGCGCGAGGACGTGCCCATCCTGCTCTATTGCCGTTCGGGCAACCGCTCCGGGCAGGCCATGCGCCTGTTGCGGCAGTGGGGCCGGGACGACGTGCTGCACCTTGCCGACGGCTTCCGCTCCTGGCGGTCCGCCGGGCTGCCCGAAGAATAATGTCCCGCACGGCCCGGCCGTGCCTTCTCCTTTATGGAAATTGCCTTATGTCCGCTTTCATCCCCTCTTCTCTCTATGGCGTCATCGGCTGGCCCCTGGCCCAGAGCCTGAGCCCGCTGTTGCACAACACCGCTTTCCAGGCCCTGGGCATCCCCGCGGCCTACATGCTCTGGGAGCTGCCTCCGGAAAAACTGCCGCAATTCGTGAGCAGCATGCGCCTGCTGGGCATCCGCGGCTGCTCCGTCACCCTGCCGCACAAGGTGGAGATCCTGCCCCTGCTGGATCACCGCAGCGAGCGCGTGGAGCTCATGGGCGCCGCCAACACCCTGTATTGGCAGGACGACCGGCTTTGCGGCGAGAACACCGACGTGACCGGCTTCATGCATCCCCTGCTGGAACGCGGCCTCGACCCGGCCACCCCCGTCCTGGTGCTGGGCGCCGGAGGGGCCGCCCGCGCCGTGGTCTGCGGCCTGTGGCTGCACGGCTGCCGTCGCATCTTCGTGACCACGCCTTCCGACCGTTCCCATGCGCCGCTGGTGGAGCGTTTCGGCGTCACGGCCGTGCCCTGGGCCGAGCGCCATGACGTGGCGGCCTCATTGCTGGTCAACACCACGCCCCTGGGCATGCACGGCAAGGCCGAGGACCAGAGCCCCTATGATTTCGATCGGGCCCCGGCTCCGGCGGACGGTTGCGTGCCCGTGGCCTACGACATCGTCTACAACCCGCTGCGTACCCTGTTCCTGCGCGAGGCACAGGCCCGCGGCTGGGCCACCATCAGCGGCCTGGAAATGTTTTTCCGTCAGGGCGAGGCCCAGTTCCGCCTCTGGACCGGGCAGGATATGCCGCAGGCCGCCCGCCTGGCCCTGGAACATCAGCTGGGCGCCGCGCGCGCCTGAGTCAGGAGGGATACCATGCGCAAGATCCTCGTCCTCCACGGCGTCAATCTCGACATGTTCGGTAAACGTGACCCCCGTCATTACGGCCATGCCACCCTGGCCGACATCGACGCGGCCCTGCGCGGGCTGGCCGGTGAACTGGGCGTGGCGCTGGAGACCTTCCAGACAAATCACGAGGGCGCGATGGTGGAACGCATCCACGCGGCCCTCACGGACGGCACGGACGCCATCGTCATCAATGCCGGGGCCTGGACCCATTACAGCTACGCCATCATGGATGCCCTGGGCATACTGTCCATCCCGGTAGTGGAAGTGCATATGTCCAACGTCCATGCCCGTGAGGAGTTCCGTCACCATTCGGTGCTGTCCACGGTCAGCGCGGGCAGCATCGCGGGCTTCGGTGTGGACAGCTATCTGCTGGGCCTGCGCGCGGCCTGTTCGCTGCTGGAACGCAAGGATGCCTGACGTGGCGGAAAATGCCCGCCAGCCAAGACTTTGCGAACTGTGCGGATCGTAAAAAACATGTGCGCTTTGGCTGGATTTTTTCATGCAGACGCGCTAGTCTGCTGCAAATTGGTATGTCTTTGTCCTTCAGACTCTAACCTTGAGAGTTTCCATGAACGACGCCATTGATCTGACCCGAAAGCGTGACCGCGACTTTACCGCCGCGGTGGAAGCGCAGAGCGGGCAAAACGTCTCCACCTGCTACCAGTGCGGCAACTGCTCGGCTGGCTGTCCTGCGGGCTTCGTCTATGACCTGCAGGCCAACCAGATCATGCGTGGCGTGCAACTGGGTCTGAAAGACCAGGTGCTGAACTCCCGCTCCATCTGGATGTGTCTGTCCTGTTCCACCTGCAGCCTCCGCTGCCCCAACAACATCGATGTGGCCGAGGTCATGGAGACCCTGCGTCACATGGCCCGCAAGGAAGGGCGCGTGGCCGTGCCCAAGGTGGAAAAATTCTGGTTTTCCTTCCTCGATACCGTGCGCAAGTTCGGGCGGACCTACGAGATCGGCACCATGGTCCTGTACATGTTGCGCTCCCTGCGCGTCTTCACGGACGTGGACCTGGCTCCCCAGGCCCTGGCCAAGCAGAAGCTGGGCTTCAAGCCCCATTCCATTCCCAACGGCGGCGCCGAGGCTGTGGGCCGCATCATGACCCGCTACAAGGAACGCGCCAAGCGTGAGGGGGTGCGCCCATGAGACTTGCCTACTATCCCGGCTGTTCGGCCAAGGGTTCTTCGGCCGATTACGAAATGTCCACCCAGGCCGTGTGCGGTGCCCTGGGCATGCGTCTGGAAGAGCTGCCCGACTGGAACTGCTGTGGTTCCACGCCCGCCCATGCGGTGGATACCGAACTTTCCGCGGCCCTGTGCGTGCGCAACCTGGACATCGCCGCCCGCACCCAGGCCGACATGGTGGTGACGCCCTGTCCGAGCTGCCTCTCCAACCTGCGCCATGCGGCCAAACGCATGGAAAAGCCGGAGTTCCGCGCCCGCGTCAACGAGCTGCTGGACAACCCCGCGGCCGAGAGCTTCCCGCCCGTGACCTCCGTCATGCAGGGCATCGCCCAGATGTACGACGCCAAGGCCATCGCCAGCCATGTGAAGCGCAGCCTGCGCGGCCTCAAGCTGGTGGCCTATTACGGCTGTCTCATGAGCCGTCCGGCGGAACTCATGCAGTTCGGGGATCCCGAGAACCCCACCCTCATGGAAGAACTGCTGGCCGCCTGCGGTGCCGAGATGCTGGACTTCCCGCTCAAGACCGAATGCTGTGGTGCCTCCTTCGGTATCCCGGAACGTCCCATGACGGCGCAGCTGTCGGGCCGCATCCTCGAAGTGGCCACCAACATGGGCGCCGACGCCATCGTGGTGGCCTGCCCCCTGTGCCAGATGAACCTGGACCTGCGCCAGAAACAGGCCATGAAGGGCGTGGACCGCTATTTCAATATGCCGGTGCTCTACTACACCCAGATGATGGGCCTTGCCTTCGGCATGCTGCCCAGCGAACTGGGCCTCGACAAGCTGGTGGTCAGCGCCAACGCCCTGGTGGAGCGCATCCTCGACACCCAGCGCGAAGACGCCCAGAAGGCCCAGGCCCCCGAAGGAGATAAAGCATGAGAATAGGCGTTTTCATCTGTCACTGCGGCAGCAATATCGGCGGCACCGTTGATTGCGCCAAGGTCGCCGAGACGGCCCGAGCCTATCCCGATGTGGTCTACGCCGTGGACCTCATGTACTCCTGTGCCGAGCCCGGTCAGGCCGCCATCGAAGCGGCCATCCACGAGCACAAGCTGGACGGCGTGGTGGTGGCCTCCTGCAGCCCGCGCATGCACGAGCCCACGTTCCGCCGCACCGTGGAACGCGCCGGCCTGAACCGCTACATGTTCGAAATGGCCAACATCCGCGAGCACGTCTCCTGGATCGGCAAGGACAAGGTGGCCAACACCAACAAGGCCGCCGAACTGGTGGAGATGGCCGTTGCCAAGCTGCGCAACAACAAGCCGCTGTTCTCCAAGTCCTTCGACATCAACAAGCGCGTGCTGATCATCGGCGGCGGTGTGGCCGGTATCCAGGCCGCCCTGGACTGCGCCGACGGCGGCGTGCCCGTGGTGCTGGTGGAACGCCAGCCCACTATCGGCGGCAAGATGGCCAAGCTGGACAAGACCTTCCCCACCGTGGACTGCTCGGCCTGTATCCTGGGCCCCAAGATGGTGGACGTGGCCCAGCATCCCAACATCACCCTGTACGCCATGTCGGAAGTGGAAGACATCTCCGGCTACGTGGGCAACTTCACCGTCAAGATCCGCAAGCGCGCCACCTATGTGGACTGGAGCCTGTGCACCGGCTGCGGCGCCTGTACGGAAAAATGCCCCAGCAAGAAGACGCCTGACGCCTTCAACGAATTCACCGGTCCCACCACGGCCATCAACATCGCCTTCCCGCAGGCCATTCCCAAGAAGGCGGTCATCAATCCTGAATATTGCCGTCAGATGACCAAGGGCAAATGCGGCGTGTGCGCCAAGGTCTGCCCCACCGGCGCCATCAAGTACGACATGCAGGACGAGGTCATCACCGAGGAAGTGGGCTGCATCGTGGCCGCCACCGGTTACGACCTCATGGACTGGACCATCTACGAGCAGTACGGCGGCGGCAAGTACCCCGACGTCATCACCTCCCTGCAGTACGAACGCCTGCTGTCCGCCTCCGGCCCCACCGAAGGCCACATCAAGCGTCCTTCCGACGGCAAGGAGCCCCAGAGCGTGGTCTTCATCCAGTGCGTGGGCTCGCGCGACAAGTCCATCGGCCGTCCCTACTGTTCGGGCTTCTGCTGCATGTACACCGCCAAGCAGGCCGTGCTGACCAAGGACCACATCCCCACTTCGCAGTCCTACGTCTTCTACATGGACATCCGTGCCCCATCCAAGCTCTATGATGAGTTCACCCGCCGTGCCATCGAGGAATACGGCACGGAATACATCCGCGGCCGCGTGTCCAAGATCTACCCCGACGGCAATGGCCAGTACATCGTCAAGGGCGTGGACACCCTGCTGGGTCAGCCCGTGGAGATCCGCGCCGACCTGGTGGTCCTGGCCGTGGGCATCGAAGCCAGCAAGGGGTCCCCGCAGCTGGCCGAGAAGCTGCGCATCTCCTACGACAGCTACGGCTTCTTCATGGAGAGCCATCCCAAGTTGAAGCCCGTGGAGACCAACACCGCCGGCGTGTTCCTGGCCGGTGTTTGCCAGGGCACCAAGGACATCCCCTCGTCGGTGTCCCAGGGCTCGGCCGCCGCGGCCAAGGTGCTGGCGCTCTTTGCCCGCGACAAACTTGAAAATGACCCGCAGATCGCGCAGGTGGACAACAAGCGCTGTGTGGCCTGCGGCAAGTGCATCCGTTGCTGCCCCTTCGGCGCCATCACGGAAGTGGAATTCCGCGGCGAGAAGAAGGCGCAGGTTATCGAAACCGTATGTCAGGGTTGCGGTGTGTGTACCTCCACCTGTCCGCAGGGGGCCATCCAGCTTTCGCACGCTACTGACAATCAGATCCTTGCGGAGGTGAATGCCTTATGCCAGTGCTGAATGGCAAAGAACTGCGGATCGTAGGCTTTCTTTGCAACTGGTGTTCCTACGGCGGTGCCGACACCGCCGGGGTCGCCCGTGCCACCCAGCCCACCGACCTGCGTATCATCCGTGTCCCTTGTTCGGGCCGCATCGACCCGCTGTTCATCGTGCGCGCCCTGCTCAACGGTGCGGACGGTGTGCTGGTGTCGGGCTGCCACCCGCGTGACTGCCACTATTCCGCCGGCAACTACTATGCCCGCCGCCGTCTGGAAGTGCTCAAGCAGTTCCTGCCCGTGCTGGGCATCGACGAACGCCGCTTCGAGTACACCTGGGTCTCGGCTTCCGAAGGCCAGCGCTGGCAGCATGTGGTGACCACCTTCACCGACCGCATCCACAAGCTGGGCCCCGCGCCCCGCTTCGAGGATCCCGAGCCGCTGCTCAAGGTGGTGGACATGGCCCTCACGTCCCTGCGTCCGCTGGGCACCGGCCAGAACGCCAAACTGGACGAGCTCAAGGCCGCCATCAAGGCCAAGCTGCCCGAACTGGACTGCGTCATCGGCTGGCAGCAGGGCTACGACGCCGTGCATACGGTGCCGCTGTTCATGCGCACGCCCGAAGACGTGGACAAGCTGGTCTGGGGCCCCTTCAACGTCAACAACCCCGCCACCTACCTGCCCAGCTTCAAGGGCAAGAAGGTGGGCATCGTGGTCAAGGGCTGCGACTCCCGCTCCGTGGTGGAACTGTTGCAGGAAAACCTCATCAACCGCGACGACGTGACCATCTTCGCCATGCCCTGCGAAGGCACCCTGGACATGGCCCGCGTGGACAAGGAACTGGGCCGCTACAACAAGATCGACAGCGTGGTCTATGACGAGGCCGGTGTGACCGTCACCGCCGACGGCAAGGAACACCGCTTCTGCATGACCGAATGCGCCCAGGGCAAATGCTACGGCTGCACCATGCCCACGGCCAAGCTGGCCGACACCCTGGCCGGTGCGCCCACCACGGTGGAAGGCACCCCCGGCACGCCGCCCGAGCTGGCCCTGCTGGATTCCATGACCCTGCCCGAACGCATGGCCTTCTGGCGCGGCCAGATGGAACGCTGCCTGCGCTGCTACGCCTGCCGCAACGCCTGTCCCATGTGCGTGTGCCGCGACTACTGCGTGGCCGAGAGCCGTGATCCCCACTGGATGACCCAGGAAGACAGCGTGCGCGAAAAACTGTACTTCCAGACCATCCACGCCCTGCACCTGGCCGGCCGCTGCACCGGTTGCGGCGAATGCCAGCGGGCCTGCCCCGTGGGCATCCCGATCCTGGCCCTGCGCCAGCAGATCGGTCGTGCCGTGAGCCAGCTCTTCGACGGCTACAAGGCCGGTATGGACCCCGAAGCCGTGCCGCCGCTGCTGGGCTATGAGCTGGAAGAAAAGAACATCCATGAGAGGGAGTGGAAATGAGCATAACCCGTTTCGTCACCGCTGACGGCCTGCCCGCCTTTCTGGCTCACCTCTCCAAGAGCGCCCGCGTGCTGGCCCCGGTAGAAAAGCCGGGCAACAAGACCGCGGTCGTGTTCGAGCCCTGGAAGGAAGGCAAGCCCTTCACCCTGGCCAAGGCCACCGTGCCCGCCAAGGAAGCCGTGCTGCCCCAGTGTGAAGTGCTGGTGCGCTACAGCAAGACCAAGGATCCCAATGATCCGGGCAAATGCACCATGACCCTGGACGATACGCCGCAGGCCGAGCCCACCGTGGTCTTCGGCAGCCGTCCCTGTGACGCCCGCGGCTATGTGACCCTGGACCGGCCCTACCTGCACGGCCCCTTCGCGGACCCGTACTACAAGGCCCGTCGTGACCAGCTCACCGTCATCACCCTGACCTGCCCCAGCGGTTGCAGCACCTGCTTCTGCCACTGGGTGGGCGGCGGTCCCACCTCGCCGGAAGGTTCCGACGTGCTGATGACCGAAGTGGAAGGCGGCTATGTGCTGCAGGCCATGACCGACAAGGGCGCGGCCCTGCTGGAAGGCAGCAGCCTGGCCGACGGTGCCGACCGCTTTGCCGATGCCGAGGCCGCCCGCAAGGCCGCCTGGGCCAGCCTGGAAAAGGCGCCCAGCCTGGCCGAAGCTCCGGCCAAGGTGGCCGCCCGCTTCGAGGATGTGGAGTTCTGGCAGCAGGAGACCGACCGTTGTCTGTCCTGCGGGGCCTGTACCTACTTCTGCCCCACCTGCTACTGCTTCAACATCACCGACGAAGGCGACGGCCTCAACGGCCGTGAGGGCCGCCGTCTGCGTACCTGGGACAACTGCATGTCGCCCCTGTTCACGCGTGAAGCCAGCGGGCACAATCCCCGCACGGCCAAGGCCCTGCGCATGCGCAACCGCGTGTCGCACAAGTTTGCCACCTATCCCGAGAACTGGGGTGCCTTCTCCTGCAACGGCTGCGGCCGCTGCGTGAGCAACTGCCCCGTGCATCTGGATATCCGCGCCATCGTGCTCGACGCCATCAACAAGTAGGAGTTCGTTCATGGCTACCAAGAAAACTACCACCCGGAGCAAAAGCACGAAGGCTGCCGCCAAGCCTGCTGCCAAGCCCGCAGCCAAGACCAAGAAGGCTGCCGCTGCGGCTGCCCCGGCAGAAGCCGCGGAAGTGGCCGTGCGCGGCACGGACAGCCCCGTGCTGAAGGAAAGCCATGCGCCCGTGGTCAAGGAAAGCCCGGTGCCGGCCGAAGCCGTGAAGGCCGAAGCCCCCGCCGTGGCCGAACCCGCCCAGGCTCCCGCCGTGGCTGAAGAAAAACCCGCCCGTCCCCGCAAGAGCAAGGCCGCTGCCAAGCCCGCCGAAGCTCCTGCGGAAGAAGCCCCCAAGGCTGAAGAAAAGCCCGCCGAAGCTCCCGCCCCCGCGGCGGAAGCCAAGCCGGCCGCCAAGCCTGCCGTCCTCAAGCCCCGTGCCGACGGCGGCATGCTGCGCGAGATCACGCCCCGTCCCCAGCAGGCGGGCAACCCCTACAAGCCCATGCTGGCCACGGTGGTGGAGACCATCCAGGAAACCGGCAACATCAAGACCCTGCGCGTGGTCCTGGACGATCCCGAGCAGATGGCCAACTTCACCTATGAGCCCGGCCAGGTGGGCCAGCTCTCGGTGTTCGGCGCCGGTGAATCCACCTTCGTCATCAACACCCCGCCTTCGCAGAAGGAGTACCTGCAGTTCTCCGTCATGCAGGCCGGTGAAGTGACCTCCGCCATCCATCGCCTGAGCCCCGGCGACAAGGTGGGCGTGCGCGCCCCCCTGGGCAACTTCTTCCCTTACAATGACTGGAAGGGGAAGAACATCTTCTTCGTGGGCGGCGGTATCGGCATGGCCCCCATCCGTACCATCATGCTGCACGTGCTGGAGCACAAGGCCGACTACGGCAAGGTGAGCCTGCTCTACGGCGCCCGTTCGCCGCGCGACATGGCCTTCAGCTACGAGCTGGACGGCTGGCTGGCCAACCCCGACCTGGATTGCACGCTCTGCATCGACAATCCCTACGAAGGCTGGCCGCACAAGGTGGGTCTGATCCCCAACGTGCTGACCGAGCTGAACCCCAGCCCGGACAACTGCGTGGCCGTGCTCTGCGGCCCGCCGATCATGATCAAGTTCACCCTGCAGGCCCTGGAAAAACTGGGCTTCCAGCCCGAGAACATCGTGACCACGCTGGAAAAGCGCATGAAGTGCGGCATCGGCATCTGTGGCCGCTGCAACATCGGCAGCCACTATGTCTGCGTGGACGGCCCGGTGTTCACCATGGCCCAGCTCAAGGAACTGCCGCCCGAACTGTAGGCCGGCATCTCCGCTGCGTTTGAAGGAAGGGGTCTTCGGACCCCTTCTTTTTTTGTGCCCTGACCGGGGAGCGTCCCGGTGCGACGGCGGCAAAAAGGTCTGGCCGGGAGAGGTGTCCGTCCCCCCCTGTCAGGCGCGAGGAAGAAATGCCGTGATTCCGCCGGGCAAGATGCACTATATCACGATTTAATGACGTAAAAGTCACTATTTTGTTGAAATCAATCGTGATTGTCTTTTTTAAACATGATGAAATAATTTATTTTTTCTTAACTGGTAAATTTTCCTGAAAATTAGCTGCTCAAAAGCGTGAATTTTCATTCGGGGACGTTTCCGTGCCCTTTACAGGCCCTTTCCTTGTGCGTATATCCCCCTTGCGTAAGTACTCAACCTCCCACCGACATAAGGAGAAAAAATATGGAAACCAGCGCTCGCAATACTTTCTGGGGCACCATCAGCTCCGTGCGTCCCGGCGCCGTCAATGACGAGATCGAACTGACCATGCCTTCCGGCACCAAACTGGTGGCCTCCATCACCAAGGCCAGCACCGAACGTCTGGGCCTGGTCGAAGGCAAGGAAGCCTGCGCCCTGGTCAAGGCCAGCATGGTCATCCTGATGAACGATGCCGACCAGTACATCCTCTCCACCCGCAACCAGTTCTGCGGTACCGTGAAGAGCGTGACCCCCGGCGCCGTCAACGGCGAAGTGGTGGTGGACCTGGGTGCTGACGGCGAAATGACCTCCATCATCACCATGGGCAGCATCAACAAGCTGGGCCTGGCCGAAGGCAGCAAGGTGACCGCCATCGTCAAGGCCACCAACGTGATCATGGCCGTCAAGAAGTAACGTCCTGTCGCTACGCGATATTCAAGGGCCGTCTCCGCAGGAGGCGGCCCTTTTTTCATGCCTGCGGCCTCAGCGGCACTGCTTGCAGGGAAAAAGGGCGACGCTCCCCGGGCCTTGCCCCGGCCGGGAAAGATCGTGGAGGCCCGCAGGCAAGGCGCCTGGGCAGGGCGGTACCGCTGCCCCTGGGCATAAAAAAAGGCTGCCTGCAGGCAGCCTTGAAACGTCGAATTCGGGAAAGGATCAGCGGATGGCGCAGTTGCCGTCGCGGCAATCCTGCGAGGGGACCACGGGCGTGGCCTGGAAGAGGACGATCTTGGTCTCCTTGCCGACCTTGTTCAGGACCATGGTATAGCGCATCAGGCCCTGGGGCAGGGGGGGCGTGGCCGAGCCCTTGAGCTCGCCGTTGGCCGTGACCAGGGTCACGTCACCCATGACGGTGCTGCGCATGTTGCTGAGGCGGATACGGTCGATGACCAGCTTCCTTTCCTTAAGGCTCGCCAGGAAGTGTTCCTTGTCCTGGATATGGCCGTTGGCGCTGACATGCCAGTAATTGGGGGCCAGGAGCTTGTCCAGGGACTCCACATCACCGGTCATGAGGGCCTCTGCATACAGTTCGGTCACATCAGCCTTGGCCAGGGCCGCACCGGCAAAGATCAGGCTCAGGGCCAGCGATACAAGGAACATACGGAACAGCTTCATGATGTATCCTCCTTTGGAGCTAGGGATGGACGGTACCTGTTATAAAAAACGGTACGGGGCATCATGAAAGCTGTCAAGCTGCGTCCCTTGTCAGGCCTGGTGCCGATTTGCAAAACCGGCCCGGCTGGCATATACTGATGTTCTTCTTTTTATTCCCTGACTTTTAGCAAGGATACAGCATGCTCACCAATATTCTGCAAAGCATCGGCAGAACACCTTTGCTGCGTCTGAACGCTCTCGGCGCAGATCTGCCGGGTACGGTCTGGCTCAAGCTCGAAAACCGCAATCCCGGGGGATCCATCAAGGATCGCGTGGCCTTCCATGTGATCGACAAGACCATGGAGTGGGGCGATATCGAAGCCGGCGGTACCATTGTGGAAGCCACCAGCGGCAACCTGGGCATCGGCATCGCCCTGGTGGCCGCCGTGCGGGGCCTGCACTGCGTGCTGACCATGCCCGATTCCATGAGCGTGGAGCGCCGCAACCTGCTGCATGCCCTGGGCGCGGAACTGGTGCTGACCCCGGCCGCCGAAGGCATGAAGGGGGCCATCAAGGTCGCGGAAAAACTGGCGGAAGAGCGCAACGGCCTGCTGTTCGGGCAGTTCTCCAACCCGCTGGCCGTGGAGGCCCATTACCTCACCACCGGCCCCGAAATCCTTGCCGACAGCGTGGGCCATATGGACGTGCTGGTGGCCGGTGTGGGGTCCGGTTCGTCCATCACGGGTACGGGCCGCTTCCTCAAGGAGAACATCCCCGGCTTCAAGGTCATGGCCGTGGAACCGGCGGAATCCCCCGTCCTTTCCGGCGGACAGGCCGGACAGCACGGCATCCAGGGCATCGGGGCCAATTTCGTGCCCTCCATCCTGGACCGTAGCCTGCTGGACGAGATCATCCAGGTGCCCACGGCGGAGGCCATGGCCACGGCACGCCGCCTGATGCGTCTGCAGGGCGTGTGCGCGGGCATCTCCACCGGCGCCAACGTGCTGGCCGCCCTCAGCGTGGCCGCCCGTCCCGAGATGCAGGGCAAGAACATCGTGACTTTCGCCTGCGATACCGGTGAACGTTACATGTCCACGCCTCTGTTCCGTCAGGACTAGTTTTTGCGGGAGGCCCCGGGGCCTCCTGATGACGAGCTGTAAAAAAGCCCCCTCCAATGAGGGGGCTTTTTTTGTGGCCTCGGTGGCGGCCATGCATGGCCGGATACAATGCACCGGGGGAGTCTGGAAGGGCCCTTGTCCCAGGGCCGTCGCCGGGCAGTCCGCAAGGGTATCTGGAGGGAGACGAGGACGCTTGCGGCATCTGCGGCAACGCCGGGAGATCAACAGAGCACAGCCGAGGCCTGCTCCCCGTTGGGCGTCACCGGATCCTTCTTAGCCCGCCTGCTGCAGCAGATCGCCCAGGAAGGCGTAGGCGAAGGCGAAGTAGATGAATACGCCCACCAGATCCATGATGGAGGTGATGAGGGGTGAGGACAGGGTGGCCGGGTCCGTACCGATGCGCCGGGCCACGAAGGGCAGGAGCACCCCGATGATGCCGCCCAGCACGGTGCAGACCAGCATGCTCAGGCCCACCACCAGCAGCACGTCCAGGTCGATGCCTTTGGAGAACCAGGCAAGCACGGTCTCCATACCGGCCACCACCAGGCCCAGGGCGGCGGCTACGGGCAGTTCGCGCCGGACGACGCGCCAGACGTCCTGCCAGCGCAGGCTCACATCGCCCAGCGCCATGGCCCGGATGACGAGGGTGGCCGACTGGCTGCCCGCATTGCCGCCCATGTCCACGATGGGCGCGATGAAGGCCGCCAGCACGATGACCTGTGACAGGATCTCTTCCTGCGCGGCCACGAAGGTGCTGGTGACGACGCCGAACAGGGTCAGCAGCACCAGCCAGAACACGCGCACGCTGAACATCTTGCGGAAGGGAGATTCCAGGATGTCCAGGTCGGTGCCGTCGGTGGTCACCGTACCGCCAAAGCGGGCCAGCTGGGTGGCGTCTTCCTGCTTTTCGATGTCCATGGCGTCGTCCACGGTGACGATGCCGACCATCTTTTCCCCGCCGTTGATGACGGGCAGGGCCAGCAGGTCATAGCGGCCGATGAGCTCGGAGGCCTTGCTCCGGGGCCACTGGGCTCGTGCGAACACGGGATCGCGGCGCATGATGTTCCTGATGGTCAGGGAGTCATCGGCCAGCAGCAGCTCGCGCAGGGAAAGGGTGCCGCACAGATGCCCTTCCTTATCCTGCACATAGATGACGTAGATGGTCTCCTTGTCGGCGGCGGTGGCCCGCACATGGGCCAGGGCCTGGGCCACGCTCATGTCCGGCAGCACGGACACATAATCCGAGGTGGTCACCGAACCCACGCTGCCTTCGGCGTAGGAGGCCAGGCGCAGGATGTCTTCACGTTCGCCGTGGGCCAGGGCGGGCAGCAGGCGCTGGCGGGCGGCCTCGTCCAGATCGTGGAACAGGTCCACGCGCTCGTCGGCGGCCATGCCTTCGAACAGGGCCACCACGGTCTCGCGGGGCAGTTCCTGCAGCAGGCGGCTCTGGCGCTCTTCGGAAAAATACACGAATACTTCGGCCAGCGTCCCGGCCTTCAGGCAGGGCAGCAGGCGGGCCACGTCACGGCTCTTCAGGGTCTCCAGGGCCTCGGCCATGTCGGAGGGGTGGACGCTCTCCACCAGTTCGGCAAAGGCTTTGGTGTCGTGGCGGGCGGACAGGTCGCGCACGGTGCGCAGCAGATCTTCACGGATCATGGTCTTTCTCCTTTTTTTCTTCAGCGTGCGGGATGGGGACGGCAGCAGGAGGACGGCAGAGGCCGCCCGAAGGCCGCCTG
Organism: Desulfovibrio sp. SGI.133; assembly: GCF_050313955.1. Taxonomy (NCBI): domain Bacteria; kingdom Pseudomonadati; phylum Thermodesulfobacteriota; class Desulfovibrionia; order Desulfovibrionales; family Desulfovibrionaceae; genus Desulfovibrio; species Desulfovibrio sp. SGI.133. The sequence goes on along the minus strand of NZ_JBNPMK010000004.1, from coordinate 183,808 downwards.
CGATCCGGGGTCATGCGGCCGGGCACGGAAGAGGAGAAAGCCGTTATGCGTCCGGGGGACGGAATGGATCAGGTTCAGGTCATGGACGGTGACGCCAGAGGCGACCCGGCGGGCCTGCTGTGGTTTTTTGAGGATCATGACAGACCTCCCCAAGGTTGGAATGCTGGGGGCAGGCGCGTGCGAAGGCAGGCGCGATCACGGACGACGGGAGGGGGGCAGGGTGACTGTCCATACGTCGGCTCCTTTGGTTGGGGGTATTCGTGATAAAGCCTTCCTGCGGACGTCAGGGCAGACGCGCGGCATGACGGCAGGTCGTGCCGTTGCGTACCGGTACAGGACGTGTGCAGGCCGTGCCGCAGGCTGGTTGCCTGCAGGCCTGACGCCGCAGGCAAAGATGAACGATGACGGAAGGCCATCCCGCAGGGCAGGGCCCGGCAGGATACGGCAAAGGGGACGTGGTGGCCTGTCAGCAGACAGGGCGCATCACGGACGTCCGACCCATGACGGGGATGGACGAGCGGGAAGGATGCAGGACATGACGGCGTGTCCGGAAGATGATCCGGTCACGGACGGGGCCGTGCTGGAAGACAGACGGCAGAAAAATACGGGAACGGGACATGAAGACCTCCTCGCAGGGCTGGTGCTGCCTGCGGGAAGGTGGACGCAAGGCAGGCGATCAGCGTGACGGGACAGATACCTGGATACTGGGAGGGAGGGGACTGTCAGATGACATGGGAACTCCTTGCGTGACATGACCGTCAGTTCGACGGCCCGTTTCCTATGGCACAGATAGGAATAGAAGTCCAGCAAAAAAGCCGGGATAGCGATGACGTCACAAAAATGTCATCAAGGCGCAGGGCTGCAGGGGGCTTCCCGTCGCATCTGTGCTCTCCGGCCGGAAGCCAGGGCCTGCGGCGTCTGCCCGGACAAGGAGAAGACTGTTTGTCCGGGCAGGCATCCTGCAAGAGCGGCAGGCGGCAGCCTTAGTCCTGTTCCCTCTCCCGACTGTTGCGCCAGAACTCGTGGAGCCGTTCCACCTGGCCGGAGCAGAGCAGGGGCATGGCCGCGTTGATACGTTCCAGCGGCCAGTCCCACCAGCGCATCTCCAGCAGCATGGCGATCCGTTCCGGGCTGAAGCGTCGGCGCAGCTCACGGGCGGGCATGCCGGCCACCACGGTATAGGGTTCCACGTCCGCGGTCACTACGGCGCGCGCGGCGATGACAGCGCCGTCACCAATGTGCACACCGGGCATGATCATGGCTTCCGTACCGATCCAGACGTCGTTGCCCACCACGGTGTCTCCGGCGCGGACGAAGCCGTCCACGGCATCCCGGAAGCCCGCCTCTTCCGGCATATAGAAAAAGGGGAAGGTGGCGATCCAGTCCATGCGATGGCCCTGATTGCCCGCCATGATGAAGCTGGCGCCGCTGCCGATGGAACAGAAGGAACCGATGATGAGCTTGTCCACGTCGTCGCGTTCCGGGCTCAGATAGCGGGCGCAGTCGTCGAAGCTGTGGCCGTGGTAATAGCCGGAGTAATAGCTGTAACGGCCCGCACGGATGTTGGGATTGCGGATCTGCTGGTCCAGAGGGATGCCCTTGAAGGGGCTTTCAAAGAAATTCATGGCGTTTCCTTGCGGGAGGGCAGGCGGGGGAAAGAGCTTGCTGAACCCCTTGTCCCTTTTTTCGGAGTATCGCCGTTCCTGATGGCTGCGGTCCTGCGGACCAGCATCCGGCCAGCTCCATCCCTCCCAGACACGTTTATCTGGTTGCTTGTGACAGGCTCCGTTTTTGGGGCAACGGGCCTGTGGTGTGCCCTGTCGCCGGACGGGCCGGGAGACAGGGCATGGTAGCCGGGGCCTGAGGGGGATGCAATGGTTGTGTCCGGACGGGCCACAAGAAGGCGCGGGCATGCACGCAGAACGTGCCGCAGGGCGAGGCAGCCTGCCGTATCGGAACAGGGCCGCAGCGAATAGGACCTCAGAAACAGCTCGCCTGTGCGAGGATGGACGAAGCAAAAAAAGCCTGTGCCCCGTTTCGGGACACAGGCAGGAAAAGCAGGCTGGTGAAGGGGAGTTTGAGGGGAAAGCCCTCTCGCACCGGCAGCGACCGGATGGCAGCCGCAGGCCGTGCCCGTTGCGACACAGGAAGCTACGGGCATCGACAACGGAATCGCCGGAACGATGAGGGGCCCTAAAAATCAGCGCCGTTGGCGATAGGGACCCGACGGACATCGCGGCAGGATGCGGGATAGCCTTTCTTCCTCCAAAGCAGGAGGCCCCGGCCGTTATGCCTTGCGGGGCAGCCCGGCGCGCTGGGCAAAGCCCATGAGGGCGTGGGTGAGTTTGGCGGCGGTGAAGTCCGCATGGTGCAGGCCCGGCAGGGGAGCCAGCTCCACCACGTCCATGCCGACCATGCTGCGGCCCTGCAGGCAGCGCTCGATGAGCAGCAGGGCCTGATGCCAGAACAGGCCGCCGGGCGAAGGCGTGCCCGTGGCGGGCATCAGCGAGGCATCCAGACCGTCCACGTCGAAGGTGATGTAGAGGCGGCGGGGAAAGTCCGCGGGCAGAGGCTGTTCCGGCAGGCCCTGGCGGAAGAGGACGTCGGCATCATAGTGCAAGACATTGTACTGGCGGCGCACCTCCACTTCTTCGCGGCAGAAGTCGCGCATGGCGAACTGGGCCAGCGGCAGGCCAAGGTCGGCCACGGCCCGGTGCATGACGCTGGCGTGGGAATAGATGGAGCCTTCATACTGGGAACGCAGGTCCGCATGGGCATCGAACTGCACCACGCCAAAGGGTTCGCCCGTACGCGCGGCCTCGGCGGCCAGGGCACGCAGGGCGCCCAGGCTCACGGTATGCTCGCCGCCCAGGATGACGGGCAGGGCCTTGCAGCGCAGGGCGTGGACCGTGGCGGCCTCGATGCGGTCCAGCACGGTCTCGATGGGGGCATCACAGTCCACGGCAGGGGCGGTGTACAGGCCCGCTTCTCCCGGGGCGCTGATGCCGTCCCAGGCCTCCAGCTGCTGCGAGGCGGAAAGGATGGCGGCCGGGCCGTGGGCGGTGCCGCCCCCGTAGGAGACGCTTTGCTCCAGCGGGACGGGGATGATGTGGAAGGCGGCCTGTTCCGGCTGGGCCGGTTCGTATTCCGAGGCCAGGAAATGGCTTTCGTCGAATTCCTGATGACAGACGGTGACGGGGCTGGACATGCTCGTGTCTCCAGACAGAAAAACGGCCTGCTGGGGGGGCAGGCCGTTTAGGTTGAACTGTCAGTAAGAAAGGAAGGTACTTAGCTTACTGCATAAGGCGTGCCAAAATTTTCAGCGAGGAATATTTTTCTATCTTACTGTTTTTATTGTTTTTATAATTCTTTATGGGCAAAAAGGCCGTTTAATTTTTTTTACATAAGCCCTGCCGGAGCCATACGGGGGGACAAAAATATTGCACACCCCCCTTTCCAGGGGGTGGCCGGTCAGGGCAGCGGCGGTCCGGTATGGCCGCCGGCTGCGGTGCTTTCCAGGCGTTTTTTTGCCCTTTCCGGGCAGGTCGGACCCTGGGGGCACGCCGTCCTGCCTCCCATACTATGGGGAGCGGGGCCGCTGCAAGAAAAAAGCGGGAGCGGTCAAAAAAGCTGGCTTCGGGCGCGGCAGCACCGCCTTGCCGGTTCAGGGATTTTGTTCCTGCATCGGCCGTGTTTTGGGAGAGGCGTGCGGGCGGGAAAGGCGCTTGCGGAAGCGGTCTGGGCCGCTGTCCGGGCAGAGCTGCCATAGCCGCCGAACGGCAGCAGGGAGCTCATCGCGGCAGAAGGCGGCCAGACACAGGAAAAGGGCCCCGGAAGACCGGGGCCCTTGCCGACGTTGTTTTGTCAGGCCCTCAGGCCTGCGCTGTACCTGTTAGGGCAGCATCCAGGAAAGGGGACCAGCCTGCAGGTAGGCCAGCACGCAGAGCACCAGGGTCATGCCGATGCTGTGACCGATGGTGAAGCGGAAGAGCTTGCCTTCCTGACCGGCATTGTTGGTGGCGGCGGTAGCCACGGACAGGGACTGGGGCGAGATCATCTTGGCGGTCACACCACCAGAGGCGTTGGAGGCCACGGCCAGTTCGGGGCGCATGCCCACGGCCAGGGCGGTGTCCTTCTGCATGCCGCCGAACAGGGCGCAGGAGGACGTGTCGGAACCGGTCAGGAACACGCCCAGCCAGCCCAGCAGGGGAGAGAAGAAGGGGAACAGCCAGCCGGTGTGGGTGAAGGCCAGACCCAGGGTGGAGCTCATGCCGGAGTAGTTCATCAGGTAAGCCAGGCCCAGGATCATGGCGATGGTCAGGATGGGGAAGGTCAGCTGCTTCAGGGTGCGCATGAAGCAGGCGATGGCCTTGCCGTAACCGTACTTGGGCATGAAGGGCACGGACACCAGACCGGACAGCAGGATGGCGGTACCGCCAGCGGACAGCCAGTTGAAGGTGAACTTGGCGCCGTACACGGCGTCAGCCTGCACGATGGGGGCGGTCTTCATGACTTCGCCATCCAGGCCGGGCCAGGAGATGTTGAACACGGTGCCGGGCAGGCCGTTGAGGATGGCCTTGAAGGAGCCCAGGCCCCAGAAGAACACGAACACGGCCAGCACCAGGTACGGGGCCCAGGCGCGCAGCACGACGGACAGGGGGTAACCCTGGCCTTCCAGGTTGGAGGGAGCTTCGCCTTCGAAGCGGAAGATGCTCTTGGGCTGCCAGACCTTGAGCAGCAGCATCAGGGCCACGATGGTGGCGATGGCGGAGCCGATGTCGGGCAGGGTCGGGCCGTGGAAGTTGGCCAGCAGGAACTGGGCGCCACCAAAGGCCACACCGGCCACGATGATGGCGGGCAGCACTTCCATGGAACGCTTGAAGCCGCACATGACCACGCAGACCCACAGGGGCACGATCAGGGACAGCAGGGGCAGCTGACGACCGGCAATGGCGGAGACGGTCATCTGGTCAAGGCCGGACACCTGGGCGGCCACGATCAGCGGCACACCGATGGCGCCGAAGGCCACGGGGGCGGTGTTGGCGATCAGGGCGATACCGGCGCCCCACAGCGGGGTGAAGCCCAGGCCCACCAGCATGGCGGCGGCGATGGCCACGGGGGTACCGAAACCGGCGGTGCCTTCGATGAAGCAGGAGAAGGCGAAGGCGATGAACAGGGCCTGCAGACGACGGTCGTCCGTCAGGCGGGCCAGGGAGTCTTTGATGATCTCGAACTCACCGGATTCCACGGTCATGTTGTAGACCCACACGGCCGTGATGACGATCCAGACGATGGGGAACAGGCCGAAGCAGGCCCCCAGTGCCACGGAGTTGACTGCCAGGCCTACCGGCATTTTCCAGACCAGGATGGCCACCAGCAGGGCGCCCACCAGACCGGCCACGGCGGCGATATGACCTTTCGCCTGCCGGAAAGCCAGCATGTAGAACAGAATGATCAGCGGTACGGATGCCGCCAGTGCCGACAGGCCGATGCCTCCCAGAGGTTCGTAAACCTGAGTCCAAGCCATCTTTCTCTCCCTTCTACTAGAAAAGCGTGCCGTCGGTCCGTCCGGCCCCTGCCCGAGGACAGGCGACACAAATACATCCTTAACGCTAAGATTATGCTGGCAATGATGAAAATGCAATAGGTTAGAGATAAAAAGGGGGCTATTTTCGCTTTTTTTCGGTAAAGAAAATTTCTTTTAATTTATTGAATTTAATAACTATTTTTATGTTATGAAATAGTTCATGAAATATTTTTTCAAACTTTTTCTGACAGGAAAATCCTGTAAAAAAAGCCCCTTCCGGGCCTCTTCCTGTCTGCGGATCAGCGCTGCCGCACCGGCAGGCGTTCGGCCAGCAAAATACTTTCGCCGTGGGTCTCCCGGTTGGCGTCCCGGCAGTGCAGCACACGCCAGCGCCGCGGCTCCAGACGGGCCAGTCTTTGGGCAAGGGCGGCCTCTTCGGCGGCGCCGCCTTCATGGCCGGTATAGCAGTGCAGGCTCAGGCAGCCCTGCGGGGCCAGCCGCTCCAGCAGGGCATCCACGGCCGTCAGACTGCCCGACGCCGTGGTGGTGCAGCGCTTGTCCGTGCCCGGCAGGTAGCCGAAATTGAAGATGCCCGCCAGCAGGGGGCGTTGCCTGTCCGCTTCGGACAGGGCGTCCAGCAGCTCCGGCAGGGCCGCATGGGAATGGAGGACGAGACGGATGTCCGCCGTCTCGGAAGGGAGGGGGGACAGGGCGCAGGCCGCCGCTGCCGAGGGACAGCAGCGCGTCGCCAGGCCTGCCTGCTCCAGTCGTGCCCGGCTGGCCTGCAGGGCGGCCTCCTGGATGTCCAGGGCCAGCAGCAGGCTGCCCGCCGGGGCCTGACGGGCCAGGAAGAGGCAGTCGTGGCCGTTGCCGGCCGTACCGTCCAGCAGCAGGGGGGGCTGCCCGCCGCCGTTGTCGCGCCAGGCCGCCAGGGCCCGGAGCACGGCGCTGTGCGCCACGGCGTCCAGAAGCGAAGGCCGGGGCGGTCGCAGGACCGTCCCGGCGCGAAAGAGGCTTGCCGCCCCGGAGGCGGCCGCAGGATCTGCCATGACTAGTGGGTGGTGCCGTTACCTTCGGTGCGCGGCGCGGCCATGCGGGTGGCCAGTTCCTTCACCTGGTCCGTGGAACACCACTGGGCGAACAGTTCACGCCAGCTGCCGAACTCCATAAAGTTCTGGTCCAGCTGGTTCTCGTGCATCTGCACCCAGGCGTTGAACAGCTGCATGCGGGTCTGGAAGGTGGTGCTGTCGAACACGGTCTCGGCCATGCGCTGGGGCATGACCTTGCCGTCCAGGTGTTCCATGACGAAGGAACAGACGGCCTGCTGCGACAGGGCAAAGCTGATCTCCTTGCCGTTCAGGCTCTCGGCCAGGGGCAGCAGATCGGGGTACAGCTCCTTGATGCGCTGCATGCCCTGCTCGGGGATGGCCACGAACAGGGGCTTTTCCGCGCCTTCTTCCACAGGCGCATCCAGCTTTTCAGTGAGGAAATAGAAACGGATCCAGTTCTCGAACATCACGGTTTCCAGGATGCGCAGGACGGCATTCTGGAATTCTTCTTGAGGCGTAGGCATGGAAAATCCTTTGTGCAAAAAATTTCAAGCTACTTTACGATTCCCGTCCGGCGGCGTCAACTGGTGGAGGGATTTTCCTTTTTTTACTGAAAGGGAGACCGGATAGGGGAAGGATGCGCGAGGGCCGGAGCCTGTGGAGGGATGGCCCACAGCGGTCCCCTCCGGGCGGGATGGCCCTGTGGGCTCCTCTGGCCTGCCCAGCGCCTTTATGCTAATCTGTAACGATGATTGATTACGCGCACGCGCTCAACAGCGCCCAATACGAGGCCGCCACCTGCGGCGACGGGCCGGTCCTGGTAGTGGCCGGCGCCGGTTCCGGCAAGACCCGCACCATCACCTACCGCCTGTCCTGGCTGGCGGATCACGGCATCCCGCCGGAATCCATGCTGCTGCTCACCTTCACCCGCAAGGCGGCGCAGGAGATGTTGCAGCGGGCCGCGGCCCTGTCCGACCATGCCCTGAGCCTGGTGCAGGGCGGCACCTTCCACTCCTTCGCTTTCGGCGTGCTGCGCCGTTACCGTCCCGACTGGCTGGAGGACCGCCCCTTCACGGTCATGGACAGCGCGGACATCAACGCGGCGGTCAAGGCCTGCAAGGACGACCTCCGGCTGGGCAAGGGCGACCGCTCCTTCCCGCGCACCCAGGCCATCGTGGGCTTTTTGAGCAAGGCCCGGAACAAGGAGATGCGTCTGGACGAGGTCCTGCAGCGCGAGGCCTTCCACCTGCTGCCTTATGCCGAGCCGCTGATGCAGCTGGGCGAGGCCTACGATGCCTACCGCAAGGAAAAGGGCCTGCTGGACTACGACGACCTGCTGTTCGAGCTGGAGCATCTGCTGCGCACCAACGAGCGCGCGGCCGAGAACCTGCGCCGCCGCTACACGCACATTTTGGTGGACGAATATCAGGACACCAACCTGGTACAGGCCCGCATCGTGCGTCTGCTGGCCGGGCCGGAGGGCGAAGGCATGCCGCCGGGCAACGTCATGGCCGTGGGCGACGAGGCCCAGTCCATCTATGCCTTCCGTGGCGCCAACGTGCGCAATATCCTCGATTTTCCCAAGCTTTTCCCCGGGGCGCGTATCATCCGGCTGGAGGAGAACTACCGCTCCACCAAGCCCATCCTGGACGTGGCCAACAACCTGCTGGAAAACGCCACGGAATCCTTCCGCAAAAAACTGTTTACCCGCAAGGAGGGCGGCGCGCCGGTGCGCCTGGTGACGCCCCTCAGCGACATGAGCCAGGCCAAGCTGGTGGTGCGCCGCATCGAGGATCTGCTGACCCGGCACCTGCCGCACGAGATCGCCGTGCTCTTCCGGGCGGGGTTCCATTCCTACCATCTGGAAATGGCCCTCAACCAGGCGGGCATCGCCTTCCGCAAGTACGGCGGCCTGCGCTATACCGAGGCGGCCCACGTCAAGGACGTCATGGCCTACGCCCGCCTGCTGCTCAACCCGCTGGACATGCCCGCCTTCTCGCGCGTGGCCGAGCTGCACGAGGGCATCGGCCCCAAGACCGTGCTCAAGCTCTACAACGTGGCCCAGAGCGCCGACGGCCCGGCCCTGGACAAGGCCTGTGCCCGCTTCCCCTCCTTCCGCGAGGACCTGCGCTTCATCGCCGAGATGCGCGCCCGTCCGCTGCATCCGGTGACGGCGCTGGAGCTCATCGTGGACCATTACCGCCCCGTGCTGGAGAGCCGCTATCCCGAAGACTGGCCCCGCCGCCAGCAGGGACTGGAAGAGATTCTGCAGATGGCCTCGGGCTACAATGATCTGGACCTGTTCCTGGCCGATCTGGCCCTGGATTCCCCCGACGAGGAAGACGAGGACAACGAGGGCCGCATCACCCTCTCCACGGTGCACTCGGCCAAGGGCCTGGAGTGGAACGCCGTGCTGATCATCGACCTGGTGGAGGACCGCTTCCCCTCGCGCCATGCTCTGGCGCGGCCCGAAGATTTCGAAGAAGAACGCCGCCTGATGTACGTGGCCTGCACCCGCGCCCGGCAGGAGCTGGACCTGTATTCGCCGGCCACCATCTACAGCAAGGCCGAGCAGGGCACACAGCATGTGGCCCAGAGCCCCTTCGTGCGCGAGCTGCCCGCCGGGCTGACCGAGGAGTGGGTGGAAAGTTACGGCGGCGGCCTGAGCAAACGGGCGCGCGGCGGCATGTTCGCCGATCCCTTCGGCGGCCGTCCGGCCCCGTCCGGCCCCGGCGCGGGCTTTGGCCGCGGCCGTCATACGGGCCTTGCCGCCCCTGCCGGGCTCAGCCCGGCCCAGCGTCTGGCCGCCACCCGCTCCCTGCAGGATGCCGATGACTGCCAGCTGCCCCCGGACGAACGGCCGGGAGGCACTGCGGGGGGGCGTCCGTCTGCTGCGCCTGCCGCTTCCGCCGGGGACGCTGCCGGAGGTTCGGTGCTGGCGGCCGCCGGGGCCGTGGCCGCGGGCAAACGTCCCTGCTTCTGTCGCCACAAGATCTTCGGCCGGGGCAAGATCCTCGGCCTCATGCCCCCGAACAAAGTACAGGTGAGTTTTGCCGGTTTCGGGATCAAGGTCATCCTGGCCGACTATCTGCAACTGGAGGACTGATATGTCCCAGCCTTCGCGCGCTTCTGAAGACAGCATCCTTGCCTGTCTGGCCCGGCATTTCCCGGCCACGCATCCTTCCCTGCTGCTGGGCAGGGGCGATGACTGCGCCGTGCTCAAGGCCGGCACGCCCCTGTGCGTGAGCAGCGACCTTTTTCTGGAGGATGTCCACTTCCGGCGCTCCTATTTCACGCCCGAGGAGATCGGCCACAAGGCCCTGGCCGTCAATGTGAGCGATATTGCCGCCTGCGGTGGCCGTCCGCTGGCCTTTACCCTGGCCCTGGGCCTGCCCGATGACGTGGATGCGCTGTGGCTCGACCGCTTTTTCTCCGGCATGGCCGCTCTGGCGCAGGAACAGCGTTTGGCCCTGGCGGGCGGTGACTTGTCCCGCAGCCCCTTCCTGCATGTGAGCATCACCATCTGGGGCGAGTCCTACACGGGCGGGGACTTCCTCGTGCGGGGCGGCTCCATGCCCGGGGACAGCCTGTTCGTGGTGGGCCGTCCGGGCCTGGCCCGCGTGGGCCTGCAGGTGCTGGAAAAGGAAGGCCGGGCCGCGCTGGATCACTGGCCCGCTGCCTGCGCCGCGCATCTTTTGCCCGTGCCGCAGGTGGATGCCGGGCTCATGCTGGCCCGCGCGGGCGCCAATGCCCGGCCCCCGGCACTGATGGATCTTTCCGACGGCATCATGCGCGATCTGCCCCGCCTGCTGGGCCGCACCGGCGAGAGCCGGGCCCGGCGCGAAGGCGACACGGGCACCGCCACGGACAGCGGCCTGGGCGCGGCCATCCTGCTGCCGCAGGGCATGCTCCATCCCGAAGTGGTGCGCCATGCCCGCGAGAACGGGCTCAATCCCGTGCACGAGGCCCTGCTGGGCGGCGAGGATTACGCCCTGCTGGGTTCCTGCGCCCCGGACATGCTGCCCATCCTGCATGCGGCCATCCCCGGCTTCATGAGCATCGGCACCGTCACCGATGACGGGGAACTGACCTGCAACAACGAGCCGCTGGACGCACTCCAGGGCTTTGACCATTTTGCCGTATCTGCGGAGGCCTAGCCATGCCCTTTCCTTGTTTCCACCAGCGTCAGGGCCGGGACATCGCCCTGGCCGAGCTGCCGTCGTCCATCGTCCGGGAGCTGGCCGAAGTCTGCCGCGAAGCCTGGCACGGCGGCATGCTGGCCGGCTGCAACGGTAACGCCAGCTGCCGCTGGCAGAGCCCCGAAGGCGAACGCATCGTCATTACCCGCAGCGGCGCGGCCAAGGGGCGCCTGACGCTTCAGGACCTGTGCGTGCTGGATGCCCGGAGCGGCGCCACCCTGTACGGCGGGCCTTCGTCCAGCGAGGGCCTCATGCATCTGGAAGTTTACGCGGCCCGGCCCCAGTGCGGGGCTATCCTGCACACGCATCCCCGGCAGCTGCTGGCCCTGGCCCTGAAACTGGAGAGCCGGGCAGACTGGCAGGAACGCTTTTTGAAACTGCCGGTCTTCGAGTCCGGCGTCTGGCGGGCCCGGCTGGGCTACGCCCCGGCCTTCGAGCCCGGCACCCGCGAGCTGGCCGAGGCCGTGGGACAGGCCGCCCGCGATTTCGAGGCCGTGTGGATGATCCGCCACGGCCTGTGTGCTTCGGCCCCCTGTCTGGGCCAGGCCCTTACCCTCAGCGAAGAACTGGAACATCTGGCCGCCATCCAGCTGCTGGCCGGGATGTAGTTTTATTGAGGGGAGGGGGGCCCCCTCATCTCTGCTGTCGATGCCCGTAACGCTCCTTCGTCGCTAACGGGCACGGCCCTGCGGGCCGTATTTTGAGGGGAGGAGGGACCCCTCTGCTGGCGCGAGAGGAGGTCCCCCCTCCCCTCAAGCTCCCCACCCCCTCCCCAGCGCGCTTTATCAGAACGTACGGCCCCGGACTGTCATACAGTCCGGGGCCGTACGTTCGTCATAGCTCTGGGCAGGTGCCGACAAGGGGCATCCTGGCGTTATGGAGGACATAGAGAAAAGGGGCGGGCCATTCCTTTGTTCGTAGCGGCGGAAGGCAGCTGTGGGCATGGGCACGTCTTCCTTGCCGGGCAGCGTCAGGCGCAAGGCATCAAGGGGGAGGCGCCTCTCAGAAAAGTTCTATTCCACGCCGGTGAGGATGAATTCCAGCATGGCGTCGGCCAGCAGGGCCGCGGCCTCGGTCACGCGCGGGGCCAGGGGCGGATATTCAAGGATGTCGGTCTCGAAGTCGCCCACCAGCACCAGATTGCCCAGCACGCGTTTTTGCATGGGCTTGCCGCCAAAGCCGCCCATGCCCGATGCACTGGCGATGCGGCGGCCCGAGAGCATGACCTTTTCCACCAGCAGGCGCTTGTCCGCCGCGCCGTCCAGGGCCTCCAGCCACAGGGGGCAGCGGGCCACCAGTTCGTCCACGTTGGCGGCGTCGATACGCAGGCGGCAGGTCTCCACCTGGGCGTCGGGGTTCAGCTCCCGCACCAGTTCGGCCAGGGCTTCCACCTTGGGGCGGCCCAGATGCCGGGGCCAGAATTGCTGCCGGTTGAGGTTGGACGCGTCCACCACGTCATCGTCGATGAGCAGGAAATGCTCCACACCGCTGCGGGCCAGCATCAGGACGGCATTGGACCCCAGACCGCCCGCACCGGCCACACCCACCCGGGCGGCCCGCAGGGCCTCCAGCCGGGCCGGGTAAAGATAGCGCGTCAGGCCCTGACGCAACACGTTCTCACTCATGGCAGACTCCCTGAAAAACGGTTTACGGATGGATGCGTCCAAACTTCATCCTGAAACAGCCCTTTCCGGGCCGCATCCACGGAATGGACAGGGACCCGGCCACAACGGGCGAACCCGGCCCCTCATGAAAAGGTGGACTGTCCCGCCCCCGTATGAAAAGGAGGGACGTCTTTCCGCCGGAAAGACGTCCCTCCCGAATAAAGCGCGCTGGGGAGAGGGAGGGGAGTTTGAGGGGAGGGGCCCCCCTCCCCTCAACAACACTCAGTCTAGGCGTGGGTCAGGGTGGGGTCTTCCCAGTCCTTGATGACGGCCTGATAGCCGTTCCTGGTCAGGTCGGCGATCATCTGTTCCACGCTGCGGTGGTCGGTGATGTCGAACTGGCCGCTGTTGTCGGCATGGGTCTTGCGGCCGCCCACGGCGGTGGACACACCGGCCGAGACGCGGGTCACGCCCAGCGGGATCAGGTGGTCACGCATGAAGGCGCTCTCGCGGCTGGAGCAGGTGATGGACGAGCGCGGCAGGAAGCAGCGCAGGGCCGTCACATACTGCACGAAGCGGCGGTCATCGAGGGCGTGCGGGATGTCGAAGCTGCCCTCGTGCGAGCAGATGCGGGGGATGGACAGGCCCACGTCCACGCCGGGATAATGGCGCAGCAGCCACCAGGCGTGCAGGCCGGTGGCGAAGGCGTCCTGTTCGAATTCGTCCAGGCCCAGCAGGGCGCCCAGGCCCAGGGAGCGCATGCCCGCGCGGGCGGCGCGTTCGGGGGCGTTGAGGCGGAAGGCGTAGTCCTTCTTGGGGCCCACCGGATGCAGCCAGTCGTAGAGCTCGGGATTGTAGGTCTCCTGGAACATGGTCATGCTGTCCACGCCGCTTTCCACCATGAGGCGGTATTCGTCCTCGGTCATGGAGTAGACTTCGATGCCCACGCTGGCGAACAGGGGCTTGATGCGGCGGGCGACCTCCGCGATGTACTCGGGCGAGGAGAGCTTGCGGGCATCGCCGGTGAGCAGCAGGATGTGCTGCAGGCCCATGTCCGCGATGGCCTTGGCTTCGTCGTAGGCCTCTTCGGGGCTCAGGTGGCGGCGCGGCTGCTTGTTGTTGGCGTTGAAGCCGCAGTAACGGCACTGGTTGGTGCAGTAGTCCGACACGTAGAGCGGCGTGAACAGGTTCACGGCCCGGCCGAAGTAGCGCAGGGTCAGCTCATGGGCGCGCTGGGCCATCTGCTCCAGCAGGGGCGCGGCCGCGGGCGAGAGCAGGGTCAGGAAGTCGGCGGGCTGCAGGTAGTCCTTGCGCAGCACGGCGCGCACCTGGTCTTCGGTGGCGCCGGCGGCTATCTGGCTGCGGCGTTCGCGCGGCCAGTTGTTTTCCAGATATTGCTGAAAGTTTTCCATATCCGCCCCCGACCTAGCGCAGGAAGCCCGTCAGCGGAGAGGAGGCCTGGGCGCCTTCGCCGCAGGCACGCACGGCACCGGGACCGGCCAGCCAGGCGGCACGACCGGCTTCCACAGCCTGACGGAAGGCACGGCCCATGAGCACCGGATCGGTGGACGAGGCGATGCCGGTGTTCACCAGGCAGGCGGCGGCGCCCATCTCCATGGCCTCGCAGGCATGGGAGGGCAGGCCGATACCGGCGTCCACTACGATGGGCAGGTCGATCTCTTCGATGAGGATGCCGATCATCTCGCGGGTGCGCAGGCCGCGGTTGGTGCCGATGGGCGCGCCCAGGGGCATGACGGCGGCGGCACCGGCATCCACGCAGGCGCGGGCCACATAGAGGTCGGGGTTGATGTAGGGCAGCACGGTGAAGCCTTCCTTGGCCAGGATCTCGGTGGCCTTGGCGGTCTCGTAGCCGTCGGGCAGCAGGTGGCGGGTATCGGAGATGACTTCGATCTTGATCCAGTCGGCGCAACCGGCGGCACGGGCCAGACGGGCCAGGCGCACGGCCTCTTCGGCGGTGCGGGCGCCGGAGGTGTTGGGCAGCAGACGCATGTGGGAGGGGATGTGGCCCACGATGCCCTGCTGGCCTTTTTCCACGCGGCGCATGGCCACGGTGATCACCTGCGCGCCGCTGCTGGCGCAGACGTCGGGGATAAGGGCGTCATTGCTGTATTTGCCGGTACCGATGAACAGGCGGCTCTGCAGTTCCACGCCGCCGATGATGAGGGGATCGTTGTTCTGAAAATCGCTCATGATGGTCTCCTGCGGCCGACCGGGCCGCGCGGTGCGCACTGGGCGCAGAGGAAGAAAAAACGTCGTCGTGCCGGCGGCTAACCGCCGCCCACGAACTGCACGATCTCCAGCACGTCGCCCTCGTTCAGGGCGGTGGCCGCGAAGTCCGCGGCGGGCACGATCTGGCCGTTGTGTTCCACGACCACGGCGGTGGCATCGTGTTCCCGCTCCCGCAGCAGGGCCGCCACGGTCAGGCCTTCGGCACAGGTACAGGCTTCGCCATTGATGGTGAGTTGCATACTGCCTCCACAAAAAAACCCGTCCACCTTGCAAGAGGGCGAAACGGGCACGTTGGGCGCAAAAAGAGCGCACGTTGCCAGCTTCCCTTCGACAGCACTATCTGCATCAGGTGCAGGGCCGCACGGCGGCCCTAGGGGTCAGGGTCCTTGCACCCTTTCTCAGCCCGCAGGCTCCCCCAGCCGGAAGCAAAAAACTAGTCCCGGGACAGAAATATTGCAAGGGGGATAGCCCCGGCTTGCCGATTTTCCCGGTGCCCGCCCTGTCAGGACTGTGTTCGGGCTTGGTTTTTCCGTGCTGCGACCTGCTGCCGGCAGGAATCCGGCAGTCCGTTATCCACAGGGGCCGCAGCCTGTGTCCTCATCTTCGGAGGCCGGTGTTCCGGAGCGTCTCCTGTCCTCTCTTCTGTCGCGTAGTCATCAGCGTCCCAGACGGGCACGCAGCTTCTGGATCTTTTCGCGCATCTCGGCGCGGCTCATGCCCAGCAGCTGGGGAATGAGCAGGGCCGTGAGCGCGGCGGCCAGGGTGTAGACGACGCCGGAGATCAGGAAGCGCAGCAGGGAGTCGATGCCGCCCAGGCCCAGCATAAGGGTGAGCTCGCGGCAGGCAAAGGCCACGGCGGCCAGCACCAGCACGCACCAGATCTCGTGCAGCATGATGGGCAGCAGCCGGATGGGCACGAAGCGCGAGGCGCGCCAGAGGCAGATGTTGACGGTCACGCACTGCACGGCGATGGTCTTGATGGACAGGCCCACGGCCCCCAGATGCAGGCCGCCGTAAGCTTCGGGCGCCAGCAGGAACCAGGCCGTGGTCATGCCGTAGACGCATTCCAGCAGGGTGAGGTTGCGCAGTTCGCGGGTACGGCCCGAGGCATGGAACACGGAGCTGGCCAGCTGCAGATAGGACTGGTGCAGAGGGTAGAGGGCCATGATCTGCACGGGCAGGATGGCGGCGGTGAACTCCGCGCCCCCGAAGATGCGCACCAGGGCCGGGCCCTCGGCCATGCTGAAGCAGGCGAAGTAGGCGGCCACGGCATAGATCAGGGGAGCGAAGCGATTGACCAGGCGGCCCATGAGCTGGAGATCGCGCTGCCCCCAGGCGATGGAAAGCTCACGCATGACCAGCGGCGTCATGGCCGAGACGAACATCAGACAGGCCAGGCAGACCTTGTGGCCCAGGGCGAAATAGCCCTGTTCGGCACTGCCGTCGAACCACTGCAACAGCCAGCGTTCCGCGGCGGCCATGAGGAAGATGAGCAGGGCCTGGACGAAGAGCGGATGGCTGTAGGTGAAGAACTCCTGACAGTAGGCCTTGTTGCTGTCGGCACTCAGGCGCAGGCAGAAGGTGGCGTCCGGGCCGCCGTAGCAGCGCTCCCAGTGGCGCCGGGTGACGATCCAGTAGCCCAGGGCCGTGACGCCCAGCATGGCGTACTGCTGGCCGAAAAGGCTGAAGATGTTCAGCCAGTCCAGCAGGAACAGGCCGATGAGCAGGAACACGGCCGAGAGCGAGACCACGGTGCGCACCATCTCGGACTGCACGGTGGCGCCCACGGCATCGTTCATGGAGCGGAGCACGCGGCCCCACCAGGTCAAAAAGGCCCAGATGGCGGCCAGCGGGGCCAGCCACAGGGGCACGTCGGGCATGAGCCAGTTGCCGACGAGGGGCACCTGCATGGCGCCGGCGATGAGCAGGCTGATGACGGCGATGAGCAGGCTGAGCCGCATGTAAAAGCTGATGAGGCCCGTTTCGGACTGGCGCCGGGACAGGGCATTGTAGAAGCAGGTGGACGTGCCCATGTCCAGGAACATGAACAGCTGCTGGAAAAAGTTGGTGGCAAAACTGTAATTGCCGTACATGGCCGGGCCCAGGGCACGGGGCAGGATGGCTTCCATGGCCAGATAGACCGGCACGGAAGCCACGTTGGCCAGCAGCTTGCATATATAGCGACGCGCCAGACTTGGCGTGGAGGGGGGATTCGTCCTGTTTTCCATGCGGGAAAACCTAGCCCACTTTGCGGCCTGCCACAAGCCGGGAATGGGGCGTGGCGTGCCCTGCGGACCGGCTGCCTGCCGGGGACAAGTGTTTACGGCCTCCGGCTTTTTGCGTATGAAAAAACATTGAGCGCACGCACAAACAGCGCACCGGAGGACGCGGCCCAGCCGCTCCGGGAGCGGCCGCCTTACCGGCGGTCCCGCCCCGCCCTCAACGCCACCATGCGGCGGGCTGCCGCGCCGCTGCCCCCGTGACGCCCATGCACAAGATTCCCGCGCGATCCTTTTGCGGCCTTCTGCCGCCGCGCGGGCCGCTGACAAACGTCCAAAGGATACCGTCATGGAAGAGAACAGCAAAAAAATGAAATCCGGCCTGGAAAAGGCCCCTCACCGTTCCCTGCTTTATGCCCTGGGCCTGACCCGCGAGGAAATGGAACGTCCTCTGGTGGGCGTGGTCAACGCCGCCAGTGAAGTGGTGCCCGGTCACCTGCACCTGGGCAAGCTGGCCGAGGCCGTCAAGGCCGGTGTGCGCATGGCCGGCGGCACCCCCCTGGAATTCCCCGCCATCGCCGTGTGCGACGGCATCGCCATGAACCATGAGGGCATGCGCTTCTCCCTGCCTTCGCGCGAGTTCATCGCCGACTCCATCGAGATCATGGCCCGCGCCCATGCCTTCGACGCCCTGGTCTTCATCCCCAACTGCGACAAATGCGTGCCCGGCATGCTCATGGCCATGATGCGCCTGAACATCCCCTCGGTGCTGGTCTCCGGCGGTCCCATGCTGCCCGGTACCCTGACCCCCGGCAAGCAGGGCGACCTCATCACCCTGTTCGAGGGCGTGGGCCGCGTGCGCAACGGCCAGATGAGCGAAGAAGAACTGACCCAGTGGGAAGAACGCGCCTGCCCCGGCTGCGGTTCCTGTGCGGGCATGTTCACGGCCAACTCCATGAACTGCCTGGCCGAGACCATCGGTGTGGCCCTGCCCGGCAACGGCACCATCCCGGCCGTGCATGCGGCCCGTGTGCGCCTGGCCAAGCAGGCCGGCATGCGCGTCATGGATCTGGTGAAGCGCAACATCCGTCCCCGCGACATCGTCACCCGCGGCGCCGTGGAAAATGCCATCGCCGTGGACATGGCCCTGGGCTGCTCCACCAACACCACCCTGCACCTGCCCGCCATCTTCCATGAAGCCGGTCTGGACATCGACCTGTCCGTCTTCGACGAAGTGAGCCGCAAGAGCCCCAACCTCTGCAAGCTTTCCCCCGCCGGCCACCACTACATGGTGGACCTGGAGAACGCCGGCGGCATCCCGGCCGTCATGAGCGAGCTGGACAAGCTGAATCTGATCCGCAAGGACTGCATGACCGTCACCGGCAAGACCGTGGGCGAGAACCTGAAGGAACGCAACGCCCGCATCCTGGATACGGACGTGATCCACACCATCGACAACGCCTATTCCAAGGAAGGCGGCATCGCCATCCTGCGCGGCTCGCTGGCTCCTGACGGCGCCGTGGTCAAGCAGTCCGCCGTGGCGCCCGAGATGATGCGCCGCGAAGTGACCGCCCGCGTGTTCGAAAGTGAAGAAGACGCCATGCACGCCATCCTCGACGGCAAGATCAAGCCCGGCGACGGCGTGGTGGTACGTTACGAAGGTCCCAAGGGCGGCCCCGGCATGCGCGAGATGCTGTCCCCCACCGCCGCCATCACCGGCATGGGCCTGGGCAAGGACGTGGCCCTGTTCACCGACGGCCGCTTCTCCGGCGGTACCAACGGTGCGGCCATCGGCCACATCTCGCCCGAAGCCGCCAACGGTGGCCCCATCGCCCTGGTGCGTGACGGCGACCGCATCCTGGTGGACATCCCCAACCGCAAGCTGGACCTGCTGGTGGACGAAGCCGAACTGGCCCGCCGTCGCGCCGAGCTGGTGCCGCCGCAGAAGGAATGCCCCTATCCCGTGCTGCGCCGTTACGCCAGCATGGTGAGCTCCGCGGACAGCGGCGCCATGTACAAGAAAGTCTAGGACGCTTTCCCGGCCGGGACAGGCGCCCGCAGGAGGGACGGCCTGTGCCGTCATCCCCTGTGATGCCGTGCCTGTCCCTTCCGGGCATCCGTCCGGCTCTTCGGGGGCGGTGTGATGCCCGGAAAGCCGAAGGACGTCCGTCCGTTTGCCGATGGTCCCGCATTGCCGCCGGAGCAGTGCGGGACCATCGTTTTCTGGCAGGGCCTGTTCCTGCCGCACAGGTGCCATCATGGTTTTTCTGCACGCCCTTCAGGGCATCCTCAGCTTGCAGATCATCGTCTCGGTAGCGTATGTGCTGGCCCGCAAGGGCTGGTTCTCACCCGAGACCCAGATCCTGCTGCCCCGGCTGGTCACTACCGTGGCCCTGCCTTCCTACCTGTTCTATACCATCACCCATTCTTTCGGCCGGGACGATCTCGTCCACCTGATCTACGGTTCGATCTTCCCGCTGTTCAGCATCCTGCTGACCTTTGCCGTGGCCTTGCTGGTGGCCAGGATCACACGCGTGGAGCGGCGGCATTTCGGCCTGTTCTGCGCCAGCTTCACCACGTCCAACACGGTCTTCATCGGGCTGCCCGTCAATCTGGCCTTGTTCGGTGATGCGGCCGCGCCGTATGTGCTGCTGTATTTCTTTGCCAACACCACCTTTTTCTGGAGTATCGGCAGCTACATCATGAGCCATGACAACGAAGCGTTGCGCGGTTCCGCCACGCTGCTGGACAATGTGCGTCATATCTTTTCACCGCCCATGCTGGGCTTTCTGGCCGGGCTGGCCATGACCCTGCTGGGTCTGCGGCTGCCGGAGTTCGTACAGGAAGCCCTGCGCTACATGGGCAACCTTACCACGCCGCTGGCCCTGATCTTCATCGGCATCTGCCTCTACAAGATGGATCTGCGCCATCTGCATCTGTCGCGTGACCTGGTGCTGGCCCTGCTGGGCAAGCTGGTGATCTGTCCCCTGATACTGGCCGGCATGCTGCATTTTGTGGAGCTGCCCGAGCTTATGGAAAAGGTGTTCATCATCCAGGCCGGTCTGCCCTGCATGATGCAGATCTCCATCCTGGGCGCTGTCTACAAGACGGATGCGCCCTTCGGGGCCCTGCTGGTCAGCCTGTCGACCATTCTTTCCGTCATCACCATCCCTGTGGCCATGACCCTGCTTTCACTGTAGCGCTGAAGGGGACGGGCGAGAGCCGGAGCCCGGAGTTGTTGAGGGGGGAAGGAAGGACCTTTAGCTCGCGCGTAAAGGGCCCTCCTTCCCCCCTCAAGCTCCCCCCCCATCCTCCTCCAAACGCGCTTTATCGGCGTCAGGAGAGGCCTGGTTTTCTCTCTGGCTAGACCAGTACTCCTGCTTCTGCCCAACCCTCCGCGCACGGCTGCATACCCCTGATCCCTCTTTTCCATCTACGCAGTCTCTCCCCCCTGAGCTATCTTCGTCATGTATTGAGCGCGCCGTTTGGGCGGCGTACGCCTAAGGCGTGGTGCCGCCCAAGTGGCGCGCCGTGATGCAACCGGGGGCCTGACGCGGGGCACGGGGATGCAGGGGGGCTGGGGCCGCGCAGGCCCCGCCCCCTTGCCGCTTCGCCGCGGAGGCGACCAGGCCCCCGGCCGGGCAGTGGCCATCCATCGGACGGCTGGCTGTCGCGCTATGCGAGTTTTCCCCTCCCCGTAGCGAGTAATAACCGCCATTGGACGGCGGCTGTCGTGCTACGGCTCCCCTCATCCCGGGCAGGGGCTGCCATATGGCACTGCCCCTTTTGCCCCGCGCCGGCGACCATGAAAAAAGGCGCGCCCGCCGGAACGGACGCGCCTTGAAAGGCGATGCCTTGACTTGGGACTAGAAGCCGAAGCCGTCGGAGTTGGCGCCGCTGGTGCCGAAACCGAAATCGTCCGGCACGCCGCCTTCTTCCTGGGCGGGTTCTTCGGCGGCGGCAGCTTCACCGGCCACGCCGGCAGCAGCCACACCCACGGTGATGTTCTTCAGGTTGTCCTTGATGGCGTCCTTGATGCTCTGCATCAGTTCGTCATGGTTGATAGCGACCTTGCCCTGGAATTCGGCCACCTGGCGACGCAGACCGCCCATGTCGGTCTTCATGGTCTTGATGGTGTCTTCCAGCTTGTCGCACTTCTTCTGCAGTTCTTCAGCCTTGCCCTGATAGGGGGCCAGGGTTTCCACCTGCTGGCGCAGGGTGGCGATCTCGGCGCGCTGGCTGACCATGGTGCCGTGCATGTCGTCCATCATGTCGAGCACGGTGGCGACGGCGTTCTTCAGGCAGTCGTCCATGGGGGGCAGGGAGATGGTGTCGCCCAGCAGACGGGCACCCTGGTTGACGAAGTCGCCCCAGTTGTCACCGTCTTTGTAGTTCATGTCCAGGAACTTGGGGGACAGCTTGGCCAGCCAGGCAGCGGCGAAGGGAGCCACAGCGGCGGCGCAGGCGTCACAGACGATGCTGCGACCGGTGATGTAACCGGCGATATCTTTCACGTCCGCGCCCTTCTTGGCGACGGCCAGGGCCAGGACGGTTTCCACAGGGAACATTTTGCGAGCGGTATCAGACATTTTCGGCCTCCTCCTCGGAGAACGGTGTTTTGCAGTGTGAGCCTGTGCGGGCCGTCGTCACGGGGCGACGGCCCGGAAGACCATCCTAGTAGCCGCGTCCGTACATGCGGACGAACAGCAGGGCCGCGGTGCGGTACACGAAGTGACCGAGCTTGGACCACGGCAGGTAGGCAAAGAGCATCCACACAAAGACCAGATGCAGGTAGTACACCACAAAGGCGGGCTGGATGGCATCGGCCAGGCGGAAGACCTGGGACAGGATACCCGTCACGGCCACCAGCCAGATGATGCCCAGCAGGTACCAGTCATACCAGCTCGAACCCTGATGCTTGGGGTTCAGCTTCAGACGGCGGGCGGTGAGCATGGCCAGGCCGCAGACCAGCATGATGGCGCCGAGGTTGGCCAGGATCTTCACAGGGTACAGCAGCGGCATGGGGGTCTCGATCTTGATGAGCGGGATGATCTTGCCGCCCCAGTGGCCCAGGGCCACCACGGCCGTCACGAAGGCCAGGATGACGAAGCTGTAGACCAGGATCATGTGGCCGGCCTTGCGGTTGGGCACATAGGTACCGGTCTTGGGACCAGCTTCGCAGTCGTCGAACTTGCGATGGGTGACCACTTCGTCAATGAGCACGTCCAGCAGGTGCCAGTACCAGGCCTTGGTCTTGCCAAGCACGGTCAGGCGGCCTTCGGGCTTGAACATGCCCCAGAGCTTGCGCACGCCCTTGTAGAGGATGTAGCAGGCCCCGAAGAAGGTGATCATGAAGATGGGGTCGATGGTGTAGTCACCATAGAACACCTGACCGAACACGATGCGGCCGTCGGCGGCGCGGGGGAACCAGTTGCCGTCATTGAAGCCGGCGCGGATCCACCAGATGAAGAGCCACAGCAGGGCCGGGATGGCGAAGAGGAAGGGCAGGCCGGAGGGCTTGCTCATCCACTTGCCCACGATGGTGGGCTCGGTCAGATCGCGGTAGACCATGTTGCGGGCAGCGCCCATGACGTCGGCGGGACGGGCACCACGGGGGCAGAGGTCCGCGCAGTTGCCGCAGTTGTGGCAGAGCCACAGGTCCACGTCGGTGGCCAGCTTTTCCTTGAGGCCCCAGGACGCCCACACCATTTCCTTGCGGGGGTAGGGAGCGTTTTCCGGAGCCATGGGGCAGGCCACGGAGCAGGTGGCGCACTGATAGCATTTTTTCAGGCTTTCGCCGCCCGCTTCCATCAGCTCCCGCGTAAAGGTGGAATCCGGCTTGAGAATATTCTGTGCCATTGCAGCCTTCCTCCTACATGCCCTTGAACGGGTTGGGGCCGAGTTCCACGATGCGAGCGACGAATTCGTCGATCATGTCCGGCACCTTGTCATATTCGTCGATGGCCACTTCGAGCTGGTCAACGCGCTCGGGCTGCACGCCCAGACGGTTCAGGGTCTCGGCGATGTTTTCCTTGCGGCGGTTGCAGATCTCGGAACCCTTGATGAAGTGGCACTGGTAGTCTTCGCCATATTTGCAGCCCAGCAGCAGCACGCCGTCGAAGCCCTTGCTCATGGCGTCAGACACCCAGATGGCGTTGACGGAGCCGAGGCAGCGCACGGGGATGATGCGGCAGTACGGGCTCCAGGCCTTGCGGCGCATACCGGCCATATCCAGGGCGGGGTAGGCGTCGTTTTCGCAGGCCAGGATGAGGATGCGGGGGCCTTCCTTCTTGAAGTCCTTGGGCACCACAACTTCGCGGATCATGGAACCGATCTGGTCGATGTTGTAGTTGGCAAAGGAGATCACGCGCTCGGGGCAGGCGCCGAAGCAGGTACCGCAACGACGGCAGCGGGCCGGGTTGGGTTTGGGCGTACCCTTTTCGTCGTCGTCCAGGGCGCCGAAGGGGCATTCTTCGGTGCAGCGCTTGCACTGGGTGCAGCGCACGAAGTTGAACACCGGGTAGGAATTGTCACCGGAGCGGGGGTGCACGGCCACACCGTGGGAAGCGGCTTCCACACACTGGATGGCTTTGAGCACGGCACCGCGGGCGTCTTCTTCACAGGCGTCCAGGGTCTGGGGCTGACGCACGCAACCGGCGGCGTAGACACCGGTACGGCGGGTTTCGTAGGGGAAGCAGATGTAGTTGGAGTCCGCGAAACCGTCGAAGAGCTGCAGATCCGGGAAGTCGGGGCCCTGGCGGTAGTCGAATTCCACCACCACGTCCTTGGCGGTCGTGGGCACGACGCCCGTGGGCAGCACCACCAGATCCACATCCAGGTCGAAGTCCATGCCCAGCAGGGTGTTCTTGCAGCTGACCACCATGTGGTTGCCGGCATCACGGATGTCGGTCACATCGGCCTTGGTCATCATCAGGCCCAGACGGTCCTGCATCTTCTTGTAGAAGCGTTCCAGGATGCCGGGGATGGTCATGTCCTTGTACAGCACGAAGGCCTGCACGGCGTCATCGGTCTTGTCACAGATGATGTTGGCCATGCGCAGCATGCCCACGCTGTTGACGGCGTTGGAGTAACGCAGGTGCTTGATGCTTTCCAGGTTTTCCTTGACGAAGCCCTTTTCTTCTTCCTCGGCAGGAGCTTCGGCAGCGGGGGCTTCGGCCTCGGCAGCGGCGGCTTCGTCAGCGGCCTTCTGCAGGGCTTCTTCAGCGATGGTGGTATCGAGCACGAAGGCGATGCGGCGGGCGTCGACCTTGCCTTCGCCCAGCATCTTGGCGAACTGGGCGGCATGGACGACCTTGGGGTTCACGCCCAGGCCCATGCTTTCCAGATACTTTTCAGCCAGCGGCACCCAGCCGGTGGCCAGGACCACGGAGCCGATGTCGAAGGTCTGTTCGCCGTTGGCGGTGGCCACGGTGGCCTTGAACTCGCCGGGCTGGCCTTCCAGTTTGGCCATGTGGGAGTTCAGCAGCACGGTGATGCTGCTGTTGCCGGTCACAGCGGCGATCTTTTCGGCCAGGTTGGTGGGCTGGCGGTCTTCCCAGGGAGCCTGCAGGGGCGAGCCCATGGGCATGTTGTTGACCGCGCCGCCGAGCTTGTCGGCCTTTTCCACCAGGATGACTTCATAGCCGGTCTTGGCGGCTTCCTGGGCGGCGGTGAGGCCGGTCCAGCCGCCACCGATGACCAGGATGCGCTTGATGCCTTCGATGGCCGCAGATTCGGGCATGTTGCTCTTCTGCAGTTTGACCACGCCCATGTTCACGTAGTCGGTGGCCATCTGGGTCAGCAGGGCGGGAGCCGCGCCGCTGACGGCGGAACCATCGGGGTTCTTGTAAGCGAGCACGCACTGTTCGCGCAGGTTCACGTGTTCCACCTGCACGGGCAGCTGCCAGGGGGTAGCTTCGTCGCGGGGGCTGGCACCGCAGAAGAGCACGCCGTCAAGGCCGTTGGCTTCGATGTCGGCACGCACTTCGTCTTCGGCCACGCTCAGCATGGGCAGCACTTTCACCACAGGGGTGAGGTCGCTCCATTTGCTGCGGACCTGTTCGGCCAGGGCTTCCACATCCAGGCCGCCGCCGATGTTCTGTACGTCAAAATAGACGCCGATCTTGCTGGCCATGCCGCCTACCTCCCTTTCACCGTTTGCACCGCCTTAAGAGCGGCGGCCGTGCCGGACTGCGCGGTACGCATCACGTCCAGCGGCATGCGGGCGCAACCGGCGGCAAAAATGCCAGCCTCTTCACCACCCATGACGAAACCGTCTTCGTCCAGGGGCAGGGGCAGGGGCAGGCTGTCGGTGGCCAGGCTGGGCTGCATGCCCGTGGCCAGCACCACCATGTCATAATCCAGATGCAGCTTTTCGCCGCGGATGGCGTCTTCAACGGTCACGGTGACGTTGTCGTCAGCGGCCTGGGCCACGTCGGCCACCTTGCCCTTGATGAAGCGCACATTGGGGGCGGCCTTCACCTTGTCCAGAACCTTCACATAGCGGCCCGGAGCGCGCAGGTCGATGTAGAACACCGAGATCTGGGTCTCAGGGTACTGCTCGCAGATGTACTGGCACTGCTTGAGGGTGGCCATACAGCAGATGTAGGAGCAGTAGTTCAGGTGGTTCTGGTCACGGGAACCGGCGCACTGCACGAAAGCGATGCGTTTGGGACGACGGCCGTCGGTAGGACGGACGATCTTGCCGCCGGTGGGGCCGAAGGGGGAGGCCAGGCGTTCGAGCTGCATGTTGGTCACGCAGTTCTTGACCTTGCCGGCGCCCAGGTTGGCCAGGTTGGTGACGTCGTAGGGCTTCCAGCCGGTGGCCACCACGATGGCGCCCACATTGAGTTCGATCTCGCGGGCGGGTTCGTTCTGGTCCAGGAACTTCTGGCCGGCGACGCGGGCGGCGTCAGCCTTGCTCAGGGCGTCGGTGTCCAGCACGAAGCGGTTGGGGAAAGCGAAAGGCATGGATTTGTACAGAGCCTTGCGCTGGGACAGCCCGAAGTCGAATTCGTTGGGCACGGTGCCTTCCAGGCTGGAGGCGAGGAGGGTGAAGTCCACGTTGTGGGCGGCTACCTTGCGGGGCTTGATGCTCACGGTAGCGGTATAGTCACCCTTGCAGCCGACCAGCTTGGTCACTTCGGCCATGGTGAAGAATTTGATGCGGGGGTTCTTCCTGATGCGCTGGAACTGGATTTCCAGACCGCAGGAGGGGGGACAAAGTTTGGGGAAATATTTGTTGAGCTGGGCCACACGGCCGCCCAGGTAGGGCGACTTTTCCACGATATACACATCGTGGCCCAGTTCCGCCGCTTCGATGGCGGCAGTAAGGCCTGCAAAGCCGCCGCCCACGACGAGAATGGAGTTGGACATCCTGGATATCCTCCTGCGTTGCAGCGCCGTGGCCCCTCTGCGGGGCGGCGCGCACGCCTGCCCGGTTGTATGGGATTGCCGGGCGGCGCAATTGAGAGCCAAGGGGCCCTGCCGCGCGGCGCATATTCCAAGGCGCGGCGGGGAGCTTGCATGTCGCACACCCGCCGCGCCGAAAAAAATGGGGTGGCCTAGGCGGCCACCCCAGGGATGTTCTTCCGCCTACTAGTCAGGGATGATCTGGTAGTAGGGCTTCTTGAAGATCTTGGTTTCGCCGGTGGCGGGATCGTACTTGGAGTTCACGAAGCACTTCCACTTGCTGTCGTCGATACCCAGGAAGTCAGCGCGGTAGTAGAAGCCGGGGTAACGGGACTCTTCACGGAAGGCGATGTGCTGCATGTGCAGGCGCACGGTCCACAGGCGATGGTAGTTTTCCCAGCAACGCAGCAGTTCGTGCAGGTCGCGGGCGGCCAGCTTGGCGGAGTCTTCTTCCATCATGCCCAGCAGATAGAAGCCGGTGTCCAGCAGAGCCTTGGAGGTGGTGTAGTAGGTACCCACGCCGCCGCCGTATTCGTCGGTGCACTTCACGAGGCGCATCATGAAGTTCTTGGGCGTGATGTAGTTGGGGTTCACCACGGGGTCAGTGGAGGCGTCCTTGCCGGCCAGGTAGTTGTAGTAAGGACGGTAGATCAGCTGCTTCAGTTCTTCGGCGGTTTCCTTGAACTCAGGCTTGAAGTCCTTGTGGTCCAGGCACCAGCGGACCATCTGCTTACCGGCGATACGGCCTTCAGCGTGGGAACCGGAGGAGAACTTGTGGCCGGAAGCGCCCACGCCGTCAGCGCAGGTGAACAGGCCTTCCACGGTGGTCATGCGGTTGTAGACCTTACCGTTGGCAGCGCGAACCTTGTAGTCTTCGGGCACCCAAGCTTCGTCGGGACCGGAAACCCAGATACCGCAGCAGCCGGAGTGAGAGCCGAGCAGGTAAGGTTCGGTGGGCATGATTTCGGAACCGCGTTCTTCAGGAGCGGTGTTGGTGGCGGCCCACAGGTTGGCCTGACCCACGCACATATCCAGGAAGTCTTCCCAAGCTTCGGACTCGAGGTCTTTCTGCTGTTCTTCGGTCAGGGTGGCGAAGGTGGTCAGCAGAGCGGTCTTGGTGTCCATGTAGATGGGGCCGCGGCCTTCGCGCATTTCACGAAGCATCATGTGGTTACGCAGGCAGGTGGGGATCACGTGACCCTTGGCGTAGCCGCGATCTTCGTAAGGCTTCAGCATGGCGCGGTTGGTGGCGCAGTAGTCTTCGCCCTTGCTGTTGGTGGCTTTAGCCTTGAACAGCAGGAACCAGGCGCCCACAGGGCCGTAACCGTCCTTGAAGCGGGCGGGCACGAAGCGGTTTTCCATCATGGTCATTTCGGCGCCGACCTGAGCGCACATGGTGTAGGTGGAACCGGCGTTCCACACGGGGTACCAAGCGCGGCCCATGCCTTCACCGGTGGAACGGGGACGGTACACGTTAACGGCACCGCCGGCGGCCACCATGATGGCGTTGGCTTTGAAGATGTGCACTTCGTTGGCACGCAGGTTGAAGCCCACGGCACCAGCGACGCGGTTGGGGGTGTTCTTGTCGAGCAGCAGCTTCACGATGAAGATACGCTCCATGATGCGGTCTTCACCCAGGGCATTCTTGGCAGCTTCGGCCACGATGCACTTGTAGGATTCACCGTTGATCATGATCTGCCAACGACCGGAGCGGACGGGCTCGTCGCCGTTGCGCAGGCTCTTACCGGCGGCCTTGGCGGCGGCGCCGTTCATGTTGTGGCCGTTTTCGTCCTTGATCCAGCAGGGCAGGCCCCACTCTTCGAACAGATGCACGGAGTCGTCAACGTGACGGCCCACGTCGAAGATCAGGTCTTCGCGGACCAGACCCATAAGGTCGGTGCGGACCATGCGGACGTAATCGTCGGCGGTGTTTTTGCCGAGGTAGGTGTTGATGGCGGACAGGCCCTGGGCCACGGCGCCGGAGCGCTCGAGGGCGGCCTTATCGCACAGCATCATTTTCAGACCGTGTTTGTCGCCCCAGCGCACGGCTTCGAAAGCGGCACCGCAGGCACCCATACCGCCGCCCACGATCAGCAGGTCGACGTCATGTTCCTTCACTTCAGGTTCAGCAATGGCAACGCCTTTCATCGCTTCCTTGACGGGAATCATAGGCATAGTGATTTCTCCTTAAGCTCTACGCGGTTACTGCTCTCTAGCGGCCCTGTTCCATAGCGGTGAAGACCTTGTCGGCTTCAGTCACTTCGAACTTCTTGCCCAGGACTTCGATGGGGGTGGCCAGCTTTTCTTCGGTGAACAGCAGTTCGTCGTCGAGGTTGGCGCCTTCCGGTTTGCCTTCGAAGGGCTTGATGGAGCCTTCAGGAGTGGTACGGATGGGGAACTTGAAACGTTTCACGCTGCCGTTGCGGAACTGCACGGTCCACATGATGGAGTCGGCAGAGCGCATGGGGATACAGGTGCCGCCCATGGGAGCAAAGTCGGCGTAGGGACGAGCGGTGATGGCGCCCTGGGGGCAGATCTTCACGCAGGAATAGCATTCCCAGCAGGCGTCGGGTTCCTGGTTGTACGCCTTCATTTCCTGAGGATCGAGGATCATCAGGTCGTTCGGGCAGATGTACATGCAGGCCGTCTTTTCGCCACCCTTGCAGCCGTCGCATTTGGACGGATCGACAAACGTAGGCATAACGTATCCTCCAACTCTTAAAGTGTTTCAGGTCAATTTTGACCATATGGGCAGCCACTCGGGCCGCCCGAGTGCCGTCTTGATTGGATCACGACCCTGGGCAACAGCGCTCAGGTCGTGCGCTTGTGTTTTTAGTAACAAGCTACCCCTCTTCACGTCAAGCCCCCTTTTGAAAAATTCGTGGAAACTCTCGGTGAAAAACGGCACAACCCACTATAATCCTTGCACATTCTCCCTAGCATAATTTTTATGCTGTGTAAAGATGCTCCGCGTTTTGGACGGCTTCCATGTCCAAAATCTGCGTTGAGCCAGGAAAAGGCATGTTTATCAGCTGGTTATCCTGAATATCTCCCTGCTCCTGTTCATGGAGTGTTTTAATAAAATTGTTTAATTTCAAATAGTTATTCTATCAATACTTTCTATGTCGGACGGGCGGCTTTTTTATGACCTTCCGGTGTCGGCCTGATCTTGATGAGAAAAAGAAGCAAAAGTTGAAACAATTATCCAATAAAATCAAATAGTTGATTATATCTATTAGAAATAATTGGTTTTTTATTGAAAAAACGTCACAAGGCATCCGGCATGCTCGTTGAGGTTCCCTCCAGTGTTCGCCAGAGCTTGCACTCTCTTTCACATGAGGCCGGAAAAGTCTCTTCCGGGGGCTTGCCAGTGAGGACGTTTCGGGATACAGCATCCCCCACAAATTCATAGAGCGACGCGCCGTCCGGCGGTCGAGAGGAGCATCCACCATGAACGAGCACCACGAATTCCGACCTGCCCAGAGGCCGGACAAACGCAGCGACCGCCCCGAAGGACGTTTCGAGGCCAGAACCGACGGCAAGCCCGAGCGTCCGCGCCGCAGCCTGCGCGAGACCGTCTGTGACATCGACCGCGATATCCTGCGCATGCTCATGCGCCGCCACAATCTCATCAAGCGCATGTACAATGCCAAGGGTTTCCTGGAGCCCGCGGAAGAAAAGAGCATCCGCGAGTCCTGGGAAGCCGCCGTTTCCCGCGTCAGCCGCGACCCGCGCCTGAGCGGCCGTTTCTTCACCCTGATGCAGGAAGTGGAATTCCTGCCCCGTCCCGGTGAAGACGGTGAAGCCCAGCGCCCCGCCTTCAATCTTGCCCCCGCCGACATGCCCGTGCGCCTGTCCATGCCCGCCCCGCGCTCCTGCCGCCTGACCCGGGCCTGGGCCACGCTGGCCGCCTGCACCGGTCAGGCCGTGCGCATCGCCCCCGCCCTGATGAACGATCCCGTTGTGGATTGCGTCAAGCTGCTCAACCAGCTGGGCGCCCATGCCAACCGTGACGACGGTGCCGTGCATGTGGCCGCCGGCACGCCCCTGGGCACCCCGGACAAGGTGCTGCATGTGGGCGACAGCTCCTGGAACTTCTATCTGGCCCTGGGCCATTACCTGGGCCGTCCTTCGCGCACCAAGTTCACCGGCGGCGCGGCCCTCAAGCTGGCCGACCTCAGCGCCACCCGCCGCTTCCTGCCCCTCATGGGTGCGCGTCTGGTGCATGTGGTGCCCAAGTCCGACGGTTTCCCGGTGCGTATCGAATGCTCCGGCGTGCTGCCCGGCAAGGTGGTCTTCCCCGCCGATGCCCCGGTGGAACTGGCCGAAGGCATCATGCTGGCCGCGCCTTCCTATGAGCGCGCCATCACCCTGGACCTTTCCGCCATGCCGGAGCGGGCGCTGGCCTTTGCCCGTATCCTGCCCGTGCTGAACGCTGCCGGTGCCGACGTGCGCCGCGAAGGCGACGTGCTCCACTTCCAGCCCTGCGCCCTGAGCATCCCCTCCGAGCCCACCCTGCCCGTGGAACCGGAACTGGCCGTGTTCCTGATGGGCCTTGCCCCCGCTCTGGGCGGTGAAGTGCGCCTGGAAGGCCAGTGGCCCACCTGGCCCGGTACCGAAGCCGGCCTGGATCTGCTGCGCCAGACCGGTGCCAAGGTCGAATGCTCGGCCACCGAGATCCTGGCCCGCAGCCTGAAGCCGCTGGCCGAACTGCCCGCCGCCTTTGCCCTGCCCGAAGGCCTGCCCGCCTCCTGGCGTCCGCTGGCCGTGGCCCTGAGCACCATGACGGCCCTGCGCGGCGGTCGTGCCGTGCTGCCCGCCGGTCTGGAAGCTGAAGAAAACGTGGTGGAAAGCTACCTGCACGCTGCCGGTCTGGCTCTGGACGCCGAAGGCTGCCTGGTGGCCTGGAAGCCCGGTGACGACATGGAAGAAGCCGACGAACAGGACGAGGAAGGCCGCCCCGTGCGCAAGCCCCGTCCCGCCCTGCAGGCCCGCGGCTGGAACGCCCCCGACGCTCCCTGGGCCGTGGCCCTGGCCCTGGCGGCCTGCGCCCGCGGCAAGCAGGAAGGCTTCAAGCTGGGCAACCCCGGCGTGCTGACCGAGCTCTATCCGCCTTTCTGGGTGCTGTACAACAATCTGCCCGAACCGCACATGACGCGTGAGAACAAGGAAGTGCCCGCCGAGCCGGTGAAGAGCCGCCGCCGCGTCATCACCAGCGCCGTGGCCGTGCCGCCTCCGCTGGAAGACGAAGATTACTAGGACCGGGCAGTTTCCGCCGTCCGGCTTGGCCGTGAGGACCGGGCCGTAGCAGCCCCGGTATGAAGATGAAAAGGGCGTCCATCCGCGAAGGATGGACGCCCTTTTTTATTGGCGGAAAGCGGCTGCCGAGCTCTCGTGCCCGCTTTGCCCGCGGGATAATCCCGTCAGGCCAGCTCTTCCGGGAGCTTGCAAAGATTGACCCATTGTCCGCCGGTGACGGCGGCCAGCTCGTCCGGGGTCAGCTGCACGGCGTTGTTGGGGGCCCCGGCGGCAGGGTAGACCACGTCATAGCGCTTGAGGCTCTCGTCCAGGAACACGCGCACCCCTTCCGGCAGGGCAAAGGGGCAGACCCCGCCCTGGGGATGGCCGGTAAGGCGTTCCACGTCCTCCACGGGGATGAAGCGGGCCTTTTCGTGGAACAGATCCTTGAACTTGCGGTTGTCCAGACGGGCCAGCCCCATGGCCACCACCAGCACGGGACCGGTGGAGGTGAGGATGGACAGCGTCTTGGCGATACGGCCCGCCTCGCAATGCAGGGCTTCGGCCGCCAGCGCCACAGTGGCGCTGGAGACGGTGAACTCGCGGTAGCGGTCGCCCAGATCGTGGGCGGCCAGTTGGGCCCTGACGGCTTCGGTGCGCATGGCTGGATGCTCCTTGGCTGAAACATGCTCCGTTGTTGCCGGTAATGGCAGCATGCCGGAGGCGGGATCTCCCCGTCCGGGCGGGGATGAAAAAAAGGGGCCTGCCGGGCAGGCCCCTCCGGTATGGTTACAGGGTGATGGGCAGGGGGCCGAAGCTGGCCTCGTAGCGCTTGCGGAACTCGTCCTTGCTGAAGTGGTGTTCCTGCGTGCCCAGCTGCTCGATGGCGTAGCAGGCGCTCACCGCGCCCAGCTTGGCGGCTTCGGGCATTTCCAGGCCGCAGACCAGGCCCTTGAGCAGGCCCGCGCGGTGGGAGTCGCCCGCGCCGGTGGGATCCTTGACGCCGTCGCAGGGGATGGCGGGCACATGCACGTCCACGCCCTGGGCATTGCGGATGCGCTGGCCGTCGCCGCCCAGCGTGGTCACCAGCCAGCCGGTCATGGCCACCAGTTCTTCCTCGCTCTTGCCCGTCTTCTTGCAGACCATGCCCAGCTCGTAATCGTTGGTCACGCAGGCATAGGAACCGCGGATGGCGTCGCAGAGGTCGTCGCCCGAAAGCACGGGCAGCTGCTGGCCGGGGTCAAAGATGTACCGCACGCCCTTTTCACGGAAGAAGCCGGGCAGGCGGCGCATGTCGTCCACGCTGCCGGGAGAGACGATGGCCCAGTCCTTGGCGGGATCGAGGTTGGGGAAGGTATAGGTGGCGGGCTGACTCATGGCGCCGGGGTAGAAGCCCGTGATCTGGTTGTTGTTCTGGTCCGTGGTGATGTAGCACAGGGCCGTGAACACGTCGGAATCGCGCCGGATGCCTTCCAGCGACAGGCCCAGCTTTTCCCAGGCCGCCGCGTAACCGGTGAAGTCGCGGCCGGCGGCGGAGACGACGATGGGTTTTTCGCCCAGCAGAGCCAGGGTGTAGGCGATATTGCCCGCACAGCCGCCGCGGCGTTCGTCCATGCTGTCCACCATGAAGCTGACGCTCAGCATGTGCAGCTTGTCCATGAGCACATGGTCCTGCAGGTTGCCGCCAAAGGTCATGATGCGGTCAAAAGCCAGGGAACCGGAAACATAAATGGCCATCTTCGTTCCTTTTATTCGTTGGGCTGCCCTGCGGGCAGGCTGTTTTGGGCGATCCAGTCCAGGAAGGGCGCGTTGCCCTTCTCCAGCGGCATGCCCACGATACAGGGCACTTCATAGGGATGGGCCGCCTCCACGGCGGCACGGAAATCTTCCCACGCTGCCCGGCTGACCTGGGCCAGCAGCAGGCATTCGCGGCTTTCGCGGACCTTGTCTTCCCAGCGATAGATGGAAAGGGCTCCGGGCAGGATGTTCACCCCGGCGGCCAGCCGTCGTTCCACCACCAGATGGGCCAGGGTTCGGGCAGTCGCTCCGTCGGGCACAGTGACACAGGCAAGCAGGCTCATGGCGTCCTCCTGTTCGGGA
Source organism: Desulfovibrio sp. SGI.133 (assembly GCF_050313955.1). Classification (NCBI taxonomy): domain Bacteria; kingdom Pseudomonadati; phylum Thermodesulfobacteriota; class Desulfovibrionia; order Desulfovibrionales; family Desulfovibrionaceae; genus Desulfovibrio; species Desulfovibrio sp. SGI.133. The sequence goes on along the minus strand of NZ_JBNPMK010000004.1, from coordinate 150,211 downwards.
AGTGGGAAAAGCGGACAGAAGATACACCAGCGGGCCGTAAAAACCAAGCATGCCCCGCCTTGCTCCCCCTGTCTTCCTGTGGCATAGCAGGCCCATGAGCGCAAAAAAATCCCTGCCGCGCGGTGCCCTGGCCCGTGCTGAAAAAGTCCTGGCGGCCCTTCAGGCCCGTTATCCCCGTCCCGCGACCCATCTTGAAGCCGACAACGCCTGGGAACTGCTGGTGGCCACGGTGCTGGCCGCCCAGTGCACCGACGCCCGCGTCAATACCGTGACCCCGGAGCTGTTCCGGCGCTGGCCCGGCCCGGCCGAGCTGGCCCTGGCCACGCAGGAGGAGCTGGAAAGCGTCATCCGTTCCACGGGCTTCTATCACAGCAAGGCCCGCAACCTGCTGGGCGCGGCGCAGCGTGTGGTCTCCGTCTACGGCGGTGAGGTGCCGCCTCGTCTGGACGAGCTCATCACTCTGCCCGGTGTGGCCCGTAAGACGGCCAATGTGGTGCTGTTCGGCGCCTTCGGCATCAATGAGGGGCTGGCCGTGGATACCCACGTCAAGCGCATCAGCTACCGTCTGGGGCTCACCGCCCATACCGATCCCGTGGACATCGAACAGGATCTGATGCGCCTCTTCCCCCGTGCCGAATGGGGCGACGTCAATCACCGCATGGTCTGGTTCGGCCGCGATGTCTGCCACGCCCGCAGCCCCCGCTGCGCGGAATGCGAGATGGCCGACTTCTGTCCCCGCCGCGAACCGCCCAAGGGAAAATAGCTTTTGGGAAAAAGAACGTGGGGGAAGGGGGGAACTTTGGCTAGCGCACAAAGTTCCCCCCTTCCCCCACACCCCCATCCTCCTTCAAACGCGCTTCATTCGTTCCTCTCCATCATCGTCGAACACGGCTCTTGCGGAATCCCTCGGCTTCTCTTCTCGCGCATGTCAGCCAGTTCCCGGTCCGCTGGGGCCTCTTTTTCCTGGAGTGACTTGGTTGGCCTGAGCTGGGCAGGGAAGGCAGTGCGCCCGGCTCCATGACAAAAAAACAGCCCGGTCTCCATGGAGACCGGGCTGTTATCGTTATCGGGAAAGGACTGTTCCCGGAGAGAGCCGGGACAGGCTCACTTGCGGTCCACCCACCATTTTTTGTCCACACGGCCGTACCACCAGCGGTTATGGTCCGTGCGCAGGATGACCTCGCACAGGGCCTGGGCCTGCGGGCTGCGCAGGCGCTTGACCGCGCTTTCCAGCCAGTCGGCGGCAAATTTGTTGCCCTTGTCCAGCTCGGCCTTGAGGTTGCAGATCAGGTCCAGCTGGTCGGCGTCGTGAGCCAGCCGGGCTTCCAGGCTCCGGCGTTCCTGCAGTTCGTCCCAGCCGTCGAGGATGTCCTGTTCCAGCCCGGTGCCGTCCACGGCATCCTGCAGGGCGTCACGGTCGCGGCAGGTGTCGTAGCGGTGGTTCACATAGTTGAAATCGCCGGTACGGGCTTCATGCAGGTCGTGGAAAAGGCAAAGGAAGGTCACGCGGGCGGCATCGGCCCCCGCCAGTTTGGCCAGGGTGTAGCCGATGACGCTGGTACGGTAGGAATGCTCGGCCACGTTCTCGCTGCCGGAGCCCAGGAAGGCATAGCCGCTGCGCGGCGTGTGGCGCAGATGCCCCGCCTCGTGGAGAAAATCCGTGATGCGTTCCAGCTGCTGTTCATCGGGCAGGCCCGCTGCGGGCGTGCTTTTGTTTGGGCTATCCTGTGCCATGTGTGTTTCCTTATGGATGGAGCGCGGTGCCCCCTCCGTTGCTGATTTGTGCGAAAACTGTCCGGCGTGCGCCATCGACCGTCCTTTTCCGTCTTTGCCCAACCGCCGGCAGGCGGTGTTTTTTCGGGGAACGGGCACCCAGGCAAGGCCATGGCTTTCCCGGGCCTCGCCATCCTCCTGAACAAAGCGCGTTGGGGGAGGGATGGGGGGCGGGGGGAAGGGAACCCCCTTGCGCGCGAGCCAAGGGGGTTCCCTTCCCCCCGGAAAATCCCTGCCCGCTCTTATTCCAGCCCGTACTTGCGCAATTTGTTGTGCAGGGTGGCGCGGGTGATGCCCAGGCGGCGGGCAGCCTCGCTCTTGTTGTCCTCGGTCTGGCGCAGGGTGTCCTCGATGGCGCGGCGCTCCAGGGCCTCCAGAGAGAGGCCGGCAAGGGAGGCCTCGGCGGTCTCCGGTACCGGGGCGGCCTGTTCGGCGGCGCCGGTGACGCTGGCGGGCAGTTCCGGGCCGGTGATGAGGTCGCCGGTGCAGAGGATCACGGCGCGTTCCACAGCGTTCTGGAGCTCGCGCACGTTGCCGGGCCAGGAGTAGCGGCGCAGCATGTCCAGGGCCTGCGGGGCGAAGCCCTTGACGTTCTTGCGGTTGCGGGCCGCGAATTTTTCCAGGAAATGGGCCGCCAGCAGGGGGATGTCCTCGCTGCGTTCACGCAGGGCGGGCACCTCGATGCTGATGACGTTGAGGCGGAAGAACAGGTCCTCGCGGAAGCGCTTCTGCTCCACCTCTTCGCGCAGGTTGCGGTTGGTGGCGGCGATGACGCGCACGTCCACGGTGATGGGCGAGTCCGAGCCCACGCGCTGCACCTCGCCCTGCTGCAGGGCGCGCAGCAGCTTGGCCTGGAGGGAAAGGGGCATCTCGCCGATCTCGTCCAGGAAGAGGGTGCCGCCGTCGGCCTGCAGGAAGCGGCCCTCGCGGCGGCGGTCGGCGCCGGTGAAGGCCCCGCGCTCATGGCCGAACAGTTCGGATTCCAGCAGGTTTTCGGCCAGGGCGGCGCAGTTGACCGTGACCAGAGGCTTGTTGGCACGGGCGCTGGCACCGTGGACGGCGCGGGCCACCAGCTCCTTGCCGGTGCCGGATTCCCCGGTGATGAGCACCGTGGCCTCGGTGGGCGCCACTGTGGCGATGATCTCGCGCATGGCGCTGACGGCGGGGCTGCGGCCCAGGATCTCGGGCCCGGCGGCAGCCTCGCTGAGCTGGCGGCGCAGCTCGCGGTTCTCCACGCTCATGCGGGAATGGTCCACGGCCCGTTGCAGGGTCTCGCGCAGGGCGTCGAAGTCCAGCGGCTTGGTCAGATAATCATAGGCCCCCAGACGCAGGGCATCCACGGCGGTCTCCACGGAGGAGTAGGCCGTCATCAGCACCACGGGCAGGGCCGGATTATAGTCCAGGATGCCCCGCAGGGCGTGGATGCCGTCCATGCGTCCCATGCGCACGTCGGTCAGCACCACGTCGTAGGGCTTGGCGCGCACGGCCTCCACGGCCAGATCGCCGTCGGCCGCCTCGTCCACGCTGTAGCCCCAGGCCTGGAGCATCATGCGCAACATGCCGCGGTGGGCATCGTCGTCGTCAACCACGAGAATGCTGGTATTCACCTAATCCTCCCCCTTCTGCCTGTCGGCAGGCTCCCCCGCCTGCCTGTCCGGGCCGTCCGCCGGATGGCCCGCTGCCTTGCCGGCCTGCGGCAGGCGTATGAAAAACGTGGTCCGGCCGGGCGTGTCCGCCGTGGCCTGACGGGATTGCACATAGACTTCGCCTTCGAGCGCCTCCACGATCTTGTGGACGGTGGCCAGTCCCAGGCCCGTGCCGTGCCCCTTGGTGGTGAAATAGGGGTCGAAGATGTGGTTGAGGTTCTCGGGCGCGATGCCCTGCCCGGTATCCGTGACCGAGAGGACAAGATGCTGCTTCTCCACCGTACAGCCCAGGGTCAGAGTGCCGCCGTCGGTCATGGCGTCTAGGGCGTTGAGGCAGATGTTGAGCAGGGCCTGCCCCAGCCTGTCGGGGTCCATACGGGCCGGGGGCAGGGCGGCCGGAAGGCTGTTCACCAGCCGGACGCCGCGTTTTTCGGCATCCTGGGCGATGAGACGCAGCACATGGGCCACGCTGTCTTCCAGCGGGGCGGCCACGGGGCGCACGTCACTGGGACGCGAGAGCCCGATGAGCTCGCTGATGACGCGGTTGAGGCGTTCCACCTCGCGCACCATGACGCCTGCGGCCTTGCGGTCTTCGCTGCCTTCGGGGAAGCGCATGCCGAAATAGGTGGCGTAGCCTTTGATGGAGCTGAGCGGGTTGCGGATCTCGTGGGCCACCCCGGCGGCCAGCGTGCCCACGGCGGCCAGCTTCTCCTTGCGGCGGATCTCTTCTTCCAGGCGGCGGATCTCGCCTTCGGCCCGGCGCTGGCGGCGGCGGGATTCGCGGGCGCGCTGCGCGTAGTACAGGGCCAGCAGACAGGCCAGGCCCACCAGCATGGCCACCCCGGCCAGCATGAAGACGTGGTCCCTGTCCTGGCCGCGGGTGATCTCGAACGGTGAGAGGTCGAGGCCCAGGAAGATGACGGGTTGCGGCAGGCCCGGCGGCAGCTCCTGCCCCGGCGGGGGCTGCATGAAATAGCGGTAGACCACGAACACGCGCTGGCCTTCCATATTGAGGATGGCGGAACGTGTCTGGCTGCCGGGGGCCAGGATCTTCATGGTCTTTTCGTCGGCCTCTTCGCCGTCGATGCGCAGGATCTCGCCCAGGCGGTTGCCGTTGCTGTGGGCCAGGATGGTGCCGTCAGGCATGGTGACGGCGATGAACTGCACGTCCGAGGTACTGGCCATCTCCTTGAGCAGGATCTGCAGGCGCACGCGCGCCTCGCCGCGCATGCTGGTGCGCAGCATGCTTTCGAAGGCCATGATCAGGGAGCTGCCTTTTTCGGCCAGCAGGCGTGACATGGCGCGTTCGTTGCGCTCGATGGAGGCCAGGGCCAGCAGGGTGACCAGCAGGATGAGGACGAAGGCCGTCCCGCCCAACAGCAGGCCCAGCGGGGTGTTCTGCTGCTGCGCCAGCTGCGAACGGGCCTGGGAGCAGTCGTTCTCGCGTGCGGCCTGGTCATTGGCCACCATGCCTCCGGTGTTCCGGCCGGACGCGGCAGACCCCGGCGTCTGGCAGGGCCGGTTGGCGGCGCGGGCCAGCCGGTGGCGGCGGGGATCCAGCAGGGCGGCAGCAGCGGAAAGGCAGCGTCGGATAAAGTTCATGCCTGCACTATAAGCATGGTTGGGGCACCTGTCACCTTGCCGTCGGATATTTGGCTTGCATGTTTTTTGCAAGAACGAGGAAAGACGAAAAAAATGCCACGGCCTGTCGGCGGCCTTTCCTTGCGCCGCGGACACAGGCTTGATATGCCAGAAGCATGGCCCAACAGAACAAGGTTTGCCTATGTGGAAGAATATAGTTGTCAGTGGTCTGGTCATGACATCGCTCCTGCTGCTGCCGCTCATGGCGGCTGCCGGGGGGCATCACGGCGGCGGTCACGGGCCGCGCGGCTACCGCAATGTCGACCAGTGGCTCCAGAGCCTGCCCGAGGAACAGCAGGTCAAGGCCCGCGCCATCCTTGAAGAAGCCCGTCCTGCCATCGAAGACACCCGCTGGCGCATTCGCCAGAAGCGGGAAGAACTGGCCCATTTCGACTACGCGGAGGACTCGTCCGCCGAGACGCTCTCCCGTCTCGGCTGGGAACTGCAGGACCTGCGCGACCGCCTGCGTTTGCAGCTGGCGCAGCTGGAAGGCCGTCTGCTGGACGAGGTGGGCGTGAGTTTCCGCCGCGCCGGCAAGAGCCGGGGCTGCAACAGCATGATCCGGCAGGATGTGATCCATACCTATTCCCTGCAGGAAAGCCTCGAACCCTGTCCGTAATTTTTGCAGCCCCCATGAAGCATCCGGCCCCGCTCAGGCGGGGCTTTTTTGTGCCCCGGCTCCGGCTTTGGGGAGCCGGGCGTCAGGGGTGTATGAAAATTTGTCTGCTGTATAATTTTTGACCAGGTCCGCAGGCCCGCTGCATAAAAACTGGACATCCGGGGGGAACACAGAGCCGCCGGAGAAAGATTGTTTGCCGGTATGAAAATATAATATATTGATTTATATTGAAAAATAATGTTTGGCACGCGGGTTGCTATATACAGAGCACAAAGGGCAAGACCCAAAGCCCAAAGATAACCCACTCTGAGAAGAGATAAAGGAGCATATATATGAAGACTTCCCGCGTTATGATCCCTGCCCTGCTGGCTGCAGCCCTCATCGGCGGAACCATGACCTCTGACGCTTTTGCCGGCCCCCATCATCGCGGCCAGGGCAACGGTTACGGTCCCTGCTACGGTTACGGCGACGGCGGCTGCTGGGAAGGCGGCTGGGGACATCACGGCCACGCCCGTGGCTGGGGTTACCGGGCCATGTCGGACGCGCAGCGTGCCAAGTTCGACAAGATCATGGAAGAATTCGCTCCCCGCATGGAACAGCTGCGCGACAGCATCTACGTCAAGCGCCAGGAACTGCGGGCTTTGGAAAACGCCACCAACCCCGATGTGAAGGCCGTGCGTGAGGCCGCTACCGAAATGACCCGCCTGCGCAACGAGATGGCCGACCTGCATGACGCCCTGGGCGACAAGCTGGCTGCCGAAGTGGGCGTGCCGGAAGGCTTCAAGGATGCCCCCCGCGGTCCTCGTGGTCCCCGTGGTGATCGCGGCCCCGCCATGGATTGCCCTCGCGGTGACGCCAGCTACGACGACGGTCCCCATCGCGGTCACTACTAAGAGCTGATCCCTGCCAACGGCAGAAAGAAATATCTGGCCGGAAGCTCCTCCTCCTTCCGGCCAAGCTCCCGAAAACAGCAACCTCCTTTGACAGGCACCTTTAACCAGAGCTCCCGCTCTACAAAATGCAGTCCTCTGGAACTTCTACCCCGGCCGGGGATTCCCCTGGCCCCGGCCGGGCCTTCCTGAGAAAGACAGATTTTACTCCTGAGATCGCCCCTCCCCGCCTTAGGCGGACAACATATCCGGCAGGGCAATCCCCCTTGGTCCTGCCGGGGCTCACAAGAGCATCCTCCTCCTTCACCATAACCTCTAACCATCAGAACATCCTCCCTCTTTGGCCGGCTGCTCCTCCCCCTGGGCAGCCGGTCGTCTTTTTTTGTCCGCTGTCCGGCGTCCGTCCGGTCTGTCTTTCTTCTCTCCGGCGGCATGGTCTGCCCAAGGGGGGACAGGCCTGCACTGCGTCATGGAGGCCCGCTTTGCCGGACACGAGACAGGGAAGATGAGTTCTCCCTCTCTGCGTCCCTGTCTTCGCTGGCGCGGCAGCCCTCCGGCTGTCCGGTCACGGAGCCCCGGCCAGCTGGGAAGAATGCTCTTTTATGTGCGGTGCCCTGCCGGTGCGCCCGCTGTCCGGCAGGCTTTGGCAGGCCCGGTGTTGCCGCCTCGCTCCGTCCGTACGCTCCCCGTTCTTGGCCAGGATGCTCGTGCAGCCCGGCCATCACAGATGGCACGGCGCATGTCTGCTCGCGGAAATTCGCCGTTCCTCTCTTGCTCATCCTTCTTTCTTATCATGGAGATGCCGTGCGCTGTCCGCCTGCTGTGCGGCAGGCGGAGGAAAGGCTCACACGGGCCGCATCGCCCGCGGCAGTCCTGCAGCGCAAAAAAAGACGCCCACCGGCATGGAGACCGGCGGACGTCAGGAGTCGCTTTACGGATGTGGCGTGCGGGATCAGAACAGCTTGTAGAGCAGGGAAGAGATGGCCACGCAACCGGCGGCCAGCACGAAGGCATTGCTCCACTGGCCACGGTAGCGGCTCATAGCCGGGATCTTGTGCACGGCGTACATGGGCATGATGAACAGGATCATGGCGATGACCGGGCCGCTGAGGGATTCGATGATGTCCAGGATGCCGGGGTTGAGCCAGCCGGCCAGCCAGAGGGTCACGAAGAAGAACAGGGCGATGCCGGTGCGCACGCTGCGCGAGGTGGCCGTGGCTTCGGGCTTGGAGGACATCTGGATCAGGATGCCGTGCAGGCCTTCGCGGGCGCCCAGATAGTGGCCGAAGAAGGAGCTGCCGATGGCCAGGAAGGCGATGAGCGGGCCGAACCAGGAGATGAAGGGATTGTCGAACTGGTTGGCCAGATAGGAGAGCACGGGGATGTTCTGGGCCTTGGCTTCCACCAGCTGGGCGGGGCTGAGGCTGAGCACGCAGCTGAAGACGAAGGCCATGACGAAGAGCACCAGGATACAGGCCGTGCCGCGCAGGGTCTGGGAGGCCTTCTGTTCGGCCATGTCGCCGTACTGGCGGCGCTGGGCCAGGGCAAAGGACGAGATGGCGGGCGAATGGTTGAAGGCGAAGACCAGCACCGGCAGGGTGAGCCAGAGGGTGCCCAGGAAGCTGCCGGCATCAGGCATCTGCCCCAGCGAAGAGGTGTTCCAGTGCGGGATGAGGTAGAGCGACAGGCAGAAGAGGATGCCGCACAGGGGGTAGACCAGCCACTCGTTGAATTTGAGCATGAAGTTCTCACCCACCAGGATGACGGCCATCAGGGCCGCCACCAGCACGCCGGAAAGCAGCAGACGCGGCGGCGCGGCCATCTGCAGCTGGTTGATGATGAAGGATTCCACCGTGTTGGTGATGCCCACGGCATAGATGAGCAGGATGGGGTAGATGGCGAAGAAATAGAGCAGGGTGATGAGCTTGCCTGCGGAAAGGCCGAAGTGTTCCTCCACCACGGCGGTGATGTCGCTGTCGGCGCGGGAGGAGGACAGCACGAAGCGGGCCAGGCCCCGGTGGGCGAAATAGGTCATGGGGCCCACCAGCAGGGTGATGACGACCAGGGGCCAGATGCCGGACATGCCCGCATTGATGGGCAGGAAGAGGATGCCCGCGCCCACCGCGGTGCCGAAGAGGTTGAGCATCCAGACGACGTCGAATTTCGTCCAGCGGCCGGAGGCGGCATGGCCGGTTTCAGGGGTCTGTGCCATGAAGGTTCCTTAGGGGTGAAAGGGTTGGAAAAGCAGGGGAACAGGTCCCGGGCCCGTGGCAGGGCCCTGTGCGGGGCGTCCGGCAGCGGCGGATGCCGTTCCTGTTCCTGTCCGGGGACGGAAGGGGCCGCCTTCGCCGGATGGACGAAGACGGCCCCGCGGGAGCGCACGGCTCCCGATCAGCATTCCACCAGGCTGACGGCCAGGCCGCCTTCGCTGGTTTCCTTGAATTTGGCGTTCATCTCGCGGCCGGTCTCGTTCATGGCCATGATGACGGCGTCCAGGCTGACCATGTGCTGCGAGGACTTTTCGCAGGTGGCCAGCAGGCAGGCATTGTAGGCCTTGATGGCGCCCACGGCGTTGCGCTCGATGCAGGGGATCTGCACATAGCCGCCCACGGGGTCGCAGGTCAGGCCCAGGTGGTGTTCCAGGGCCACTTCGGCGGCGTTCTCCACCACATCCACGGCATAACCGCGCGCATGGGCCAGCATGGCGGCGGCCATGCTGGAGGCCACGCCCACTTCGCCCTGACAGCCCACCTCGGCACCGGCGATACCGGCGTTGTGTTTGGCCAGGAAGCCCACGGCCGCCGAGGCCAGCACGCCTTCGCGCAGGGCCCGGTCACCGATGTTCATGTTGTAGCGCATGGCGTAGAGCAGGGCGGGCATGACGCCCGCGGCCCCGCAGGTGGGCGCGGTGACGATGACGCCGCCCGAGGCGTTCTCTTCGGCCACGGCAAAGGCATAGGCGTTGACCTGGCCCAGGAAGCGGTCCACGGCCAGGGGCATCTCGCGAGCGCGTTCCAGCAGGGTATGGCCCTTGCGCCACACGCCCAGGGTGCCGGGCAGCTGCCCTTCGGCCTCAAGGCCGCGGCGCACGCTGGCGTACATGGATTCCATGATCTGTTCCAGGTTCTGGAAGATGTCCGGGCGGGACATGCCGGTGATGGCGCTCTCGTTGTCCAGGATCAGTTCGTGCAGGGTCAGGCCGGTCTTGGCCAGCTGTTCGCGCAGCTGGCGCATGGTGCCGTAGGGGTGCACGGGCTTGCCGCGTTCGGGCGGGGTCCAGCCCTTCCACTGGATGAAGCCGCCGCCCACGGAATAGTATTCCATGCTGTACAGGGCCTGGCCGTCGGCATCCTCAAGGCTGACGAGCAGGGTGTTGCTGTAGGGGGCGTCGTGGATGATGGGGCCGTGTTCGATGTCGGCAAGGCCCACCTGCAAAAGGACGTCGTGGATGCGCAGCTCGTGCCGGGCGTCGGCTTCGCGGCCCAGCTTGTCCAGCAGGCCCGCGGGACAGGTCTCGGGACTGGTGCGCAGCAGACCGGCCAGCACGGCGGTGTTGGTGCCGTGGCCCATGCCCGTGGCGCTCAGCGAGCCCAGCAGCACCACGTGGATGCGGGCGGCGCGGCGTACCAGATCGGGGTCGAGGGCGTCGCAGCGCTGGACGAAGTCATGGCCGGCGCGCATGGGACCGATGGTATGGGAGCTGGAAGGGCCGGGGCCGATCTTGAAAAAGTCGAAGAGCGAGGTCTCGATGGCCGGACGGACATGCAGGGCCGTCAGGGGCTTGTGCGTGGGAGTCATGGTGTCTCCTTGTGTGGGATGACTGTGCTGGCCGCAGGCGGCAGGCCTGGTGCGGGGCGGGCGCGGAGCGCGCCGGGGAGGGAGAGGAAGGAAACAGAAGCTGCGCCCCATTGCAGCACATCCCCTTTTGCCTTGAGTACGGGGATGTGTCAATATTTTTTAATTTAAAAAATATTTTAAAGAGTAAGACTAATCATTATCTTTCTTGATTTGGCGCATATAATTGTACACCGTGTAGATGGAGACCTGCATCTCCTTGGCCACATGCTGGACCACGCCCTTGATGAGGAAGGCGCCTTCCTCGTCGAGGATGCGGATGAAGTCCTTTTTTTCCTCACGGTTCATGAGGGAGGGGTGTTTGCCTGCGCGCCGGATGGCCGCCTCGAGGATGGCAAGGCTGGTATCGCCGGTGCAGGCGGCAAAGGTCTCGCTTACGTCGCGTTCCAGCGGATCCACGTGCAGCAGGGGGTGCAGCACGGCCTGGAAGTGGAGCAGGTCGGAAAGGTCGATGTTCATGCAGAAGGCGCCGATGACCCGGCCGTCGGCCCTGCGCAGGAACGAGGTGGAGGACTTGAGGGATTTGCCGCCCGGCGTGGATGAGGGATAGCCCACGATGTCCGCCACATCGTCGCCCTGCTGGCGCCAGGCCTTGACCACGATGTTGGTGATGGGGGCGCCCAGCTTGCGGCCGGTGAGGCTGCCTTCCAGATGGACGAGGGAGTGCTCGAGATCGCGGAAATCGTGGATGGCGACCTCGCACAGCGGCCCCAGGGTCCGCTGCAGCATGCGGGCCTGCCGGATGGCATTGGCAAAGATGGCGCGTTCTTCTTCACTGAGCGGCGGCAGGGACCCGGAAGGGGCGGCGGACATGGTCACCTCATGGTCGGATGCGGGCTGTGCCGCAGGTTGAAGGAAAAATCGGATCAGGCATCAAGATGCAGGCAGGCGGCCTGTCCCGCTGTCCAGACAAGGTTCCGGCGCGTGATGCCCAGGGCCGCCCAGGCCTTGCCCAGCTCGTCGCCCGGCCCGCGGAAGAAGCCCTGGCAGGAGCGCGGCAGGTACAGCGCCTGTGCCCGGGGCAGTCCGGCGGGGGCTTTCCCGCCCGCCAGCAGGGCGTCCAGCAGGGCAGCGGCCCGTACCGCACTGCAGGCGGCATCATTTCCCTGCGCCCGCAGCAGGCAGGCGCAGACATGCAGCCACAGGGCCCGTCCCAGCACGCGTCCGCCCAGGTTCCTGTCGGCGGGCCCGGCCAGCAGGGCCGCTTCCATACCGGGTTCGGGGGCAAGGCCCATGCGGATGACGGGCACCCCGGCGCGACGGGCGTACAGCCAGCCGCGTGCCAGCAGGGACAGGGTGAGCGGCAGGGGCCAAGGCGTGTACAGGCCCTGCTGCCAGCGGCGGGCCAGTTCCGTGCCCGCCAGTACCAGACAGGGATAGAAGCGCAGCATGTCAGCCCCCAGATCCAGGGCCCGGCGCACATCGGTCAAAAAGTCTTCCGGCTGGTGGCCCGGCATGCCGGGCAGCAGCTGCACACCCAGGGCAAGGCCTGCGTCCCGCACCAAACGGCAGGCTTCAGTGGCCTGCCGTCCGCTGTAATGGCGTTCACTGGCCTGCAGGGCCGTATCGGAAAAGCTCTGGATGCCCAGCTCCACAGTGCGGCAACCGTGACGGCGCAGACGCGCCAGCAGGGCCGCATCCAGGCAATCAGGACGGGTTGAGCAGCGGAAACGGGTGATGCAGCCCTCATGGAGGAGACTATCGGCCATGTCCAGGCAGGCGTCCAGATCGCGGGGAGCCAGGGCCGTAAAGGTCCCGCCGTAAAAGGCCAGCTCTACCGGCGGCCTTCCCTGTACCCGCCGGATACGCAGGTCACTGGCCGCGCGGGCCAGTATCTCGTCCAGAGGACTGGCTTGCTGACCTGTCTGGTCATGCTGGGAACAAAAGACACAGCGGCGGGGACAGCCGAAAAACGGGATGAAAACGCTGAAGACCGGGACTGCCCTTGCAGGAGTCTCCCATAAAAAAGTAAGCGAAACACGCGACATGGCAGAAAGCGAGGAGTAGCAAGGCTTGGCAGGCTTCGCGCGGAGACAAAAATCTTGCCGGAAATGCAAGTTGAGTATATTCTACAAAAAAGTTGTGCATATGTGAAGCGTGCCTGTGGCATAAGGATTGGACATGAAGAAAACATTGACCAAAGCTGACATCGTCGAGCGGATCTACGAGAGTACAGACAAAAATCGGGTTGACGTGAAGAATGTGGTCGAAAAACTGCTGGAGATCATGAAGAATGCCATCAAAAAGGACAATGCTCTTCTGATCAGTGGGTTCGGCAAGTTTGAGGCTTACGACAAAGCGTCGCGTAAAGGCCGCAATCCGCAAACGGATGAAGCCATCACGCTGCCTCCGCGCAAGGTCGTCGTCTTCCGCCTGTCCCGCAAATTCAGAGCCGAGCTCAATTCCTGAGATCGCGCGGCATTCGGGACGATCCAACGTATCAGTCTCCTCGTTTTCTCCCGGGGTGGCCGTCTTGAGATGTGCCGCGCCGGGAGATTCTTTTTATGCTTTTCGCTTCCTTCCCCTTCCTGTTCCTCTTCCTGCCCATCCTCGTCTGGCTCTGGAAACTGACTGCCGGAGAAGACAAGACCCGCCTGTCCGTGCTCCTGCTGGGGGCCTCGCTGCTCTTTGGGGCCTGCCAGGGGCTGGAGGCCCTGCTGCTCCTGCTGGGCCTGACCGTGGTCAACTATCTGTTCGGCCTGCTGCTGGCCGATGAGGGGCACCGCCGCCGTCGGCTGGGCCGTCGCGGCCTGCTGCTTTTGGCCGTGCTGCTTAATGTGCTGGTCTGGTGCCGGTTCCGCCATCTGCCGGCCCTGTCGGCCTGGCTGGCGCAATGGCAGGACATCCTGCCCATTCTGGCGCCCGCGGCCATGCCCGCGGGCTTCTCCTTTGCCGTGCTTATCCAGCTGGCCTGGCTGCTGGGCGTCTACCAGCGCCGCATCCGTCCCGAAGGCATCGTGCGGCAGGCCCTGTTCACCACCTGCTTCCCCTATGCCCTGTCCGGCCCGCTGGTCCGTTATGAGGAGATGGGCCCGCAGCTGGATGCCCTGGACGTGCCGCAGGCCGAGGATCTGGCACGGGGCCTGGGCCTGATGGTGCTGGGCCTTGCCAAGAAGGTGCTGCTGGCCGACAGTCTGGCCCCGGCGGCGGATGCCGTGTTCCATGCCGCCGCCCAGGGACTGCCCCTGAGCACGGCCGAGGCCTGGCTGGGGGCCCTGAGCTACACCTTCCAGATCTATTTCGACTTTTCCGGTTATACGGACATGGCCGTGGGGGCCGCTCTCATGCTGGGCCTGCGCCTGCCGGAGAATTTTGCCGCGCCCTACAAGGCTACGGGCATCGTGGATTTCTGGCGCCGCTGGCACATGACTCTGGGCCGCTGGCTGCATGACTGCCTGTATCTGCCCCTGGGGGGCAGCCGGCATGGCCGGGTGCGCCAGTACGCCAATTTGCTGCTGACCATGCTGGTTTGCGGTGTCTGGCACGGGGCCGGGCTGACCTTCCTCCTTTGGGGGGCCCTGCACGGCCTGCTCCTGCTGGTCAACCACGCCTTCCGCCATCTGCTGCGCGGCAGCCTGGCCGAACGCGTGCTGGCCCTGCCGCCCCTGCGGGCCCTGTGCGTGCTGGTGACCTTTTTGTGCCTGACCGTGGCCTGGGTGCTGTTCCGCGCCGGGGACACGGGCACGGCCCTGTATGTCTGGCAGAGCATGTTCCTCTGGAGCGACGGCCATCCCTTGCCCCTGCAACAGGGGCTGGAGGCCCTGCTGCCCGGCGGCCTGCTGGAGCCCCGGCTGCTGCTGCCGCTGCTGGTTGTCTGCGCCGTCATCGTCTGGGGCCTGCCCTGCAGCCAGCATGTGATGCTGGGCCGCGCCGACGGCAGCCGTCCCTGGCTGCACTGGCAGCCGAACCTGCTTTGGGCCGTGGCCCTGGCCCTGCCGGCGCTGGCCTCCCTGCTGCTGATGCAGGGCCATGCCTTCCTTTCTTTCCGCTTTTGACGGAGGCCTCCATGTCCGAGATAGTCCATCCGGCCCTTGACGGCTGGCTGAAACGTTTTTTCCTTTCTTTGCTGGTCCTGGCCCTGCTGGCGGGGCTGCTGCTGGTCCCCTGGGCCGTCTGCTGGCTGACGGCCAGCGGCGAGCTGGATCAGGAAGAGGTCGTGGCACGGCAGGCACAGGGAGAATTCGTCCTGTTCGGGCCGGGGCTGGCGCAGGACATCATGGCCTACAAACTGGCCCTGTATGCTGCCGTGAAGCCGGAGGTGGTGGTGCTGGGCTCGTCGCGGGCGGGGAACGTGCGCGCGGTCTTTTTCGAACGCCCCTTCGTGAATATGGCCGGGGCCGCCACGGATCTGGAGAGCCTGCACCTTCTGGTGGACAGGATGCTGGCCATCCACAGGCCCAAGATCGTGCTGCTGGGTCTGGACTTCTGGTGGCTGACGGCAGGCGCTCCGGCCGGGCAGCCTGAGCGGACCGTGCAGCCCTCCCTGCTGGATGCGTCCACCTTGCGGGCCCCCTGGCGCTGGCTGGCGCAGGGGCGCATCGCCCCGGCGGACATGCTGGCCCCCCTGCAGGGCCGTCTGCGCGCCGACCGCTACGGGCTTGAGGCCCAGCTCCGTGATACGGGCTACGGGCCGGACGGTTCGCTCTATGAGGGTGCGGTACTGGATGGCCGCCGGCCTGCGCCGGACCATGCTTTTGCCCGCACATTGCGTGAGCTGGAAAGCGGCAGCGGCGTCTGGGCCGGGAACCTTGCACCGGACAGGGAACGTCTGGAAGCCTTTGCCGAAATCTGCTGCCGCCTGCGTTCGCGCGGCATCCGCACCATCGTCTTCCTGCCGCCCCTGGCCACGCCCGTACTGGGCGCCCTTGCCGACAGGAACGGCGGTGATGCCGGCTGGCTGTCCGCCCTGCGGCAGGGCCTGCTGGACTGCGGCGTGGAGAGCATGGACTTTTCAGATCCCCGCGTCTACGGCTCCGGTGATTGCGAGATGATGGACGGCCTGCACGGCGGGGACGTCATCGGCGCCAGCCTGGTGCGCGATATGGGCGACCGGCAGCCCTGGCTACGGGACATGCTGCACCGGGAGTACCTGAGCCATGTGCTGCGGGAGCGGCGCGGCCTGGCGGCCGTGCCTGACGAGCGCCTGACCGCCCTGCCCGAAACGGATTTCCTGGGCCTGCAGTGCGCCAAGAAGCGTCGCGGCGAGGCCACGCCCCGTTTTTAGGAGCGAAGGCGCACAGGCTGGAGAGCGACAACGAAGGGCCTGATGGCCGCGCAGTACTGCCGTCCTGATACTGGATGCAGGCCTGAGTGGGACGGTGGCGGTAGCCGTTTAGCGTATATTGGGCCGCCCTTTTCCGCAGCTTTCTTGCAACAGAAAAAGCCGCGCCATGACAGCGCGGCTTTTTTGTTGGCCTGTAGTCAGATACGACTGGGAGCTTCATCCGCCCCAGCGTTTTCATGTCGCCCCCGTATGACGGCCTTTTTTCCATGTCGCCGGAGGACGTGACGGGCGGGTACAGGCCGAAGGGCCATGATGCCCGTCATAGCCCTCTGTAAAAGTTTTGGGAAGGGAGCGGGGGAGCGCGAGGGGGAGAGGGAGAACCGTTTTCCAAAACGGTTTCCCTCTCCCCCTCGCATAGATATGCTTAACTGCCTGTCGCCCGGCCGATCAGTAACGCTCGGGCATGTAGTGGGGCGGCAGATCGTTGACCGGGGCACCGTTACCGGTCTGTCCCAGCTGATCGCGCAGGTTGCGGGCCAGCTCCATGGTCTCGACCAGACGGTGCTCCAGCATGTCGATCTGCTGTTGCTGGGCCGTCAGGGCCTCGTTGAGTTCGCGCAGGCGTTCTTCCTGAAAATAGGCCAGCTCTTCCAGCCGGATGATGCGTTCTTCCTGATCCATGAGCTCTCCTCGGCGTCCTGCGCCTGTGTCGGGCCGGTACGCCCTGCTTGCCTGCCCGTCCGCCAACGGCGGCAAGGGCTGTGGGCGCGGCGTGCGTCCATCTTTACGTTTTCGGGCGATACCCTTGCGGGTACCGCCCGTTTTTTTATTCTTCGTCGTCGTTCAGTGCCGGGCCGTCAAAGCCTCTGTCCCGGCGGCGGGAGCCGAAGGCGGGCTTGCCGTCCCTGCGGAAGGCGTTCTTGCGGAAGGGCTTGTCCGCATCCTGCCGGAAACCGGGCTTGCGGAAGCCGTCGCGGTCGGGACGGCGGAAGTCGCGACGGGGGGCCTCGTCCTGCTCGTCATCGAAGCGGGGGAAGGGCGCACGACGCTGCTGCCAGTCCTGTCCTTCGCTACCGTCGCGGTCGTTGAAACGCCGGGGACGGAAGCCGTCCTTGCGGAAAGACTGTCCCTCGTCGTCACGGCGCGGGCGGAAGGGGCGACGGGCTTCTTCCCCATCACGATGCGCGAAGCGGTCGCCACGGGGATGGAAGGGGCGTTCGTCCTGACCATCCCTGCGGAAGGACGGGCGGGCCTGCGGGGCCTCGTCACCATCCCGTGCGGCATCAGGGAAGGGACGCGGGCGGAAGGGCTTGTCTCCGTCCTGCCGGAAACCGGGCTTGCGGAAGCCGTCGCGGTCGGGACGGCGGAAGTCGCGACGGGGGGCCTCGTCCTGCTCGTCATCGAAGCGGGGGAAGGGCGCACGACGCTGCTGCCAGTCCTGTCCTTCGCTACCGTCGCGATCGTTGAAGCGCCGGGGACGGAATCCGTCCTTGCGGAAAGGCTGACCGTCATCTTCACGGCGCGGACGGAAGGGACGCCGGTCTTCTTCGCCATCGTGGTTCACGAAACGGTCACCACGGGGACGGAAGGGGCGTTCGTCTTGAGCATCCCTGCGGAAGGACGGGCGGGCCTGCGGGGCCTCGTCACCATCCCGTGCGGCATCGGGGAAGGGACGCGGGCGGAAGGGCTTGTCCCCGTCCTGCCGGAAACCGGGCTTGCGGAAGCCGTCGCGGTCGGGACGGCGGAACTCGCGACGGGGAGCCTCGTCCTGCTCGTCATCGAAGCGGGCAAAGGGCGCACGGCGCTTCTGCCAGTCCTGTCCTTCGTGGCCGTCGCGATCGTTAAAGCGCCGGGGACGGAATCCGTCCTTGCGGAAAGGCTGGCCGTCGTCATCGCGACGCGGCCGGAAGGGACGCCGGTCTTCTTTCCCATCGCGGTTCACGAAGCGATCTCCACGGGGACGGAAGGGGCGTTCGTCCTGACTATCCCTGCGGAAGGACGGCCGGGTCTGCGGAGCCTCGTCGCCGTCACGGGCGGCATCAGGGAAGGGACGCGGGCGGAAGGGCTTGTCCACATCCTGCCGGAAGGCGGGCTTGCGGAAACCGTCGCGGTCGGGATGGCGGAAATCGCGGCGGGGCGCCCCCTCCCGTTCGTCATCGAAGCGGGCAAAGGGCGGCTTGCGGTCTTCCCGGAAGTCGCGGCGGCCCTCGTGCCGGGGGGCCAGACCGTCAGCGCTGCGGCGTTCGTCGCGCCAGCGCTCGGTGGTGTTTTCCCCGCGGGGTTCGCGGCGGTGGCCTTCGCCCGCATCCTCAGCATCGGCATGGCCGCCGCGTTCGGGCATGCGGCCGAAATCGGGCATCAGGATGCGGTGCTGGCGCAGGCGGTCGGCATCGCTGCGGGCCACATAGATCTCTTCCCCGTCCTCGTTGCGGCCGCAGTAATACATGGCCGTGGCGATGCTGCCCGGCGTGGGGATGAAGCACTGGGTCTGCTGCGGGCTCCAGTGACGCTCCTGCAGCCAGCGGGCCAGCTCGTGCATGTCCTCGTCCGTACAGCCGGGGAAGGCGCTCATCATGTAGGGCACCACATACTGCTCGCGCCCGGCCAGACGGCTCTGCTCCACGAAGCTCTGGAGGAAGGCTTCAAAGACTTCCATGCCCGGCTTGCGCATCAGGTCCAGCACGCGGGCGGCGCAGTGTTCCGGGGCCACCTTGAGCTGGCCGCCGGTGAATTCGCCGGTATAGGCCGCCAGGGCCTCGGGATCGTTGAGGGCCAGGTCGGCGCGCACGCCGCTGGCCACGCGCACCTGCCGCACGCCGGGCAGGGCCGCCACTTCGCGCAGCAGGCCCACATGCTGCATCTGCGGGGTGATGAAGGACTTGCAGACCGTGGGGTAACAGCAGCTGCTGCGGCGGCAGCGGGACGAAGGCCGCGCACCGGGTTCCGCCTTGGCGGCCGTGGCGTCATCCAGGGCACAATGGGCCTGCCACATGTTGGCCGTGGGGCCGCCCACGTCGGAGATGGCCACCTGACCGCGACGGGACTGGGCCACCAGCTTGCGGGCCTCGGCCAGGATGGATTCCTGACTGCGGGAGCTGATACGGCGCCCCTGATGCAGGGCCAGCGAGCAGAAGGAACAGCCGCCGCCACAGCCGCGATGGCTGGTGATGCTGGTGCGCAGCATCTCGTCGGCGGGGATGGGCTCGCGGTAGCGGGGATGGGCCGCGCGGGCGTAGGGCAGTGCGTAGATTTGGTCCATCTCTTCCGTGGTCAGGGGGCGGGCCGGGGGCGCCAGCACCAGGGCGCGGTCGCCCACCATCTGCTGGGCCCAGGCGTTCTGGCGGTGCACCTGCTGTTCCAGCATCTGGGTCAGGCGCAGCAATTCCGTGGCCTCGGCCTGTACGGCCTCGTGGGAGGGCAGCTGCATGCGCGGCAAATCGAGCCATTCTTCGGGCAGATCCACGGGGACGTTGTTCTCGTCCACTTTGGCCAGCCAGGCCGTGCCGTCGATGCCGTGCAGGCTCTTGCCTTCGGCCAGACGGCGGGCGCATTCCAGCATGGCCAGCTCGCCCATACCGTAGATGAGCAGGTCGGCCTTGGCGTCCAGCAGGATGGAGCGGCGCAGGCTGTCGGTCCAGAAATCATAATGGGTGGTGCGGCGCAGCGAGGCCTCGATGCCGCCCAGGATCACCGGCAGGCCGGGGAAGGCCTGACGGGCCAGGTTGGCATAGACCAGACAGGCGCGGTTGGGACGCGCACCGGCCTTGCCGCCGGGGGTGTAGGCATCATCGTGGCGCTTTTTGCGGAAGGCCGTGTAGTGGGCCAGCATGGAGTCCAGCGCGCCCGCGCTGACGCCCACGAAAAGCCGGGGACGGCCCATGACCAGCAGATCGTCGGGCGACTGCCAGCGGGGCTGGGCCACGATACCCACGCGGAAGCCGTGGGCCACCAGCCAGCGGCCCAGCAGCACGGGCCCGAAAGCCGGGTGGTCCACATAGGCGTCGCCGTTGACCAGCAGTACGTCCAGTTCCTTCCAGCCCAGGGCCTGCATCTCGGCGCGGCTCATGGGCAGGAAGCGGGGCTGGCCGTCCACCCACGGGTCCTGGAACGCCTCGTTGCGGGAACGGGAGCCGGGGCGGGCATCGCGGCGGTCCGCGGGGCGCCCGGCGCGCGGGAAGGCCCCGGCAGGGCGGCGCCCGTCACGGGGACGGTCGTCCCGGGAAGGAAATTCGTTATGTTCCTCGCGCTGGAAGCGGGGACGGTCGGCAGGCTGCGTGCCGGTGGCCGGACGCGGGCGGAAAGGGCGGGGCGCGGCGTCGGTGGTGCTGATGTCGGTATCGGCGGGCGCGGGTCGGCGCCGGGGCTTGGGGAAGAAGGGCATGGTTTTCCTTTGGCGGCCTTGGGGCGCCACACGGATGGGGTGAAAGGTCGAAAGGGCGGCACCGCAGTGCCGTGGAAGGGGGAGCGTCCCGGCAGGAATGCCGGGACGCTCCCCTGACGGTTACTTGGAAGGCGGCGTGACCAGCGGCATGGTCTTGGGCGCGGCCTCATTGGCGGGAGGCATCTGGGCGTCGGGATGACCGGCGCGGCCCATGGCGTGGCTCTTGCTGAAGCCCTGCCATTCCTCATGGCTGATGGCGCCGTCCTTGTTCTTGTCGATGGCGGCAAAGGCGCCGTCCTGCATCTGGGGGAAGAACTTCTTGAATTCTTCCTTGCTGACGCTGCCGTCCTTGTTGGCGTCCATCATGGGGAACTTGTCCACAGGGGCCTTGCCTTCGCCCATGCCGGGCATGGCCAGGGCGGGAGCGGCGCAGAGCATGGCGGCGCAGAGCAGGCCGCCCAGGATACGTTTGTTCATGGTAACTCCTTACGTCGGTTCAGGGTGTGGCTATTCCGGCCGTCTGGGGCCGGGAGGCCTTCACCAGAGGGAAGGAGGCGGCCTTGCCGCGCCCCTCCCGAAATCTTCCGTGGGGAGACCTCCGGGGCAGCACCGGGAGACCGGCATCCGGGGAAGGCCGGAGCGCCGCCGGGATCATATCCTTCCGGGCCAAACGCGCTGGAGGAAGGATGGGACGGGGAAAAGGCCTTGCGTGCGAGCCCCAAAGCCCTCCTGCCCCCGGAAAACAATTTCCGCTAGTCCTGCGGGTGCAGGGTGTAGTGCTCGCCCTCGTCACGCAGGCGCCGGATGAAGACCTGCAGGTCGTCGGGCTGGCCGGGCTTGTGGTCTTCGGGATAGAGCAGGGCGGACATATAGAAGATGGAGCCGATGCGCAGCGCGTTGCGGGCGCTGGCCGAAAAACGGTGCAGACGGTGCCCGGCCTGGTCCTGGAGCTGCTCGGGCAGCTCTTCGAGATAGGCCTCGCCTTCTTCTTCCAGCGAGGCCAGCAGGCGGGCTTTTTCCTGCATGTGGGCCGTATAGGCGGGCATATCGCCCATGACGGCCAGGGCCGCCTGTTCGGCCTGCATGACGCGGGCGTGCATCTCTTCCAGCCAGGCCACAAGACGGGCCAGTTGCGGCGACATTTCCATGACGAGCCTCCTTGCGGGACAGCCGGGCAGCGACCGGCACAGGGCAAAAAGGCCCGGCGCAGGGGCCGGGCCTCCATGACGGGGTTAATCCCAGTGACGCTTGTCCTCGATGGGACGGATCTGCGGGGGCAGGCTGCCCGGCGCCAGGATCTTGAGTTCGGGACGCAGCTTGATCTTTTCGCGGAACTGGTGGAGCAGCTCTTCTTCGCGCTTGAAGCCGCTGGTCTCGATGAACAGGGTCATCTCGTCGATGCCGCCGGGGTTGGTGACTTCGATCTGCCAACGCTTCACTTCTTCGAAGCGGCTCATGACCTGTTCCACCTGATGCGGGTAGACGAACATGCCCATGATGCGGGCGGTGGTGTCCACGCGGCCCACGATGTTGCCCAGGCGCGGGCTGGTACGGCCGCAGGCGCAGGGGCTGCGGTCGATGTACGACAGGTCGCCCGTGGCCAGACGGATGAGCGGATAGGTCTTGTTGAAGGCCGTGACCACGATCTCGCCCACTTCGCCGTCCTTCAGCGGGATGCCGGTATCGGGATGGCAGATCTCCACATAGCAGCGGTTGGCGATGTGCAGGCCGGTCTTGTGGAAGCATTCGTAGCCGATGCAGCCCACGTCGGCGGTGCCGTAGCCCTGGCGCATGATGAGGTCGTACTTCTTTTCCATCTGGGAGCGCATCTTTTCGGACAGGCGCTCACCGGTGACGAAGGCAACTTCGAGGAAGAGGTCCTTGCGCAGGTTCAGGCCCTTTTCCTCGGCCTTCTGGGCCAGGTGCATGAGGAAGCTGGGCGTGCCCACATAGCCGGAGACGCGCAGCTTCTGCATGATGTCCAGCTGGGTGGAGGCATCGGTGGGACCGGCGGGGATGACCGCACAGCCCAGGTTGCGCAGGGGCTCTTCAAACATCAGGCCGGCCGGGGTCAGCTGATAGTTGAAGGTGTTCTGCACGGCATCACCGGGACGGAAGCCCACGGAATAGAAGGCTTCGGTGTAGCCCCAGTAGTCTTCGCCACGGTCTTCGGGGTCGAAGATGGGTCCGGGGGAGAGGAAGATGCGCTTGAGATCCCCGATGTCCTTGGTCAGCAGACCGCCCAGACGCGGGCCCATGGACTGCAGGAAGATGAGTTCCTTTTTCTTGAGGATGGGGATGTGCTTGATATCGGACAGGGTCTTGAACTTCTCCACGTTGAACTGCGCACGGTCGAAGCGTTTTTTGACGTCTTCGGAGTAGCGGTAGGCGTAGGAGAGCAGGTCCTTGAGCTGGATCAGGCAATATTGACGGCGTTCGCTTTCGTCGAGCACTTCACGGCGGCTGTAGATGCCTTCGGTACGGTCTTTACGAGTCATACGGCCTCGCCTTGTAGAATTTTATTTGGGACAGTTGTTTACGCAACCTGAACCATATTTGCAAGCACTATTTTATTTTTACAATTATATCAAAATGTTACTTATAATTTTTGGGTGCATTCGCCTTTGCCGCACCAGCGGGGCGCGCCGCCTCTTCCAGGCCCACGGCCGTGAGCCCGTGGAGCACTAGGGCATCGGGATCGCGGCGGCAGTACTGGTGCAGGGGGCTCTCGCCGCTGTCGAACAGGGCGAAGATGCGGTCGAGGCGCTGCTGGTCCTGCAAAGGGACCTCCAGACCGGCCCGCCCCAGGGCATGGCCCGCGAGCCAGAGGGAAAGGGCCAGCTGCTGTTCGTTGCCCGTGATGGGCCGCGTGGCCGGGGCGTACCAGCCCGCACAGTTCACGGCGGGCAGCATCCTGCCCTTGTCGGCATGCCGGCGGCGCCAGGCTAGGATGACGTCGGCCAGCTTTTCCTCGCGATGGGTGGGGCACCAGGCTTCCAGGTGATCCAGCAGGGCGTCGGTCCCCGCCGTACCGAGGCGCACCTGTTGTGTGCGGGCGGCGGCCCAGCCGTCCAGCATCAGCACGGGCGTGAGGGCGTTCTCGTTACTGTCCAGATAGGTGGCGCATGTCCAGGGCGCGGCCACGGGCGTATACCCGGCTTTGTCGGGGACGTTGCGGGACGTGCAGGCCGCAAGGCAGCACAGCAGCAGGACGAGACAGGGGAGCAGGCGGGTCATGATCTCTCCTCGGTGGGGGAAGCGGTGGCCCGGCGCCGGCGACGCTGGTCCAGGATACGTTCCTTGAGACTGTCGTAAACAGGCGTCGAATGCAAGGCGTTGGCCGTGAAGGCCGCGGCGAAGGCGGCCAGCAGCACGGCCGGGGCCAGATGGAACCCGCCGCACATCTCCATGACCAGGGCGGCCCCGGTGAGAGGGGTACGCACCGAGGCGGAGAACAGGCCCGCCATGCCCAGCACCAGCAGGGTGGCCGTCTGTTCCGGAGCCACCAGCCCGGCATCGCGCAAGGGTGCGGCCAGCAGGGCTCCGGCCATGCTGCCCATCAGAAGGATGGGCATGAGGATGCCGCCGGAAACGCCCGAGGCGAAGCTCACGCAGGAAAAGGCGATCTTGCCCGCCAGCAGCAGGGCCAGCGTGAGGGCGGGCAGGCGCAGGTGCTCCAGCTGCAGGGTGGTCAGGCCCATGTTGCCCGTGATCTCCGGCCAGACGAGCAGCAGCACGCCGCAGCAGGCAAAGGGGAAGACGATGCGCACGGGCCCGGGCAGCCAGCGGGCCCTGTCCTGCCAGAGCAACAGGCGGATCATGCCCGCATTGTACACGGCCCCCAGCAGGCCGCAGGACATACCGGCCAGCAGGGGCAGCCAGTACTGGCTCCAGTGCAGGCCGGGCAGCTGGGCGAAGGGGAAGACCAGGCCGAAGTCCAGCACCACGTCCACCATGAACCAGGCCGACAGGGCCGACAGGCTGGTGAAGAGCAGCATGGGCAGGGTGAGCGGGGTCTTCATCTCCTCGAAGGCGAAGAACATGCCGGCCACAGGCGCGCCGAAGGCGGCGGTCATGCCCGCCACGCCG
The DNA here is from genome assembly GCF_050313955.1 of Desulfovibrio sp. SGI.133. Taxonomy (NCBI): domain Bacteria; kingdom Pseudomonadati; phylum Thermodesulfobacteriota; class Desulfovibrionia; order Desulfovibrionales; family Desulfovibrionaceae; genus Desulfovibrio; species Desulfovibrio sp. SGI.133. The sequence continues at coordinate 126,093 of NZ_JBNPMK010000004.1, read as the reverse complement.
CCGCCCACCAGATAGCGGGGCCGGTTGGCGCGGCAGCGATCGTGCCACATATAGCCCACGCCCGCGCCCACGGTGGCGCCCATCATGATGCAGGGGCCCTCGCGCCCCACGGAAAGACCGGCGCTGAGCGCGGCCAGGGTGGCCACGAACTTGCACCAGAGCACCCGCGCCCAGCGCATGGGCGGCAGTTTTCCGGCCGCGATGAGTTCCACCTGCGGGATGCCGCTGCCGCCGATAAGGGGCTCGTAGCGCAGGAGCAGCCCGGCCGTCAGGGCCATGAGCAGCAGCCCGGCGGCCATCAGGGCCAGCGAGAGCGGTGCGAAGGGATCCTGCCCGGCCACATGAGCCCGGATGGCACCATTGATGATGGTATAGAGCCAGCGGAACAGGCCGATGACCCCGCCGGAGACAAGGCCCGTGAGCAGGGCCTGAGCCATGAGCGTCCAGGCGCCCTGACTGCGCAGGGCCGCAGATTCCAGGATGAAGGGAGGCAGAGAAGGGCGGAAGGCCATGGGGATCCTGTGGGGATAAAGGGCGCGGACAGGGCGCACAAAAAAAGATGTGCCTGCAACAGCCTGAAAATATAGGGAGAATGCCTGTCCTGACAGGGACAGTATGGAGGCTGGACAAAAAAATTTCAAGTTTTTGGCAAAAAACGAAAAAAAATGCTTGCCAAGTCGGAGGTAAATCTGTACAAGCATTTTTGTTGTGACGAACAACACCACCTCACGCCGAGGTAGCTCAGTTGGTAGAGCAGGGGACTGAAAATCCCCGTGTCGGCAGTTCAATTCTGTCCCTCGGCACCAGGGAATCCAAAGGCTTGCAGCGAAAGTTGCAAGCCTTTTTCGTTATGGGCTTTTGCCGGACGCGCGCTTGTGGACAGCCGCCCGGCAAACGCCTTCTATCGGACGGGCCTTCCCGCTCTTCCTTCTTTTTCCCCGTTTTTTCCTTCGCCCTTTCTTTGTCCCGGTTCGCGGGACTGTCCCCGGTGTTACCGGTGGCTTCCTGATGCCCATACGGGCCTTCATCCGTACGGACTACGTCCCGGAGCAGCACATCACGTGCCGCATATCCGGATAATCATGCCCCGCTCCCTTGCGCCGTTACCGCGTGTTCCCTGTCACGGCCTTTTTGCAAGGGAAAAAGCGGGAAGGAAACGTCCGCTCCTTCCCGCTCCCTGTGGCAGGTCTTGTGGTCGTGGCCCGGCCCGCAGCCGGGAGTCAGGCAAGGGAAGGGACATGCCTTCCCCGCCAAAGACCCGCACGTTCTCTTCTTCCCGCCAGCGGCGCAGCAGATCGCGTACGGCACTGGGGCCGTAGACCACATGCAGGCGCATTGCTACGCCCCGGCTGCGGGCGGCCTGCCGCAGCGGCGCGAAGGCCGCTTCCGCTTCTTCCTCGCTCTGGCGGCGCACATAGGCCGTGAACTCCGCCATGGCTCCGGCGGGCGCCAGCTGATCCACCTCGCCGTAATGGCCAAGGTCGATACCGGCATCATAGACGGCACGGATATCTTCCTGTCCGCCACAGGCGGCCAGCGGGGCGGCCGTGTCGCGCAGGGGGCAGGCGGCGGAAGCCAGACAGCAGATCATGCCAGCACCTTGGCCAGCAGGATCAGCAGGAGGCCGCAGGTGATGACGATGATGTCCTGTTGTCTGCTTTTGGAGATTTTGTTCCACATGATGTCCTCCAGGGGGGCGTAGCCGTCCCCTCTATTTTGTGTGGTTTCCGTCAGGCGGCATCAGAAATTGCCTTCCGTCGGGGATGAGTCGTCCGGTCATCGAACACGTCGGGAAGGGCCGCGGAGGCCTTGCGTGCATCCCGTCAGACCCTTCCCCGCAACGCCTGTCCGTTATTGCAGGAAGCAGAGGACCACCAGCAGGGCCAGGCCTGCCTTGACCGAGGCCACGCAGAAGCCGATGAGCGCACCGGAAAGGCCCGCGGCCTTGATGTCGCTGAGGTGGGTGGTGAGGCCGATGCTGGAGAAGCCCAGCAGGAAGCACCAGTTCATGAAGTTGCCGGCCATCTTGGCTTCCTCCTTGCTCATGAAGCCGAAGGTGTTCAGCAGGACCACGGCCAGGAAGCCCAGCACGAAGACCGGGAACTTGTCGAGGATGATGCGCATCTTGCTGGTATTGGCCAGCTGGGAATGCACCTTGGCGTCCTCGGCGGCCACCATGATGGCCAGCATCAGCACCACCAGGGGCAGACAGATGACGCGACCGATATTGTACACGCCGGCCACGATGCCCGCGTCATTACTGAAGGCAAAGCCCGCTGCCAGCACCTGGGCCGAATTGACGATGCCCACACCGGCAAAGGCCCCGAACTGGTTGGGACTGAGGTCGAGCCAGTGGCCGATGAAGGGGAAGACGAAGAGCGCCAGCAGGCCGAACATGAGTACCACGGCGATGGTGTAGGCGATGTCTTCATTCTTGGCCCTGACGGCCGGGGTGATGGCCACACAGGCCGAGACCCCGCAGATGGACAGGCCGGCGGCCAGACAGGCCCCCAGTGAAGGCGACATGCTGAGGCGGCGGGAAAGCCACATCAGGATGATGGCGGAGGTAAACAGAAAGACGGAAATGATGATGATGGCTTCCGAGCCGGTCTTGATGAGTCCGGCGAAAGAATATTTGCAGCCCATGACCACGATGCCGGTCTTGGTCAGGGTGGTGGAGAAGCGCAGGCCGTCTCGGAAAAGGGCGTGCACACCGACGGTATTGCAGATGAGCATGCCCAGGATAATGGCCACGATGAAATCACTCAGGTTGAGGGACTTCATGAAGGGATGCAGGGCGATGAGGCGCGGCGTTATGAACCACGAAAAAACGGCGACGCCTGTCAGCAGAAGGATACCGGGCAGGGCGGAAAGGCTTTTCCGGACAAAGGACGGTTCGTGTCGTTCACAGCTGGCCATCGTTCTCCCCTCATTGTGTTGTTACATACTTTTACAAAACGTAATACACTCCTGTTCTTCTCAAGATACCATGCTATTTGTGTTTTGTATGCAGAAAAAATAAAAAACTATAATTCACAACATAAGATCATATTATTTTATTTACGTCTAATTTTTAAAGGATATATTCAAAAATATGTGCATTTTTTCATAAGTAACGTATTATGAGAACTCTTTTTTTCATAATAAAATCCGAATGGACGCATATGCGGTATTCATGACAGTCATGCAAGGTGAGCGATCGGGGGAAACACGAAGAAAAGGGCTGCAGGAACGACACGACAGGCCGTTGCTGCAATGGGGCTGGGGGCTCGCCGCAATGGCAGGGTCAGTCGATGTGGTAAAAAATATTTTTTGAGATTTTGCGGGCGGCGATACGCCCGCGCCCAAATGTCTGGCGAGGCGCTAACGAAGCTGCAAACAATAAATCTAGTTATTCAAGCTGGTTGGTGTGCTACTGCAGGAACGGCAGGCCCAAGGGCCTGCCGTGGGCGGGAAGGGTGCTGTCCCGTGAGGCACAATCCTCAGCACAGCGGAGCGGCCAGCGGCAACAGTCCTTCCGGCAGCAAGGGCGGGCGCTGGTCGCAAGCCGTGCCTTCCTCTTCCGCCAGCTGCTGGCAGTCGCGGCAGCGGCAGGCCCCGGGTACGGCCAGCAGGCGGGACAGGGGGATTTCTTCGCCGCAGTCCATGCACAGGCGGCGGCCGCTGCACCGCAGGTCGCCCAACAGGCCCTCCAGGGCGCGGATGCGCGCCGCGCACAGGTTGGCGTGGCTCCAGGCCAGCAGCTCCGCCATCTCGTCGCGGGCATTGTCCGCCTCGTCACCGTGGCCGTGGGGCAGGGCGAATCCGGCGCACAGGCAGGCCAGATGCCGCCTTTCCTGTTCCAGTTTGCGTTGCAGGGAATGCTGGGCGTCGTCCATGGGCAAGACCTCCGGGGGATGATTTCCCGGCAGGATACACCGGCCCGCGCCCCGGGGCATGGCAAAGCCGTGACGGTTGGCGTTCGCTCCTGTGAAAAAAAGGCCCCGCGTCGTGCGGGGCCCCTGACATAGCATGCGGCGGGATGCGCGGGATCAGCGGCGGAAGCTGCTGACCACCTCCACGGGGATCTCCTGCCGGAAGACCTTGCGCACCAGCTTGGCGCTGCCGCGCACCAGATCCAACTCAATGGGGCATTCCTCGGGAGCGCGCAGCGAGAGCTGCAGGCCGCCTTCCTTGCGGGCCTCGAAGCGGACGGTGCGCACGATCTGGCGATGGCTCTTGTCCATGCGCTCGGCCAGCAGCAGGAAGAGGGAGAGCAGGCGGATCTCCTCGCGGGTCTCCTGGTCGAATTCCATGAACAGCGGCACCTTCTTGGAGGGACGCTTGCGGTGGAAGTAGGTCAGGGCGGCCATGATGTCCACTTCACGACGGGTGAAGCCCAGCAGCTCGGTGTTGCGGATCAGGTAGTGGCTGTGGGCGTTGTGGCGCGAGAAGGAGATGAAGATGCCGATGTCGTGCAGCAGGGCCGCGTAGTGCAGCAGCTCGCGGGCCAGGTCGCCGGAGTCGTGCAGGCCCATGGCCTTGGCGCTGTCGAACAGGTCCAGGGCCAGGCGCGACACATGGCGGGAGTGGCGCTCCTCGAAGCGGCAGCGCCGCGCCAGATGCAGCACGCTCTCCTTGCGTACGGGATGGAAGCTGCCGTCGGCATGGGGCATGCGGGTGGACAGGTAATCCACCAGGATGCCGTTCTGCAGGTTGCGGTTGCTGATGCGCACGCTGTCGAAGCCCTGGTCCTCCATGATGGTCTGGAGGATGGCCGCACCGGCCACGATGACATCGGCACGGTTGGGATTGATGCCGGGCACGCTGCGGCGTTCCTTGAGGGTGCGGCCGCAGAGCTCCTTGACGGCCCGGCGCAGGCCGCCGTAGCTGAGCACGTCGCGGGATTCCTGCGGGGCCCGTCCCGTGCGCGCGGCGTCCTCGGCATCCAGGGCGGCGGCGATCTCGGCCAGGTTCTGGGCCGTACCGGAGCTGGCCACGGCCTCTTCGATGACGAAGTCCGCGATGCGCTGGAACGAGCGCAGGGCATTGTTGCGGATGTAGTTCTGCAGGGCGGCGTAGCGCTTGGCGGAGATGGTGCCGGAGTCCTTGTCGAAGAAGAGGTTGGACAGGCGCACGCAGCCCATCTTGAGGGAATCAAGGTTGCGGTATTCCTCGGAATTGCCCACCACCAGCTCGGTACTGCCGCCGCCGATGTCGATAAACAGGCGCAGGCTCTCGGTATGGGCCAGACCACTGGAGACGCCCAGATAGATGAGGCGGGCCTCTTCGCGGCCGGAGACCACGCGGAAGTCGATGCCGGTCTTCTCCTTGACCCGGCGCATGAAGTCCGGGCCGTTGGCCGCGTCGCGCACGGCGGCCGTGGCGATGGCGATGACCTCCGAGGCGCCGTAGACGCCGCACATCTCGGCCATGCCGCGCAGGACGTTGATGGTCCGGGCCATACTCTCTTCACGCAGATGTCCCGTCTCGAAGGCGCCTTCGCCCAGGCGCACCATGTTCTTGACCTGGTTGAGGACCGTGTGCGAGCCGTCGGGCAGGATGCGCACCAGCATCAGGCGCAGCGAGTTGCTGCCCAGGTCGATGATGCCGATGACGCGTTCCCCGTCAGGCCCCGCCTGATCCGGGACTACAGGATGGGACATACGCACTCCAGCTCCACGCCAAAGATGTGCATGAACAGGTCGCCCTTGACCAGCAGGCGGTCCTGCTCGGGGGCGCAGTCCTGGGCGCCGCTCAGGGTCAGCACCACCTTGCCGGGCTGCAGGTCGATGGCCACGTCACGTACGGCTTCCATGTGGCGGTAATCCAGGGCGTCGGCCATGCGGATGAGGGCCGCGGCCTTGTTCAGGGCCTCGCGGTCCTTCTTGCCCAGGGCGGCGAAACGGCGGTGGCGCATGGCGGGCCAGGCCTTACGGTGATAACGGACCAGCTGGGCCACCAGAGAGCGGTCTTCGGGCAGCAGGGCCAGGCTGGTGTCCTGCTCCACGATGCGCATCCCCTTTTTGTGATGGCCCTTGCGCCCGGAAGCGAAGCCGATGTCATGCAGGCAGCAGGCGATGCGCAGGCGGTAGAGCCAGCGGCCGTCCAGACCGTGCAGAGGCTGGAGCTGGTCGAAAAGCTGTTCCGCCAGATGGGCCACATGCTGGCCGTGACGGCGGGTGGCCTCCAGCTCGGGGCTGCCCGGCAGCAGGTGCTCCAGCAGGGCCTCACAGGGCAGGGGCGTCCAGTCGTGGGCGGCATCGGCCGCTTCGGGCCCGGCGACCTTGACGCGCTTCTTGCCCGTCTTGGCCTTCTTTTCTTCCTTGTCCTTTTTCTTGGCTTTCTTTTGGGGAGCGGCGGCTTCCTGCTCCGCTCCGGCGTCCGGCGCCGGAGCTTCCTGTGCCGTCACGGGCACTTCGGCCGGAGCCTGTTCGGGCTCTTCGGCGGGGAGCGCTTCTTCCTTCATCGTTTCTTCAGGGCAGCCTGCCTGCATTTCGGGGGCAGCGGCCGCGCATTCCTTCGGCTGTTCCGGGGCAGCCTCTTCCGCGACGACCGGCGTCACGGCAGGCGCTTCGGCGGCTTCGGGAGCGGGCTGCGGCGTGTCCGTGCCGGGCAGGGAAGCCTGGAGGAGTTCGGCGCTGTCGTTGCGGGGAGCGGCGGTGGTGGTAGAGCTCTGCCCCTGGCGCTGCTGCCGGCTGCGGCTGGTGCTGCTGCCGGTCTTGCCGGCGGGGCGTTTTTTGGTAGCCATGATGAAAGCTCCTTGGGATCAGATATCGTCCCTGCTGATATGTTGGGCGATCATGCGTTCCTGCGCGTTGACGGCAGTTTCCTTGCTGGAGGGCTTGAGTCGCGTATAAGTGGCATCGGCCTGCAGCTGCCAGGTCTGGACGTTGTCCGCCAGATGGACTTCGAGGATGTCCTCGCGGATCTTGCGGCGCAGTTCGGGATCGAGGATGGGGGTCAGGACCTCGATGCGGTGGTCGAGGTTGCGCGGCATGAGGTCCGCGCTGCCGATGTACATGATGTCTTCGCCGTTGGCATGGAACCAGTAGATGCGCGAATGCTCCAGGAAGCGGCCCACGATGCTGGTGACCGTGATGTTTTCACTGATGCCCGGCAGGCCGGGGCGCAGACAGCAGATGCCGCGCACCTGCAAACGCACGCGCACACCGGCCATGGAGGCCCGGTACAGGGCACGGATGATGCCCGCATCCACCAGCTGGTTGCACTTGAAGATGATCTCGCCGTTGCCGTAGCGCTTGTGCAGCTCGATCTCGCGGCGGATCATCTCCATGAGCGGGCCGCGCATGGCCTGGGGCGAGACCAGCAGCTTGCGGTACAGGTCGCGGTCCGCATAGCCGGTCATGACGTTGAACAGGTCGGTGACGTCGGCGCAGATGTCCTCATTGGAGGTGATGAGGCCCATGTCCGTGTAGATCTTGGCCGTGGAGGCATTGTAGTTGCCCGTGCCGATGTGGACATAGCGTGTGATGTGTCCGGCTTCGCGGCGCACCACCAGGCAGAGCTTGGCGTGCACCTTCAGGCCGATGAAGCCGTAGACCACGTTGACGCCTTCCTTTTCCAGCTCTTCGGCCCAGGTGATGTTGCGTTCCTCGTCGAAGCGGGCCTTGAGCTCCACCACGGCCACCACCTGTTTGCCGCGGCGCCGGGCCTCGATGAGGGCGCGCACGATGGGCGAATCGTTGCCCGCACGGTACAGGGTCTGCTTGATGGCCAGGACGTTGGGGTCCTCGCAGGCGCGGCGGATGAAGTCCAGCACGGCCTTGAAGCTGTCGTAGGGATGGAAGAGCACCACGTCCCGCTTGCGCAGGTGGCCAAACATGTCGCCTTCCTGGAACAGGCGCGAGATATGCCCCTGGATGCCGGGCGTCTTGAGCTGGGGCCGGTCCACATTATAGAGGGTCATGAATTCGGAAAAGCCCATGGGCCCCTTGATGCGGTAGATCTGGAAGGGCTGCAGGCGCAGGCGCCGGGCCAGAAAGTCCACCAGCTCGCGCGAGGCCTTGTGGGCGATCTCCAGCCGCACCACGTCGCCGAAGCGGCGCTGTTCCACCAGGTCGCGCACGGCTTCCAGCAGGTCGTCGGCCTCGTCCTCTTCGATTTCCAGATCGGTATTGCGGGTGATGCGGAACAGGGCGGAGCTGACCACCGTATGGCCGGGGAAGAGCAGGCCCAGATACTGGGCCATGAGGTCTTCCAGCAGCACGATGTCGTCACCGCGCACGTTGGGGTCGAAGCCCAGGGAGGCGTAGGTCTTGGCCTCCTTGTTGCGCGGGATGAAAATGAAGCGCGAGAGGTTGTTGGGGCACTTCAGGCGCACGAAGCGCGATTCGTTGTCGCGGTTGCGCAGCTGGATGATGAAATTGAGGCAGGTGGTGGAGATGGTGGGGAAGGGGTGCCCCGGGTCGATGGCCTGGGGCGTGAGCACGGGATAAATCTCGTTGCGGAAATAGCCGTCCAGGAAGCGGCGCTGCTTTTCCGAAAGATCGGTGTAGCGCACGATGCGCACGCCCCTTTCCAGCAATTGCGGGGCCAGGCTCTTGAGCCAGTGGCTCTGCGCGCGTGAGGTCAGCAGCAGGGTGCGGCGGCGTATCTCGGCCAGCTGTTTGGCCGGCGTGATGCGGTCGGCCGAGCCGTTGGGCGCGCCGTTGCGGTACTGGCGCAGGATGTTGGCCACGCGGACCATGAAGAATTCGTCAAGGTTGTTGTAGAAGATGGCAAGGAATTTGAGCTGTTCCAGCAGGGGCTGCTGGGGCGAGAGGGCCTCGTCCAGAACCTTGGCGTTGAAGTCCAGCCAGTTGATTTCCCGGTTGAGGAAAAGGTTGGGGCAGGAAAGATCCTGCATGTCTTCGGGCGAGCAGGGTTGCTCAGGATACTTGAGGACTATCTGGGAGGTCATGCCGCTCTCCTTGTGCGCGTAGCTGTTCCCGGAATACTGCTGCATGGTTGTGACAATTCTGTGACATTTTAGGACAGGATCGCGAAAGAAAAAGCGAAGAAAAGCAGGCGGACCTCCGGGCCGCACCGGGGAGGTACACGGCCGGAAATCCGCATGTCCGTAAGGTGAAACGAATTTTCAACAACTGGTGTTGAGGTGTTAGCACAGGCCCCGGCGGAGCTCAAGAGGGGGCAAGGGGCCCCGCGGGAAGGGCGGCGGAGCACCACAGACAGCAGCGGCAGGATCAGACAAAAAAGGGGAGGCCTTGCGGCCTCCCCTCAGTCTCGGGAGCAGATCTCAGTCCTGCATACGGAAGTCCACGCGGATCTTGAACAAACGCGTGGCGGGCAGGTTGAGGATGGGGATGCCCGTACGGGCCGTGATGTCATCCAGCGTGGCACGCTCGTCTTCCCGCGAGGGACTGATGAGCGTGAACCAGATGTTGTAGTTGTGCTCGCGCAGGTAATTGTGCGTGATGCCGGGACGGGCGTTCACTTCGCGCACGAAGTCGTCCATCTTGTCATCGGGCACCTTGGCCGCGCAGAGGGTGGAGACGAATCCCAGCTTGTTGGACTGGAAGTTGGCTCCCAGGCGGCGGATAATGCGCCGTTCGCGCAGGCTGCGCACGCGCTCCAGGGCCTCTTCCTCGGGGATGCCCAGCAGGGTGCCCAGGTCGGCATAGGGGCGGGGCGTCAGGGGGAAGGCCGTCTGGATGATGTCCAGCAGGCGGCGGTCGGTCTCGTCCAGGGATTCCTGCGCGGTGTGGGGACCGCAGTATTCAGGGGCGTCCGTCATGCTTGCTCACTTTGCGCCCGTGGCGCGCTTGGGCTGATAGGTGCACAGGGGCTCTTCGGCCATATGGTTGCCGTTCATGCTCCAGGCACGGGCACGACAACCGCCGCAGACCTTGTGGAACTCGCACACGCCGCACTTGCCTTCGTAGCACTTCTGGTCGCGGAACTGGCGGAAGTACTTGCTGTTGCGCCAGATCTCGGGGAAGGGCGTCTCGCGCACGTTGCCGCAGTTCAGTTCCAGATAGCCGCAGGGCTGCACCTGGCCGGTATGGCTGATGAAGCAGAAGCCCGTGCCGCCCAGACAACCGCGGGTCATGGCGTCCATGCCGAAGGTCTCGGGCGTGACGGCCACGCCTTCCTCATGGGCGCGCTGGCGCATGATGCGGTAGTAGTGCGGCGCGCAGGTGGCCTTGAGGTGCATGCTGGTGGTCTTGCGGAAGTCGTAGAGCCAGTGCAGCACGTCCTCGTATTCCTCGGCGCTGATGACCTGGTCGGCCAGGCCGGAGGCCCGGCCCATGGGCACCAGCAGGAAGATATGCCAGGCGGCCGCGCCGATGCGCTCGCACAGATGGAAGATGTCCTTGAAGCTGTGCAGGTTGTTGCGCGTGACCGTGGTGTTGATCTGGAAGGGCACCCCGGCCTGCTTGAGGTATTCGATACCGCGCATGGAGGCTTCGAAGGCCCCGGGCACGCCGCGGAACTCGTCGTGGCTGGCGGCGTCGGCGCCGTCGATGGAGATGGAGCAGCGGTTGACGCCGGCTTCCTTGATCTTGCGGGCCAGTTCGGGCGTGATCAGGGTGCCGTTGGGCGAGAAGGCGCAGGTCAGCCCCTTGTTGTGGGCATAGGCCACCAGTTCATAGACATCGGGGCGCATCATGGGATCGCCGCCGGTGAAGATGATGATGGGGTTGCCCACCTGGGGGAAGGTGTCGATGAGGGCCTTGGCCTCTTCGGTGGAGAACTCGCCCGGATAGGGTTCCGGGTGGGCCTCGGCGCGGCAGTGCTTGCAGGCCAGGTTGCAGGAGCGGGTCACTTCCCAGGCGATGAGCTTGCAGGCGGGCGTGCCGTCCTCAAGGGTGCGCACCATCTTGTGGCCGGGCGCGCCCCCCGGATGACCGCCGGGATGGGCACCCGCGGCACCGGGATGGCCGCCGGGGTGTCCCCCCATGCCGCCGGGATGGCCCGGCATGTGCTTCTCGTCATGCATCAGCGCACCAGCCTTTGCTTGAGCAGGGTCTCGGTGAAGTAGGTGATGAGCATCTTGGCACCGGCGCGCTTCATGCCCAGCAGGCTTTCCATCATCACGGCTTCTTCGTTGATCCAGCCGTTGAGGCCGGCGGCGCGGATCATGCTGTATTCACCGCTCACCTGATAGGCGCACAGGGGCACGTCCACGGCGTCACGCACCTGGCGGATGATGTCCATGTAGGGACCGGCGGGCTTGACGATGAGGCAGTCGGCGCCTTCGTCCAGGTCGGCCAGGGCTTCGATGATGGCTTCACGGGCGTTGCAGGGATCCATCTGGTAGCTCTTGCGGTCGCCGCAGGCCGGGGCGGATTCGGCGGCCTCACGGAAGGGACCGTAGAAGGCCGAGGCGTACTTCACGGCATAGGACATGATGGGCACCATGACCAGGCCGGATTCGTCCAGAGCGTGGCGGATGGCGGCCACGCGGCCGTCCATCATGTCGGAGGGCGCCACCATGTCGGCACCGGCGGCGGCATGGCTCACGGCGGTCTTGGCCAGCAGTTCCAGGGTGGGGTCATTGAGCACCGCACCGCCGGGGGTCAGGATGCCGCAGTGGCCGTGGCTCATGTATTCGCACAGGCACACGTCGGTGATGACGTAGAGCGAGGGCCAGCGATGCTTGAGGCGGCGCACGGCTTCCTGTACGATGCCGTCTTCGGCATAGGCGCCGCTGGCCTTTTCGTCCTTCACGGCCGGGATGCCGAAGAGGATCACGGACTTCAGGCCGTCATCCACGGCCTTTTCCACCTGCTTTTCCAGCTCGGTCAGCGACAGCTGGTACTGGCCGGGCATGGCGCCGATCTCTTTGCGGAAGGACTGGTCTTCGGTCTCCACCACAAAGTAGGGCATGATGAGGTCTTCGGCCAGCAGGGGCGGGGTCTCGCGCACCATGCTGCGGATTTCGGGGGTCCAGCGCAAACGTCTGCCGCGATGGAAGGATTGGGACATGGTTCTACCTCGATGCGGCAATGCCGCGGTTGTGTTTGGGGAGGACGGCGACGGTTCGCCCCCGGTCCGGCGGGACCGCGGGAAAGACCGGCGCCCGGAAGAGCCTGTCTCCTGATGCCTTCGGGCGGCAGGGGACGGGGCCTTCCGATGAGAAGGCCACCATAGCGCAAAACGCCACAAGGGAAAAGCCGCCGGGCACCACTGTGATTGCAGGCATGCAAGGCGGGGTGAGATACGGATATATAATGAAAATACTTAGATAAAAATATAGTTGATTTGTCAATCTGCTATGCTAATTTGTTATTATAAAAGGAGGGTTGCTATGCTATCAAAGAGAAGTGATTTTGTTATATTTCTATTTATATTTATTGTTGCATACTTTCAAAGTAAATATATAGGATTTTATCATGATGATTATGGATATGCAGCTCTTTCTTATGGGGTAAGAGGAAACTATCCAGAATTTTCTATGTATAATGTTGTCCTTTTTATAAAGGATCACTACGTGAATTGGGGAGGGCGCGTCTTATTTTTTTTCTTTGAGGTATTAGCTCTCCAACTTGATATGCAAGGGTTTATGTTCGTTCAGTCAATTATTGTTGCAATTACTATATTTTTTACATATAAAACTATATTAAGTATCATAGATCGTGATGATAGTCGGTTAAAAGTTTTTATTTTGCTTTCTTTTATTGGTATATACCTTCTTTTTGCTAAAAAAACGTATGCTAATGCTCTTTTTTGGGCGTCAGCATCAGTACTTTACGTATGGCCTTTGTGCCCAATGATGATTGGAATATACTTATTTATTAGGTGGTATATCAAAAAAGAAATGTCATTCTGTCGTCTGTTGATGATGGGGATTGTTTTTTTTATGGCTGCTTTTTCTCAAGAGCAGATAACATTGGTAGCTTTATCTATATCTTCTTTATTTTTTATTTGTGCAAGGAGCTTGGATGGTTATAATGAAATAAAAAAACCATTATTTACAATCCAGATAAGTACTTTTTTGGGAGCCTGTTGCCTGCTACTTGCCCCTGGAAATTTTAGTAGATTGGACTCTGGACATGATGGAGGATTTCATTCTTTGCTTGATCTTCCAGCTGTAACATGGGGGTTTCTCCAGGATCTTTGGGCAGCACCGGGAAGCATACTATGGATAGCGGCATTTATAATTTGTCTATTTACAGTAAAGAAAAGAGAGGTGAGGCTTTTCCTTCCCTTTGGGCTTATGGCGCTCATTTCACTTTCTATTTTTTATGTCATTAAGTTGCGATATCCATCTCCAAGAATTTATTTCCCTGCAAGTTTCTTCCTTACTATTTTTAGCTGTGGTGTGTTATCCGTTGTTGCATTTAGTAATAAATATTTTAAGAAATATATGATTTATGTTGCATCTGCTTTTGTTGTATATTCTATTTGGCATCATTCATTTTTTGTATTGCAGGGATATTATATAAATTATCCAGTTGTTGTTGAAAATGACTTGAATTTAAAAAAGGCAGCTAAAAATAATGCGACTGAAGTTGTTTTTTATAAACTTCCAATGCGCTGGTATCATGAATGTATGCCCTATGATAATAGAGGGTATATTGAAAAATGGATAAAACAGTATTATAAACTCGATATGGATACAAAAATAATATATAAAGAGTATGAAAATAGATGAAAAAATAAGTAAGCGTAAGAGATTTTTTACCTAATCTTGTGAATAAATATTCAGACGAGGTTCATTGATGTAAAAATGCCCCGGCATCCTGGGATGTCGGGGCATTTTTTGTCTTTTGAGAAAAGGGCCTACAGGCCGATCTCTTCGTCAGTGAGGTAGCAGGCGGGGTCCTGGGCCCATTCGTCGCCGTAGTAGGCTTCGGCACGGGCGCGGAAGTTGCCGCCGCAGATGTTCAGGAAGCGGCACTTGGCGCAGCGGCCGCCCACATGGGCCTTCTTGTCCTTGAGCTTGTGCAGCAGCTCGATGTTGGGGTCGTCCCAGATCTCGGAGAAGGGGCGCTCCAGCACGTTGCCGAAGGTGTGGTTACGCCAGAACTGGTCGGCATGCACCTTGCCGTCCCAGGAGATGCAGCCGATGCCGCGGCCGGAGTTGTTGCCTTCGTTGTACTGCAAAAGCTCGAAGATCTCTTCAGCGCGCTTGGGGTCCTCACGCTTCATGCGCATCCACACATAGGGGCCGTCGGCGTGGTTGTCCACGGTAAGGATCTCTTTGGGCTTGCCGGCGTCGAACAGGGCGCGGGTCTCGTCCATGATGAGGTCCAGCACCTGACGGGTCTCGGCGTGATCCAGGTCTTCCTTGATGAGCTCGGAACCGCGGCCCGAGTACACCAGGTGGTAGAAACAGGCGCGGGGCACTTCCAGGTCGGCCAGCAGACGGAAGATGCCGGGGATCTCGCCCACGTTACGCTTGTTGATGGTGAAGCGCAGGCCCACCTTCAGGCCTTCGGCCTGGCAGTTGGCCACGCCTTCCAGGGCTTTACGGAAGGCACCGGGCACACCGCGGAAACGGTCGTGCACTTCTTCCATGCCGTCCAGGGAGATGCCCACGTAGGAGAGGCCCACGCCCTTGAGTTCACGGGCCTTTTCCTTGGTGATGAGGGTGCCGTTGGTGGAGATGACGGCGCGCATGCCCTTGGAGGTGGCGTGGCTGGCCAGTTCCACCAGGTCCTTGCGCACCAGGGGCTCGCCGCCCGAGAAGAGCATGACCGGCGCGCCGTAGGCGGCCAGGTCGTCGATCATGGTCTTGGCCTGTTCGGTGCTGATGTCGTCGGCGCCGTCCACGGGCACGGCCTGGGCGTAGCAGTGCACGCACTTCAGGTTGCAGCGCTTGGTCATGTTCCAGACCACCACGGGCTTCTTGTCCTTGGAGAACTGGAGCAGGTGCGAGGGCAGGTTGCCGGATTCACGGCCGTAACGCAGGGCGTCGGAGGGCTCCACCTGACCGCAATACAGTTTGGAAATACCGATCATCGTACGATCCTTTACAGCGAGTCGCCGTTTGTGCCCCGCCGGGATAGCGGACACGGGGCGGGGGAGTATGGCGCGGGGAAGCCCGGAGGAACACCCGGCCGGAGTGTCTGGGGACGGGACAGGATGATCCTGCCGTCATGGTGCCTGTCTGCCAGGAAGGCCGCGGGGCCTGCCGGAAGCAGAGGGAAAAACGGTGGCTGCGGGGCCGGAATGGGGAGGGGCGCCCATGCGGCGGCCCCTCCCGGCAGTCACGAAGTTAGCCGGCGATCTTGGCGCGCAGCACGTCGAACGCGGCTTCCACGCCGTCGGCCTTGGTGCCGCCGGCCTGGGCCAGGTCGGGACGGCCGCCGCCGGAACCGCCGCAGGGCGCGGCCACGTCCTTGATGAGGGCGGGCGCGGTGAAGCGGCCGTGCAGGTCCTTGGAGACGTAGAGCAGCAGGCCCACCTTCTCGCCTTCCACCGTGGCCAGACAGGCCACGCCGGAGGGGATGCGGGAGCGCACGTCGTCCATGATGTCGCGCAGGGCCTTGACCGGCACGCCGTCCAGCTTGGCGGTGAGCAGCTTCACGCCGTTGACCTCGGTGGCCTTCTGCACCAGGTCGGCGCCGGTGGCCGGGCTGGCGGCCGCCTTTTCGGAGGCCTTGCGCAGCTTCTTCACATCGCTGTGCAGGGCCTGCACGCGTTCGGCCAGCTGACCGGGCTTGGCCTTGAGCAGAGCCGAAAGGTCGTGCAGTTCGGCACGCTGGGCCACGGCCAGGTCATAGGCGTTCCAGCCGGTGACGGCTTCGATGCGGCGCACGCCGGCGGCCACGCCGCTTTCGGACACGATGAGGAAGCTGCCCGCCTGGCCGGTGTGGCTCAGGTGGGTGCCGCCGCACAGTTCCACGGATTCGGTATGGGCGTCGTCGCCCATGCTGACCACGCGCACGGTGTCGCCGTATTTTTCGTTGAACAGGGCCATGGCGCCGCTGGCCACGGCCTCGTCATGCTTCATTTCCTTGGTGCAGACAGGGTAGTCGGCCATGATGGCGCGGTTGACCTGACGTTCCACGGCGGCCAGTTCCTCGGGGGTCAGGGCCGCGATGTGGGAGAAGTCGAAGCGCAGGCGCTGGCTGTTGACCAGCGAACCGGCCTGCTTCACATGGGTGCCCAGCACGGAGCGCAGGGCGGCGTGCAGCAGATGGGTGCAGCTGTGGTTGCGGGCCGTGGCCATGCGGGCGTCTTCTTCCACGCTCAGGGCCACTTCCTGGTCGATGCGCAGCAGGCCCTGTTCCACTTCGATGTTGTGGACGATGAGGGTGGGCGCGGGCTTCTGGGTATCCAGCACGCGGGCGGCGCCGTCGGGGCCTTCCATGCGGCCGGTATCACCGGCCTGGCCGCCGGACTCGCCGTAGAAGGGGGTCTGGTTGGTGACCACATAGCCCTTCTGGCCGGCGGGCAGTTCTTCCACGCTCAGGCCGCTCTCGTCCAGCAGGGCCACGATGCGGCCCTGGCCGTTCAGGCCGCTGTAGCCGGTGAAGACGCTCTGCAGGCCGTCGTCGGCCAGCTGCTGGAACAGGGAGGAGCCGCTGCCGTCCTGGCCCAGCAGGCCGGATTTCTTCTGGCTTTCGCGGGCGCGGCGGCGCTGTTCGGCCATGTGGGCTTCGAAACCGGCCACGTCCACGCTGAAGCCGCGCTTTTCGGACACGTCGGTGATGATGTCCAGCGGGAAGCCGTAGGTGTCGGACAGCTTGAAGCAGAACTCGCCGGGGATGACCTTGTCGCCGGCCTTTTCCAGTTCGGCCAGCTGGTCTTCCAGCAGGGCCAGGCCCTTGCCCAGGGTGAGGGAGAAGCGCTGTTCTTCCTCATGCACGGCGCGGGCGATGAAATCGGCGTGTTCGGTCAGTTCGGGGTAATCCTCGCCCATGATTTCGGTGACCTTGCGGGCCACCTTGTACAGGAAGGGCTCGTGCACGCCCATGAGCGTGGCGAAGCGCAGGGCGCGGCGGATGAGGCGGCGCAGCACGTAGCCGCGGCTCTCGTTGGAGGGCAGGGTGCCGTCGGCGATGAGGAAGGCGGCGGCGCGGGCGTGGTCGGCGATGACGCGCAGGGCCGTGTCCACGTCATTGGTGTCGGGCGCGCTGAAGCTGTACTTCACGCCGGCCAGTTCGGCGGCGTACTGGATGATGTCCTGGAACAGGTCGCAGTCGAAGTTGGAGCGCTTGCCCTGGCAGACGGCGGCGATACGTTCCAGGCCCATGCCGGTATCGATGTTGGGACGGGCCAGACGGTCACGGGTGCCGTCGGCGTGCTGGTCGAACTGGGTGAAGACCAGGTTCCAGATCTCCAAGAAGCGGTCGCAGTCGCACTTGCCGATGCCGCAATCCGGGCCGCAGGCCATGTCTTCGCCCTGGTCGATGTAGATTTCGGAACAGGGGCCGCAGGGGCCGGTATCGCCCATGGTCCAGAAGTTGTCCTTCTCGCCCATGCGCACGATACGCTCGGCGGGCAGACCGGCCACTTCCTGCCAAATGGCGGCGGCTTCGTCGTCCTCGCGGAAGACGGTCACCCACAGGCGGTCCTTGGGCAGTTCCAGTTCTTCGGTCACGAACTTCCAGGCCCAGGTGATGGCCTCGCGCTTGAAGTAATCGCCAAAGGAGAAGTTGCCCAGCATTTCAAAGAAGGTGTGGTGGCGCGCGGTGCGGCCCACGTTTTCGAGGTCATTGTGCTTGCCGGACACGCGCAGGCACTTCTGCGAGGTGGTCACGCGCGGCACGTCGCGCACTTCTTCGCCCAGGAAGAACTTCTTGAACTGCACCATGCCCGCGTTGGTGAAGAGCAGGGTGGGGTCGTTGGGCGGGATCAGGGGCCCGGAGGGCAGGATGTCATGCCCGTTGCGGGCGAAGAATTCCAGATAACGGCGACGAATCTCTTTGGCGGTGAGCATAGGGGCTCCATGTTGCTGCCCGGAAGGGCGATAAAAAAACGGGCGGCCCCGCAGGGCCGCGTTGCACACAAAAAACTAGTCCAGATCGGACATGGCGGCGCTGCCGTCGTCCAGATCCTCTTCGCTGGGGATGAACTCCTGCGGATGCATGCCCAGGAATTCCGTGACCTTGGCTTCGATCTGGCGGCGCAGTTCCGGATCCTCGTCCAGCAGGGCACGGACCTTTTCGCGGCCCTGACCCAGCTTTTCGGAGCCGAAAGCGAACCACGAGCCGCTCTGCTCGATGATCTTGGCTTCCAGGCCCAGGTCGATGAGCTCGCCCGAGCGGGAGATGCCCTGACCGTAGAGGATGTCGAAGGTGGCGCTGCGGAACGGCGGGGCCACCTTGTTCTTGACCACCTTCACGCGGGTGCGGGAACCGAAGGACTCTTCCTTGTCCTTGAGGGTCTGGATGCGACGGATGTCCATGCGCACCGAGGAGTAGAACTTGAGGGCGTTACCGCCGGTGGTGGTCTCGGGGCTGCCGTAGCCGGTGACGCCGATCTTCATGCGGATCTGGTTGATGAAGATCACGGACGTGCGCGACTTGTGGATGGTGCCGGTAAGGCGGCGCATGGCGTGGGACATGAGGCGGGCATGACCGCCCACCTGGCTTTCGCCCATGTCGCCTTCCAGTTCGGCCTGCGGGATGAGGGCGGCCACGGAGTCCACCACCACCAGGTCCACGGCGCCGGAACGCACCAGCATGTCGGCGATGTCCAGGGCCTGCTCGCCGTAGTCGGGCTGGGAGATGAGCAGTTCGTCGGTGTTGACGCCCAGGCGCCGGGCGTAGTTCACGTCCAGGGCGTGTTCGGCGTCCACGAAGGCACAGGTGCCGCCCATTTTCTGGCATTCGGCGATGATGTGCAGGGTAAGGGTGGTCTTGCCCGAAGATTCGGGGCCGAAGATCTCCGTGATACGGCCGCGCGGGATACCGCCCACGCCCAGGGCCAGGTCGAGACCGATGGAACCCGTGGGGATGACGGGGATATTGACATGGGCTTCGTCGGAAAGCTTCATGACCGCGCCTTTGCCGTACTTGCGTTCGATGGTGGCAAGTGCGGTGCCCAGGGCTTCGGCGCGGGCTTCTTCAGGAGAAAGGGCCGGTTTTTTGGCCATAGAGACGCTCCCTGTAGGAAATTTAAGCAACGCAGTATAGCAAAGCGCGCACGGCAAGGCAAGGAAGGCGGCAGGCCTCCCGGGACGGGCCCTTGCGGGCTGCGGGGATGCCGCCTTCGTCACGGCACGGGCCCCTGCCGTATGCCGGGCATCACAGGATACGCCTTGGGCAGGGGGACGGCTGTGCGGGCGCGCACAAAAACTGTGTTATTCAGGAATAAATCTCAATAATTGTCAAGGGGAGAAAGGAGGGGACACGGCGGCAGGAGCGGGGCGCGCTGTTACGGTGCTCTGCTCCCCGCATCCCGCTCCAGATCCCCGATACCGTGCAGGCGCGCCGGAGCGGACGGCGCAGCGCCTTCGGTCCACGCCGTCAAACGGTACGCTCATCCGACGGGAAAGGAGCGCCGCGGCAGGTGATGCGGCACGCGTGCGGCTCCTCAAGAACTCCCCCAGCCTGCGTGGCCCGCAGCGGTGCGGCAGAGCGAAAAAAATCCTATCCAAAAGCTGCGAAAATCCGGGCCGGGCTCTTGCCTCCTGCCCCCGCTTTCGCGTAGAAGGCGGGCCATGATGAACACTCCCTCCGATTTCCAGACCCCCGCCGCGCCCGGCATGGTCAATGCTGACCAGCGGCCGGTGGATGTGGTCGTACTTTTTTCCGGCGGCCTGGACAGCATCCTGGCGGCCAAGGTCCTGGAGGAACAGGGCCTGCGGGTCTGCTGCCTGCACTGCCATTCCCCCTTCTTCGGTGATCCCGGCGCCGTGGAGCGCTGGAGCAGCCTGTACGGGCTGGACATCCGCACCCTGGACGTGAGCGACGATTTTTGCGCCATGCTGCGCGCCCGCCCGGCCCACGGCTTCGGCAAGGTCATGAACCCCTGCGTGGACTGCAAGATCCTGCTCCTGCGCCATGCCCGCCTCTACATGGAAAGCATCGGCGCGCGCCTGCTGGCCACGGGCGAGGTCATGGGGCAGCGTCCCATGTCGCAGCGCCGGGACGTGCTCAACGCCATCCGCCGCGATGCCGGGGTGCAGGACATCCTGCTGCGTCCCCTGAGCGCCCTGCACCTGGCGCCCACCCCCGCCGAGGAGGAAGGCTTCGTGGACCGTTCCCGTCTGCTGGGCATCAGCGGGCGCGGCCGCAAGGACCAGCTGGAACTGGCCAAAAAGTACCAGCTGCCCGAGATTCCCACGCCCGGCGGCGGCTGCCGTCTGGCGGACAAGGAGAACGCCCGTCGCTACTGGCCCGTGCTCTCCCGCTGGCCCGAGCCCGATACGCGGGCCTTCAAGCTCTCCAATCTGGGGCGGCAGTTCTGGGCGCAGCAGGACGGCCGGGACTACTGGCTGGCCATCGGCCGCACCAGCGCCGACAACCAGGCCCTGCACACGGTGCTGGGCAAGGACGATGCCAAGATCCATCTGGCCGACATCCCCGGCCCTCTGGCCGTGGCCTGTGGCGGCCGTACCTGGCCGGAAGAGGTGCTGCGCGCGGCGGCGGCCCTGATGGCCTCTTACTCCGGCAAGGCCGTGCGCCTGGGCGCTCCCGTGGGCGTGCGGGCCAGCTGGTTGGGCGGCGGCTGGCAGGGCGAGGTGCTGCCCTCGCGTGAGGGCATCTGGCAGGAACCGGCCTGGGTCCCGGCGCGTGAGGAACTGCGTGCCGAGCAGAAAGCACGCCTGCACGGCATCCCGCCGCAGGAGGACGAGGCGGGGGAATAGGCGCGTACCGCTTTACAAGATGACTTTTTCCGGGTAATGAGGAGCGATTCCTCATTATGGGGCAACAATGCCAAAATCGTGCCTACAGGGCCAGTTTTGGGAGGCTTATATGGACCAGAAGGATATAGAGTATTTCCGCAAGCTCCTCACCAGCATGCTGGAGGAAGCCAAGCAGAAGGGCGACTCCACCATCGAAGAGCTCACGGACAGCAATGAAGTCTTTGCCGACCCTGCTGACCGGGCCACCGCTGAATCCGACCGCGCCTTTACCCTGCGCATCCGTGACCGCGAACGCCGCCTGATCCGCAAGATCCAGTCCGCGTTGCAGCGCATCGACGACGGCACCTACGGTATTTGCGACGAATGCGGCGAAGAGATCGCCATCCCCCGTCTCAAGGCCCGTCCCGTCACCCGTCTGTGCATCAACTGCAAGGCCAAGCAGGAAGAGGACGAACATCTGCGCGGCGACTAGCGCGCATCCCTGACCTGTGCCGCCGGAGCGCGGCATCCTTTGACCTTTTCACAAAAAACGGGCTCCGGCCCGTTTTTCTGTTTTTTGCCCCGGCTTCGCGCCGGTAAGGACATCCCCGGCAGTATCTATGGACGCCCATCTTTTTTCCCGTTTTTGCGAGGAGCTCGCCCCGCGCATCATCGGCGGCTGGCTGGAAAAGGTGCAGGAACCGGCCCCCGGCCTGCTGGCTTTCAACATCAATCTGGCCACGCGCGGCCAGACCTACGGTCAGGCAGGCGGCAGCCGCAAGTGCCAGCTGTGCCTGCGCGCGGCACGCAAGGAACCCTTCCTCTTCCTTTCCCGCAGCCGTCTGGCCGCCGGACGGGCCCCCTCGGCCCCGGTCATGCGCCTGCGCAAATATCTGGCCGGGCACCGCATCCTGGCCACGGTCTGCTGCTTCAGCCGCCGCCGGCTCTGGTTGCTGGTAGGCGGAGAGGCCGCGGCTGAAGAGGCCCTGCGCCGCCAGATGGTGCTTTGGAGCCCGGCGGAAGGCGAAGAGGACGGCCTTTCCCCGGAAAGTGGGGCGCAGCCGGACATGGCGGACATGACACCGGAGAGCGGCGAGGCCGCGGAGCGTGAGCCCCTGGCCACCTGGCTGCTGCTGGACTTGCGCGAAGGGGCCTCGGTGCGCTTCTTGCCCGTGAGCCGCAGCCCGCAGGAAGAATCCCTGCGCTGGCCGGAGCCCGGAGAGCTGGAAGAAGCCCTGGCGCACTGGCGGGACTGGCCGGTACTGACCCCGGCCCTGCGCCGCGCCCTGCCCCTGTATGACGAGCTGGACCGGCAGGCCCTGCTGGAAGACCTGCGCCTGGGCGGCGGGGACGTGTTCTACTACACGCCGCCGGATGGAGAGGCGGAGGAGAAGGCCGGGAGCGAGCGGCCCTCCTGCCGCATCGCGGCCTGGCCCCTGCCGGATGCCCTGGCCCAGGGCTGGCATGAGGAACAGGGGGAAGACATCCTCGGCCTGGTGGAGAAGGCCGGGCAGAAGCTGGTGCTGGAAAAGGCCGCACGCGACGCTGCCGGTGCCGCGGCCCTGCCCCTGTCGCGCCGTCTGCGCAAGCTGGAACAGCTGCTGGCCAAACTGGACGAGGAAGAGCAGCGCCTGCTGGGCATGTGCGCCGCCCGTGAGGACGGCCTGCTGTTGCAGGCCTGGCTGTGGCGCTGGCCTGCGGATTTCCGCGCACCGGAGCTGGTGCTGCCGCCGCCGGAGGAAGGCGACGGGGACACGCCGCGCAAGACCGTGAAGCTGGATATGCGGCGCAGCGTGCGGGACAACATGGAGCGCCTGTTCCATACGGCCCGGCGCGGCCAGCGTGGCCTTGAGCATCTGGCGGAACGGCGTGCCGTGCTGCGGGCCGAACTGGCCACCGTGCAGGCGGCCCGGCAGGAAGCCCTGCTGGGCGGTATCGGGCACGCCGCCGGAGAGGCCGGGAAGCCCGACAGGAACACGGTGGCGCTGGGGGCCCTGCGCGGTGCGGCCCTGCCGCGCAACGTGCAGCTCTTCGTCAGTGATGACGGTTTTGCCCTGCTGCGCGGCCGTGACGCCAAGGGCAACATAGCGGCCCGCAAGCTGGCCGCAGCCCATGACATCTGGCTGCATACCGACGGCGGCCCCGGCTCGCACGTCATCATCCGCCGGGCCCATGCCGGGCAGGAAGTGCCGGAACGCACCCTGGACCAGGCCGGGGCGCTGGCGGCCTGCAAGAGCTGGCAGAAGGACGCGGCCCGGGCGCGCATCCTCTACGCCGAGGTGCGCCACATCCGCAGCATGCGCGGCGCGGGCACAGGCACCGTGCGCATGGACAAGATCCTCTACAGCCGCGAGGTGCCGGTGGATGCCAGTCTGGAGACCCGTCTGCTGCCGGAAAGCCCTGCGGGGAAGACGGACGGGACGGGCAGGGACTGAGCCTGCCGCGCGCCTTCTAGCGCTTTGGCTGCTGTGTTCCCGGCTATCTGGAGGATGATGGGCCCTGTGCGTGCGACCTGGGCGGACTGCTGCCTGACGGGGCCTGTGTGGTTTGCGTTCTGCTGCTGCCGGCAGGAAGGGGTACGCTGTCCCGGGCAGACCGGCGGGCACGGGCAGATCTGGGGATGCGCGCAGGACCGGGCCTGCCGGTAAAAGGGCCCGCTGGCGGCAACGGGCGGTCGTGCCTGCCTTTACGGCAGTGGGGTATCGTCGCGCGCCTGGGGCTCGTCCGTCTTTCGGCCCGTTGTGTCGATATAGTACCAGGCATCGCTTTCCCAGGACCAGTGCTCGCCGCCGGAGCCCGGGATTTCCTTGCGTTGTCCCGTGTCCGTGACTTTCGCCTTGCCGCCTTCGAAGGGGAAGGCAAAGGCGAAACGGGGCGCTATCACCACCCGGCCGCTCTCGTCCGCATAGCCCATGCGGCCCTTATCATCCACGATGCGGTACAGGCCTTCGCGGACGTAGTCGGGGCCGTTGTCATAGCGGAAGGGGACGACAGCTGGTGACGCGGCGCAGCCGCACAGGAGCAGGGCCAGCAGCAGGGAACAGCCTGTATGTTTCATGGGGCTCCTTGATGGGTGCCGGTGAGCGCTGACAGACGGGGATGGTCCCGGGCTCCGGCCCCGCCATCATGACGATGGAACAGCGTGTGTCCGGGATGGCCACCGGGCAGACAGCGGCGGCATCTTGTAGATAAACGGTATGGAAAAGCCACCCTTGCGGGTGGCTTTTTTTGTCGGGATACAAACAGGTGTTCTGCCGCCCTATTTGGTGAACAGGATCAGGCAGACCATCTCCATGTCGCCGGGGCCGTCGTTATAGACGGCATGCCATTCCCCGTCGGGACAGACGGCCGTGTCTCCGGCCTGGAGCATGACCTCGGTACCGTTGTCGTCATAGCGGCACTGGCCCTTGAGGATGTGGTAAACCTCCATGTCGCCCACATGCTGGTGACGGCCCACGGCCTCGCCGGGCCCCAGGCGCACGATGTTGAACAGGCGTCCCTTGTCGTAGAACTCGCCTTCGTTGAGGAGCTGGGTGGCGTGGATCAGGCCCGGGCCTCCGGCGATCTGTTTGTCGAAGCGGATGTGGTCTTCCTTGCGGCGGATCATGGTTCCCTCCTGGAGGTTGGACGGGGCTTGTGCCCCGTCATGGGCGCACGGATCAGGCCGTCAGCTGACGGTCCTCATCAGTAGGCATGTCGTCATCGACCGCAGGCCGGGGCCGCGACACCAGCTTGCCGCCGGGACGGGGCTTGCGGTTGCGCAGGGGACGCTGGGGCCGGGCGCTGCCGCGCGGGGCGCGACGGTCGGCAGGCGAGTCGGGCAGGGCCGCCGTGGGGCGCGTGGCCATGTCACGCGGGCTCCGGGCACGGGGCGGCATGTCCTTGATATGCACGTCCATCTGCGGGAAAGCAATCTCGATGTTGTGCTTGCGGAACAGCTGATCGATCTCGAACAGCAGTTCCGAAGCCGTCTTGACGCTGACATCGTAGTCCCGCACCCAGAAACGCAGGGTGAAGTCCAGGGTGCTGGCGCCGAAGTTGGAGAACAGCACCACCGGTGCGGGGTACTTGAGGATGTCGCTGTGTCCGTTGGCCACGGAGGCCAGCAGTTTCATGACCAGGCTGGTATCGCTGCCGTAGGCCACGCCCACCACCACGTCACGGCGCACCGTACGGCTGTTGCGTGTCCAGTTGATGAGGCGCGTGGACACGAACTCGGAGTTGGGCACGTAGATGACGGCGTTATCGTAGGTCTCCACGATGGTGGCGCGCACGCTGATCTTGCGCACGCGACCCGTGGTGGTACCCACTTCCACCACGTCGCCCACCTGCATGGTTCGGCTGAAGATGAGGATCAGGCCGGAGAGGAAGTTGTTGATGATGGTCTGCATGCCGAAACCGATACCGACGGACAGACCACCGGCAACCATGGCCAGGTTGCTCAGTTCCATGCCCAGCGAGCGCAGGGTGAACAGGCCGAAGAACGCCCACAGGGCGTAGGTGAAGGCCGTCTGCAGAGGCTGGATGAGCGTGGGGTCGATGCGCAGACCGCGGCTGGGCATGCGCGAGAGGAAGAGCGTGCCCATGCGTACGGCGGTACGGGTCAGGAAGAAGACGCTGATGATGAGCAGCACCTGCACCATGTTGAAGCGCGTCTCACCCACATTGACACCCTGGAGCACGAAGTCCTGCAACAGGGAAAGGCCGCCGGGCAGGGTGCAGACCCACAGGGACATGCCGCCGATGGCCAGCAGCAGGATGACCGGCGCGGCCAGGGCCAGCATGAGGCTGGAGAAGGCCGCCGAGCCGCCCTCGTCGGGCAGCTGGTCATTGTAGCGGTTGATGGCCGACATGCTGGCCACACTGATCTGCAGGGCCAGCGAGCAGGAAACGTAGAACAGGTACAGGCCCATACTGAAGATGTGCAGGCCCATGATGGCCAGCACCAGGGTCACCCAAAAGATGAAGGCGCTGCCCGACAGGAGGGTGGACTCGAGCTGGGTGCTGGCTTCCAGGGTGTGGCTCTTGGCGCGCCACAGACGGTGCAGGAGCATGAGCACCACCCAGGCGATGAGGGTCACCACCGGCGGCAGGGGCAGATAGATCAAAATGTAGGAAAAGAGCGTCAGGGGGATAAGCTGCCACAGGGGGTTGTTGACGGCGGCCTTGTCCGGGTGCTGCAAGCGGCGCAGGTCCCAGGCCAGGAAGACTTCGCCGATGATGATGCTCAGGTTGCCCAGGGCCAGGAAGCAGCGGAACACATCGCCGTGGGCGGACAGCGACGAGGCCAGCAGGGACAGGCCCAGGCCGATCCAGGGCAGGCTCACATGGAACATGTGGCGGCCCACCTCGCCGTGGGTCTCGGAATTGCGCCAGCGGCGGTAGAGCACCATGCCGGTGAACAGCACCAGCAAGAGGCAGATGGTGAAGCGCAGGCCGGCCGTATGCCAGTCATCGGCGCTGACGGGGATCTCCACGGGCAGGCGCAGCTGGATGCCCTGCCAGACATATTGCAGGCGCTTGGGCACGGTCTCCCAGGTCTCAAGGCTGAGATAGGGCACCGGGCTTTGCAGGTAGTAGTCCCGCCACAGCTGGGGCAGCATGGTGGCGATGTCCTTCTGCGCTTTTTTCAGGTCGGCCATCATGTCCTGGGTGGGCGACAGCACGGAATCATAGCGCTTGATGACATCGGTCAGGCTTTTCTGAGCCTTGGTGACCTGACGCGAGTACTCGCGGATCTCGGCGTTGGACGGCAGATCCTTGGTCTCGGGCAGGCTCTCGGCCAGATGATTGACGCGCTCCAGCAGGGAATTGACGCTGTTGCGGGCCAGCAGCACGGGATCGATGACCTGCTGCATCTGCTGCACGGTGAAGGAAATACGGCGGTCCAGGGCTTCCAGCGGGTTGGGCCAGTTCTTGAACGTGTTGATGAGCAGGAGCAGGCGGCGGGCCTCCTCGACGATGGGCCGCGCCTGCTTGGACATGGTCTCCGCCTGCTTGTTGATGTCACGCACCAGGCCGCGCGTGCTGCTGTTGATGTCGTCCAGCATGTCCTTCTGGCCGGCCCAGATGTTCTCCAGCGGGTCCACCGTGGGAGCGGCGTCGGCTTCGGCAGGGGCGCTGGAAGCGGCTTTTTTGTCCTGGGCCTTGTCGTCCTTTTTGGTGTCGGCTTTGCCGTCGTTTTTCTGGGGCGCTTCATCGGCCAGGGCACAGGTCGGGCCGACGAGGGAGGTCAGCTCCCGGCAGGCGTCTCCGGAGAGAGCCGGCACGAGGCTGAGGACGGTCAGCAGCATGAGAACGGGCAGGGAACGGAGCAGGCAGCGATACATGGTCCACCTCAGGGAAAGGCCCCTGCCGGAAAGGGACAGGGGCATCATGGCATTGAAAAGCCAGCAATAGCGCAAGATGTGCTGGTTGAAAAGAGCATCTGCCCGGTAAAAGCGGCTTTTTTCCCTTTCCGGGAACAGGCGGATGGCCCGGCTTTACAAGCCCTTCCGTGCCCGGCATAGTGGGCGCATGTCCCAGAGCCTCTCTTCTTCCCCCCATCTGGATGTCCCGGCCTCTGCCCCCAGGGTAGCTGTTGCCCTGCAACGCTTTTCCCCCGCCGACAGCGGAGCCGTGCCCCAGGCCCTGCCCCTCCTTCTCGACCGCGCGGGCCTGGCCTCGTCCTTTTCCCTGCGTTCGGCTCATGTGCTGGTCAAACCCAATCTGCTGACGGCCACGCCCCTGGCCTGCACCAGCCCCATGGTGGTGGCCGCCGTTTGTCGCTGGCTGCTGGACCAGGGGGCCCGCGTGCGGGTGGGGGATTCGCCCGGTTTCGGGACGGCCACGGCCGTGGCCCGGCAGACAGGCGTGGAAGAGGCCCTGCGGCCGCTGGGCCTGCGGGTGGAGTCCCTGGCCGATCCCCGTCCCCTGGAGCTGCCCCTGCGCCGGGGCGGGCCCGTTTCCTTCGGGGTGGCCCGGGTGGCGCTGGAAAGCGACGTCATCTTTTCCCTGCCCCGGGTCAAGGCCCATTCCCAGATGCGTCTGACTCTGGCGGTCAAGAACCTGTTCGGCTGCGTCTGCGGTCTGCGCAAGGCCCTCATCCATACGCGGCAGGGACAGGAGCCCGACTTTTTCGCCGACTGCATCGCCGCCCTCTGGGCCGGTCTGCCGTCGGTGGCCGCCGTGGCCGACGGCCTGACCGCCATGCATGTGACGGGCCCCAGCAAGGGGCAGCCCTTCCCCCTGGGGCTGCTGGGGGCCAGCCCCTCGGCCGTGGCCCTGGACGAGGCCCTGTGCGCGGTGCTGGGACTGCCCCTGGCCGGCACGCCCCTGGGCGCGGCCCTGGAACGCCGGGAAGCGCCGGGGTGCCGCCGTGCTGGCTGGCAGCCCGACTATGTGCTGGCCCGGCCCGAAGATTTCGACAGTACGGGCTTCATCCTGCCGGACGAGCTGATGCACACCTCGTTCCGGCCCTGGCGCCTGTTCAAGAGTTGCCTGCGCCGCCTGTGGCTGGCGCGCCGAAAATAACGAAAGCTGCTCCCCCACGGGGAGCGAGGAGTTGACCATGCCTGTGATCCTGCCGGGCCAGACCGACATCTACGCCCTGACCGATGCCCGCCTTTCCTGCGGCCGCACGCTGGAGACCGTGGTCTCCGCCCTGCTGGGGGCCGGGGTCAAGATCATCCAGTATCGTGAAAAGCATATGAAATCCGGTGAGATGCTGGAAGAATGCCGTCTGATGCGCCGCCTGACCCGCGAGGCCGGGGCCTGCTTCATCGTGGACGACCATGTGGACCTTGCCATCCTGGCCGAAGCCGACGGCGTGCACATCGGACAGGAGGACTTCCCCCTGCCTGCGGTGCGCCAGCTTGTGGGTCCCAACATGTGCATAGGCCTGTCCACCCACAGCCCGGAACAGGCCAAGGCCGCCGTGGCCGTGGGGGCCGACTACATCGGCGTGGGGCCCATCTTCGCCACCAAGACCAAGGAAGACGTGGTGGCCCCGGTGGGCTTCGATTATCTGGACTGGGTGGCCGCCAACATCAGCATTCCCTTTGTGGCCATCGGCGGCATCAAGGAACACAACATCACGGATGTGGCCCGGCACGGGGCCCGCTGCTGCGCCCTGGTCTCCGAACTGGTGGGCGCCCCCGACATCGCCGCCAAGGTGCAGGCCGTACGCGCCGCCATGCAGCGGGGGATGTAGGATATGATTTCTTGAGGGGCGGGGGACCCCCTCCCCAGCGCGCTTTATTCCGTCTTTCCTGAGCGAGGAGATGTATGGATAATCCGTGGTGTCTTCTTCCAGAAGCGCGGCCTTTCGTCTTGCAGGCCGATGCGGCAGTGGTCTCTGCATTCAACCAGAAATATGCCGGGACTCCCTATGAGCTGCATACCGAATTGCCCCCGGAACCCTTTTCAGGCCGTCTGGACGCACCTGTCGTCCTACTGAACTTGAATCCGGGATACAGCGAAGATGATGCGGCTATCATGCTTGGCAATGCAAAATTTCAGCAAGCCATGAAAAATACGCGTGGATTTTCCGCACAGGACTATCCATTCTACCACTTGAATCCTTGTTTTAAACAAGGGAACAAGGGATATGATTATTGGGTGGATAAATTTAGGAAACTCTTTGAAATTGATTTTGATTTAAAGAAATGCGCCAATAGTTTTTTACTCTTGCAGGCATATCCATATAAGTCAAAAGAATTTAAGAAGATGCCACTCTTACCTTCTTTCGACTTCACGCGGCGCATCCTGCTCGCTGCAATGAACAGAAGGGCGTTAGTCGTTCAATTGCGGAGCAAAAAAATATGGGAAGAGGCTGTTCCGGGGCTGGCGACATATCCCCGGCGGATCGAGTGTCGTAATCCAAGGCGTCCAACGCTCAGTCCCGGGAATCTGGGCAGTGAAGGCTGGCGGATTCTGCTCTCTGCCCTTGATGCAGGATGATCGAAAAGAAAAAAGAAAGAGGCGACTGTCAATGACGGTCGCCTCTTTCGTTTCAGCTAGATAATGGAATAACGCGCGTCCCCGGCGAAGTCCGATGACAGGCCTTAATCGAAGCTCTTGGCCCAGCGCAGGATATGAGCGTGCAGCAGGCGCACGGCCTGAAGGAAGCGGGGGCCGCGGCCCTGGTAGTGCTGGCAGAGCTGGTGCCAGAAAAAGGCCATGCTGGCCAGCTCCGGGCAGGACTGCATGTGCTGGAGGATGGTCATGCACAGGGGGTGGCCCGTGGGATCGAAGCTCTCCGGCAGGGGGGCGCATTCCTGCAGCAGGGTCTGGAGCAGGTGGGCGCAATGGCTCAGGGCTTTGCCCACGCGGGCCGCGAACTGGCTGGAATAGTTGGGGCAGGCCATGCTCAGGGGCACATTGGTCAGGGGCGTGGGCTCCGTGGCCCCGGAGGTCAGGTCATCCAGGATGCGGCGCCAGTAGACGCGCTGCTGGCAGAGCCAGAGGGTGCGGTCATCGGCCTTGTGGTCGGACAGGCAGGTGGTGGTGATGAAGCCGCGCGAGTCGGTGGCCGTCTGCCAGATGCGGGCCTCACGGCAGGCCGAGATGGTGATGCCTTCGCTCCACTGGCCGCTGGTGAGCTTGGCCAGCACCAGGTCGGCCACGATGGAGGCGCTGATGTGGTGACGGCACTTCTCGCCCAGGACGCAGTCGTGGTCATGCGGGCAGGGATGGCAGGGCAGGGTGGGCTCCAGGCAGCAGCTGCCGGGCAGGTAGGGGCCGGTATCGCAGGGCTGGGCCGTGGCCAGGAAGATGGAGAGCAGGGGCAGGCCAAGACCGGCAGCCAGATGCATGGTACCGGTATTGTTGGTGACCAGCATGGCCATCTCGCGCAGGACGGCGCCCAGCTCGAAGATATTGGTCTGCCCCACCACGTCCACGAAGGGGGTGCTGGTCAGGCGGGCGTATTCGTCGGCCAGGGGGCGTTCCGAGGCCTCGCCCAGCAGGACGGGGCAGATGCCCTCTTCCTGCCAGATGCGCTTGCCCAGCTCCACGAAGTGACTCACCGGCCACTGGCGGCGTTTTTCGCTGGCGCCCAGCTGCATGCCGATGAAGCCGTGCCGGATCACCGGCGCGTGGGCCAGCAGGCGGCGGGCCGTCTCGCGGGCCTCGGTGCCCAGTTCGCTGAGCAGGCCGGAGCCGGGCTGGGAGAGCAGCTGGCTGGAAAGGCCGCCCAGCAGGGGAGCGCCGGTCATGCGGAACATGTCGGCCAGGTTGAAGGGCGCGTTGCTCTGGCGCAGCTCGGCGGCATGGAGGAAGGCGGGCCAGAGGCCGTCCACGCGCGGACGCCCCTTGTGATCCAGACCGAAGCCCAGCACGGCCTCGGGCGCGGGGGCCAGGGCGGTGGCCAGCAGACGGGCGGGCATGCTGGGCGTCAGGTTGATGATGTGGTCGGCCTGCACGGTGGCGCGCAGGTTTTCGGCCCACGCCTGCAGTTCGTGGCGGGTGGCGTCGGCCTGTTCGGGGCTGACCAGGTGATCAGGCACGGTGAGCAGAGGGCTGGCAAATTGCAGCAGGCCCTCGGTGTCCGCGTATTTTTCCAGACAAAGCAGCGTGGTGCTGCGCCCGGCCTTGTGCAGGTCGTGCAGCAGGGGCTGGCTGAGCAGCAGATCCCCGAAGCGGTTCAGATTGATGACAAGAGCATCCAGACGCATGACAGTTTCCTTGCGGAGGGTGAAGATTCCCGTGGTGCGGGGCACGCTGACGGGGGGAGCTTTCTAGCAGAACTGGGCGCGGACGTCCAGACGGGGACGGGGATCGGAAAGGGATCAGCGGGAAAAGCGGCAGCGCGGCAGGGGACCGGGGAGGCCGCCCTATCTCGACACGCCGTCCATACCCGGCGGCCGTCAGGCACGCACGGATCGTCCGTTGCCGGACGGACGCAAAAGATGGCCCCGCCTCTCCGGAAGGTACCGGGGCGGACCAAGGTCAGCGCTGCGGGCCAGCGCCGGCGCCGGATGCAGGTGCCTGTCAGGGACGCCGTTCGTCCTGCGGCTGTGCCGGGGCCTGTTCCTGGGGGGCCGTGCTGAAGGGCGAGGTGATCTCCCTGGCCAGCAGGGTCACGAAGAGGGCCGGGATCCCGGAATCCACGCTGAACTCACGGCGGGCCAGCAGGCCTGTGCGCATCTGGCTGCTGCCGCGGGCATTACGGCTGCCCACGTTCTGGAGCATGAAGCGCTTGGGGCGTTTGTCGCTGGGGACGCGGCGCTGCACCAGCAGGATGTCCGAAAGGACGAGGGTCGCGCCCTTGCCGGAAAGTTCCGACGGTGCCCCGTAGCCGCCTTCGACCATGCGATGGGCCGATGCGGCGTCGGTGATGCCGGCTTCCAGCACGCTGGCCTGGATGATGAACCCGGCCTGGCTGGGGTTGTCGGTGATGTCGTACTTTTCGGCGCGCAGCAGGCGCTCCACTTCGGCGCGCAGGCCGAAGACATGGCGGCTCTGGTCGCGGACGCTGACGTAGACCACAGGCGTGGTGTCATCGTCGGCCGGGGCCAGAGAGCCCTGGCGCAGGACCTGGATGTCGGTGGGGGCGGGCTGCCGGTGCTTGCAGCCCGGAAGCAGCAGCAACAGCAGCGCGAGGAGGAGAAAAAGCGTTTTTTTCATGCGTCTCCGGGACGGCGACAGGGCTTGCGGCCCCTGCGGGAGAGCTGCCCACGCCACGCGGCAGCGGGCACGATGGCAGGGGGACCGGCGCGTCCGGAGCGGACGCGGTACTGTCTCCGAGGTCAGCCCTATACCGCAGAAATCACAGGCATGTCCAGCAGGGCCGGAAAGCTATGGTTCGACACAGTGGAAGACGATGGCCGCGGTTGTATAGGTATTGCTGCTGTGGAGGTCGATGGTGTCGACAGACAGGGCCTGTCCTTTGCTGCGGCAGAATGCTTGAGCTTCTTCAAAGGCCTGCTTGCGTGCTGAGGTCGGTCCATAGAATTCGCTATCGACATCGACGGAAAGGGAATACCGGTTGGGGGAAAATTCCATAACCCCGGATGATGAGGTGCAGGCGGTGAGGAAAAGGCAGATGATGGCGATAAGATGGCCAGGTTTCATAAAGGTTCCTTGTCAAGCAGGTATCCGGATCACAGGACCCTGATGGATTCCAGGATGGTACGGCACAGGGCGTCTTCCAGTCCGGCAAAGGCCTCTTCCTTGCTGCGGGGATTGCCGCGGCTGGTCACGGCAACGGTATGCAGGCTGTCCTTGTCGGGGATGCGGCGGGCAGCCGTGCCCACGGCGGCTTCCATGGCCCAGCTGGTGTAGCTGTCGCCCGCGTCGTGCAGGGTGGCGCCCACGCCCACCGTGGCGCCGATGCCGGCCCCCACGATGGCGCCGCCGCGCCCGTCCACCAGGCCGCCCAGCAGTACGCCCAGCATGGTGCCGGTGCCTACGTTGCCCAACGTACGTCCGGCGCTCACCCGGCTGCCGTCGCTGGTGGCCCAGACATCGCGGATCTCCACCAGGATCACCAGGTCGGCTTCCTTGACGTCCGAGGCCGGGTTCAGGCCGCGTTCGCTCTGCAGGTAGGCCGTGAGCATGGAGTGCAGGTCTTCCGTCATGCTCTTGCCGTTTTCGATCTTGACGAAGACTCTGTCGCCTCGTTCCAGGGTGACGGCGGGCAGGGGGGCGCCGGGTTCCGGTGCCGGGCGGGCATCGTGCGAGGCGCAGGCCCCCAGGGCCAGGGACAGAAGCAGGAGGAAAAGCAGGCTCAGGATACGGTGCGGATGCATGGCGGCTCCTTGGAGGAGAAGGACGATCCCGGTCATTTATATGTTGTATCCCAGGCCGGTAGGCCTGTCCAGACGTCGGAAAAGGCGCGTCCGAAGCCCTTGCGGCGGCGTAGCGGGCTTGACGTGGCTGCATTTTGCCGTATCCTCCGCGCACACGGCAGGCCTGAGGGCCCTTGCCGCGGACCTGGCAGCCCGGCTTTTCCTCTGCTTCTTTTTCCTTCCGGGCAGCCTCAAGGCAGCATGAACGGTCCACAGGACCGTCTTTTTTCATTCAACTCCTGCCACTGCCGTCCGGCAGTCGGATGGACAAGGGACATCATGGGCAAGCAGCTGATCATCGTGGAATCGCCGGCCAAGGTGAAGACCATCAAGAAATTTCTGGGACCGCAGTACATGGTGCAGGCCAGCGTGGGCCATGTGCGCGACCTGCCGTCCAGCAGTCTGGGCGTGGACGAAGCCAACGATTTTGCCCCCCAGTACGAGATCATCGACAATAAGAAGAACGTGGTCAGCGAGCTGCGCAGCGCCGCAGCCAAGGCCGACACCGTCTATCTGGCCCCCGACCCGGACCGCGAAGGGGAGGCCATCGCCTGGCATGTGGCGGAGCTGATCCGCGACAAGGCCAAGGACATCAAGCGCATCCAGTTCAACGAGATCACCGCCCGCGCCGTCAAGGAGGCCCTGGCCCATCCGCGCGAGCTCAACCAGCATCTTTTCGATGCCCAGCAGGCCCGGCGCGTGCTGGACCGTCTGGTGGGCTACAAGATCTCGCCCCTGCTCTGGAAGACCATCAAGCGCGGCATCTCCGCCGGGCGCGTACAGTCCGTGGCCCTGCGCCTCATCGTGGAGCGCGAGGCCGAGCGTGCCGCCTTCAAGCCGGAAGAATACTGGCTGTTCAAGGCCCTGCTGGGCGCCGAGGTGCCGCCCTCCGTGCGTGCGGAACTGGCACGCATCGGCGGCAAGAAGGCCGTGATCCGCAATGCCGAGGAGGCCAACGCCCTGGAGGCCGAGCTCAAGGGCCAGCCCTTCGTGGTGGAGAGCGTGGAGCAGAAGGAGCGCGAGCGCGCGCCGCAGCCGCCCTTCATCACCTCCACCCTGCAGCAGGCCGCCAACCAGCGCCTTTCCTACACGGCCAAGCGCACCATGAACATCGCCCAGCGCCTCTACGAAGGCGTGGAGATGGAAGACGGCAGCATCACGGCCCTCATCACCTACATGCGTACCGACTCCACCCGCATCGCCGACGAGGCCCGGCAGGCGGCGCACGACTTCATCCAGCGCGAGTTCGGCAACGATTATTTGCCGGCCAAAAAGCGCGTTTACAAGACCAAGAGCGGCGCGCAGGACGCCCACGAAGCCATCCGGCCCGTGGATGTGAACATCACGCCCGAGATGGTCAAGGCGGCCCTGCCCCCGGACCAGTACAACCTGTACCGCCTGATCTGGTCGCGCTTCGTGGCCTCGCAGATGGCCGGGGCCCGCTTCCACGACACCACGGTGACCGTGGCCTGCGGCCGCACCCAGTGGAAGGCCAAGGGCGAGCGCCTGCTCTTCCCCGGCTTTTTGGCCGTGCTGCCCCGCGGCAAGGACGAAGGCGATGCCGAGCTGCCGCCCCTGGAGCCCGGCCAGACCCTGAAGCTGGAGAAGCTGGACAAGGAACAGAAGTTCACCCAGCCCCCGGCCCGCTACAGCGAAGCCAGCCTGGTGCGCGAGCTGGAAGAGCAGGGCATCGGCCGTCCCTCCACCTACGCCAGCATCATTTCCACCCTGCAGGACCGCGAATACGTGAGCCTGCAGGACCGCCACTTCATCCCCACGGATCTGGGGCGCGTGGTCTGCGAGCAGTTGGTGCAGCATTTCCCGCATCTCATGGACGTGGGCTTCACGGCCGAGATGGAAAGCCTGCTGGACAAGGTGGCCGACGGAGACCAGCAGTGGGTGGACCTGATGCATGCCTTTGCCGCGGATTTCAACCCCACGCTGGCGGCTGCCGCCAAGAACATGCAGAGCGTCAAAGGCGGCCTGCCTACCGATCTGGCCTGCCCCGACTGCGGCAAACCCCTGATGATCAAGTTCGGCAAGGCCGGGCCCTTCCTGGCCTGCAGCGGCTATCCCGACTGCCGTTTCACCAGCAATTTCCAGCGCACCGAGGACGGCCGTCTGGAGATCGTGGCCCCGCAGAAGCCCGAACTGGAAAAGGTGGGCGAATGTCCGCGCTGCGGCAAGGATCTGGTCATCAAGCACGCCCGTACGGGCAGCCGCTTCATCGCTTGCACGGGCTACCCGGACTGCAACTATACCGCGCCCATGGCCACGGGCGTCATGTGTCCGCGCTGCGGCGAAGGCCGCATGGTGGAAAAGAGCACCAAGCGCGGCAAGCTTTTCTATTCCTGCGACCGCTACCCGCAATGTGATTTCGCCCTGTGGGACAAGCCCGTGCCCGGTCCCTGCCCGCGCTGTGATTCCTCCTATCTGGTGGAGAAGCGCGGTCGCGACGGCAGCGTCAAGATCATGTGCCCCACCAAGGGCTGCGGCTATGTGAAAGGAGGCGACGATGGACAGGATGCCTAACGCGCCGGCCTCGCCGGTGCTGGTGAGCGCCCCGGTGGATGGCCTGGGCGTACCGCTGAATCTGGAGGCCCGTGCGGCCCGGCTGCTGGACGAAGGGCAGGCCGTGGTCCTGCTGACCGTGGTGGAGCGCGAAGGCTCGGCCCCGCGTGCCGCCGGTACCCGTGCCCTGCTGACCGCTGCCGGTCTGGAAGGCACCGTGGGCGGCGGTCTGCTGGAGGCCCGCGCCGTGGAGGCGGCCAACGTCTGCCTGAAGGAAGGACGCTCCGCCCGGGTGCGTTGCGACCTCACCGGTCTTGGCCCCGACAGCGACATGATCTGCGGCGGCAGCATGGATCTGCTCTGTGAATATCTGATGCCTGCGCAGGCGCCCCTGTTCCGTGCGGCGGACGCGGCCCTGAAAGCCGGGCTTACCGGCATCTGGCTGCTGGACGTGAGCCGTGCCGACGCGCCCGTGCGCGACCTGTATCTGGATGCCCTGCCCGAAGGCCGGCCCCTGGTGGCGGGCCTGCATGAAGGCGCGGAGGATGTCCGCCCCCTGCTGGCCGGTCGTAAGGGTCGTCCCGGCCTGGTGCGGGAAGGCCTGGTGGAACGCTATGTGGAGGCCCTGGATGCGCCGCCGGTGCTGCTGCTCTGCGGCGGCGGCCATGTGTCGCTGGAGACGGCCCGTCTGGCCCATGCCGCCGGTTTCGTGGTGGACGTGGTGGACGACCGCGCGGAGTTCGCCGATCCCCGGCGTTTCCCCATGGCCCGGCGTTGCCTGACCCTGCCTGCCTTTGAGGATCTGGCCGCCCGCTGCGGCATCGGCCGGCACCATTATGTGGCCATCATGACCCGCGGCCACAGCTTCGACCGTGAGGTCCTGGCCCAGGCCCTGGAAACGGATGCCTTCTATATTGGTATGATCGGCAGCAGCAGCAAAAAAGCCTCGGTCTACAAGGCGCTGCGTGCGCAGGGCGTCAGCGATGCGGCCCTGGACAAGGTCTGCTGCCCCATCGGTCTGGGCATCGGCGCGGACACGCCGCAGCAGATCGCCGTCTCCGTGGTGGCCGAGCTCATGGCCGCCAGGGCAGGGACGCTGGGCGCTCTTCGGGCGGCCCGCTGAGGCCCGGAAGGCCCCTAAAAAAGTGGTGTAAAAAATTAGTTAATCATTTCAATTGGTTACAAGAAAAAAGTACGGTTCGTTAACCCATTGGAATAAAAGGATTTTTCTTTATTGAACTTTAAGAGCAAGATAAGCCTGCATTTCTTGACGCATTTTGCAAAAAATGTTTAGCAGGGGATTCAAAGCCCGCTCGCTTTGCGGGCGGGCTTTCCACGTATCGGCAGTTCGCTGCTGTCCCAGGAGTAAGATATCATGACCGGAAAACAGACCATTCTGGCAACGTTGCTGTTGCTTCTCTGTTTCAGCCTTGCGGCATGCAAGGATGAAGGTGCTCAAAAAGGTCAGATGCCCGCCCCGCCGGTGGGCGTCTTCCAGGTGGAAGCCAAGGACGTGCCCTGGCCTTCCGAATTCCAGGCCCAGGCCTCCGGCTCCCGGTCCGTCGAAGTGCGTGCCCGTGTGCAGGGCATCATCGAGAAGCGTCTGTACCGTGAAGGCGAGTTCGTCAAGGCCGGCCAGCTCATGTTCCAGATCGAGCGCGACCAGTACGAGGCCGCCGTCCAGCAGGCCGAGGCCCAGTACGACAGCGCCAAGCGCGAATGGAACCGTGTGCGTCCCTTGTTCGCCAAGAACGCCGTTTCCCAGAAGGATCGCGACAACGCCAAGGCCGCCTATGACAACGCCAAGGCTGCCCTGCGTGCCGCCAAGATCAATCTGGACTACTGCCAGGTGGTGGCCCCTGTGTCCGGTTACAGCTCCAAGGAAAGCTTCACGCCCGGCAACCTGGTCAGCAACAACTCCCTGCTGACCTACGTGGATCAGACCGATCCCATGTACATCGATTTCTCCATCGCCGCGCCGCAGCACATGCGCCGTCAGCAGCTGGCCGCCGAAGGCCGCCTGCGCTTCCCCGAAGGAAATATCTACAAGGCCCGTCTGCGTCTGCTGGACGGCAGCATGTACCAGGGCGAAGGCCAGGTGGACTTCATCGACAGCCGCGTGCAGCCCGAGACCGGCGTGGTGCAGGCCCGTGCCTCCTTCGCCAACAGCGACGGCCAGATCATGCCCGGCCAGTATGTGCGCATCTTCATGGACGGCGACGTGCTGGTCAACGCCGTGCTCATCCCCCAGAAGGCCGTGCTCATCACCCAGAAGGGTTCCTTCGTCATGACCCTGGACAAGGACAACGTGGTCGGCACCCAGAAGGTGGAGGTCAGCGAGACCATCGGTGATATGTACCTTGTGGACTCCGGCCTCAAGGGCGGGGAACGCATCATCTGTGAAGGCATGGTCAAGGCCCGCCCCGGTGCCAAGGTCAGCGTCATGGGTGACGGACAGGCCCAGAAGGGACAGGCCGCCCAGAAGACCGCTCAGAAGTAGGTGATGGTCTATGGCAGCTTCGGCAAAACCAAATATCTTTTTGCGCAGACCGATCCTTTCGTCGGTCATCTCCATCGTGATCACGCTGGTGGGCGCGCTGGCCATGAAGGCCCTGCCCATCGCCCAGTATCCTGAACTGGTGCCGCCCACGGTCAACGTGACGGTCTTCTATCCCGGCGCCTCGGCCGAGACCATCGCCGGTACCGTGCTGGCCCCCCTGGAAGTGAACATCAACGGCGTGGAAAACATGCTCTACATGACGTCCACGGCCTCCTCGGGTTCCGGTTCGGGTTCCATCAACGTCTATTTCAGTCTGGGCACCGACCCGGACATGGCTCTGGTCAACGTCAACAACAAGGTCAACCTGGCCCAGACCACACTGCCCGAGACCGTGCGTCTGCAGGGCGTGCAGGTGACCAAACGTTCACCGGCCATGCTGCAGATCATCGCCCTGTTCTCGCCTGACGGGCGTTATGACGCCGTGTACCTGCACAACTACATGCAGGTGAACGTGGCCGACGAACTCAAGCGTGTGCCCGGCGTGGGCGACGTGACCGTGTTCGGCTACATGGACTACTCCATGCGCATCTGGCTCGTCCCGGACAAGCTGGCCAAGTACGGCGTCACCGTGGGCGAGATCGCCGCGGCCATCCAGGAGCAGAACTCGCAGTTCTCGCCCGGCCGTCTGGGCGACGCGCCCATGCCCGATAACGCCCAGCTTTCCTGGCAGATCGATACCAAGGGCCGTCTGGCCACGCCGCAGGAGTTCGGCGAGATCATCATCCGTACCGGTGAGGACAGCGCCATGCTGCGCCTCAAGGACGTGGCCCGCATCGAGATGGGCGGCAAGGACTACAGCGTCAGCAGCGAATACAACGGCATGGTGGCCCGTGCCATGGGTATCTACCTGCTGCCCGGCGCCAACGCCATCTCCACCGGCGAGGCCGTCACCGCCCGCATGCAGGAACTGTCCAAGAACTTCCCCGAGGGCATCGACTACAAGATCATCGTGGACACCAACGACTTCGTTATGGAGTCCATCAACGAAGTGGTCCACACCCTGGTGGAAGCCATGATCCTGGTGTTCCTGGTGGTGTTCATCTTCCTGCAGAACTGGCGCGCCACCCTCATTCCCTGCATCGCCGTGCCCGTGTCCATCATCGGTACCTTTGCGGGCATGTTCGCCCTGGGCTACACCATCAATACCCTGACCCTGTTCGGTATGGTGCTGGCCATCGGTATCGTGGTGGACGACGCCATCGTGGTGCTGGAGAACGTGGAACGCATCATGAGCACCGAGCACCTGCCGCCCAAGGAAGCCACGGCCAAGGCCATGAGCGAAGTGACGGCCCCCGTTATCGCCATCGTGCTGGTGCTCTGCGCCGTGTTCATCCCCGTGTCCTTCATGGGCGGCCTGGCGGGCCAGATGTACAAGCAGTTCGCCATCACCATCTCGGTGTCCGTGGTGCTTTCGGGCATCGTGGCCCTGACGCTGACCCCGGCCCTGTGCTCCCTGCTGCTCAAGCCGCACGCGCATGACCATCAGCCGGCCAAGCCCTTCGTCGTCTTCAACTACTTCTTCGGCAAGACCACGCACCGCTATGTGCGTACGGTGCGTTTCATCAAGGACCACGGCCTGATCTCCATGGCCCTCTTCGGCTGCATGATCGCCAGCCTGGTCTTCCTGTTCCGGGTGGTCCCCGGCGGCCTGGTGCCCAACGAAGACCAGGGCTACATCCTGGGCATGACCATCCTGGACGACGGTGCCGTGCAGAACCGCACCCGTGACGTGACCCGCGTGGTCATGGACGTGCTGCGCAAGAACCCGGCCGTGGATACGGTCATGACCCTGAACGGCCTGGACATCACCTCCATGTCGTCCAAGAGCAACTACGGTACCTTCTTTGCCGTGCTCAAGCCCTGGAGCGAACGTACCACGCCGGAAAGCAGCGCCTCGGCCATCAGTACCAAGGTGCTGGGCGTGACCATGATGCAGCCCGAAGCCGTGACCATCGGCTTCACGCCGCCGCCCATCAGCGGCATGTCCACCACGGGCGGTTTTGAAGGCTTCATCCAGATGCGCGGTGCCGGCACCAGCCAGGATCTGGAAGCCACGGCCAATGCCTTCGTGGCGGAAGCCACGTCCCGTGACGAGAACGGCCAGCCCAAGTATCCGGCCATCGGTACCCTGCGCAGCCTGTTCTCCACCGGCGCCCCGCAGCTCTACGCCAACCTGGACCGTGAGCGCTGCAAGGACATGGGCATCAGCATCAGCGATGTCTTCACGGCCATGAACGCCACCTTCGGTGCGCTCTACGTCAACGACTTCAACTACCTGGGCCGTACCTTCCAGGTGCGCATGCAGGCTGAAGCCGATTACCGCCTGCTGCCCGAGTCCCTGCACGACATCTTCGTGCGGACCAACAAGGGCGGCATGGTGCCCCTGGACGCCATCATGACTCTGGAACGCCGCACGGCGCCCCAGACCATGGAACGTTACAACGTGTTCCCCGCCGCCCACCTCATGGGTGAACCGGCCCCCGGCTATTCTTCCGGTCAGGCCCTGGAAGCCATGGAAAAGGTGGCGGAAAAGATGCTGTCCAGCGACTACGGCCTGGGCTGGGTCGGTTCGGCCCTGCAGGAAAAGCTGGCCAGCGCCGACACCACCGTCATCTTCGTGCTGGCGCTCGTCATGGTCTTCCTGATCCTGGCCGCCCAGTACGAAAGCTGGTCGCTGCCGCTGGCCGTTCTTACGGCCGTGCCCTTCGGTGTGTTCGGCGCCCTGGTGGCCACCTGGCTGCGCGATCTGTCCAATGACGTGTACTTCCAGGTGGCTCTGGTCACCCTGGTGGGCCTGGCCGCCAAAAACGCCATCCTGATCGTGGAATTCGCCGTCGAGGCCTGGCGCGGCGGGCGCAGTCTGGACGTGGCCGCCATGCATGCGGCGCGCCTGCGCTTCCGTCCCATCGTCATGACCTCGCTGGCCTTCATCCTGGGCTGCGTGCCGCTGGCCATCAGCTCCGGCGCCGGTGCCAACAGCCGTCACGCCATCGGCACCGCCGTGGTGGGCGGCATGCTGGCCGCAACCTGCATCGCCACGCTCTTCGTTCCCTACTTCTTCCGCACCATCATGCGGATCTCCCTGAAGCTGCAGGGCAAGAAGGATCCCAACGAAGGCAAGAAAAGCTTCGATGAGGAGGAGGATATATGACCCCCCTGCTGAAAGCGGGCCTGACGCTGGTGCTGTGCCTGGCCGTCACGGGCTGCTCCCTGGCTCCCGACTATAAACGTCCCGAGCAGGACATCCCCAAGGAGTGGCGTTCCGTGGATCTGGGGCCCAGTCCGCTGAACACCGACTGGTGGACCCGCTTCAATGATCCGGTGCTCAATGCCCTGGTGGAAGAAGCCCTGAAGAACAACCAGGATCTGGCGGAAAGCCTGGCCAAGATCGACTCCGCCGCGGCCAAGCTGGGCGTAGGCACCAGCCAGCTCGCCCCCTCGGTGAGCGGCGCCGGTGCGGCGACCTCGCAGAGCAATTCCACCAAGATCGCCAACTACAACAACGTGGCGGACCGTTCCTATGTGAACTACCAGGGCCAGCTCTCGGCCAGCTGGGAACTGGACTTCTGGGGCAAGTACCGCAACAACTACACCATGTTGTCGGACGTGCTGCTGAATACCGTGGTCAGCCACGAGGCCCTGCGCCTTTCGGTGGCCAGCCAGACGGCCCAGAGCTACTTTGCCCTGCTGGCCCTGGACATGCAGCTGGCCACGGCCAAGCGCACCCTGCGCACGCGTGAGGACGCGTTCGGCATCTACACCAGCCGTTACCGTCAGGGCGACATCACGGAGCTTGACTGGCAGCGTGCCCGCGCCGAAGTGGAAACGGCCCGCTCCCAGGTGCACAGCTCCACGGTGGCCGTGGACAGCGCCGAAGCCAGCCTGGCCGTGCTGCTGGGCCGCTCGCCCCGTGACATCATGAGCGCCGTCATGCCGCGCGGCGGCGACATCAGCAAGCTGCCGGCCCCGCCCGTGCTGCCCGCGGGCCTGCCGTCCGAGCTGCTGGAGCGCCGTCCCGACGTGCGCGCCGCCGAGTATATGATCATGGCCTACAACGCCAATATCGGCGTGGCCCGTGCCGAGTTCTTCCCGTCCATCTCTCTGACGGGCATGCTGGGCACCCTCAGCGCCAGCGTGGTGAACCTGTTCAGCGGGCCTGCGGGCGCCTGGAGCTACGGCGTGACCGGCTCCATGCCGCTGCTGGACTTCGGCCGTACCTGGTATAACGTCAAGGACGCCGAGGCCCAGAAGGAAGCGGTCATCGCCGTGTACCGCAAGACGGTGCAGAACGCCTTCAAGGACGTGCGTACCTCCCTGACCTCCCAGCGTGAGGCCGACGCTATCGTGGCGGCCAGCCAGGCCCAGGTGGACAGCCTGCGCCGCGCCGCGGAGATCGCCCGCCTGCAGTACGATAACGGTTACACCGACTACCTGACCGTGCTGGATGCCGAACGTCAGCTGTTCAGCGCCGAACTGAGCCTGGCCAATGCCCTGCGTGACCGCCTCAATGCCGTGGTCAGTGTGTGCATGGCCCTGGGTGGCGGCTGGCAGGATCCCAACGTCAAGCCTTCCTTCCCGGTGGCTGACGCGGAAGAGTTGGTCAAGGCCCATGACACTGCCGGCCAGAAGGCCTCTCAGCCTGCGACCGCTCCTGCGAAGGAACAGCCTGCCGCCAAGCAGTAGGCACGATCTTACCTCTGAAAAGACACAGGAAGGACGCTTTCGGGCGTCCTTCCTTTTTTTGTGTCCCATGTATGCAGGCCATCCCCAAAAGGGCCGAGAGACCGCATTCCGGGGCAGCATGCGGGCACAGAGGGTGTCCTGCGTCGGGGATGCCTTTACAATCCGGCGGGATGACGGCTATCCTGCGTCCATGCTGCATAGAGTACATTTGTTTTTGGCTGGTCTGGCCCTGTCTGCCCTGACGGTCTCCCTTGCTCCCCTGCCGGTGTTGGCGGTGGAGAAGGGCAAGGCGGTGCAGGCCCCGGCGGGCAAGGCCGCTGCGGGCAACAGCAAGGGGGGGCAGGCCTGGAGTTTCGGCACCTCCCGCGACAGGAACAATGCCCTGTGGCATGACGGCGTGGAGACGGAGTCCCTGCGCAAGCGGGCCCTGGGCCGGGACAGGGGCAATTCTTCCAGCATTGAGCATGCCCTGCGCGAGGCCGACCGTCAGGCCAAGGCCGAGTCCCGCAAAGCCAAGGAGGCGGAACGAGAGGCGGAGGAAAAAAGCCGTCTCGGCATGAACATCCGGCGCGATGACTCCGTCTGGCGTGCCGAGCTGCCGTCGAGCGAGGCCCGTCCTGACGAGCTGAGGCCTCTGGAGCGGCGGCATGTGGTCCGGGCCTATGCCGACTTCATGGACAGCGATGATGCCTCGCTGACCATCGGTCCGGAGCTGATGCTCAAGGACGAGCATAACGAATGGGGCAAGAAGTCCCGGCCTGAGGAGAACGATCCTTCTGTGGGGCTCGGTATGCAGTTCAGTCTTGATTTTTGATGCCGTCCGGGATGTCCCGCTCCGGCCACGCCTGTGTCTAGGGAGTATGCGCGGGGGCGGGGGGACGTTTTCTGTCGGATGCAGTATGTGCTGTAAAAGAAAAGGGGGACAGCCTGTCAGGCTGTCCCCCTTTGGTGTCCGATGCCCGGGGTGTGGTCCGGGCGCTGTCTCCGTCTGTCTCCTGATGAAGAAGCGAGGGAGGAGGCAGGAAGGCAGACGGACTACCGGGCGGAGGTTTCCGGCTCGTGCGGCAATTCTTCCTTGCCCTGGAGACGGGTGATACAGATGGTGCTCAGGCTGCTGATGACCGCCGCGACCAGCAGGTAACCGCAAAGGTACCAGGGCTGGCCGTCATTGCTGCTGACCAGCATGGTGGCGATCATGGGGGTCAGGCCCGAAGCGAAGATCCCGGAGAACTGGTAGATGAAGGACACGGCGGAGTAACGCACCGTGGGTTCGAAGCTGCCGGAGAACAGGCTGGACATGGTGGCGTAGGCCGCGCCGTAGATGATCCCGAAGGGCAGGGCAATGGCCAGGAAGACCAGCAGCACGTTATGGCTGAAGTTGTGCAGCA
The DNA here is from genome assembly GCF_050313955.1 of Desulfovibrio sp. SGI.133. Lineage (NCBI taxonomy): Bacteria > Pseudomonadati > Thermodesulfobacteriota > Desulfovibrionia > Desulfovibrionales > Desulfovibrionaceae > Desulfovibrio > Desulfovibrio sp. SGI.133. The sequence continues at coordinate 81,492 of NZ_JBNPMK010000004.1, read as the reverse complement.
CCCAGAAGGTGGGGTAAGCCGTGATGCCCAGCAGGATGGCGGCGATGCCGAAGATGCGGGCACGGCCCCAGGTATCGGCACGCATGCCCCAGAAGGGGATGGCCACGGCCATGACCGCGGCGGCGCCCACGATGACGAACAGGCTCACGGTCTTGTCCAGGCCGCAGGAGTTGGTCAGGTAGGTCAGGGAGAACACGCCGAACACGTTGAAGGCGATACCTTCCACGAAACGGGCGCCCACGCAGGCCGTCAGAGTGCGGGGGTAATGCTTGAAGGCGGCCAGGATGGGGTACTTGACCTGCTCGGTCTTCTTCTTGGCGGAGGAGAAGTCCTGGGTCTCCTGGACGGAGATACGAATGTAGGCACCCACGCCCACCAGAATGGCGCTGAGGATGAAGGCCACACGCCAGCCCCAGGCCAGGAAGGCTTCGTCGCTGAGGAAGAAAGACAGCAGACCGATGACGCCGGAGGCCAGCATCAGGCCGAGGGCCAGACCCACCTGGGGCAGGCTGCCGTAGAAGGCGCGCTTGTGAGGCGGCGCGGATTCGAAGGCCATGAGCACGGCGCCACCCCATTCACCACCGATGCCGATGCCCTGGGCCAGGCGGCAGAGGACCAGCAGGATGGGGGCCCAGATGCCGATGGTGTCATAGGAGGGCACCAGGCCGATACCCACGGTGGCCACGCCCATGATTTCCAGGGTCAGGACCAGCATCTTCTTGCGGCCCAGTTTGTCGCCGAAGTGGCCGAAGACGATACCCCCAAGCGGACGGGCCACAAAACCCACGGCAAAGGTGGCGAAGGCCAGGACCGTACCCACCGTCGGGTCGAAGTCAGGGAAGTAGATCTTGTTGAAGACGATGCCGGCCACGACACCGTACAGGAAAAAGTCATACCATTCGATGACCGCGCCGATGAGGGAGGAAATGACCACGCGGCGCAGGTTCTGCTGGCAGTGTCCGTTGTTGGGAGTATCGCTCATTCTCGTTGCTCCTTGGGGGTGCTGCTAGGCCAGTTTCAAGACCTTGCGGGCGTTTTCGTACATGATCTTGTTGCGCACTTCGTCGGTGAAGGGGAAGGCGGCATAGGCGTCCAGAGCGTCACGCAGCTCGATGAAAGGGTGGGCGCTGGCAAAGAGCACCTTGTCGCTGATGGTGGTGCACATGGCCTTCACATAGGTCTCGACCTGGGGAGAACGCTCGTATTCGGAGATGTCCATGTAGACATTGGCGTTGCGCTGGCAGGTGTAGATGGCCGCATCCACGAAGGGGTAGCCGCCGTGGCTCATGATCAGGGTCAGTTCGGGGAAGTCGCGGGCGACCTTGTCCACGTCGCGGGGGTCGGCGTATTCCAGGATGGCACCGGGCACGCACGGCGGAGGAGCCATGGTGATGAAGACGGGCACATCCAGTTCGCAGCACTTGGTGTACAGGGGGTAGAAGCGGGCGTCGCTGGCGGGCATGTGGGCCAGATAGGGGTCAATGGCGATACCCTTCATGCCGTATCCCTTGACGACCTTCTCGATCTCGCGCACGGCGGCCATCTTTTTGTGGGGGTCGATGCCCCACAGGCCCACGAACTTGTTGGGGTAGGCGCGGCAGAATTCGAGCACGCTGTTGTTGTTGGCCGGGAAGCCGTAGGTGGTCTCGGCGTCGCGGCCGGTGATCACGCCCAGTTCCACGCCCATGGCGTCGAGGTCGGCCACGATCTCGTCCAGGGGCTGGGGCTTACGCTGGTCGAAGCCGATGACTTCGCAGGCAGCCTTGAACATGGTGCTGTTCTTGATGCCGTTGATGATCTCCGGCGTGTTGGGCCGGAAGCGGAAGTCGATAACTTTCATATCTGTCTCCATGCGATCCTTCGGGAAGAAGGGGTTTTTGATACGAACCTGGAGGACTGCCAGCATCAGCCATGCTGTGGAGCGCAGCCCCATGTGATTTCTTTCCCTTGCAGGAGGCGTGCCAAAATAATTCCTTGATTATTCAGTGAATTATGAGAATCCGTCATGGATTTTATGAGGAAGTTGTAACAATTTGCAAAAAAAGAGATGCATTTTTGCATCCCCCTCTATGGGGTCGCAAAAATGCAAGAAAATGAAATTTTTATATTTTTATTAAAAAAATCAAATTGATATATACAAAATAGGCCCAAAGTCATCGCAAAATGCTAACCAGAATTGTTAGTTGAGATGCAAAAATGCGACGCTTTTTAACCAGTTGGCATAAAAGGATATTTTAAATGATGCAAATATGCATCATTTGAGAGACACGGGTTGCAGGGAGAAAAATCACAAGCTCGACAGGCCAAAAAAAAGCGGAGGAACACGGGGTTCCTCCGCAGTTGTGAAGCGTGCCCGCATGAGGCGGACACATGCCATTTAGGCCAGTTTCAGGACCTTGCGGGCGTTTTCGTACATGATCTTGTTGCGCACTTCGTCAGTGAAGGGGAAGGCGGCATAGGCGTCCAGAGCGTCACGCAGCTCGATGAAGGGGTGGGCGCTGGCAAAGAGCACCTTGTCGCTGATGGTGGTGCACATGGCCTTCACATAGGTCTCGACCTGGGGAGAACGCTCGTATTCGGAGATGTCCATGTAGACATTGGCGTTGCGCTGGCAGGTGTAGATGGCCGCATCCACGAAGGGGTAGCCGCCGTGGCTCATGATCAGGGTCAGTTCGGGGAAGTCGCGGGCGACCTTGTCCACATCGCGGGGGTCGGCGTATTCCAGGATGGCACCGGGCACGCACGGCGGAGGAGCCATGGTGATGAAGACGGGCACATCCAGTTCGCAGCACTTGGTGTACAGAGGGTAGAAGCGGGCGTCGCTGGCGGGCATGTGGGCCAGATAGGGGTCGATGGCGATACCCTTCATGCCGTATTCCTTGACGACCTTCTCGATCTCGCGCACGGCGGCCATCTTCTTGTGGGGGTCGATGCCCCAGAGGCCCACGAACTTGTTGGGGTAGGCGCGGCAGAATTCGAGCACGCTGTTGTTGTTGGCCGGGAAGCCGTAGGTGGTCTCGGCGTCGCGGCCGGTGATCACGCCCAGTTCCACGCCCATGGCGTCGAGGTCGGCCACGATCTCGTCCAGGGGCTGGGGCTTGCGCTGGTCGAAGCCGATGACTTCACAGGCAGCCTTGAACATGGTGCTGTTCTTGATGCCGTTGATGATCTCCGGCGTGTTGGGCCGGAAGCGGAAGTCGATGACTTTCATGAGAGAACTCCTTGGATGGGGCCCGCGGCAGAAGGCTGCCGCGGGCGGTATATCTCGCGGGTACCGTTAATGCACCAGCATCAGCGGCACGGACGGGCAGTAAGTGATGATGGCCAGGACGATGAGCATCAGGGCGATCATGGGCAGCACGGCCACGGCGATCTTTTCGATCTTGGCCTGGGCCACGCCCGACGCCACGAAGAGGTTGACGCCCACCGGCGGGGTCAGGAAGCCGATGGCCAGGTTGACCACCATGATGATGCCGAAGTGCAGGGGCGAGACGCCCACGCCGGTGACCACGGGCAGCAGGATGGGAGTCAGGATGACGATGGCCGCCAGGGCTTCCATGAACACGCCCACGATGAGCAGCAGCACGTTGATGAGCAGCAGGATGATGATCTTGCTCTCGGTGATGCTGAGCATCCAGCGGGCGATGGTGCCGGGCACGTCTTCGATGGTCATGATGTTGCCGAACAGGGTGGCCATGGCCATGAGCACGATGATGATGGACGAGGTCTCGCACGAGGCTACGCACGACGAGCAGACGGTCTTGAAGTCCATCTCGCGGTACAGGAACACGCCCACGATGAGGCCGTAGAAGGCGGCCACGGCCGCGGCTTCGGTGGGAGTCATGATGCCGCCGTAGATGCCGCCCAGCACGATGACCGGCACGACCAGGGCCCACTTGGCTTCCCAGAAGGCCTCGCCCAGGGTGCGCCAGTTGCGTTCCTTCTGCTCACCGCGCCAGCCGCGCTTTTTGGAGTAGAAGTAGCAGTAGAGCATGAGCACGATACCGGTCATGATGCCGGGGATGATGCCGCCCATGAACAGGTCGCCGATGGAGACCTGGGAGGAGACACCGTAGACCACGAAGGGGTTGCTGGGCGGGATCATGACGCCCACGCAGCCGGCGGCGGCCACGAGAGCGGCGGAGAAGAACTTGTCGTAGCCGCGCTCGATCATGGCCGGGATGGTCAGGGCACCGATGGCGGCCACGGTGGCGGGGCCGGAACCGGAGATGGCACCGAAGAACATGCAGGTCACGACGGCGGTCAGGCCGATGCCGCCGTAAAGGCCGCCCACGATCTCGTCAGCCAGGTTCAGCAGGCGTTTGCTCAGGCCACCGGCGCCCATGTATTCCCCGGCCGCGATGAAGAAGGGGATGGCCATGATGGGGAAGCTGTCGATGGACGTGAAGCAGACCTGGGCCATGTATTCGATGGGCAGGGTCTGGGAACAGATGATGGTGGCCAGGGTGGACAGGCCCAGGCTGATGGCGATGGGCACCCCGATGACGCAGAGCAAGGCGAAATAGCCGAACAGCACCGGCAGGGGATCGATGTAATCCACCAGGTACCAGGGGCTAAGGATGACCAGGGCAAGGGCGAAGCCCAGCAGGGAGTCCAACGCACCGCAGACGCGCACCTGGCCCCAGATGCGCTGCAGCAGGCGCAGACACATGAGGCCGAAGCCCAGGGGCAGGATCAGATACGGCACCAGGAAGGGGATGCGCAGGGCCGTGGTGTGCTGGGGGAAGGTCAGCAGGCGCTCGATCTGGCCCCAGCCGAAATAGGTGATGACGCCGGTCAGGACGAGGAAGAGAGTCTCGACGATGATCCAGCTGATGTTCTGCAGGCGCTCCGGCAGTTTGTCATAAATGATGTCGACGCGGATGGAAGACCGCTTCCTGATGGCGACGGAAAGGGCCAGATAGGAGATCCAGATAAAGATATAGCGGGAAAGCTCTTCGGTCCAGACAGCGGCGCCGGCGCGCTCGATGAACTGTGTAATGATATAGCGGTAAATGACCTGCCACGTGATGAACAGGATGATGGCGAGCAGGCCCGTCACCATGAAAATTTTTTCAAAATTTTCGTTGAGCCAGGAAAAGAGCCCGCTTTTGCCTTGCACATTTTCACTCATGACAAACCTCGGTGTAAGCGCAAAAGGAGTCCTGCGCGCGGCCGGGCCGCGCGCAGGAGGGATAGGTCAGGAAGGATTACTTCTGGGTTTCTTCCAGAAGCTGCAGGATGTCGGCCGGCACTTCCTTGGCGAACTTTTCGTAGGCAGGACGGGTCTTGGCCTTGAGCTCGGCGCGCTCGGCGTCGGTCAGCATGTGGATCTTGATGCCGCGGTCACGGAAGGCCTGCCAGGCCTTTTCTTCCAGCACCACGCTTTCCTTGCGCTGCCAGTCGTTGGCTTCCTTGGCGGCTTCACGCAGGATCTTCTGCTGTTCGGGGGTCAGGCTGTCCCACTTCTTCTTGTTCATCAGCAGCACATGCATGGAGTAGTTGTGCTCGGAGTTGACGGCGTACTTCAGCACTTCGGTGTGCTTGGCGTCGTTGAGCAGGGAGAAGGTGTTGCCTTCGGCGTCCACGGTGCCCTGCTGCAGGGCGGTGTAGGTCTCACCCCAGGCGATGGGGGCGGGGTTCATGCCCAGTTCGGTGGCCACGGCCACTTCCACGGGGGAGTCGGTGGTACGCACCTTGAGGTTCATCAGGGACTTGGCATCGGTCAGCGGCTTGTTGGCAGCCACGAAGTTGCGGTAGCCGAACTCGGAGAACATCAGGGTCTCGAGGCCGATCTTGCGGGAGGCTTCACGCAGGGCTTCGCCCAGCTTGCCTTCGTCCAGGGCCTTGTACAGGGCCTGCTGGTGAACCGGAGAGGTCACATAGGGCAGGTCGATGGCCATGTACGCCTTGGAGAAGCTGGCCAGGTTGGGGGTGGAGCTGGAGGAAAGGTCCAGCGTACCGGCCTGGGCGGCTTCGGTGGTTACACGGTCACTGCCCAGCTGGCAGTTGGGGAACAGCTGGATACGGATCTTGCGATGGCTTTTTTCTTCCACCAGCTGCTTGAACTTTTCATAACCCACGGTGACGTTGTTGCCGGGAGCCATGGGATGACCAAGACGCAGGACCAGCGGACGTTCCGCATTGGCGGCGACGCTGAAGCCGAGAACCATGGCCAGGGCCAGAGCCAGAACAGTAAGTTTACGCATGCCACACCTCACATGTGTTTATGGGGACACAAGACGGATGTCTTGTGCATAATTTCTCAAATGCGAGAATGCTTCTTCACCTCCGAATCTAAACGAGCAAAATTTTTTTTCAACAAGCGCCAGTCTTTTTAGGGGTTTACGGGGATGTTATGATAACTGTTATTACATTTTTGATGCAAAAATGCATCATTTGGGGCGGGGGAAAATTCGGGAGGAAATTTTTTTTGATATATCTGGCAATCAAGACTTCACAGTCAGAATATCGCATTTGATGCGACTTTCATGGGTATAAAAATGATGCATTTTAGCATCATTGGCCTCTGAAAAGGCTGTGAAAAAAATTTTTAGGCGCAAATTTGCATCATTTTGATATATCTGCTGGGGGGCTAAAAAAAATATATTAAAAAAACAATATGTTACCAAAATGGCACAGGCATTGCTATTTATTTCGCAAGCGATTCGTCGCGAAATATGTCAAACACCCTTTCAAGAGGAGAACAGATATGTCTCAGACCGTTTGCGAATGCAGATCCCCCCAGGAACAGCGCCTGCTCGATAAGATCGAAGGCAAGGTTGACCGTTTCCGCGCCACCCACGAGCGCGTGTTCCGCATGCTGGAACGCTTCGACGGCATGAAGCCCCGCATCGACATCGAACGTGCCCTGTACTTCACCCAGTCCATGCAGGAAACCGAAGGCCAGCCCCTGGTGCTGCGCTGGGCCAAGGCTCTGATGCACATCGCCAAGAACATCACCGTGTACGTGCAGGACGACCAGCTGCTGCTGGGCCGCGCCGGCTGCGACGGTCGTTACGGCATCCTGTACCCCGAACTGGACGGCGACTTCCTGGACATGGCCGTGAAAGACCTGCCCACCCGCGCCACCTCTCCTGCCACCATCACCGCTGAAGACGCCAAGCGCGTGATCGAAGAGATCGCTCCTTACTGGAAGGGCAAGACCTACCACGAAGCTCTGGCCGCCGCTCTGCCTCCGGAAATCCATAAGCTGACCTACGACGATCCCAAGGGCCTGATCTCCCGCTTCATCGTCAACGAAACCTCTTCTTTCCGTTCCTCCATCCAGTGGGTGCATGACTACGGCAAGATCCTGAAGCGCGGCTTCAACGACATCAAGCGCGAAGCCCAGGAAAAGCTGGCCGCCCTCGATCCCGCCAGCGCCAAGGACATGTGCGAAAAGAAGCCCTTCCTGGATGCCGTCGTGATCGTGTGCGACGCCATCGTGCTGTGGGCCAAGCGTCACGCTGACGAAGCCCGCAAGGTGGCCGAAAAGACCGACGATCCCGTCCGCAAGGCCGAACTGCTGCGCATGGCCGCCAACGCTGAGCGCGTGCCCGGCGAACCCGCCCGCGACTTCTGGGAAGCCTGCCAGAGCCAGTGGTTCGTGCAGATGTTCTCCCGTATCGAACAGAAGACCGGTACCACCATCTCCAACGGTCGTATGGACCAGTACCTGTACCCCTACTACCAGCAGGACATCGAAAACGGCAGCCTGGACAACAAGAAGGCCATCGAACTGCTGGAATGCATGTGGGTGGGCATGGCCGAATTCATCGACATGTACATCTCTCCCTGCGGCGGCGCCTTCAACGAAGGTTACGCTCACTGGGAAGCCGTGACCGTGGGTGGCCAGACCCCCGACGGCCGCGACGCCACCAACGAACTGACCCACCTGATCCTGAAGTCCAAGCGCGAATTCCCGCTGCACTACCCCGACCTGGCCGCCCGTATCCACAGCCGCTCGCCTGAAAGCTACCTGTGGGACGTGGCCGAGACCATCAAGGACGGCTCCGGCTTCCCCAAACTGATCAACGACGAAGAAGTCGTGCCCCTGTACGTGGCCAAGGGGGCCACCTTCGAAGAAGCTCTGGACTACGCCGTGTCCGGCTGCACCGAAGCCCGTATGCCCAACCGCGACACCTTCACCTCCGGCGGTGCCTACATCAACTTCGCCGCTGCTGTGGAAATGGTGCTGCGTAACGGCCGCATGAAGAAGTACGGCGACATCGTGCTGGGCGAAGAAACCGGCGATCCTCGCAACTTCAAGACCTGGGACGAATTCTGGAACGCCTATGTGAAGCAGCACATGCTGTTCCTGCGTACCGCCTTCACCCAGCAGTACATCGTCAACAACCTGCGTGCCCAGCACTTCGCCCAGCCCATGGGCTCCGCCATGCATGACCTGTGCATGAAGCACTGCATCGACCTGCACCAGACCCACATCCCCGAAGGTATCGACTTCGGTTACTTCGAATACATGGGCCTGGGCACCGTGGTGGACTCCCTGTCCGCCATCAAGAAGCTGGTGTTTGAAGACAAGAAGCTGACCATGGACGAAGTCATCAAGGCCATCGACGCCAACTTCGAAGGCTACGAAGACGTGAAGGCCCTGCTGAAGTCCGCTCCTTGCTACGGCAACAACGATCCTTACGCCGACAGCATCGGTCACGAAATCGACCGCCTGTCCGTGGAATTCGCCGCCAAGTACAGCCAGAAGGACCTGGGCATGTTCTACAACGTGCGCTACGTGCCCTTCACCTCTCACGTGCCCTTCGGTAAGGTGGTGTCCGCCACTCCCAACGGCCGCGTGGACTGGTTCCCGCTGTCTGACGGTTCCTCCGCTTCCCACGGCGCCGACGTCAACGGTCCTACCGCCGTCCTGCTGTCCAACTACAACACCAAGAACATGGGCATGCGCGACCGCTTCGCCCGTATGCTGAACATCAAGTTCACGCCCAAGTGCGTGGAAGGCGAACAGGGCACCGAAAAGCTCGTGTCCTTCATCCGCACCTTCTGCGACCTGAAGCTGTGGCACGTGCAGTTCAACGTGGTGAACAAGAGCACCCTGCTGGCCGCCCAGAAGGATCCCCAGAAGTACCGCAACCTGATCGTGCGTATCGCCGGTTACAGCGCCTACTTCGTGGACCTGTCTCCCGACCTGCAGAACGACCTCATCGCCCGTACCGAACACGACACCATCTAGTTCCGGTTACCAACGGCGGCGGCCTTGTGCCGCCGCCGGCCTGCACCGCCTCCGGCTGCCCTGCGGGGAGGCCGGAGGCCTTGGCGTTTTTCAGCTCTCCCTTTGTCAACCTTCAACATCTCCGGCGGTGACCCCGTGATCGAAAACAACAACGCGCGCGGCCTCGTTTTCAATATCCAGAAATATTCCGTGCATGATGGTCCCGGCATCCGTACCATCGTCTTCACCAAGGGCTGCGGTCTGCGCTGCCGCTGGTGCAGCAACCCGGAATCCCAGCACAGGGAACCGGAGCTGGCCTACAACCAGGGCCGCTGCCTGGGGACGGACAAATGCACCCGCTGCTTCAAGGCCTGCCCCAATGGCGCCCTGTCCCGTCGTGAGGACGGTTTCGTGGCCATCGACCGCAGCAAATGCGTGGGCTGCAAGGACATGCCCTGTGCCGAAGCCTGTCCGGCCCAGGGGATCATCGTCTACGGCAAGCCCTACACCGTGGCCGAGGCCCTCAAGGTTGCGCAGGAAGATGCCATGTTTTATGCTCGCTCCGGTGGCGGCATGACCATCTCCGGCGGCGAGCCCCTGTTGCAGAGCGAATTTGCCCTCAACCTGTTGCGCCTGGCCCGTGAGCGCCGTGTGAAGACCTGCATCGAAACCTGTGGTCTCGTCCCCACCGATGTGGTGCGTGAGGCGGCCCAGTACCTCAACTATGTGCTGTTCGACATCAAGCACATGGATCCCGAAGTGCACAAAAAGCACACCGGCATGCCCAACGACCTCATTCTGAAGAATTTCCAGACCCTGGTGACGGAGTTCCCGAATCTGCCTATCACGGCTCGTACGCCCGTCATTCCCGGGTTCAACGATCATGGCCCGGACATCAAGGCCATCTGCGACTTCCTCAAGCCTTTCGAGCATGTGAAGTACGAGATGCTGCCCTATCACCGTCTGGGCACGCAGAAGTACACCTTCCTGGACCGTGTCCCCCCCATGGGCGACGTGACGCTGGACGACAAAAAGTTTGCCGCCCTGCAGAAGATCGCCGTTGCCACTCTGGGGGACCGTGTCGTCATCCCCCGTTAGGCCGGGCTTTCCGCAACCGTAAGGGTCCGTCTTTCGGGGACGGGCCCTTTTTTTGCCCCTTTGCCTTCTCAAGGAGCGGATATGGTCAACTGGCACAAATTTTTCACTTCCATCCTCGATACCATTTCCGACGGTGTTTTCATTTCCGATGCCATGGGTACCACCCTCTATGTGAACCAGATGTATGCCGATCTGGTGGGGGTGCCTGCCCGGGATCTGCGGGGCAAGAACGTGCGCGACCTGGTCAGCGAAGGCTTTTTCGACCTGGCTCTGAACCCCGAGGTGGTGCGTACGGGCAAGCCCGCCACCTATATGCAGAAGCTCAAGGACGGCAAGAACGTGGTCATCTCCGGGGCGCCCGTTTTTGATGACAAGGGGCACGTCTGTCTGGTGGTTACCTTCGTGCGCGACGAGACCCGTCTTGCCGAGCTTAACGAGCAGACCGGCGAGCAGCGCAAGCTCATCAAGGAGATCAATGACAAGCTGGCCTTTGTGGCCCAGTCCCAGGGACGCGACCTGGAACCGGTCTTCGCCAGCAGCGCCATGCAGTCGGTGGCCATGGAGCTCAAGCGTTACGCCAGCACGGATGCCACCGTGCTCATCATGGGCGAGACCGGCGTGGGCAAGGACGTGTTCGCCCGTCTGACCCACCGCTGGAGCCGCCGCAAGGACAAGATCCTGCTCAAGGTGGACTGCGGCGGCATCTCCGAGACCCTGACGGAATCGGAAATCTTCGGTTATGTGCCCGGCGCCTTTACCGGTGCTTCCAGCAAGGGCAAGCCCGGCTATTTCGAAATCGCCGACGGCAGTACCATCTTCCTTGATGAAGTGGGCGAGCTGCCCCTTTCCATGCAGACCCGCCTGCTGCGCGTGCTGCAGGACAACGAGATCGTGCGCGTGGGTAGCTCCCAGCCCCGCAAGGTGGACGTGCGCATCATCGCCGCCACCAACCGCAACCTTGAGGAATGCGTGGAGGCCGGTACCTTTCGCCGTGACCTGTTCTACCGTCTCAATGTGGGCACGGTACGCATTCCTCCCCTGCGCGAGCGGCCCGAGGACGTGCGCGTACTGGCGGAGCTCTTCCTGCGCCAGTATACCACCAAGTACCGCAAGAAGCTGGCCTTCATGGACATCACGCTGGACATGCTGGCCCAGTACCGTTGGCCGGGCAATGTGCGCGAATTGCAGAATCTGGTCCACAGCCTGGTCATCACCCGGCAGGGGCCCCGCATCTCGCCCCGCGACCTGCCGTCCAACATCAGCGGTCTGCACGACGAGAGCGGCGGGCATCTGGATGCCGTGCTCATGCAGGCCCGGCCCCTGCGTGAGATCATCGCCGACATGGAGCGGGACTTTTTGCGCCGGGCCATCGAGGTGCACGGTTCCGTGCGCCGGGTCTCGGAGCTGTTCCAGGTCAACCGCAGCACCATCTTCCGCAAGCTGCAGGGCAGCAAGGGGCACGACAAGGACGAGGATGGCGGCCCGGCTTCCTGATCCCCTGTCTTTTACGGTCGTTCGCATGACGAAAAAAAGGCGCTTCCCTTCGGGGAAGCGCCTTTTTTGTCAGTATCGGGAAAAGCCCGGATTAGGCCTGGACCTCATCCTTTTGCTTGTTGCGCTGACGCAGCACCAGCATGGTCACCACCATGAAGGCCAGACCAGCGACAAAGCCGGGCCACAGGCTGCCGTGGGTGAGGCCGGAGACCACATAGCCCACCGTGCTGCTGGCCGCCACCACACAGGCATAGAGCATTTGTGTGGAGACGTGTTCCAGATGGGCGCAACCGGCGCCGGCACTGGACAGAATGGTGGTGTCGGAGATGGGAGAGCAGTGGTCGCCGAACACGCTGCCGGCCAGGGTGGCGGACAGGCAGACCAGCACCAGGTTGGGATCAACGGCCTGGGCAACGGGCACCACGATGGGGATCAGGATACCGAAGGTACCCCAGGCGGTACCGGTGGAGAAGCTCAGGAAGCCGGCCACCACGAAGATGATGGCGGGCAGCAGACCGCCGGAGATGCCGCCGTCGGCCACCATGGTCTTGACGAAGAGCGGGGTCTGCAGCAGGTCACGGCACACGCCGCTGATGGTCCAGGCCAGCACCAGGATGGTGTTGGCGGGCATCATGGCCTTCATGCCTTCGCCGGCGCAGTCCATGAAGGACTTGAGGCTCATGAGGCCGCGCGGCACGAAGAGGAAGAAGGCCACGGTGATGGCACCGAAGGAGGCCCAGACCAGGGCCTTGGAGGCGCTGCTGTTACCGAAGGCGGCCGCCAGGGTGTGGTAGGCGGGATCGCTGCCCCAGTAGCCGCCGCTGTAGAGCAGGGCCACCACGGCGAAGAAGATCAGGCTGCCGATGGGCAGGAGCATGTCGATGAGGCTGCCCTTGGCGCTGGTGCCCAGCTCGGCCTGTTCGGCATCCACATTGCCCAGTTCGCCCTGCTGGGCGCGCAGTTCGGCCTTGCGCATGGGGCCGAAGTCGAAGTTGCCCAGGCAGACCATGACCACCATGATGATGGAGAACAGGGCGTAGAAGTTGTAGGGGATGGTGGCCACGAAGGCGGCAAAGTCGCTCTCAAAGGCGCCGGTGGCTTTCAGGTTGCTGCCCACGGCGGCGGCCCAGCTGGAGATGGGCGCGATGATGCAGATGGGGGCGGCGGTGGCGTCGATGATGTAGGCCAGCTTGGCGCGGGAGATCTTGTAACGGTCCGTCACCGGGCGCATGACCGTGCCCACGGTGAGGCAGTTGAAATAGTCGTCGATGAAGATGAAGGCGCCCAGGCCGCCGGTGGAGAGCATGGCCACGCGTTTGCTCTTGATGCGCTTGGTGGCCCAGTTGCCGTAGGCACGGGTACCGCCGGCACGCGAGATGGTGAACACCAGCGCGCCCAGCAGGGTACAGAAGATGATGATGTTGAAATCGACCTTGCTCACCATGGTGTTGAAGGCGATTTCCACGGGCTTGATGATCAGGTCGCCCGTGCCCATGCCCAGGCAATAGATGACGGTGCCGCTGAGAATACCAAGGAAGAGGGAGGAAATGACTTCCTTGGTGATCAGGGCCAGGGTGATGGCGATGATGGGCGGCAGCAGAGAGAGCCAACCCGCGTCAAACGGATCCATGAACATGCTCCTGTCTTGAAGGTCTGGAAGGCGCAGCGCCGCATACGGCTTACCGGCATCCCCCGCCGGCGCGTGATCTTCCCGGTCGCGCTGGACTGCGTGCGCGGAAGTATATCATGCGCGCCTTGGAGCGGCAATACAAAAGGGCCGGGAAAACCGGGACAGGTAGGGCATCAGGCCGGGCCGTCGCAACGTCTGTCCACGAAAAAACGCCTGTGGACTGTCCACAGGCGTTTTCTATCCGGCGTATCAAAAAAGATGCGGAAGGCGCGGGTTACAGGCTGATCTCGCCGTACTGGGCTTCGTATTGCTGGATGGCCTGTACCAGGGCGGCAGCCAGGCGCTTGGCACTCTCAGGGCTCATGCCGATGGCCTGCTGGGGCCGGACGGCCAGTACCGGGCCCTGCTGGTCGTTTTCCTGGCGGCTCACGCAGGCCGTGAGCAGGATCTCGCCACGGGCAAAGGTGGTCTGGAAGGCATTGGCATAGATGGTGCCCATACCGGGGGCGGGCAGCATGGCCACACGCATCTGCGGCTGTTCGGGCTGCTGTTCCGGAGCGTGACTGTTGGCAGGCGTCTTTTTCAGGGCGGGCATGGTCTCCTCCTATTTCTTGTTCGGGGTTTGGGCGGGCTTTGCCTTTTCCGCCGGAGCCGTCTCCTCGGGGCCGTCAGCGTGGGTACGGATGCTGACCTTGGGCAGTTCGGCAAATTGGACGCTGCCGGCATCCATGCGGCTGATGATCTCGGCGGTGATGTCCATGGAAGCAGGAACAGAAAGGACGTTCTGACGGGCCATGACGGCCACGTCGCCCTTGTCGGCGCGCCAGGCTTCGATCTGGGCCAGCATATGCTTGCTGACCACGTCGCGGGCGGCGGCCTGCTCCAGAGCCATCTGGCGCTGCAGCAGGGTCAGTCCCTGGCGCAGCTCCTGCTGGCGCTTTTCTTCAGGGCTTTTTTTCAGCTCTTCCTGATAGGCGGCCAGGCCGTTCTGCAGGATGGTCTGGACTTTTCCCAGGTGCTCGTTGGCCTGCTGGGCGGCTTTGGACTGGCTGAGGACGCGCTCCACGTCCACGCAGACCACGTCAGGGCCGGTGTCCAGGCAGCCGGACAAGGGCAGGGTCAGCATGAGGGCAAGACCGGATAAAAAACGGGAAAGATGGGGCATGGTTCTCTTCCTTGGAATGTGTTTCTATCCACCTGGGTAACTCTTGTGTATTCCATAAGATGGATCAGTTGCCGGTGGAAATGTTGTGAGGAAAGCGAAGAGGAAGATCCATTGCGGACCGAAAACCAGCAGGGCCGGTCCCCCGGAAGGTGCGGAGACCGGCCCTGTTGAAGCGCGGCGGCCGTGACTCTCGACGGCCGCCGCGCAGGCTGGATGTTTAGAACTCGTAACGGAAGCTGCCGAACACACCGTGGCCGGTGGTGTGCTGACCGGCCTGCAGGGTGTAGTTGACGCCGAAGCTCATGGTGTCGTTACCCAGTTCCAGACCAACGCCACCCTGCCAGGTGAGGTAGTCCATCATCTGGGTTTCCACTTCGTAGGTACCGGGCAGACCGGTGAAGGCCACGTCCTGCTTGGCCTTGATGTCGCCGGCGGCCGGGATCACGCTGAAGTCGATGCTGGGCTTGAAGGACCAGCCGCTGTCCAGAGTGAAGTCCTTGGTAAAGGTCAGGCCCACCGGGAAGGTCCAGATATCCTGATGGAAGCCGTCGCCTTCCAGCACGGTGCCGCCGTTGCTTTCCGCATCGAAGCCCCAGGTATTAAGGCTCATGTAGCGCACACCGATATGCGGGATGACGTCGAGGACACTGGTCTCCAGCTTGTATTCGGCACGCAGACCGGCGCTGATGGCGCTGGCTTGCACGTCGGCTTCCAGATCGCCCATGCCCATACGGCTGTCCATGTCCTGCTGGAGGTCGTTCCAGGTGCTGGTATAGGAGACGTCGGCCATGAGACCGAAGTTCTCGTAGTTCCAGCCGGCGTAAGCGCCCAAGCCCCAGAAGCTCATGCGGTTTTCAGTGCTGTTGAGGTCGCCGCCGCTGGATTCGGCATAGCCGCCACCGATGTTGAAGGTGATACCGGCGCGGATGGCGTTCTCGAAGGTGTAGTCGGCACCCAGGGAGACGCCGCCCAGATTGCCGTTGAAGCCGTAATCGAGGTTGTCGGCTTCCATGCCCCAGCCGTGCTGGCTCTGCCACAGGGGAGCGATCCACAGGGCAAAACCGGTGGTGTTGCGGTCCACGATCTTGCCTTCGGCGTTCATGGCCTGCGCGCCGTCAGCGGGATTGGCGAAGCCCAGACGGTTGACAACGGCATTGCTGCCCGCGTCGGAAGCCATCTTGGTCATCTGCGGCACGGCACCGGCAAAGGCGATGCGGGCCGCACTTTCGATGGTGGAAGCGGCGGCGTCCTTGTCAGAGCCGAGGAAGCGGTTGTCCGTGGCGCGGCTCAGGAAGCGCACGCCCATGGCGTCGGCGTCAACGTCGTTGAGCTTCTGGCCGTACAGCGTATTGACCGCGGTGGCCAGCTCATGACTCAGCTTGGGGAAGACGGTATGGGCGTCTTCGCTCTTTGCCATGAAGACCGTGCCGTCTGTGGAGGTCAGGGTGAGCATGTCGGAGCTGGTCAGCAGGTTGGAGCCCTTCCAGCCGGTGGAGTTGTCGCTGTTATAGGTACCGCCGTTGAAGGCGTTACCCGTCGCTGCATCAGCATTGGTTGCACCGCTGATGACCGTATACTTTTGCCCGGCAACAGCGTCAGTGATGAGCAGCTTGGCGCCGTTCTCGACGTTGAGGGTCTTGGTTGTGGCACCAGAAAGGTCAATGGCCGCCGTAGCGCCGTTGATGGTATTGCCGTTGACCACCAGCAGGGAGTCTCGACCGAAGTAGGCGCCATCACTCACAGGCGTACCGTTGATGCTGCCGGAAGCATCGACACCGGCATCCACGACGATCTGTCCACCCGATATCAGTTGAATGGGTTGTCCCACGGCCAGCATGGACTGGCCAGCTCCCAGCGTGAATTTATCGCTCGCGATGGGGGTAGTCGTGAAGCCAGCTTTCCGCGCCATCTCCTGCAAATCTTCCAGGTTGAAGGCCACATTGACGACGGAGCCGTCGCTCACCAGAAGTTTGGAACCAAGCTTATTGTTGGCCAGGCTTTTGATTGTGCCGTACGACGGGTCGAAGAAAAGCACGCCGCCGGTGGCCTTCACCGTACCCAGATCAGCAACAGCATTGGTGATGTTCAGCAGACCATGCTCGACGACCGCATTTTCTACAGTCAGGCTGGCGCTGTCCACGGCGACGCTACCGTTTGCATCCACTACTTCCAGCGTGTTGGCGGCGACCTGCGTGGTATCCAGGCCATTGCCTGCCACCTCGAAGCTACCGTCGGCCACCTCAACTGCGTTCAGGACAAGGTTTTGGGCCTTTTCATTGCCCTCAAGGCCCACGGTCAGAGTCGCGTCGCCTTCAACCTTCACGTTGGTGGCCACAGCTTCGTTCTCGGCGTTGACGACACCGGTGAAACCAGCTTCGCCACCGGTCAGGGTGACGTTGGAGCCGGCCGTTACAGCGAGAGTGACGGCTGCGGCACTCTCGGTATCATCAATCTGCAGACCCTGGGCGGTGAACTCGCTGCCTTGGACAGTAATGGTATCGGCCTTCAAGGGCTCCTTGGTAGCGTCATCGGCTTTGACGACCGAGACGATTCGATTCGGTACAGAGGGGATCGTGCCATCTGCAATAGCATCCACGGGGGCCTCACCTGCATCCACAACAACGGGAGTCATGGTGATGGTGACTTCAGTTTCCTCCTTGTCCGCTCCCACGACCAGGTCCTTGCCTTCCGTGTCAAGCGTGGCATTGAGGAAGTTCAGGGCCGCATTTTCTTCGCCCTGCTCCAGCAGAGCATCCTTGGCCGCGTTATAGTCCTCCAGCGTATAGTCCCCGCCATCCAGGCGCAGATTCAGATTGCCCGCGGTACCGATGATGCTGGTGCCGTCAGTAATGCCGTTATCCTTGTTGGTGGTGGCATAGTCCGTAAGCAGCTGGCCAAAGTCCGCCACAAAGGTGCCGCCGTCGATGGTCAGCTTGCTGTCCTTATCAAAAGAAAGCGAGCTGCCGCTGGCCATGTCCAGCGTACCGCCGTTGACGGTGATGTTACCGCCAACCTGCGTCAGGCCGCTGTTCAGCGTGGTGGTGCCGTCTTTCACCGTGATGGTGCCGGCGTTGTAGATGTCGTTGGCCTTGCCGGCAGCGGTGTTGTTGGTGAAGGTGTTGGTACCCTTGAAGTTCAGCTCGCCGCTGGCGGCATTGAAGATGGCGCCACCGATCTTGCCGGCCTGGTTGCCTTCGAAGGTGGAACCCGTGATGGTCATCTGGTCGGCGTTGGTGATGGCGCCGCCCTGTCCGATACCGGCCACAGCCGTGTTGCCCTTGAAGGTGCTGCCGGTGATATTGACCGTACCGTTAAAGCCGTTCCACACAGCGCCGCCGTTACCGGCCTTGTTGCCTTCGAAGGTGGAACCGGTGATGGTGATGGTGCCGAGTTTGCTGGTATCACCGGATTCGTTCAGCACGGCACCGCCGGCGCTCGTCGGCACGGAGTTGCCCCTGAAGGTGCTGCTGGTGATGGTGACGTTGCCGTCGCGGTTGAAGATGGCGCCGCCCTTCAGCGAGCTGGTATTGCCGGTGAAGGTGGCATTTTTGACGTCCAGCTTGGCGTTAGTGTCGTTGAAGATGGCACCACCGGCGATGTTGTCATTTTTAGTCGCATTGAAGTCGGCCGTCACGGAGTTGCCGGTGAAGGTGGTTCCGTCGATCGTCAGAGAGGTTTGTCCGGGCGCCGCATGAGCACCATTGTAGATGGCGCCACCGCTGTAGTTCGCGGTATTGTTGGCGAAGCTGCCGTCCGTGATGGTCATCTGGTCGGCGTTGGTGATGGCGCCGCCCTGTCCGAGGCCACCCTCAGCCAGAGCCATGTTGCCCTTGAAGGTGCTGTCGGCGATTTCGACCTTGCCGTCGGAGCCGTTCCACACAGCGCCGCCGTTACCGGCCTTGTTGCCTTCAAAGGTGGAACCCTTGATGGTGATGGTGCCGAGTTTGCTGGTATCACCGGATTCGTTCAGCACGGCACCGCCGGCGCTCGTCGGCACGGAGTTGCCCCTGAAGGTGCTGCTGGTGATGGTGACGTTGCCGTCGCGGTTGAAGATGGCGCCGCCCTTCAGCGAGCTGGTATTGCCGGTGAAGGTGGCATTTTTGACGTCCAGCTTGGCGTTAGTGTCGTTGAAGATGGCACCACCGGCGATTTTGTCATTGTTGTCAGCTTTGGCAGCACCCTTTTCAAACGTGATGGGGCCTTCAATGGTACCCTTTTCGATGGTCACA
This sequence comes from Desulfovibrio sp. SGI.133, assembly GCF_050313955.1. NCBI lineage: Bacteria > Pseudomonadati > Thermodesulfobacteriota > Desulfovibrionia > Desulfovibrionales > Desulfovibrionaceae > Desulfovibrio > Desulfovibrio sp. SGI.133. Next base: position 62,689 of record NZ_JBNPMK010000004.1, on the reverse strand, counting down.
CTGCCAGCGTTGGTAATGGCGCCCTTACCGTTGATATTTTCGATAGTGATCGCGACGCCCTTAGTGACATCCACGATACCGCCATCGAGCATGAGTTTGTTGAGGGCAGTGTATTTTTGACTGCCTGAATCGCTAATTGCGGTCGGCGTCCAGGTGGCTCCGTCTTTGACGGTCAGCGTCATTTCGGAAACTTTAAGCTTCGAAGGATCCTTGGGCGTGCCATTCCAGGAAATAAGCGTGTTACCGTTCCAGTAGGAGTCAGCACCATTCAGAGTAATATCTATTGTTGCATTTACACCGGTACCAGATGTTGGGTCATCATAGTTAAAATTGATATTTCCATCAATTCCAACAGTAGATTCTCCAGATTTATTAAGGGAAATAATAGCATCTCCTCTGGCAAGGAGAGCATTTTGTGCTTCTACATGAAGATTTCCATTAATTTCTATGATGCCATTAGACATGGCAACAATAGCGCTGTTTTCTGCTTTGATATTAGTATTTTCTGCATTTATTGTTATGCTAGCGCGTTGTTCGACAGGAATTCCATCAGTATCTGTTGAATTGTTTTGTGCCCACAGAGCTGAATATGACCCTGATGTGTCTGTGCTTATAAGAGTAACTTCTTTTGAAGTTAGGGTAATATGTCCACTTTCTAAAGAAAATATACCACCACCAGCATTAATAGCTATGCTTTGTGTGTCACTATTACCTATATTAATTTGTGGATTATTACGCGTATCTGTACCATTCGCAGTAATAGCATCACCACTCGCAGTATATGAAATATTCTCTCCAAGATAATCATGAACGCCTGAAGTATGCTGGATAGCCGCCCCCGCGGCCGCCGCACCGCCCATGACCAGCATACCGGCCACAGCCAGGCTGCCGAAAGTGTTCATCAGGTGGCACTTTTTGAGCACCGCCTTGTACCGGTTGATGAGGTTCCCGATGGCTCCCTTGGTAAGTTGCATAACAGCATCTCCCGAATTTGCGACGTCCGGCCAACAACGGGCGTCAGGTGTACAGGCAGGCTGTCAGGGCGCGAGACAAAGAACCGCTGCAAGTAATGATAATGAATACAATACATTGCACGTGGACTGCCCATAACAGCATTGCGTTCGCAAATGTGGGCGGATATGATGTTCTTAATGATGATGGAGAATGGAACAAAATATCGCCCACACTCTTTTGTTAGAACAGAATTCAGGTCGAGTAAACAAAAAAATGTTCTTTAATATCTATTTTTTTGTTAACAGCTGATTTTCTATTCTTTTTTGGGTGGGTCAAGGATGAAAACATATGCAGAAACTTGGAGAACGCATCCGTCATGTACGGGGCAGAATGTCCCAGGAGGCTTTTGCCGGCCTGCTGGGCATCAGCAAGGGCGCTCTCGGCGGTTATGAACGTGGGGAAAATTGTCCCAATGCTGATGTGATCTTAACCATTTGTAATAAATGCCGGATCAATGTCTCCTGGCTGATGTCGGGAGTGGGGGACATGCAGGCCCGGGACGACACCGGGGAGGACAGGCTGCAGGAAAATGGAGCGGAGTTTCTGGAGGACAGAATTCCGGCGGTCGAAGAATTGGCCTGCCAGATGGCGCCCGGCCAGGATTGCAAGGCAGAGAACAACGCCTTGCGGGCTCATTGCCGCTGGTTGCGGGAGCGCCTGGACCAGCTGGAAGCGGAGCGCCGGGATCTGAACAGGGAAAACAGGCTGTTATGGCAAAAAAATGCCGATCTTGGCGAACGGCTTGCCCGACTGGAACAGTCTCAGGAGATGGCCAGGGGGAATGCCTATGCAGCAGGAGAAGATACAACGGCTGCACTGACTGTTTCCCGTCATGGCATGCGCTGTAATCGTCTGCAGGAAAGCTGCAAGGCGGACAGGAGCTAGGCAGAAGATCTCTGTTATGCGGCCGTTGCTGCAGGGATAACAGGGACGGCATCCATATCGCTTTTCTTTCGGTGTCTTTTCTGTCCGTTATAGAGTCGTATGCTGGATGTCCCGGGATCCGGGGCATCCGGAGAGGCGGATGAGAGAGTTCCTGGCCTGCGGCAATCCCTAACTTCCCTGATGCCCTTTGCCGGTAGTGCGGATCTTTTCCGCTACCGGGTCTGGGGCACGCCCGCTTTCCTGCAGGCCTGCTCACGGGCCGGCCCTCCCCATGCTCTTGACGGGACAGGCAGATATCGTACTCTGTCAGGGCAAGACCTGACATCTGGAGCGCGCATGAACAGCAGTTATCCTCTGGTATTTTCCGTCACCTCGGGCAAGGGGGGCGTGGGCAAGACCAATATCTCGGTCAATCTGGCCCTGACCCTGGCGGCGCGCGGCAAGCGCGTGCTGCTTCTGGACGCGGACCTGGGGCTGGCCAATGTGGACGTGCTGCTGGGCCTGCATCCCGAAAAGAACATCTTCCACCTGTTCCATGAGGGGGCGTCCTTGCGGGACATCCTGCTGCCCACGGAATACGGCTTCTCCATCCTGCCCGCCTCGTCGGGTGTCAGCGAGATGCTGGCGCTCAATTCGGGGCAGAAGCTGGAGCTGCTGGATGCCATGGACGAGCTGGAGGACGATCTGGATTTCCTCATCGTGGACACGGGCGCGGGCATCAACGACAGCGTGCTCTATTTCAATGTGGCGGCGCAGGAACGGCTCCTCGTCCTGACCCCCGAGCCCACCTCGCTGACGGACGCCTATGCCCTGATTAAGGTGCTGAAGACGCAGCACGGCGTGGACCGCTTCCAGGTCTGCGTGAACATGGCGCAGGACATGAAGAGCGCCCGTGAGATGTTCGTGCGGCTCACGGACGTCTGCGACCACTTCCTGGGCGGGGTCTCGCTGGATCTGGCCGGTGTGCTGCCCCGCGACCCCGGCGTGCACGAGGCCGTGGTGCGCCAGCAGCCTTTCTGCCGCTGCCTGCCGGAAAGCCAGGTCTGCCGGGGGCTGGAAAAGATGGCGGACACCATTCTGCGCTGGGAGCCCGCCCCCAGTGCCGACGGCAACATCAAATTCTTCTGGAAAAAACTGCTCTACCGCTGAGACGTCCCTTGCGGGGACGGACGGCGGCCGGACGGAAGGCCAACAAAAAACGGCGTCGAAAGACGCCGTTTTTTTGTTGTGCATGAACTGTCCCCGGGTGCGGGGCAGGGGGCCGTCCCTACTTCACGGTCACCAGCTCGTAATCCACGTTGCCGATGCCGATCTTCTGGGCATGCTCGATCTGGCTGCGCCAGTTGGTCCTGGGATGGATGTCGGTGAAGTGGTCGTTGTGCTCGTGGGCGCACTGGCCCAGCACGCTGGTGCTGATGGCGGGCGCGGCGTTGACCGCGTCGATACAGGCGTGGTCCAGGGCCACGGGGTCGAAGCTGGCGAACATGCCGATGTCGGGCACCACGGCGGCGTCGTTTTCGGCGTGGCAGTCGCAGTAGGGCGAGACCTGGTTGACGATGCTCACATGGAAGTGCGGGCGGTTCTGGATGACGGCCTTGGTGTATTCAGCCATGCGTTCGTTGAGGATGGTGCTCTCGGCGTCGAAGGCGTTGCTGATGGCGTCGAAGTTGCACACGCCGATGCAGCGGCCGCAGCCGGCGCACAGGTCATGGTCGATGCGGGCCTTGTGGTCTTCGCCGATGCTGATGGCCGACTGGGCGCAGTAGTGCGTACAGGTCTTGCAGCCGCGGCACTTTTCGGCGTCGATGCTGGGCTTGCCGATGCTGTGCATGGCCATCTTGCCCGCACGGCTGCCGCAGCCCATGCCGATGTTCTTGATGGCGCCGCCGAAGCCGGTCAGCTCGTGGCCCTTGAAGTGGGTCAGGCTGATGAAGATGTCGGCGTCCATGATGGCGCGGCCGATGAAGGCGCTCTGGAAGTGATCACAGCCTTCCAGGGGCACTTCCATCTCGTCGGTGCCCTTGAGGCCGTCGGCAATGATCATCTGGCAGCCGGTGCTCAGGGGCGAGAAGCCGTTTTCCTGCGCGGCGGCCAGGTGTTCCAGGGCGTGCTTGCGGCGGCCCACATACAGGGTGTTGCAGTCGGTCAGGAAGGGGCGCCCGCCAAGGGAAGTCACCTTGTCGGCCACCACCTTGGCAAAGTTGGGACGCAGGAAGGACAGGTTGCCCGGCTCACCGAAATGGATCTTGATGGCCACGAACTTGCTGTCCATGTCGATGCTGTCGATGCCGGCCTTTTCGATCAGTTTTTTCAGCTTGTCCAGCAGGCCGGTGCCCACGGGGCAGCGCATGTCGGTGAAATAGACTTTGGAAGCGCTCATTGTCGTCTGTTCTCCAGCGTAGAGGTGTTGAGCGCCGCCCCGGAGGACGGCGCGGACATTCGGATGTTACAGGCCGTACTGGCGGCCCAGGGAAAAGGCTTTGCCCAGCGGCTCGCCCACGCGGCAGTACTGCTTCTGGCCGCCGTCGTAGAGCAGGGGATCGATGCGGTACATGTCGGGCTGGCCGTTTTCGTTGAGGCAGTCGGTCTCGATGCCCACGTTGAGGATGCGGCCCACGAACTGGGTATGGCTGCCCAGTTCCAGCGTGGCCTGCAGTTCGCACTCCAGCACCAGCGGGCATTCGTCCACATAGGGGGCATCCACCACCTTGCTGCGCACGGCGGTCAGGCCGGTGGCGGAGAATTTGTCCTCCTTGGCACCGGAGACCATGCCCGCAAAGTCCACCATGGCGGCCTGGGCCGCCGAGGGCACGCAGACCGTGAACGCCTTGCGCGCCACGATGGCCTTGTGCGTCCAGCGTTCGGGCCGCACGGAAACGGCGATGCAGGGCGGGTTGGAGCAGCAGATGCCGCCCCAGGCGGCGGTCATGATATTGGCTTTGCCTTCTTCATCATAGGCGGCCACCAGAAAGGCCGGCATGGGGTAGGCCAGGGTGACGGGACCAAGAGCTTTTTTCATGGTGTGACCTCCTTGTCATGCATGATGTGTTCCGCGCAACCGCTTGTGAAGGATGGCTGTATAGCATCGCCTGCGGCCTGTAGCAACATGTGGTGAGTAACATGTTTGCTGCAAAGGTGTCATTGTCTTTTCCTCTCGACATGCATCGCCGGGAGGGCCGCGGGGCTAGCTGTCCTCCAGGGGTTGCAGGGCGTGGTGCAGGCGCGGCAGCCGGCGTACGCCCGCCAGCAGGATGCCCAGGGCCACGCAGGGGGCGGCCGCCAGGGCCAGGAAGGCGGGGCCGTAGCCCAGCAGATGGGCCACCAGCCCGCCGTAGGAAGCGCTGCACGAAGCGCCGATGCCCTGCAGGGTCATGATGACGCCCAGGCCCAGGTTGACGTGGCCGGTGCCGTTGAGCAGCCGGGCGGCAAGGCCGGGCGTGACCACGCCCAGGATGCCCGCACCCACGCCGTCCAGCATCTGGACGGGGATGATGCTCCACGGGCTGTGCCAGAAGCCCGCGATGCAGCCGCGCAGGGGCAGGGCCAGCAGCGCGCACCAGAGCAGGATGCCGTAGCCGCGCCTGCGGGCCAGACGGGCGGCCCAGAGGGCCACGAGGATCATGGTGCCCTGGGCGATGACCACGGTGGCGGCGGTATAGGCCGCGCCGTTGATGGCAAAGCGGGCCACGGCGGACTGGCCCAGCAGGGGCAGCATGTGGGCGTTGCCCAGATGGAAAAAGAGCATGACCAGCCCCACGCAGAGCACGGGCAGGGCCGCGGGGCCGTGCCAGAGGGCCGCGCGCTGTGCGGGCGTGGCGTGTTCCGCTTCAGGGGCGAGCCCCCGCGCCTGGGCATGGTCGATGTCGCGGGGCGCGATGCCGTGCAGGGCATAGAGGCTGAGGAGCAGCATGCCGCTCATGACCACGAAGACGCCGGGTACTCCGTACCAGTAGCCGATGGCCCCGCCCAGCATGGCGGAAAGGCCGTTGCCCGCGTGGTTCCAGGCCTCGTTGCGTCCCAGCTGGGCGGGCAGGTGGGACTGGCCCGCCAGCCCCAGGGTCAGGCCGCTGATGGTGGGGGCCATGGCGGCCGCGCAGACGGCCTGGACGATCTGGGCACCGCCCACCAGCAAAGGATGCTGGCAAAGGAAGATCAGGGCCAGGGCGGCCACGATGCCCAGCGATGCCAGGGCCAGCAGCAGGCGCTTGCGGCGGGTGGCGTCGGCCAGGGCGCCCAGGGGCGCGGTGACGGCCATGCCCGCCAGACCGCCGATGGTCATGACGTAGCCGATGCTGTCCGGCGTCCAGCCGTGGCTTTGCAGGAAGATGCCCAGAAAGGGCCCCAGACCGTCACGGACGTCTGCCAGGGCGAAGCAGAGCAGGGAAAGACAGGTCAGGGAACGTGTCTTGGCCGCCAGATCCGGCGGCAGGGAGCGAGGAGCGAAGAACGACAGGGCGGACATGCGGCCTCGGGAAAAGACTGAAGGTTGGAAAACAAAAATTGTTCCGAAAAACTCCCGCTTTGGCAAGAGCAGGGGGCGCAGGGCGGCATGACGGGATCCGTCCGCAAAAAGGAGGGCGACGGTGACGGGCCGGGGGAGGCGCTGCCCCGGTCTCCGGCCGGTACGTGTGCCGGAGCGCTGGCCGGGCGGGGCCTTCTTTCATGCCGGGGACCCTTGCCAAAGGGGGAGGAAAAGGGCTAGGAAATCCCTTTCATTTTCAGGAGAGGAGGCTGCTGTGGCATCTCCCTATATGGATGGCGTGCGCCGGGCCCTGCCCATCGTGCTGGGCTATGTGCCGGTGGCGTTCGCCTTTGGTGTGCTGGCCGTCAAGAGCAACATCCCGCCCGCTCTGGTGGTGGCCATGTCGGTGTTCCATTTCGCCGGTTCCGGGCAGTTCGTCTGCGCCGGGTTGTGGGGGGCCGGTGTGGGGGCCATGTCCGTCATCGTGGCGGTCTTCGTGGTCAACCTGCGCCATCTGCTCATGTCCGCCGCCATGGCCGAGCCGCTGGCGCCGCTCAAGCGCTGGCAGCGTTTCCTGTTCGGCTGCGAGATGACGGACGAGACCTTCGGCGTGCATATCACGGCCTTCCAGCGCGGCTGGAAGCTGTGCACGGCCACGCTCTTTACCTGCAACCTCACGGCCCATGCCTCGTGGGTGCTGGGGACGGTCATCGGCGTGTTCTGCGGCGGCCTCGTCCATGACGTGAAGCCCCTGGGCCTGGACTATGCCCTTACGGCCATGTTCCTGGCCCTGCTGGTGCCGCAGTGCGTCAGCCGCCTGCATGTGCTGGTGGCCATCGTGACGGCCATCCTTTCCCTGAGCCTGAAGCTGGCCGGCATGGGCCAGTGGAACGTGGTGGTGGCCACGGTGCTGGGCGCCACGCTGGGCGTGGTCCTGCTGCACCGCAACAAGAGCGCCCTGCCGGAAAAGAAAGAGGAGGACGCGGCATGATCTGGATACAGCAGCACGCGGAACTGCTTTTTTGCCTGGTGGGTTGCATGCTGGTGACGGTCATCCCCCGTGTGGGGCCGGTCATGTATCTGCATGCCGAGAGCCTGCCCGACCTGCTGCGCCACTGGCTCTCCTTCGTGCCCGTGGCGGTCATGGCGGCCCTGCTGGGCCCGGACGTCTTCATCTATCAGGGAGAGTTCATGCCCACGCAGCACAACCTCTTCCTGATGACGGCCATCCCGGCCCTGCTGGTGGCCTGGTGGAGCAAGAGCTTTTTCGGCACCATCGCCTTTTCCATGGGCTTCGTGGCCCTGATGCGCTACCTGGGGTGGTACTGATGGCACACGAGTCCCGGCCGCACTGTCCCTTCCACCTGCGGGAGGCCCATCTGCCCCCGGCCCTGCGCAAACCGCGCAAGCCCGCGCCGCCCCTGCCGCCCCCGGCCCGCAGTGCCCGGCTGCTGGTGCGTCTGGCCGCGGAGGATACGGCCCTGTTCCGCTTTTTGCTGGAAGGCTATGACAACACGGCCTACTTCACCGTGCTGGAGCCGCGCACGGCCCTGCTCAAGCTGGTCTTTTCGCCGCACCGGGAAGAGGCCCTGCGCCGGGCCCTGGCCGAGATGGCCGAGAGCCTGGATTTTTCAGTGGAACCCTGGCCCCTGGACAGGGCCTGATACCGTTGGCGGGGAGGTGCCCGGCAGGGCGGCCGTCCCCGGCGTCCCCGGCGCGTTGCCTGTCCGGCACAGGCAGCGGACGGCCGGGAGACGGGAGTTTTTGCCATGGAGAAGGATGCCCCTTCAGATGCGGGAGCCCGCACGGACCAGTCCCGCCCCGCCGGAGAGGAGAGCGCCCCGGACGGACAGCTGGACGCCCTGCTGGCGACCCTGACCGCCGCGAGCTTCGATGTGGAGCGGCAGGACGGGCCCGGCAGCCTGCGCGCCACTTGCGCCTTCCACCGTCGTGACGAGGCCTATGTGCTGCACCGCAAGGCCACGCTCTGGGCGGCGGAGACGCATGAATACGTGCAGGTCCACTCTCTGCCCCGGCTGGATATGGCCGCCTGGGAGCGCATCCGTGACGGAGCCCTGGCCTGGGGGCAGGAGCGCATCCGGCCCCACGACGAACATATGGCCTCGTATGTGAGCGTCATCATCCTTTGCCGGTCATGGCATCAGGATGCGGCGGCCGCCGTGGAGCGCTGCCGTGTCTGCAAGAGTTTCTGGCTGGGCCTGCGCGGCTGGATGCGCCTGCGCGCGCTGGCCCTCACCCTGCCTTCCGCGCCGTGGCGCGACACCGTCCCCCCCGATGCCGCCTGCGTCTGCAACAAGGCAGCCCGGGCCACCCTGCTGCCGCTGGTGCGCAGGGCGTTCCCGTCCCATTTTCCTCAAGAGCGTGCATCATGAATTCCCTGTATCTGCTCCTTGGCGGCCTGGCCCTGCTGGGGCTGGGCTATTTCGTTTACGGCGCCTGGCTGGAAAAGGTCTGGGGCGTCGATCCCTCCCGGCCCACACCGGCCCACCAGTTCCGCGACGGCGTGGACTACATGCCTTCCAAAGCTCCGGTGGTGCTGGGCCACCATTTTTCGTCCATCGCCGGGGCCGGGCCCATCAACGGCCCCATCCAGGCCGCCGTCTTCGGCTGGCTGCCCTGTTTCATCTGGGTGGTCGTCGGCGGCATCTTCTTCGGCGGCGTGCATGACTTCGGCTCCCTGTTCGCCTCCCTGCGCAACAAGGGCCGCTCCATCGGCGAAGTCATCGCCGGCAGCATCGGCCTGCGGGCCAAGCGTCTGTTCGTCATCTTTTCCTTCCTGACCCTGGTGCTGGTGGTGGGGGCCTTCGCCTCCATCGTGGCGGGCACCTTCAACGGCTTCATGACCGATGCCTCGGGCGCGCTGGTCCACAACCACGTCAACGGCTCCACGGCCACCATCTCCCTGCTGTTCATCGTGCTGGCCGTGATCTTCGGCCTGCTGGTCTACCGTTTCGAGATGCCCCTGGGCAGGGCCACCCTGCTGGGCGTGGCGGGCATCGTGGGCGTCATCGCCCTGGGGCTGCGCTTTCCCCTCTACGCGGGCTACGACACCTGGATGTGGCTGCTGGGCCTGTACATCCTCGTGGCCTCGGTGACGCCCGTCTGGATCCTGCTCCAGCCCCGCGACTACCTCAGCTCCTTCCTGCTCTACGCCATGATGCTGGCCGCCGTGGTGGGCATCGTGGCCGCGCATCCGGTCATCGAGCTGCCCGCCTTCACCTCCTTCGAGGTCAACGGCCAGTATCTCTTCCCGGCCCTGTTCGTGACCGTGGCCTGCGGGGCCATCTCGGGCTTCCATTCGCTGGTGGCCTCGGGCACCACGTCCAAACAGCTGAGCAGCGAGCGTGACGCCCGCCTGGTGGGCTTTGGTTCCATGCTCATCGAAAGCGCGCTGGGCATCGCCTCGCTCATCGCCGTGGGCTACATCTTCACCCAAAACGGCCATGCCTTCACCAGCCAGACGCCCACCCAGGTGCTGGCCGACGGCCTGTCGCAGATGCTGGCCCGTGTGGGGCTGGGCAGCGAGAGTGCCCGCGGCGTCACCTACGGCCTCATCATCCTGGCGGTGTCCACCTTCTGCCTGACCTCGCTGGATACGGCCACCCGTCTGGGGCGCTACATGTTCCAGGAACTGTGGCTGGCCCCGGGCCAGAGCGTGAAGGACGTGCGCGGCTGGCGGGCCGTGCTGGTCAACAAATATGTGGCCACGCTGGTGACCGTGGGCCTGGGCATGAGCCTGGGCTTTGGCGGTTATGCCAAGATCTGGCCCCTGTTCGGTGCGGCCAACCAGCTGCTGGCCGCGCTGGCCCTGCTGGCCGTGGCCTGCTGGCTCCAGAACCTTGCCCGCCGCAACGGCATGTTCCTGCTGCCCATGCTCTTCATGCTGCTGGTGACGCTCTCCGCCCTGGTGCTGGGCATCGTGGCCCAGGGCCGTGCCCTGCTGGCCGGGACGGGCGGTGCCGTGGCGGCCCTGCAACTGGTCATCGCCGTGCTGTTGTTGGCGTTGTCGCTGGTGCTGGTGCACGAAGGCTGGCAGGCCCTGCGCCGCAAGGGGCGTCCTGCGGCGGAAAAGGCCTAGAGCAGGTTTTCCCCATTAATAGGCTGGCGGAGCGCTGCCTTAAAAGAGCAGCGCTCCTGCCCCGGCATACGATAAAAAAGGCGGATCAGAGGATCCGCCTTTTCACGTTCTGATGTCTGCCGGTCGCGCCGGGGCCGCCCGGCAAGATGATGGCCCGTGGCATGGTGATGCTTCGGCGTTGCCGCCGTCACGGCGCGGAGGCCATCCTGCAGACGGTCTACTCCGGCGGTCCGCCATCCCGGGGATCTAGCCGTTGAAGATGACCGGCTCCTTGCGCTGGGCTTCGGGCAGATGTCCCTTGGCGTACCCCAGGCTCAGGGCGCTGACGAAGCGGCACTGCTCCGGCACCTTGTAGCGGGCCTTGATCTCCGGACGGTCCATGAAGTCCTGGGCAAAACCGATCCAGCAGGAGCCGATGCCCTTGGCGTGGGCGGCCAGCATGATGTTGGCCGTGCACAGGGTGCCGTCATACACGTACCAGTGCGAGGCCGTGTCCCCGTAGACGCAGATGACGTTGTTGGCGTCATAGAATATGTTGTAATTGGGGTTGTCCAGCCATTCCCTGTACTGGGCCAGCCAGGGGAAGTCGGCAAAATTCTCTTTGAGCCAGGCTTTGATCTCGTCGGAAAGGGCGGCGATCTTTTCCCGTCCCTCCAGGGTCACGAAACCCCAGGGCTGCATGCCGGAACCGGTGGCGGCTTTGGTGCCGACGGTCAGCAGCTCCAGAATCTCTTTTTTGGGGATGGGCCGGTCCTCATAGGAACGGCAGGAACGGCGGGTGAGGATACATTGCAGGGCGTCCATAAAAGACCTCCCGGGTCGGAAGAGGAAGGGAACGTCCGCAGACTGCGCGGACACTCTGCCAGTATAGCGCGGGGGGACGCAAAGGTCGAGCCGGAGGGGCGTCCGCAGACGGCATGTGGCGGCCATCCCTGGGGAACAGGCAGGGCGCTCTGGTGCGGGAGGCATGGCGCAGAAGGCTTTCAGCAAAACCGGAAGAGAAGGGCGGCAGGCTTTTGTATCTGGGGGCAGCGCCTCGTCCAGAGATGCGAGATGGCTGCGGCAAGAGGACGGGCTTGCGGAAAGAGGGATGGCGACGGCAGCCCTTTCTGTGACCGGCAGTGATGCGGGAGGGGATCGGGATGCCTGGTCGGATATGGGGCGGGCTCTCCGGCAGGCAGAGGGCAGAGCCTGTGCCGGGCGCTGGACATTGCGCCACGCTTCTCGTACTCAGCGCAGGAAAGGCGCTGCCTGTGGGGCGGCCCCGCCATGCTTCTGATGCATTTTTCCTTCGTGTCCGTTGTTCTGATGGAGAGCGGGCGTTGCCCCGTTCCCCGGCGGCATGGAAAAGGTCCCGGAAGGGGGCGGGAAGATGCCGCGGCGCCGGAACATCTTACTGGAGACGATATGCCACGGACCCTTTTGGCCCTGATCTTCCTGCTTCTGACCGCTGTTGCCTGCCCGGCCGGGCAGCATCCCCTCACCGTCACCCGGACTGCCGACGATTTCTACGCCGCGTTCGACCGGGATATCCTCATCAAAACGAAATTCTGTTCCGTTCGGGCGTTTCAGGAAAGAGCCCTGCTGCGCTCGGACAGCTTCGGCGAACTGGTGTTCATGGACGGCACGCGTTGCAACGTGGACACGGTCTATGTCCGCAAGCGCCTGCGGAGGGGGACCCATAAGGTCACCGTCACCCGTGAGGAAGAGGGCATCTACCGCCTGGCGGGCTCCGAGGCGCTGCTCTTCACGTCACGTTGCTCCACGCTGGCCCTGCGGGACGAGGCCGTACTGGAGATGCAGGACAGCCTTTCCGGCATCTTGCATCTGCATGGCGGCACCTGCCGGGTGGAGGGCGTTTTCGAGGCCATCTCTTATTGATGCCGGGCCCGCTCTGGCCTGGACGATCCCCCGGGAAAGACGGCCGGGCCGGCCTGGCTTCCCCTTCCCGGCTGTGGACTTGTCCCGCCGGTGGATGGGGGGCTTGAGAAAAAGGAAAAGCCGCCGCAGACCTGTCTGCGACGGCTTTTTGGGTTCTGGTACCCGGAGCCGGGCTTGAACCGGCACAGCCGGTGGCCGAGGGATTTTAAGTCCCTTGTGTCTACCAATTCCACCATCCGGGCGTGGGCTCCTTTGTAGCTGGCAGCTCCTGCGGCGTCAAGGGGCGGGCGTTGCCAGACGGGGGCCGAGCCGCTACACTGCCCGAGGCTCCGCCGTCACAGGGGAGGCCCGGCAGGGGGGCGCGTTTTCGTACGGCAGTGCTTTGTTCGGGCCGAGCCGCACGCTCCGCTCCTGTCGGGGGGGGAAGGCAGGGAGGCTCATCGGGACACGTGCCGAGGCCGTCACGGACTGTCAGGCAGCTGCGAAGGAACAGCCGCAAAAGGATGCCTTGGGGCGCGTCGCCCGCACGGTATCCCGTTCGCGACAGACCGCCGTGCCGGTGCCGAGGTAAGGTGTCCGCTCGGGAGTTCGTTGTGGCTCAGTCCGCTATCGTCCATGGCCGTGGACGGCGGCATCTGTGAGGCATTCGCCGTGCCGTGGAGGCCGCCGTAAGGCCAGCTGTCCCAGTGTCCCTGTATGGTGGAGCCGTGGAGGAGATATATGTCATTCTGGAATACCTGCATCCTGGCCTATTGCCGTCTGGGCATCGCCGGGCTTTCGCCCAAGGCACCGGGCACGGCCGGTTCGGCCCTGGCCGCCCTGCTGGCGCCGCTGCTTTTTCTGCCCCTGCCGCTCTGGGGCCGTCTGCTTTTTTTGGCCGTGATCGTCGTGACCGGTGGTCTGGCCGCCACCCGGGCCGAGATCCTGCTGGGGCGCACCGACCCCGGGGAAGTGGTCATCGACGAGCTCGTAGGCGTCTGGATCGCCCTGCTGCCCCTGGGCGCGGGCCAGTGGTCGTGGCCCGGTCTGGTCTGGGCCTTTGCCCTGTTCCGTCTGTTCGACATCTGGAAGCCCTGGCCCGTGCACGCCTCGGAAAACTGGCTGCCCGCAGGCTGGGGCATCATGCTGGACGATATCCTGGCCGGTCTCATGGCCATGTGCTGCATGCTGGTGCTGCGGGCCCTGGGCTGGGTCTAGCAAGAGGGAAAAGAAGCCTTCACGCGCTGCTCCGATGCCCGCGGCGGTCTTCGGCGGACGGGTATCGGTCCGGAGGAACTGCTTTCAGTGGCCGGGCAGCGCAAAAAAAAGCCCCTTCCTTTTACGCCTTCCTGTCACTCCGCGTGTTTGATGCGGGAGGGTGAGGGGAAAAAGGCAGGCCCGTCTCAGGCCGGATAGGGGAGGCTGTACTCTTGGAGGAAACAAAAAAAGGACGCTGCGGCGTCCTTTTTTCGTATTTGTTGCAGGGAAAGGGGAGGAAGATTTTTCCTGAGCTCCCATATCCCATGTTTGCTTGGGCGGGGCTGTGCGGCTGCGGGAAGGGACGGTGATATTTCTCCGCCATCCACAGGACGCAACAAAAGCGCACCTCTGTCAGTACAGTCAGGGGTGCGCTGAAAAGGCGGGGCGGGTGCGGGCTACTTCATGCGGTAGGTGATGCGGCCGCGGGTCAGGTCGTAGGGAGAGAGCTCCACCTTCACGCGGTCGCCGGGCAGGATGCGGATGTAGAACTTGCGCATCTTGCCGGAAATGTGCGCCAGCACTTCGTGGCCGTTTTCCAGCTCCACACGGAACATGGCATTGGGCAGGGCTTCCTGCACCACGCCGTCAACTTCAATGGAACCTTCTTTAGCCATATTTCCTCCAAAAAAATTCAGATAAGCGGCGAATATCTACACAGAAGAGACAAGGTCTGTCAACGCTTTCGTGCGCTCTTGCCCTTGCGGGGAGCCGCTGCAGGCTCCACGGCGGCCTGTTCCCGAGGGGTGCGGCACAGCAGCCACAGGCCCGCGGCCATGAGCGGCAGGCAGAGCAGCTGGCCCATGGTCAGCCAGCCGAAGGCCAGGTAGCCCAGCTGGGCATCGGGCACGCGCACGAATTCCACGCCAAAGCGGAACACGGCGTAGAGCAGGGCGAAAAGGCCGGAAACAGCGCCCGCCTTGCGCGGCCGGGCGGAGAATATCCAGAGCACCACGAACAGCACCAGCCCTTCCAGCAGGCCTTCATAGAGCTGCGAGGGGTGGCGCGGCCAGGGCCCGCCGGTGGGGAAGACCATGGCCCAGGGCACGTCGCTGACCTTGCCCCAGAGCTCGCCGTTGATGAAGTTGCCCATACGGCCCCAGAACAGGCCCTGCGGCACCAGCGGCGCGATGAAGTCCGAGACCTCGAGGAAGGACTTCTTGCGGGTGCGCGCGAAATACCAGAAGGCGCAGAGCACGCCCAGCAGGCCGCCGTGGAAGGACATGCCGCCGTTCCAGATGCGCAGGATCTCGCCGGGGTCGTCGATGTAGGCGGGCAGGTCGTAGAAGAGCACATAGCCCAGGCGCGCGCCCAGGATGACGCCCAGCATGACGAAGGTCAGCAGGTCGTCCACATCCACGGTCTTCCAGCCGGAACCGGGACGGGAGGCCCGCCAGCGGGCCAGGCCCCAGCCCACGAAAAAGGCCAGCAAATACATGAGGCCGTACCAGCGCAGCTGCAGGGAGCCGATGCTGAAGGCCACGGGATCGATGGCAGGGAACTGCATCCGTCTTAGTCCAGGGGCTTGGCGTGGAAGGCGCCGCTGCGGCCGCCGTCCTTGAACAGCAGACGGACGCGGCTGATGACGATATCTCGCTGCACGGCCTTGCACATGTCATAGATGACGGCAGCGGCGGTTTGGGCGGCGATGATGGCTTCCATCTCCACGCCCGTGGGGCCGGTGGTGCGGGTCTCGGCCTCGATGCGCACGCTGGGCGGGGTGTCGCGCACCTCAAAGCGCACGTCCACGAGGTTCAGGTTCAGGGGATGGCAGAGCGGGATCAGTTCCGAGGTGCGCTTGGCGGCCATGATGCCGCCCACCTTGGCGCAGGTCAGCACGTCGCCCTTGGGCAGGGCGCATTCCTTGAGCAGTTTCAGGGTATTGGGCGAAAGCTCCACGATGGCTTCGGCAATGGCCACACGCTGGGTGTCGGGCTTGGCGCCCACGTCCACCATGGTGATGTTGCCGTCCTTGTCCAGATGGGAAAAATTGTCCTGCATGAGGCGTATCCTTGCATTAAGAGTGTGCCTTGCTGTGTAGCGCATGGACAGGCGCAAGGCAAGGCGGCCGGGGCCTGCCGGGCAGGCCCCGGGCGAAAAATGGCGGGCCGGAAATTTTTTTGCAAAAAACACTTGCCAGGCAGGGGCAAATCCGCTACATACATTTCCGCGCCGAAGTGGTGGAATTGGTAGACACGCTAGGTTCAGGGTCTAGTTCTGGCAACGGAGTGGGAGTTCGACTCTCCCCTTCGGCACCAATGGAAAGTAAGGCTGGTAGAAATACCAGCCTTTTCCTGTTTCTGGGCCGGCCAGTTTTTGTGCCGGTCAGGGATGACAACCGGTGGCAGGCAGCAGCCTTGCCCCGGCTTTTTTTATTTCCTTTGTGTTTCATGGAAACAGAAGACGACGGGTGTTTGCCTGTTGCCGGCAGCATGGAAACAACAAGACGCGCTCTTCCCGTGGAGGAAAGGCGCGTCTTCTGTTTTGGTGTACGGAGCGGGAGCGGCTTTGTGCACGACAGCGTGCAGGCTCCCGGAAAGGCGGGGCTCAAAAGGTCAGCTTTTCCAGCCGCAGGCAGCGTCCGGCCACCACAAGGAATGCCTCCCGGGCCTGTGCGGCCAGCATCTGGTTGGCCAGGCCCAGGCCATCGTCGAAAACGCGGGCCAGACGTTCCGCCTGTATGCCGCCAAGGCCGGTTTCACCGGAGACCAGCACCCAGTGGCAGGGGAAGGCCCGCATGGTGTGCAGCAACTCGTCCACTTCTTCCGTGAGACTGGTCTCGAAGGCCGCCGCATCCTGCGGATCATCCAGCGCGAACAGGATGTTGCTCATCCAGAGGGTCACGCAGTCCAGCAAGATGGTGGGCTCAGGGGCATCCGCGGTCTGTGCGGCCAGCAGGGGCGCCAGCTCCCGGCCCGGATGCCGGGGGCATTCCAGTGTGTGCCAGTGGGCGGGACGGCGGCTGCGGTGGCGTCGGATACGTTCGGCCATGGCTGGGTCGTCCCCCAGGGGCCGGGCCGTGGCCAGATACCAGACAGGCCCCCGGGCCTTTGCCGTGACCAGGGTCTCGGCCAGCGCGCTCTTGCCGCTGCGGGTCCCGCCCAGGAACAGGGTCAGGTCAAGATCTTCCACAGGATTTCCTCCTTCAGGGGGCGTCGTCATATCCATATCATTACGGCAGGCAGCAGACCGCCAGCACGGCGCACTCCGTGGTCTCGATGAGGGCCCCGAAGACGTCGCCCGTAACGCCGCCGATGCGCTTGCGGGCCGCGGAAAGCAGCCAGAAGGCCACCAGTCCGGCCGCCAGCAGCCCGTAGAGGCCATGCCGTCCCATCACGAGACAAGCCGCAAGGCAGAGCCCAAGGGCCGTATAGGCGTAGCAGGGCTTCATGCCGTCGTGCATCATGGACCCCAGACCGCCGGGCCGGGCCGAGGGCAGACGCATGCCCACGAAGACCTGACAGCGGCCCAGCAGACCGGCCAGGCAGCAGGCCCCCAGCGCGTGCAGGGGCGCCATCCCGGCCAGTGCCGCCAGTGCCGCGACCTTGGTGGAGAGGACGAAGAACAGGGCCAGGGCGCCGAAGCTGCCCAGGCGTGAATCCTTCATGATGGTCAGGCGGCGTTCGGGCGAGGTCTCCACCAGCAGGCCGTCGCCGCAGTCGGCGACCCCGTCCAGATGCAGGCCGCCGGTGATGACGGTCCAGACAAAGGCGGCCCCGATGCCGCAGAGCGCGGCGGGCAAACCCAGCCGGGCAGCCAGCAGCAGGGGCAGAGCGGCCAGCGCGCCCACCAGCAGGCCCACGGCGGGCAGCCAGGCCACCACACCGGAGAGCGTGGGGGGCAGAGGGGCGGAGCCTACGGGGATACGGGTGAAGAAGGCCAGACCGGCGCGGAATGAGGTGATGATGGACATGCGGTATCGCCTTGCTGGAGGTTGAAGGAAAAACGTCGTCCTCAGATGCAGGCCACTGCCGCCAGCAGCAGGGAAGCCAGCGTTGCGAAGACCAGCAGGGAGCCCCACATAAGGCGCACGGCCTGCCGGATATGCCGGGCCGTGGCCAGCGGGGTGCCGTCGCCCAGCCAGGGGTGGTCGCGGTACAGGGGGCCGTACCAGGCCGGGCCACCCAGACGCAGGCCCAAGGCCCCGGCAAAGGCGGCTTCGCTCCAGGCGGAATTGGGGCTCTCGTGGGCATGGCGGTCGCGCCAGCCCACCCGAAGGCAGGCCAGGGCATCAAGGCCGGGCAGCAGGGCCGCGGCCAGCACGATGCAGGGCAGGGCCAGCCGCGCCGGGCACCAGTTGAGCACGTCGTCCAGGCGGGCGGCGGCTGTGCCGAAACAGCGATAGGTCTCGTTGAGCTTGCCCCACATGGCATCCAGCACGTTGGCGGCACGATGGCAGGCGGCCAGGGCAGCGGCCCCGGGCAGTCCGGCAAGCAGCAGGCCCGCCGCCGCCCAGAACAGGGTGGAAAGGATGCCGTCGGTCAGGTTCTCGCCCACGCTCTCCACACAGGCCCGGGCCACGCCGTGGGCATCCAGCTGTTGTGGGTCGCGCCCCACCAGCATGGACACGGCCCGGCGGGCCGCCTCCAGATCGCCCTGTTCCAGCGGCAGGGCCACACGGCGGGCGTGTTCGTCCAGGCAGCGGGGCGCCAGACAGAGGGAGACCACGACCGCACAGGCGATCCAGGCGGCCGCGCCACCGAGCATCTCTCCGGCAAGCCGGACAGGCAGTGCCGCCAGCAGGCCCACCGGCAGGACCACGGCCAGACAGGCCGCCAGACCGGCCAGTGTCATGCGTGGCCCGTTGGGACCACGACGGAAGACGCGTTCCATGATGGCGGCCAGAGCTCCCATGCCGCAGACGGGATGGATGCGGGCCGGGGGTTCACCGAACAGACGGTCCAGCAGCAGGGCGGCGGGCAGGAGAAGGATGGCGGACAATGCGCTCATCGCCATGCTCCTGATGTCCTTGCGGTCGTTGCCGGTAAGATAGGGGAGAGCGCCACCAGCGCAGCAGCGGCGCGGGAAGGGCTATAGCCGGACAGCGGCTGTGTCCGGGGCTGGGTGCGGAAAGAGATGCCGTTTTCCCCGTGCCGGAGGGCAGGGACAGGATAAAACGTGGGCCGGAAAGGCTGGGGGGCAGTGCTGCGCATGTAAGTTCCTTGCGTTTTCCGGCCTTGGCCGGGCCGCCAGTCTGCGAAAAATCGGCTGCCTGCGCAAGGGGAAGGCAGATGCTATCCGGCTTTGTCAGCCTCCATCCCGCGCCTTCAGCATATTTCCCGAAAAGGCGTCACCAGTCGGATGGCGCATATCCCGTCATGGCACATGGCCGGACGCTCCCTGTGCCTGCTTGTGGGGCTGTTCCGCGGACGGCAGCTATTTCGTCCGCTGTCCGCAGGGCGGCGAGTTTTGCGTTTCCTCTGTCTGTATGGGGCTGTGAGTGCTGCCTTTTATCATCCCGATTTTGTTTGCTAAAATAAAAAAATGGGAAAAATCGAAAAAAAAGCTTGCCAGCGGGGGGCGAATCCTGTAGACAGATTCTCGCGCCGAAGTGGTGGAATTGGTAGACACGCTAGGTTCAGGGTCTAGTTCTGGCAACGGAGTGGGAGTTCGACTCTCCCCTTCGGCACCAATGGAAAGCAAGGCTGGTAGAAATACCAGCCTTTTCCTGTTTCTGGGGCCGGACAGTTTTTGTGCCGGTCAGGGATGACAGCCGGTGGCAGGCAGCAGCCTTGCCCCGGCTTTTTTCGTATGCTGGGCAGTCGCCCGCCGGAGCTGGTATCCCGTATCCGAATCGTTGCAGGACAAAAAAGGAACGCGCCTCCTTCCCAAAGGAAGAGGCGCGTTTTTGTTCACTGTGCAAAGCAAGGACGGAGCTGCCGGGATGCATCCCGCAGGGCCGTGCCCGTTCGCCGCAGCGCGATGGGAACAGGCCCTTGGGCCGCAGGCTCCTTTGTCATAAGGGCGTATCCGCCCTCCTAACGCAACCCGGCCAGCCAGGGCAGGAAGGCGGGCTGGGACGGACGGCGGGGGGCCTGCCAGCCGGAATCGCGGCGGCTGTCGGAGAAATAAAGGCGCTCCTGCAGCAGGCGCGGGCCCATGTTGCCGGGCTCCATCTGCACCATGAGCTGGAAGGGGATGCCGGCATTGGGGCGCATGGCCATGATCTTCTGTACCAGTTCCAGCTGCGAGCCGAAGCGCTCGTCGTGCAGCAGCCACTGGCTGGCGCCGGGCATGTCCGTGGTGCGCTGGCCTTCGGACAGCGGCGTGATGACGGGCAGCAGCAGGAACTGGTCGAAGGTCCGGCAGGCCACGGACTGGCGGGCCAGAGCTGTCATCAGGCCGGAGGGCGCGGACACGCGGGTCTCTTCCTGACCATGGGGACGGCCCAGGGCATCCAACCCCTGGATACGGACCACCAGCTCTTCCTGCCTGTCCGCCGGGGGCAGCAGGGGATCGAGCTCCGTCTGCCAGGCCGGGGCGTCAACGGGGCGGGCGGGCAGCTTTTCCAGATAGAGCGCCCGCCAGAACAGGGGGGCGAAGGCATCGGGCAGCACCACCAGCTGGCGGATGTCACGTCCCTGGGCGGCCAGGGAGGCCTGCATCTGCTGCGTGTGCCAGATCTGGCACCCCAGGGCCAGGGCCGGGTAGAGGAGGATGCTCCAGAACAGAGCCAGCCGGACGCCGGGCTTGCCGTCGGAGACGGTGAGCGAGGCCGTATCCTGGAAGGGGAAGGGGATGGCCCCCTGGGCCTGGGCACGCTTCTTCTCCTGCCGCAGGCCGTGCCAGATGCCCCAGAGCAGGGGCAGGGTCATGAGCAGGTCGATGATATAGACGGCGTTGAGGCGCAGGCGCTCCCCGGAGAAGGGCAGCCAGACCAGCGTGCCGTACGTGGTCAGGGCATCGAGCCAGATATGCAGCAGGACCAGGAGCATCATGAAGGCCCAGACCCCGCCGAACGACCATGCGTTGCGGGTATCGTAGCGCCAGAGGGGCCGGGCCAGGATGGCCAGCAGCAGGCCCATGAGCGGTGCCGCCGCCAGGGCGTGGGTGATGCCGCGGTGCAGCAGCAGGGTCTGCAGGGGGCCGCTGGCGGCCAGGATGTCCAGATCGGGCGCGGCAGCCGCGAAGGCTGCCAGGGGCAGGGCCCAGCGGGTGGCGGGGCGCTGCGGCATGGCCAGCATGGCAAGGGCGCCGCTGGCGGCATGGGTGACAGGATCCATGATGTTCCTCTACTGACGGAAGGGGCTGCGCTGCCGGGGGACGGCCCGGTAGGCGGGATCTTCGGGCGAGATGTCCCGGCCCATGTGGCGCATGTACATGTTGAACTGGCTGCGCTGCATGGACTGCATGACGTCCGGCCGGTTGAAATAATACAGCATGGTCTGGGTGCTGTTGTTGCCGGTCATGGGCTGGCGCATGCTGTCCGCACCGCTGATGCCGGCCGGCACGGTGTCGGGCTCCGAAGTCCCGGTGCCGATATCCTTGGGGCCGCAGGCGGCCAGCAGGGCCGCCAGGACGCAGATGACCAATAGGAAAAGGGGCGAATGTCTCATATTCCACCTCGGCCCGACTATACGGACTGGCGGCGTGGCTGGCAACCGCACAGGGGGCTGGCTTTTGCCGCAAAATAGTGTAGGGTGCAGAAAATTACTATTGGTAATCGTTTATGAAACAATTCCTTAGTATTATCCTGTGGTTGCAGCTTTGCCTCGCGGTATCCCCGGCGGCGGCCGCAGGGAGGGACCTGCGCGTCGGCCTCAGCGATGAGTATCCGCCGCTGTCGTATATCGACGAAGACGGGCAGCGGCGGGGATTCGAATACGAGCTGGCGGATGCCCTGTGCCGACGTCTGGGGCGCACCTGCGTCTGGACGTTCACCACCCAGGCGAACCTGCTGCAAGGGCTCAGGGACGGCAGCCTTGACCTGATCTTTGCCCAGCGCCTGGAGCCGAAACAGGAAGGGCTGCTCTACAGTACCCCGTACTACCACTCACGGGCCATGTGCATCGGGCGTCCCGGCGGGCGCGGGCCGGAAGAGGCGGGGGCCCGCATCGGCGTCTATCAGGGCTCCGTGCTGGTGCAGCGGGCCCGGGGCTTCTGGCCGGAGGCCGACATCGTCACCGGCAGTGTGCAGGAGCTCATCAGGCACCTGCGGCAGGGCAGCATCGATGTGCTGTTCATCAATGATCTGGCCGGTTATGCCTTCTTGCTGACGGACGAAGGGCTGGAATTCGACCGCCTGGATGTCCCTTTCGATGCCGAAACCAAAGCCACCGGGAGCTGTGTGGCGGTCAGGGACGGGCGCCCCGACCTGCTGGATGCCGTGAACAGGGCGCTGAAGGCCCTGCTCTACAGCGGGGAGCTCCACAACCGCAGCCGCAGCTATTTCCAGTACATCATCTACTGATACCGGGCGGCGGTATGCTGTGGGATCTCCACGGTCCCTTTCCCGGAGGGGAGTTTTCCAAGGTCTTGCCATGATCGGCTTTATCCGCAACAAACCTTTGCCGGCCCGCCGGTATCTGCTCCTGCTGGTGCTGCCCTGGTGCCTGATGCTCCTGCTGGCGGTGGCTGTGCTCTGGCCCTATCTGGCCAACTTCCGCACCACGGTGGCGACCTTGCAGGACGTCCATCTGCCCGGGGTCCTGGAAGCCCAGCGCACCCGGACCAACCTGAACATGCTGCGCAAGCAGCTGGCCATCATTTATCTGGCCGAGGCCCCTTTGGAACGGCGGCGGGCCCGTCTGCATGCCCAGGCCCTGCTGGCCGGTATGGGGCATGATCCCTCGCCCGCGGCTGCCGAGGTCCTGGCGCTGGGGCCGCGCATCCGGCAACTCTATGCGATCTGCATGGAGGCGGATAAAGGACTTTCCCGGCTCCATCGCCACGAGATGGAGATGATGCTCGCCCTCAACAGCCTGGAGCAGGCCACAGGGCGTAAG
The DNA here is from genome assembly GCF_050313955.1 of Desulfovibrio sp. SGI.133. NCBI lineage: Bacteria > Pseudomonadati > Thermodesulfobacteriota > Desulfovibrionia > Desulfovibrionales > Desulfovibrionaceae > Desulfovibrio > Desulfovibrio sp. SGI.133. The sequence goes on along the minus strand of NZ_JBNPMK010000004.1, from coordinate 40,167 downwards.
ATGGCCGAAGAGGTGATCTTTTCCCATACCGGAAAGGACGGCGTGCGCCATGGCAGGATGGCCTTTGAAAAGATGCAGCGCCTGCTGGCTCCGGTGTCGCTTTTGTGCGCGGAGTCTGCGGACTTTCAGGACATCTGCGGGACGTTCGAGCGGAACAGGCTTGCCCTGACTGACGTCTGGGAAGAAAAGCTCGCCGCCGCGACCCAGGCCCGCGCCCTCTGGCAGTCTTTGGAAGACGAGCTGCTGCGTCTGGTCAATGAGGTCTCCTCGCGTGAGTTGCAGCGCTCCCTGGAAGAGGCCGAGTCCCTTTCCGAAGCCACGGAGTACATCGTCTGGAGCATTTTCCTCTTCACGCTGGGGCTGCTGGCCTTTTTGCTGGTCCTGCTCCTGCTGTTGCGGCGCGACCTGCTGCGTCCGCTGGTGCGCATCGCCGGGAACCTTTCCCGCCTGCGTGACGGCATGCAGCCGGAGCCCATCCCCGCTGTCCGTATCACCGAATTGCAGGAGGTCGTGGACATCGTGCCCGACATCGGCGGCTATCTGGGGTCACTCAAGGAACGCAGCTGCCGTCTGGAAAAGGAAAAGGACGCCTACTCCCGCATGAGCCTCATGGACAGCCTGACGGGCATCCCCAACCGGCGCGCCCTGGACATGCGGCTGGCGGATCTGGCGGAGCTGCGGCAGGCGGCCAGCCTTATCATGCTGGATGTGGACCTGTTCAAGATCTACAACGATACGCTGGGGCATCAGGAAGGGGACGTATGCCTGCACCGGGTGGCCCAGGCCATGCGTGACAGCCTGCGCGGCGGCGACCGCGAGATCTTCCGTTACGGAGGGGAGGAGTTTGCCGTGGTTCTGGACGGGGTATCGCCGGAGCATGCCCTGCATGTGGCCGAACGCCTGCGCCAGACCGTGGAACAGCTGGACATCCCCCATCCCGGCAATCCCGCCGGGCATGTGACCATCAGTCTGGGCGTGGCCGCCGTCGAGGTGCTGACGCCCGAGATCCTGCCCCGGCTCCTGGAGACCGCCGACAGCGCCCTGTACAGCGCCAAGGAACACGGCCGCAACAGGGCCCATCTCGCCGGGGAGCTCGTGAAAAAGTCCGCTTGCCTTGCGGCGGGCGACAGGCTATAGCTCAATTTTCCATCCCATCAGGAGATAATGCATGCGCCCTGCTTCTTGCGGCATCACCCCCGAAGGCTGGCCCACCATCGGCATCACGGCCCTGACGGCCCTTGTTTTCGCCTGTCTCGGCTGGCCGATCCCTGCTATTCTGGCCCTGGCCCTGTGCTGGTTCGCCTTCCACTTTTTCCGTGACCCCGAACGTGTGGTGCCCACCGCGCCCGGGCTGGCCGTCAGCCCCGCCGATGGCCGCGTCATCCGCATCGAGCGCAAGCCCGATCCCCTGACCGGTGACGAGCGCACCTGCATCAGCATCTTCATGAACGTGTTCAGCGTGCATGTGAACCGCTCGCCCGTGACCGGCGTGGTGGAGCAGATCCGCTACTGGCCGGGCAAATTCGTCAACGCCGCCTACGACAAGGCCGCCACCGATAACGAACGCTGCGGCTACCTGTTGCGCGGCGAAGACGGCGCCGCCTGGACCATGGTGCAGATCGCCGGGCTCATCGCCCGCCGCATCGTCTGCCGCGTGTCCGAAGGCGATGCCCTGGAACGCGGCCAGCGCTATGGTATGATCCGCTTCGGTTCGCGTGTTGACCTTTACCTGCCCGAAGGCTATGTTCCCTCTGTGAACATCGGCGAGCAGGTCTTTGCAGGCCAGAGCACGCTTGCCACCAGAAACTGATTTCGAGTCGAGTGGAGCATGGTTGTGGACACCCAGCCGCAAGAAAAAAAACTGCCCGTACACAAGAGCATCTACCTCCTGCCCAACCTCATCACGTCGTTGAGCATGTTCATGGGCTTTTTGTCCATGGTCTGGGCTGTGCAGTCCCGTTTTGAAGAAGCGGGTCTGGCCATCGTGCTGTCCGCTCTGCTGGACGGCATGGACGGCAAGGTGGCTCGCCTGACCCATACGGCCAGTGAATTCGGTGTCCAGTATGACTCCCTGGCGGACCTCATCGCCTTCGGTCTTGCTCCGGCCTTCCTGCTCTGGCAGTGGCAGCTGGAGAGCCTGGGCCGCTTCGGCGTGGTGGTGGCCTTCCTCTTTGCCGCCTGCGGCGCCCTGCGTCTGGCCCGCTTCAACATCAGCACGGCCGTGACCGGCAAACGCTTCTTCATCGGCCTGCCCATCCCCGCCGCGGGCTGCACGGTGGTGGCGTTCCTGTACTTCGCCGGTATCCTGCCGGAGTTCTTCCTGCCCGCCCTGCCCTATGTCAGCATCGTCATCGCGCTGGGCCTGGGCGTGCTCATGGTGAGCCGCGTGCGCTACTTCTCCTTCAAGGAGTATGATTTCCTGCGTGCCCACCCGGTGCGTTATCTGCTGGCCGTCATGGTCATCTTTGGCCTGGTCTACGCCCAGCCGCGCCTGTTCGGCTTCCTGCTCTGCGCCGTCTACATCTGTGGCGGCCTCTACTACTCTTTTGTCATTCTGCCCCGTCGTAACCGTCAGCTACTACGCGCCCTGAATCTGCAGGACGAGGAGAAAGCTGCGTAACGGTTTGTCGCCCCGCGGGGGCGGATCGAGAACCTTCTGATCGCCGCCGGCAGGGCGGCCGTTATGCAGTAGCATAACAAACAAGCACCCTTCGCGGGTGTCCGATCAGAGGAGTCAGATCCATGTCCAACCGTGTGTTCTTTTTCGACACCACCCTGCGTGACGGCGAACAGTCGCCGGGCGCGACCATGAACCTTCAGGAAAAGCTCCGTATTGCCCACCAGCTCGAAGTGCTGGGCGTGGACATTATGGAAGCCGGTTTCCCCGCCTCCAGCCAGGGGGATTTCGAGTCCGTGCAGCGTATCGCCCGCCAGGCGAAATCCATCCAGGTGGCCGGCCTGTGCCGCTGCATGGACAGCGACATCGACCGCTGCTGGGAGGCCGTGAAGGACGCCAAGAATCCCCGCATCCATACCTTCCTTTCCACTTCGCCCCTGCACATGAAGTACAAGCTGCGCAAGGACCCCGAAGTGGTGCTGCAGATGATCGAAGCCGGGGTGCGCCGCTGCGCCGGATACACCGACAACGTGGAGTTCTCCGCCGAGGACGCCTCCCGTTCCGAACGTGACTTCCTCTGCCGCGTAGTGGAGACCGCCATCAAGGCCGGTGCCACCACCATCAACCTGCCCGACACCGTGGGCTATGCCCAGCCGCAGGAATTCGCCGACCTCATCCGCTACGTCATCGAGAACACGCCCAACAGCGACAAGGCCATCTTCAGCGTGCACTGCCACAACGACCTGGGCCTGGCCGTGGCCAACACCCTGGCCGCCCTCAGCGTGGGTGCCCGTCAGGCCGAGGTGACCATCAGCGGCATCGGCGAGCGCGCGGGCAACGCCGCCCTCGAAGAGCTGGCCATGGCCCTGCGCGTGCGCAAGGACTACTACGGTCTGGAACACGGCATCGTCACCGAGCAGCTCTATCCTTCCTGCCGCCTGCTCTCCATGACCATCGGTCAGCCCATCCCCAACAACAAGGCCATCGTGGGCGCCAACGCCTTTGCCCATGAGTCCGGCATCCACCAGGACGGCATGCTCAAGAACCGCGAGACCTACGAGATCATGACCCCGCAGTCCGTGGGCCGCAACGAGAGCAACCTCGTCATCGGCAAGCATTCCGGCCGCAATGCCGTGCGCAACAAGTTCGAGAGCCTGGGTTACAGCCTGGATGACGATCAGCTGCAGATCGTCTTCGAAGCCGTCAAGGCCCTGGCCGACCGCAAGAAGACCCTGCACGACGACGACCTCATGGCCCTGGTGCAGGAAGAAGTTTATCGCATGCCCGACCTCTACCGCCTGCGCCATGTGAGCGTGCAGAGCTCCGACGCCGGCGGCGTGCCGCCCACGGCGGCCGTGCTCATGGACGTGGACGGCATGGAAAAGAGCGGCGCCGGTTTCGGCGTGGGCCCCGTGGACGCCATCTTCAATGTCATCAACGACATGCTGGGCCGTGAACCCCAGCTGGAACAGTACGCGGTCAACGCCGTCACCGGCGGCACCGACGCCCTGGGCGAAGTGACCGTGCGCCTGCGCGAAGGCGAGTTCTCGGCTGTGGGCCGCGGCGCCCATCCCGACATCCTGGTGGCCACGGCGCGTGCCTATGTGAACGCCCTCAACCATCTGGCCAAGAAGGAAAAGGAAGGCGAGCGTCTGCACTGCCAGCACAGCTAGGCCATATCGAGGGGGGGAAGGGCTGACCTGTTGGGGGAGGCCCTTCTCCCGCCTTCTCTCGGCGACTGCATCAAAGAAGCCTTTTCCTGTTTTTTGCGTGGGGTCCTGCCCCCGAACAATGCATTCCACGGGAGCGTCCCGCGCGTCCCGGACTAAGGAGAACCATCATGCCTCAGACGCTTGCGCAAAAGATCCTGCAAGCCCACACCGACGACGTCATCGAGCGCGACGGACAGATCGTCCAGTGCCGCCTGTCCCTGGTGCTGGCCAATGATATCACCGGCCCCCTGGCCATCAAATCCTTCAAGGGCATGGGCGCCAGCCGCGTGTTCGACAAGGACAAGATCGCCCTGGTCATGGACCACTTCACGCCCCAGAAGGACATCGCCTCGGCCAACCAGGTGATGATCAGCCGCCAGTTTGCCCAGGAGCAGGGCATCACCCACTACTACGAAGGCGGCGACTGCGGCGTGGAGCACACCCTGCTGCCCGAACGCGGCCTGGTGGGCCCCGGTGACGTGGTCATCGGCGCGGACAGCCACACCTGCACCTACGGCGGCATCGGCGCCTTCGCCACGGGCATGGGCTCCACCGACATCGCCGCCGGCATGGCCCTGGGCGAGACCTGGATCAAGGTGCCCCCGACCATCCGCGTGAACATCAACGGCCAGATGCCCAAGTGGCTGCGCGGCAAGGACCTGATGCTGCTGCTCATCAAGACCATCGGGGTGGACGGTGCCCTGTACAAGGCCCTGGAATTCGGTGGTTCCGTCATCGATGCCCTGCCTGTGGAAGGCCGTCTGACCATGGCCAACATGGCCATCGAAGCCGGCGGCAAGGTGGGCCTGTTCGCCGTGGACGAGCTCACCCGCCAGTACTGCGCCGAGCACGGCCGTCCCGGCGTGACCATGAGCCTGGCCGCTGACGAAGGCGCCGTGTACGAGCGCGTGGTGGACATCGACGTGACCGGCCAGGAACCCGTGGTGGCCTGTCCGCATCTGCCCTCCAACGTGAAGAACGTTTCCGAGCTCAAGGACCTGTCCGTGCAGCAGGTTGTGGTGGGCTCCTGCACCAACGGCCGCATCAGCGACATGCGCGATGCCGCCGAGATCCTGCGCGGCCGCAAGGTGGCCAAGGGCGTGCGCTGCATCATCCTGCCCTCCACCCCCGCCGTGTGGAAGCAGTGCCTCAAGGAAGGTCTGATGGAAGTCTTCATGGATGCCGGCTGCATCGTGGGCCCCTGCACCTGCGGTCCCTGCCTGGGCGGCCACATGGGCATCCTGGGCGACGGCGAACGCGCCGTGGCCACCACCAACCGCAACTTCCGCGGCCGTATGGGCAGCCTGGATTCCGAAGTCTACCTGTCCAGCCCCGTGGTGGCGGCCGCCAGTGCCGTGGCGGGTTGCATCGCCGGCCCTGACCAGCTCTAAGCCGTTTTTTCAGAAAGGATCACGTCATGAATTACAAAGGTACGGCCCACAAGGTGGGCGAACATATCGATACCGACGCCATCATCCCGGCCCGCTTCCTGGTGACCTCCGACGCCAAGGAACTGGGCGCCAACTGCATGGCCGGTCTGGAACCTGACTGGGTCAAGCGCGTGAAGCCCGGCGACATCATGGTGGCCGGCCGCAACTTCGGCTGCGGTTCTTCCCGCGAGCACGCCCCCATCGCCATCCTGGGCGCGGGCATGCCCGTGGTCATCGGCCACAGCTTTGCCCGCATCTTCTACCGCAACGCCTTCAACATGGGCCTGCTGCTCATGGAAGTGGGCGACGACGTGGACAAGATCAATGACGGCGACGAGCTGGAAGTGGATGCCGCCACCGGTGTCATCCGCGACCTGACCAACGGCGCCGAGATCCAGTGCCCGCCCCTGCCGGCCTCCATGGCCGCCATCCTGGCCAAGGGCGGCCTGGTCAACTATGTGAAGGAACGCCTGGCCGCCAAGGGCTAGGCGGACAGCTGCTGGCTGAGGGGGAGAGGGGCCCCTTTTGGAAAAGGGGCCCCTCTCCCCCTCAAACTCCCCCTCTCCTCCCGAAAACTTTTGTTCCGGTCGATAACGGGGCAGGGCAGGACGGTGATCGTGCCCTGAATATCTGTCCCCCGGTGGTTTGGGGAGAGCGTGCCGTGGAGGCCGGGTAAGAGCGGGGGCTGCGGAAGGCGTGTCCTTCGCGGCTTTCTCGGGGAGCAAGAACAGTTTTTGCACACAAGCGCAGTGCTGCGGCGCTGCATGAGGATACCAAGATGAAAAAGACCATTTGTCTGTTGCCGGGTGACGGCATCGGTCCCGAGATCGTGGCCCAGGGCGTGGCCGTCCTGGAAGCTGTGGCCAAAAAGTTCGGCCATGAATTCGACTTCGTGCCCGCCCTCATCGGCGGCGCGGCCATCGACGCCACCGGCGAGCCCCTGCCCGCCGCCACGGTGGAAGCCTGCCAGAAGGCCGACGCCGTGTATCTGGGCGCCGTGGGCGGCCCCAAGTGGGACAATATCGAGCCTGCCCGCCGTCCTGAAAAGGGCCTGCTGGGCATCCGCAAGGCCCTGGGCCTGTTTGCCAACCTGCGTCCCGCCCTGCTGCTGCCCGAACTGGCCGGCGCCTGCCTGCTGCGTTCCGACATCGCGGCCCGCGGTCTGGACCTCATCGTGGTGCGCGAGCTGACCGGTGATATCTACTTCGGCGAGCCCCGCGCCATCGAAGAACGTGACGGCCTGCGCGTGGGCTACAACACCATGATCTACGACGAGAACGAGATCCGCCGCATCGCCAAGGTGGCCTTCGAGACCGCTCGCCAGCGTCGCAAGAAGGTCTGCTCCGTGGAAAAGAGCAACGTGCTGGAGACCTCCCGCCTCTGGAAGGCCGTGGTGCAGGAAGTGCACGCCGACTACCCCGACGTGGAACTGAGCCACATGTACGTGGACAACGCCGCCATGCAGCTGGTGCGCGATCCTTCGCAGTTCGACGTCATCCTCACCGGTAACATCTTCGGTGATATCCTCTCCGACGAGGCCTCCGTCATCACCGGTTCGCTGGGCATGCTGCCTTCCGCCTCCATGGGCGCCCAGGCTCCGGCTCTGTTCGAGCCCATCCATGGTTCCGCGCCCGACATCGCCGGTCAGGACAAGGCCAATCCGCTGGCCACCATCCTGTCCGCCGGCATGATGCTGCGTCTGGCCTTCGGTTTGTCCGAAGAAGCCGACGCCGTGGAGAATGCCGTGCGCCAGACCCTGCGTGACGGTTTCCGTACCGGCGACATCATGGAAGACGGCTGCACCCTGGTGGGCTGCGCCGAGATGGGCCGTCTGGTGGCCGAACGCCTGTAGTCTCTGGTTCTGTTTTTCCGGAATGGAGCGGAGCTGCCCTGCGGGGCGGCTCCGCTTTTTGTTTTTGGGGGAAGGGGGAAAGCGTTGCTGCGGCGGTTCTCAAAAGGGAAGGCTAGGCCTCTGGTCTCGGCAGCCGCCGATGGCAGGAAGGGAAGGATAGGGGAGAGGGGCGATGCCAGGAAACAGGCCTCTGGTCACGGCAGGAAGGAAAACGGCACGAGAAGGAGCTCAGTGGCAGCCGTAGGGGCGTGCGTCCGTGGTCAGGCGCATACGGCACGGTATGCCTCGGATGCGGATCGCGGGGAAAGATCAGAGCAGTGCGAGCCGTCGGGAAGACCTGTCGGAGACGGTCGGCAGAGACCGATCATGGGCCCTATGTGGCGTTTTATTGATCGGAAAACGTTTGGGCAGGAAGAAGGGGCGAGGGGGAGAGGCGTTTCGCCAAAGCGAAGTTCCTCTCCCCCTCGTAGCTACCCATGCTTTCTTTTTTGCAGCCAGGCCTGGATCTGTGGTCCGGTCATGACCAGGACAACGGCGGCGCAGATGACGGCCACGCCGCTGAAGACGGCGAAGGTGGCGGGTTCGTCGAAGACGAGGATGCCCACGGTGACGGCGGTGAGCGGTTCGCCCACCCCCAGGATGGAGGCCAGGGTGGAACCGATGCGCTGGATGGCCAGGATCAGGGTCAGGTTGGAGATGACCGCGGTGATGATGGCCAGCAGCAGGCTCAGGGCCAGCTGTTCCCAGGAGCCGAGGATCTCGAAGGTCCCGGAGATCAGGGCATTGATAAGGGAAACACCGGTACCGAAGAACAGCACCCAGAAGGTGATGCTCAGGCCCGAGATGCTGTGGATGCGGGCCACATGCAGGCCCGAGATGTAGAGAGCGTTGCACAGGGCCGAAGCCAGCAGCAGGCCTACGCCCAGCGGGTCAAGGCTGCCGCCGTCATCACCGCCGCCGCTGCCCAGCAGGGCCACGCCGAGGATGGCCAGCAGCACGGAACTGGCCGTGATGATGGAGAATTTTTCGTGGAAGAAGATGGTCATGATGAGCATGACCATCAGCGGATACAGAAATTGCAGGGTGGCCGTGACGCCGCCCGACAGGTAGAGCAGGCCCCAGATCATGAGCAGGGCGGCCAGGGCGTAGAGCACGCTGAACAGGGCCAGCAGACCGAGGTCACGCGCGGGCGCGGCAAAGCGCTCCTGGCGCAGGATGAGGATGAGCCCCAGGCTGATGGAGGCGAAGAGAAAACGGTAAAAAAGAACACAGTCCGCGGACAGGCCGCTGTGCAGCAGGGGCAGGCTGAACAGAGGGATGAGACCGAAAGCGGCGGAGGAAATAAGGGCAAGCACAAAACCCATGACAGCTCTCCATGACGATGGATTTGCGGTTTTCCAAATGACTCACGATTTTCGACATTGCCCCAAAGAAAACGGGAATACAAGGGGTTGGGGCTGATCGAAGGCCAAAAAAAAGGGCGCTCGGAGCGCCCGGGAAAAAGGGGAGCGGCAGAGCGCTAGTTGCCGGCGTCGTCCAGCACGACTTCGGCCTCGGGGTGGCCCTGGCGCAGCGCTTCATGCATGGCGGCCGCGTCGGCAAAGGCGAAGAAGGGGCCCACCTGGTCATCCTTGTAACGCACGAAATAGGCCTGCCCGTTCTGCAGGGGGGTGCCGCTGGGGTCGCTGACCACTTCCAGATCGACCTTGCCCACGCCGCGATCGTTCATGTTGATCTGCTGGGCGGCAGCATAAGAAAGGTCGATGATGCGGCCACGCACATAGGGGCCGCGGTCGGTCACACAGACCATGACGCTTTTGCCGTTGCTCTTGTCGGTGACGCGCACCACGGTGCCGATGGGCAGGGTGCGGTGGGCAGCCGTGAAGGTGTACATATCATAGCCTTCACCGCTGGCGGTCTTCTTGTTGTGGAAGTCGGCCCCGTACCAGGAGGCCATGCCGGTCATGAAGGCATCGGCGTTGCTCTGGGCACGCTTGAGCCAGACATCACGGCTGGAGGAAGCAGTCTTTGCATCGCCGGCATAGGCGGCGGACATGGGGGAGGCCAGCAACAGACAGGCCAGCAGCAGCGCCAGCATCCCCATGGAAGAATGTGAGGTCATAGAAACTCCTTGGTTGAAGCAGGTACGCGGCGTGGTTGCCCACGCGGCGCAGGTCGTCGCACGACCCACCCCGTCAAGGCTGCACAACGGGGTTTGCCTGAAACGCCAAACAAAAAGATTGAGGCATGATGCCTGAAAAAAAGCTCTGTGTCAAACCAGGTAAATTTTGCAAGAGAAAGTCTGGAAAATTTCCTGTCCAAGATGAGTAATTAACAGTTGATATGCAGTCAGCTGACAACTTTATATTGACTGTTATTTTTTATGATATAAAGTTGCTTTTTTTGAATATAAAGTTGATATAAAGTTAAAAGTTTCTGCAATTCTTCTGTATATTGTGAAAGGGGTTAAGAGGCCCCTGCACGGGCTGTCAGGGGGGGCTGAATTGCATATTCCACTTTGAGGAATGCTCGTGTGGAAGGTGCGAAGGGGAGGACAGAAGGGCCGGGCAGTCCGGAGCAGATCCGGCCCGGTGGCTGGTCTTTTCCGCTGCCGTGATGCCATGGCCGCAGCAAGGCAGCAAGGGATCTTTTTGACGAAGGGATCTCTGCCGGGCAGAGGGCCGACAGGACCGCACAGCGGGGCGGACAACAAAAAAAGGGCGCCCCTTGCGGGGCGCCCCTGATGTTCGCGGCAGGGCCGGGACTTACCAGTCCAGGGTGCGCTTGAAGGCGGTGGTCAGGTCGTCCACGCTTTCCTGCAGGACGGTGACACCGCCACGGGTCATGGTCAGGGTGTTGTCGTCGGTGACGGTACCGATGCGGCGGCAGATCTGCCAGCTGCCCAGCATGTCGAGGATCATGGCCAGGTCGGGGCGCACGCTGACGATGAGGCGGCTGGCCGATTCGCTGTACAGCAGTTCGGTCAGGGTCATGTCTTCCATGGCGGGCACGGCGTCCAGGTCGATGTTGGCGCCCAGGCGACCGCCGATGCACATTTCGGCCAGGGCCACGGCCAGACCGCCGTCGGAGCAGTCATGGCAGGCGGACAGGGCGCGCTGGCCCATGAGGCCGTGCACGGCGCGGTAGCGCGGCATGGCGGTGGCGGCGTCCACATTGGGCACGCGGCCGCCGGTGAGGCCCAGTTCGGAGCAGGCTTCGCTGCCGGCCATTTCACGCCAGGTACCGCCCAGCATGTAGATGTGGTGACCGGCGGCCTTGAAGTCCGAAGTCTGGGTGGCGATGACGTTGTTGATGACGCCCATCACCGAGAACAGCACCGTGGGCGGGATGGAGATCTTTTCGCCGCCGCCGGTGTAGTCGTTCTTCATGGAGTCCTTGCCGGAGATGCAGGGCACGCCGAAGGCCAGGGAGAACTGCTGCAGGGCCTTGCAGGCGCGCACCAGCTGGGCCAGCTTGTAGCGGCCGTCGGGGGTCTTCTCGCTCTGGACGGGGTCGCACCAGCAGAAGTTGTCCACACCGGCCAGGGCATCGGGGTTGCCGCCCACGGCCACGGCGTTACGGATGGCTTCGTCCATGGCGTTGGCCATCATCCAGTAGGTGTCGTAGTCGCTGAACTTGGGGCAGATACCGTGGGAGATGACCAGACCGGCATCGGATTCCAGCAGCGGACGGATGACGCCGGCGTCGGAAGGACCATCGTTCTTGACGCCGCACAGGGGCTTGATGGCGCTGCCGCCGCGCACTTCGTGGTCGTACTGGCGGATGATGTATTCCTTGGAGCAGATGTTCAGGCGGTTCAGCATGCGGCGCAGGAAGGCGCCCTGTTCGCTGTCGGGCATGTCCACGCGGATGTCTTCCACCTTGGGGGCTTCCCATACGGCTTCCAGTTCCAGCTGGGGCACGCCGTCATGCATGAATTCCATGGGCAGGGAGGCCACGGGACGGTCGTTGTAGCGCACGTCGAAGAAGCCGCTGTCGGTGTAGTGGCCCAGGGCGGTGGCTTCCACGTCCATGCGGGCGGCCAGTTCCATGAACTCATCCAGCTTGGCGGGCGGCACGGCCAGGGTCATGCGTTCCTGGGCCTCGGAGAGCAGGATCTCCCAGGGGCGCAGGCCGTCGTACTTGAGGGGGGCCTTGGCGATGTCCAGCACGCAGCCGCCGGTATCTTCGGCCATTTCGCCCACGGAGGAGGAAAGGCCGCCGGCGCCGTTGTCGGTGATGGCGTTGTACAGGCCCAGGTCACGGGCGCGCATGATGAAGTCGTACATCTTGCGCTGGGTGATGGGGTCGCCGATCTGCACGGCCGTGGCCGGGGAACCTTCGTGCAGTTCCTCGGAAGAGAAGGTGGCGCCGTGGATGCCGTCCTTGCCGATGCGGCCGCCGGTCATGACGATGATGTCGCCCACTTCGGCCTTCTTTTCCCAGCCCTTGCGGCCGTTGACGTCGGTGGGGATCACACCCACGGTGCCGCAGTAGACCAGGGGCTTGCCCAGGTAGCGTTCATCGAAGACCAGGGAGCCGTTGACGGTGGGGATACCGGACTTGTTGCCGCCGTGTTCCACACCTTCGCGCACGCCTTCCAGCACGCGGCGGGGATGCAGCAGGCGCGGGGGCAGTTCCTTGTCATAGAAGGGGGAGGCGAAGCAGAACACGTCGGTGTTGCAGACAAGTTCCGCACCCATGCCGGTGCCCATGGGGTCACGGTTGACGCCCACGATACCGGTGAGGGCGCCGCCGTAGGGGTCCAGGGCGGAGGGGCTGTTGTGGGTCTCCACCTTGATGCAGGCGTCGTAGCCGTTGATGAAGGCGATGACGCCGGCGTTGTCCTTGAACACGGACTTGCAGTAGTCGTCGTCGCCCAGGCGCTTGCGGATGGCGGCCGTGGCGTCACGGATGCAGGTCTTGTACAGGTTGTTGACCTCTTCGCGCTGGCCGGTCTCCTTGTTCTCGTAATGGATGCGGGAGGCGAAGATCTTGTGCTTGCAGTGTTCGGACCAGGTCTGGGCCAGCACTTCCATTTCCACATCGGTGGGGTCGGCGGGCAGACCGGCGGCCTTGCGGCGGGCCTGTTCGTCAGGGGTGGCGAACTGGTCGCGGATGCAGTGCAGTTCGCGCAGGGTCAGGGCCCAGGTGTTGTCGCGGCTGGCTTTCTGCAGGGCCTCGTCGTCCATGCTGGACAGGGGCACCACGTCCACGGTGTCGTTGGATTCGCCGGTGACCTTGGCGGCCTGGGCTTCGAAGCCGGGCTGGGCCTGCCATTCTTCGGCGCTCTTGACGCGGAAGCGCTGGATCAGGGTGTTGCAGAGCAGGTCGCGGGCCAGGGCCTCCACTTCTTCACGGCCGAGCATGCGGTCGGGCGTGCAGGTGATGCGGTACTGCACCGAGGTGTAGACGCGCAGGCTGTCACGGGCGATGCCCAGCACCATGGCGGCGGTATCACGGGCGGTGCGGCCTTCGTTGTCGGTGACGCCGGGGCGGTAGCCCACTTCCACGATCCAGTGGGGGGCGGGTTCCACGAAGGGCAGCGGCTCCAGCGAGGCCTGCTGCAGGATGGGGTCGTGCCAGATGCCTTCGTCCACCAGACGGTTCACCTGGGCGGCATCCAGACCGTCCACGGTGTAGACTTTGATCTGACGGATGGCGGCAACGGGGATCTGCAGTGCCTTGAGCAGATGCAGCGCCGTCTTGCGGCCCTGGGTATCGGTAATGTTGGCATGAAGCCCGGTTTCCACACGATAGAGCATACGGTCCTCGCTTTGGCGGCGGGAATCCCGCCGGTTCTCCGTAATAAGGCGATTATTTTTTGCGGTCGCGAACGTAGTCGGCCATTTGTTGCAGGATGTCCTGTTCCGGTCCCGAGGGCAGGGTGGCCAGGGCCGCGCGGGCCTTGTCCAGATAGCCTTCGGCAGCCATGCGTGTGGCCTGGTCGAAACCGGCCGCACGGATGCTGTCAGCGATGCGCTCGGCGTCGCTGTCGGTGAAGGAAGCGTCATTGAAGGCCTGGTCGAAGGCCGCGCGGGCGGCATCGTCCAGGCTGTCGCGGTACATGCGCAGGGGCGGGGTCAGCTTGCCCTCGCGCACGTCGCCGCCCGAAGGTTTGCCCGTGACGCTCTGGGGGGCGAAGTCCAGGGCGTCGTCCACGATCTGGAAGGCCATGCCGATGTTCTCGCCATAGGCGGCGGCGGCTTCCACCAGGGCATCGTCGGCACCGGCGCGCAGGGCGCCCAGCTGGCACGAGGCCCGGATCAGCCAGGCCGTCTTGCCGCGGATGATCTCCTCGTATTCCTCGGCGCTGGTCTCCACCTGATGCTGGGCCGCGATCTCCAGGATCTCGCCGGCGGCGGTGCGGCTGGTGGCTTCGGAGAAGCAGAGGCACAGGCGCGGGTCGCCGCACTGGGCCACCAGGGCATTGGCGTGGGCCAGCATGGCATCGCCGGCCAGGATGGTGCTGGTGGCGTTGAAAATGGTGTGCGCGGCGGGTTTGCCGCGACGGGTATCGGCATTGTCCAGCACGTCGTCATGCAGCAGCGTGGCGGCATGGAGCATCTCCATGGTGACGGCCAGATCGTAGATGTCTTTTTTGTCATAGCCCAGCAGGCGGGCCATGAGGATGGTCAGCAGGGGGCGCAGGCGTTTGCCGCCCGCTTCGAAAATGTGGCGGGCGATGGGGCGCACGGGATGGGGCAGGCCCTCGGCGGCCCGGGAAAGAGCCTTGTTGATGGGGGGCAGTTCCAGTGCCAGACGGGCTTTCAGAAGCAGCATAGCGACATCTCGGTTTATGGTACGGGGCGCCAGATATCCGCCAGACGGCGCATGGCTCCCGGAAAATCCGTTTCATGCGGTGCGCGCGGCCCCACCCGGTTGGAAACGCTGCGTACCTCCACACAGGCGATGCCCTGGCGGGCGCAGGCCAGCGCCACGGCAAAACCTTCCATATTTTCCAGCAGGGCCCCGGGATGGGCCTGCCGGAGCTGTTCCACGCGCTGCCGGGAAGCGCTGACGCCCGCCACGCTCAGGGACGTGGCCGCAGGCAGGGAGCACAGCCCGTGCAGGCAGGCGGGCAGCTGCGCGGGAGCGGCCAGGGGCAGACGGTCGAAGACCGGCCCGTGCGGCCCTTCCCACTGGGGAAAACCGAACGACGGGCCGTCCACAGCCGTCCCGTCGTGCAGGCCGTATTCCGGCCAGATTTCTTCCTCCACCCGCCAGAGCGAACAGAGGGGCGCCCGTTGCAGGTCCATGCTGCCGGCCACGCCCACGTTGAGCACCAGCGATACCGCATGTCCGGCCTGTCGGGCTCCGGCCAGTGCCAGCCCCATGCCGAGGGCGGCATTGACGGGCCCCACGCCGGTGATGCAGGCCAGGGCCGGGAAGCCCAGACGCAAGGGCAGCAGTTCCTGCTCCGGCAGGCCGGTCTGCGCCGCCGGGCCGCATGCCGCTCCGGGAACGGGCCCCAGGGCCTGTTCCGGCAGGGCGGACAGCAGTTCGCGGGCGGTGGCGGCACAGACCAGCAGCACGGCGCTTACAGTCTCCAGTAGTCGATACCCGCGGCGCGCATGACCTGCGGGTCGAAGAAGCCCTTCACGTCCATGAGCACGGCCTTGTTGCCGTCCTTGCAGCGGGCCTTGATGTCTTCGGGCGTCAGGGCGGCATAGGCCTTGTGGCTCACGGCCAGCAGCACGGCATCCAGGTCGCGCAGCTGGTCCAGATCCACCAGCTCCTGCCCGTATTCGCGCATGGCTTCGGCCGGGTCGGCCTCGGCGTCATGCACCAGCGGGATCACATTATATTCCTTGAGTTCGCGGATCACGTCCACCACGCGGGTGTTGCGCAGGTCGGGCACGTTTTCCTTGAAGGTGAAGCCCAGGATGCCCACGCGCGCGCCGCTGACCACGTTGCCGTTCTTGATCAGGCGCTTGACCAGGCATTCGGCCACGTATTTGCCCATGTTGTCGTTGGTACGGCGACCGGCCAGGATGACTTCGGGGTGGAAGCCCATCTCCTCGGCCTTGAAGGTCAGGTAGTAGGGGTCCACGCCGATGCAGTGGCCGCCCACCAGACCGGGACGGAAGGGCAGGAAATTCCATTTGGTACCGGCGGCTTCCAGCACTTCGAGGGTGTCGATGCCCAGACGCTCGAAGATGATGGCCAGTTCGTTCATGAGCGCGATGTTCAGGTCGCGCTGGGTGTTCTCGATGACCTTGGCGGCCTCGGCCACCTTGATGCTGGAGGCGCGGTGGATGCCCGCCTTGACCACGGAGCCGTAGACCTGGGCCAGCAGGTCGGCCGTGGCCTGGTCGGAACCGGAGACGATCTTCTTGATGGTCTCCAGGGTGTGGACCCTGTCACCGGGGTTGATGCGCTCCGGCGAGTAGCCCACGGTGAAGTCCGTACCGTAGGTCAGGCCGGATTCCTGTTCCAGGATGGGCACGCAGATCTCTTCGGTAAGGCCGGGGTAGACCGTGGATTCATAGACCACCACGCAGCCCTTGGGCATGTGGCGGCCCACGGTGTGGCTGGCGCCCACCACGGGGGTGAGATCGGGGGAGCGGTGTTCGTCGATGGGGGTAGGCACGGCCACGATGATCACGGCGGCCCGGGCCAGGTCGGCGGGGTCGCAGGTGTACTCGATCGTGGCGGTGGCCAGGGCTTCGTCGGTCACTTCGTTGGTGCGGTCATGGCCTTTGCGCAGCTCTTCGATGCGTCCGGCGTTGATGTCGAAACCGAGCACGTTCATGTGGCGGGAAAAAGCCACGGCCAGGGGCAGGCCCACATAGCCCAGGCCCACCACGGCCAGGGTCTGTTCACGATTCTGCAGGGCAGCGAAATCCACCATCGTTTTATCCTTTACAAAAATGCCTGTTTCCGCCATGTGAAAGACATGACTTTTGACTGGAAACCATTTCTTGCGGCATTGGGTTTGGCCATCCTTCTGGAAGGCCTGGTCTGGGCTCTGGCTCCCGACGCCATGCGACGGGCAGTGATCCTCATCGCGCAGATGCCCAAAAGCTCCATACGGGTCCTCGGGCTGGCGGCGCTGGCTCTGGGGCTCTTCCTTGTGTGGCTGGCCCGCAGCGCCTGAGCTTCAAGCTTTTTCCGTATGCATGACGGCGTCCCTTGGGGGCGCCGTTTTTTTGTGCCGGAGGATGGCGCCGGGGCGTCCCGCCTGCGGCGGGGAAGCCGGCGCTATCGCAGCACGCTGGCCCGCTAGCGGGCCTTTTCGCCCACATGCAGGCAGACGATGCCCGACGTGAGCTTGATATGCCAGGCCCGCGCGAAACCGGCGTCGGTCATTTCCTTTTCCAGGGCCGGGGCCGTGGGGAAATTGCGGATGGTCTCGGCCAGGTACTCATAAGCACCCGGGTCGCGGGAGACCATCTGGCCGATACGCGGCAGGATCCTGTCCAGATAGAAATTGTACAGTCCGCCCCAGATGCGTTCGCTGCCGGAGCCGAACTCCAGGATGCAGGCACGCCCGCCGGGAGTGAGCACGCGCAGCATCTCGGCGAAGGCCTCGGAGCGCGGCTTGATGTTGCGGATGCCGAAGGCCATGGTCACGCAGTCCACCGAGGCGTCGGGCAGGGGCAGTTTTTTGGCGTCAGCGGCCACAGGCATGATGGCCCGGGCGTTGTCGCCCTTGAGCTTGTGCAGGCCGCGCTGGAGCATGGGCGGGCAAAAGTCCATGGCGGGCACCTGCACATGCGGGTACTTGCGGCGGATGGCCAGCGAGACGTCCAGGGTACCGGCGGCCAGGTCGAGCACGCGGTTGGTGCTGCCCACGCGCACGTTCTTGGCCAGCACATGGCGCCAGTAATAGTCGATGCCCAGGCTCAGCGTATGGTTGAGCAGGTCGTAGAAGCCGGCGATACGGCCGAACATGCCGGAGACGGCAGCGTCATGCTGGGGACGGGGATCAGTCACGTCCGGCCTCCTTGGGAGCGTTGCCCTGGCGGATGGCTTCGCAGACCACGCGGTACACGGCGGGAAAGACCTCGGCGAAGTTGCCCGGCGAAACCGTGCGCGTCTCGATGAATTTGGCGGTCAGCTCTTTGGCGATCTGAAGGGCTTCCTTGCTGTCTTTGTCCATACCTGGCCTCGTGGCATACAAAATGAAAAACCCGTCCACTGGGGAATGGCCTTGACCCACAACGGGAAAACGCCGGACGGGTAAAGGAACGGAAACGGCGGCCCCCGCCCCTTTTGTTTTTGATTCGGGCCTGTACAGGGCTGCTGCCTGCAAAAGGCCGTCCGTCAGCATATGCGCTAACGGTGCGCTTGGCAAGTCGATGCCCCCGCGGGAGCGGGGGCGGAAAAGGCCGTGCGCGCAGGGAAAAAGGCCGCTCAGGCCTGGTCCGCCATCAGGCGCCGGATCTCTTCATGCAGGATCCGCGCCGCAGCGGCGGCGGCCGCCTTTTCCACGTATTTGTCAAAATCCGTCATCAGGTCGCCAAGCTGGTGTTCCAGGGCTTCCACCCGCTGTGCCAGCATTTGTCGCTCTTCCTCAAGACGGGCCATGCGTTCGCTGTCCGCAGTGGCCGGGGCCTCTCCGGAAGCGGCCGGAGCGTCCTGCAGGGCCTGCACCTGTTCTTCCAGGTGGGTGAGGCGTTCCACGGTCTCCATGAGCAGGGTACCGTCACTGTGACTGCCCCCGGTCTGGCTCTCCAGACTGTCGAGACGCTGCAGCATCTCCTGGCGTTCACCCTCCAGCGCGGAAAGGCGTTCCATGCTTTCCATAAGCAGAACGCTGTCGGGCGCTCCGGCCATGCTGCCGGAGGCTGTGTCTTCCGTGGCGGGCAGGGCCTGTACCTGCTCTTCCAGATGGGTGAGACGCTCCACGGTCTCCATAAGCAGGGTGGCGTCGCTGTGGCCGTTCCCGGCCTGGCCTTCCAGGGCACTCAGGCGACGGTCGAGCCGGCGGCAGCTTTCTTCCAGGCTGCTGATGCGCTCCAGGCTTTCCGGCAGCAGAGGGCTTTCGGTGCCGGTCTGTGCTGCCAGGGCGGCCAGATGCAGGCCCGTATCGCCGATCACGGCCGCGGAGGCATCCAGCTGGGCTTCCCAGTCCCGGGCGGGGGGCACGTCCTCGGCGGCCGGCGCGGGGGACGGCGCGGGCTCGTGATCCTGGACAGGCAGCAGGAGCAGGTCGTCAGAAGCCGGGGCAGCCGTTGCCGGGGCCTCGTCGGGCAGGGGAAGGGGCTCAGGCGTTTTGGGGCTGTTTTTCGGCAGGTCAGGGCCTTTTTCGATAAGGTCCGTCAGTTCGATGATCTCGTTTTGCTCGGCAGATGCGGCCATGGGCGCCTCTCATGCAGGATGGTTGGTGATCCGGTTCCTCAACGGCTTGCCCTGCATAGCAGCTCATGCTCCAAAAGGCAAACCGCCAAAAAGAAAAGCCGCGGTTTCCCGCGGCTTGCAATGCGAAAATGGATGACGGCCTACGGATGGCACTTGGACTTGGCGCAACCGGTGAGGTCCTTCTTCAGGTCAGGCTTTTCGGCCACGACCTTGACGTGACAGGACAGGCAGCTCTGATGCTTCAGGGGAGCATCGGCCTTTTCCTTGGCGTGCATCACATAGTACAGGCTGTTGGTCCCCTTCTTGTCCTTCAGGTTGTCATGACAGCCGGCGGTGGCGCACTTGGCATAGCTTTCCTTGCCGTCCACAGGGTGGTGGCAGACGACGCATTCCACGGTCTTGTGGGTGGAGTGGTTGAAGGTCACCGGCTTCTTGGGATTGGAACCTTGCAGGACGAGACCGTCAGCCGGGACAGGGGGCTGGGCCGCGATGGCGGGCACGGACAGGGCCAGAGCCAGGACACCGGCAGACAACAGGGCGAACTTCATGACAACCTCCTCACAGGCTAGTCGAACCTTGGGACGCGCGGAACGGCTCCGGGACGTCACAGACAGATAACAAATCAATACGCCGGGTTGCAGAATGTGTCAACGTGGGTGGCGGAAAATCCGCACGGGCTTCGGGCAGGCGGGAACGCCGGAAAAACGTCCGCCTGCCGTGAAATTGTGGCGTGATTTTATGAAATTTTTCTTGAAAATCGAAAGATTACGCACTGCCTTCCCGTTCCCCGCCCGTGCTGAACAGCGGCAGGGTCCGGTGCGTCAGGTGGACATTGTCCGGCACAAAAATATTTTTTTCCAGCCGCAGGCCCGCATCCACGCGTACCTCCCGGCCCAGATGGGCCCCTTCTTCCACGATGACGCCCTCACCCAGGTGCGCGCCTTCCCCCAGATGGACATGATCCTCCAGGCGGCAGCCTGCCTCCAGACGAGCCCCGGCCCGCAGCACGCAGCCCGTGCCGGTACGGCAGCCCGCCGCCAGCGAGGCATCGGCAAAGATGAGGTTCCCGGCGCCGACGAGGACATCCCGCTCCCTGTGGGCATCAGGATGGACCGCACTGACCAGAGTGAAGCCCAGTTCGCGCAGGGCGTCGTGCAGCAGACGGCGCAGTTTGGCAGCCTGCTTGTGCGGGGCCGTGACCACGGCCCGGGAGAAGTCCGGCCGCAGGCGGGCCAGGTCGGCGTCCCGGCCCAGCGGAGGCACGCCCGCCTCTGCCGCGAAGTCACAACGCGGACCGTGGATGACGCCCGCAGGGACCAGCCCGGCAGCCTGCAACAGCGGTACGGCCGCGGCGCACAGGCTGCCGCCGCCCACCAGCAGGACCGCGTCCCGCCCTTCGTTCATTACGATCTCAGACATCATCCCTCCGCAAAATGCTGTTCGACAGGGCCACGGCCAGGGTCAGCTGGCCGGCCACCTTGGTTTTTTCCACCAGCAGACGGGCGGCCGGAGCTTCCGTGCCGTCTGTTCGCTGTCCGTTTCCTGTTCCCGCCGGCGGGCCGTCCTTCAGATGGGCCCGGTTAACAGGCGACGCCCCCCCACCATCCGCCTGCATCGTACCGGTTGCGGCCATCCGCCGGGCCGCCAGCAGGCAGGCTGCCTCACAGACACTGAAGGGGGCGCAGGCGAAGCGTTCCCCTGCCGCTGTGGACGGGTGCGGTGTGCTGACGGCGGCCAGTTCCGCGGCATCGAAGGTCAGCAGGGGCAGGCCCAGACGCCGGGCCAGTTCCTGCAAGGCCGGTTCTTGGGCCTTTTCCGTCACGGTCGCCAGGGCCGCCAGAGCCTGGGGTTCCAGTCCGTGGCGCAGCAGCAGACCCTCCACGGCTGTGGCCACCAGCGGCGCAGGGATACCCTTGCGGCAGCCCAGACCCAGTACCAGCGAGGGCAGGGCCACCCGCAGGCGGCCTTGCCGTGCGGGCAGACGTTGCCAGTGTACGCAGACTGCGGGCCCGTCCTGTTCCGGCAGATGTTCCTGCCGCAGGAATCCCCCCCCTTCTCCGTCCGTCACCGCGCCGCAGGGGTCCCATAGCGGCAAGGGCCGTCCTTCAAGCCAGCAGGCCTGGGCCGGAGGCAGCTGGTCCCAGTCCAGGATGCGCAGGCCCGCTGTCTGGAGGAAGAGGTCCAGCGCCGGGCGTTCGCCGCAGTCCGTGGCCGTGGTGATGACCGGCACGGCGTCCAGCAGGGCGGCCACATGGCGGCACAGGCTGTTGCCGCCGCCCCAGTGTCCGGCCAGCAGGCTGATGACGAAACGTCCGTCCGGCGAGATGACCAGGACAGGCGCGTCCGTACTCTTGTGTTCCAGCAGGGGCGCCACGGCCCGCACGGCGATGCCTGTGGCGCCTATAAAGATTTGGGGAACTTTTGCGGCCTGTCGGGCTGCATCCATGATGCCGGCAAACGGCAGGCAGTCTTCCGGGGCAAAACGTCGCGGCGCGGACAGGCGGCATTCCGCCAGCGTCTCGCCCGACGGTCCGTGCCACGGCGCTGCGGCCATGGCTTTCCGCAGGCGTCGGGCCAGCGGCAAGGCCGCGCTGCTCAGGACATGACAGATACAATGCATGGGGATTCCGGTTTGAATCGTAGTGGGAGAGGTGGGGCGAGGGGGAAGGGGGGCCCTTTTGGAAAAGGGCCCCCCTTCCCCCTCGCGCTCCCCCATCCCCGCCGAAAACTTTTACTCTGGTCGGTATGGCACGTCCCCGCCGCCGGGCGCAAGGCCTGTCATCTCCCCTGACCGGGAAAGGAGCGGGTGGGCAGGCGGAGAAAGAGCCGCCGCCAGTGCGGCAGAGGGGCGGCAGACAACAGGGCACGGATGACCGTGCAGAGGACCGGAGGGGCCTCAAAAAGAAAAACGGACGACTGGCAGAAGAGGGCTCGCGTCTGCCATATAGCGCCACGGAAAAGCGGCCGTTGGGGAAACGGGTCGAGGGCGGCCGCAGGCCGTGCCCGTTAGTGCGCAGGCAGCTACGGGCAAGGATAGGAGGGGGCAACGAGACAGACGCTGCGTACCGGCTGCTGTGCTCTTCATCGTAAAAAACAGCCCGCCCAAAAGCCGGGAGACCGGCATCAGGGAGCAGGCCTGCGTGCCGGACAGGCCGTCAGGGACCTGATGAAAAGGTTTTGGAAAGGAGAGGGGGCATGGGGGAGAGGGAGAACCTTTTCGCCGAAAAGGTTTCCCTCTCCCCCTCACGGACAAGATCAGGCAGCCTAGAAGCTGACCTTGCGGGCGGCGTCCAGGGCCTTGTTGAAGTCGTCGTCGGTGTGGGCGAAGGAGACCATGCCGGTCTCGAAGCCCGAGGGCGCCAGGAAGATGCCCTGCTGGCGCATCTGCTTGTAGAAGGTGGTGAACAGCTGCTGGTCGCACTGTTTGGCGGTGGCGAAGTCCACCACTTCCTGCTCGCTGAAGTAGGGGCAGAACATGGAGGCGATGGTGGGCATCTGGATGGGCACGCCCTTGGCGCTGAGGATGGCGCGCAGTTCGCCGGCAAAGGCGGACACGCGGCGTTCGAGGGCATCGTAATCCATCTGGCGCAGCTGGCGCAGGGTGGCCAGACCGGCGGCCATGGCCAGCGGGTTGCCGGAAAGGGTACCGGCCTGATAGACGGCGCCGCGCGGAGCCACGTTTTCCATGTACTGGCGCTTGCCGCCGAAGGCACCCACGGGCAGGCCGCCGCCGATGATCTTGCCGAAGGTGGTCAGGTCGGGATCGATGCCGAAGCGGGCCTGGGCGCCGCCGAAGGAGGCGCGGAAGCCGGTGATGACTTCGTCGAAGATGAGCAGGGCGCCGTACTGGCGGGTGATCTCGCGCAGGCCTTCGAGGAAGCCGGGCTTGGGCAGGACAAGGCCCATGTTGGCGGCCACGGGTTCGACGATGATGGCGGCGATGCCTTCGCCATGCTGGCGGAAGATCTCGCGCACGGCCTCAAGGTCGTTGTAGGGGGCCAGCAGGGTGTCGGCCACCACGGCGGCGGGCACACCGGGGGTGCCGGGGATGGAGAAGGTGGCAAGGCCGGAACCGGCGGCAGCCAGGAAGGGGTCGGCATGGCCGTGGTAGCAGCCCACGAACTTGAGCACCTTGTCGCGGCCGGTGACGCCGCGGGCCAGGCGCAGGGCGCTCATGGTGGCTTCGGTGCCGGAGTTGACCATGCGCACCATTTCCAGGCTGGGCATGTCGGCCACCACTTCTTCGGCCAGGGTGACTTCGTCGGGGCAGGGAGCGCCGTAGCTGGTGCCGCGACCGGCGGCCTCACGCACGGCGGCGGTGACGGCGGGATGGTCGTGGCCCAGGATCATGGGGCCCCAGGAGAGGATGAAGTCGATGTACTCGCGGCCGTCCACGTCGATGATGTGGCTGCCGTGGGCTTCGGCGATGAAGAGGGGCAGGCTGTCCACGTTGTGGCAGGCGCGCACGGGGCTGTTGACCCCGCCGGGGATGAGCTGGCAGGCTTTGTCAAAAAGCGCGCGGGATTTGTCGTCCATTGGCGTCAGGCTCCTAAAAATAGGTCATGGAGATTTTTTTGAGCTCTTTCAAGCTCTTGAGGATGGCGTACTCACGCAGGGGCGTGGTGGCGATCAGTTCCTGCGCCACGTCGAGGCATTCCTGTTCGCTGCGGCCGTGCACCATGGTGTACAGCTCGTAGGGCCAGTCGGGAGCGGCGCTGGGACGGTAGTAGACATGGGAAATGTGGCTGTGGCGGGCGGCGATGGCGCCGCATTCTTCCACCAGCTCGGGGGCCACTTTCCAGCCTACCATGGCATTGTGGTTCCAGCCGGTCTTCTGGTGTTTGATGCTGGCCCCGAAGCGGCGGATGGCACCGCTTTGCTTGAGGCGGGAGAGCAGGTCGAGGACCTCCTCTTCCGTGCAGCCCACGGTGCGGGCGATATCGGCATACGGGGTCAGGGTGTCGGGCAGGTCGGCCTGCACGATACGCAGGATGGCACGTTCTGTTTCGGTGAATTGCTGGGCCATGGATTCCTCACAGGACGCAAAACGCCGCGCCTGTGAAAGCGCGGCGGATGCGCCCGAAAAGGCCCGGCAGCCTGGGCTGCTCGCGGCTTAACGGTTGAAGGAGCGGGCGAAGAGATCCTGGATGGCGTCGCGGCCGTTGTCTTCCAGGAAGCGGGTGCCCGTAGCGGCAAAGTGGGCATGCTCGATGACGGGCTTTTCCACCGGGGTCCAGACTTCCTTGTCCCAGGTGAACCAGCCGTTCTTGGGCTGGTCGAACACCAGCAGGGGCTTGTTGCAGATCTTGGCGAATTCGGCACCCCAGCCGGTACCGCCCTTGACGGTGTTGTCGGGCTGGATGGCACCGATGACGATGACCTGGTTGCCGCTGCTGACCTGCCAGCAGATGGACTGCAGCACTTTGCGGAAGATGGGGGCGCGGGTGTATTCGCGGTTCATGAGCTTGGAGACGTAGGTCAGGCTCACGTCCTTGAGCGCCAGCTCTTCGGAGGTAAGCACGCGCACGCCGCGCTTGCGCTCGATCTGATGACCTTCAAAGCTGTAGTTGACTTCTTCGATGCCCCAGCCTTCGGCCAGAGCGCCGAAAAACTGTTCGGTCCCGGCAGCGCCGCCGCTGTAGAGAACACACTGTTTGGGATTGAGCATGCAAGCCTCCTCATTAAGATTGCTTCGTGCGGTACTCCCGGCACGTCTTTCACATCATGGCAGAATTTGCCGCGCTCGGCAAGGCGGGGAGCCTGTCCCGTGCCCTGCGGGAGGGGAGGATGGGCTGTTTTTTCTGGTGTCCGTCATTGCCCTTTGCCAATAAAAAAAGCCCCGGAAGCGATGCACCCGGGGCGTTTCTTATGTCCGCGGGAATTCCCTAGTAGCGGGGAGGACGCGGGGCGCGGGGTTTGGCTTCGTTGACGCGAAGAGTGCGACCACCAAAGCTGTAGTTATCCAGAGCTTCGATGGCAGCCTGAGCTTCACCGTCTTCCATTTCCACGAAGCCGAAGCCACGGGCACGGCCGGTTTCCCTGTCGCTGACCAGTTTCACCGACAGAACTTTGCCGTATTCGGCAAAAAGATCCTGCACCTGTTCTTCAGTAGCGGCCCAGGGGAGGTTCCCAACATAAATGGACTTGGACATGAAAAAACACCCTCTCGAAAGTGACAGACACGCCGCATGTGATCCCCAAAACAGCTTGAAGACCTGCGGCAATTGAGAAAACAGAAACATGCTTTGCAGGGCTTGTCAACGCAGACTGGCGGAAAAAGTCCGTTATTTCTTGATTTTTTCGGTTTTTTGCCCCTGCTTTGAGGGGCCTTTCGGGGGGCGAACAGGCTGATTTATCAGGCAAAGAAGAGGGCAATAGGGCGGCGTTCGCGTTTTTTTTCACAAAATCATTTTTCTTTGCACAAAGGTGCCGAGATGGCTGGAAAAATGCTGATTGAGCGCACAATCTTCCGGTCTGGAAGGGGCGGGACGGACGCACCGCTGCGAAGGATGTCCGGCAGAGGAAAAACAGGAGGAGGATAGGTTGCGACAGGGGGGAGCAGGTCGCCGGAAGACGTCGGGAGCGATACTCCCATGAGAGGGGGGGACAGGGCAGGAAGAAGGCGAATCCCCCAGGCAAGGGACGGAAGCCATAGCGGGACCTTGGCGGGGATGGTGTGTCCTGTGGCCGTGCCTTCACTGGGGGGGGACTGGTCAACAGGGCTGGCGGCAGCACGCGGATGAGGGGAGGAGCGAACGTTGCCTGGAACTGTGCGAGAGGGCGGGACGTGCCGAGAGCATCCTCTGACTCACCACTTCGGGGATGGGCCGGGGGGAATACGGCTCTGGGGCCGGTATGAGAGCGGAATGCGTCGCAGCCTGACAACGAACAGCGCGTGACGGAGAACGGGACAGCTCCCACGATACCTTCCCTAAACTGGCCGCTGGTCGTTCCTGCCAGCGAGGCAAGGGAACCTGCGGCCGGCGGCAGCGACGCTGTGAGGGCTTCATCCCTGGGGCGGTCCGCAGTCCACGCCGTCAGTGACAAAAGGAGCCCCGCGGGCATCGGCAGCGATGCGGGCGGGGCTCTTCGAGCCGTGATTGCTTATTGCGGCGTTTCCGAGGGGGCCCAGTCGGGGGCCAGGTCTTCGAAGGCCGTATAGGGCGACATGTAGAGCAGCTCGGCCACGCCCACGGGACCGTTGCGCTGCTTGCCGATGATGATCTCGGCGATGCCCTGCACCGGCCGGTCGGCAGGTTTGGTGAACTTGTACACGTCGTCGCGGTAGACGAACATGATGACGTCGGCGTCCTGTTCGATGGCGCCCGATTCACGCAGGTCCGAGAGCATGGGACGCTTGTCGCCGCGTTCTTCCACTTTTCGGTTGAGCTGCGAAAGGGCCACCACGGGCACGTTCATCTCCTTGGCCAGACCCTTGAGGGAGCGGGAGATGTCCGAGATCTCCAGTTCGCGTGAGTCGGTGCGGCGGCTGGTGCGCATGAGCTGGAGGTAATCCACGATGACCAGGCCCAGGCCCTTTTCGGCCTTGAGGCGGCGGGCACGGGCGCGCAGCTCCAGAGTGGTCAGGGCCGGGGTGTCGTCGATGTAGATGGGCGCTCGCGAGATGACGTCGGCCGCGGCGTAGAGGTTGCTCCAGTCGGCATCGGTGAGCAGGGCCGGGCGGCGCAGCTTGGACATGTCCACCTTGCCCCACACGGCCAGCATGCGCTGCATGAGCTGTTCCTTACTCATTTCCAGCGAGAACACGGCTACGGGCACGCCCTGGCGGATGGCGGCATTGAGGCCCATGCAGAGCGAGAAGGCCGTCTTGCCCATACTGGGACGGGCGGCCACGATGATGAGGTCCGAGGGCTGGAGACCGGCGGTGAGCTTGTCCAGGCGTGTGTAGCCGGTGGTGACGCCGGTGATGACATCGCGGGAGTCGGCCAGCTTGGACAGGTTCTCGAACACGCTGTCCACCAGTTCGCGGGCACCGGTGAAGTCGCGGCCCGTGGTGCGCTGCGAGATGGCGAACACGGCCTGTTCTGACTCGTCCAGCAGGCTGCCCACCTCGCGCGAGGCATCGTAGCAGTTGCTGATGATGGACGAGCAGGCGTTGATGAGGCCGCGTTGCAGGGATTTGTCGCGCACGATGGTGGCGTAATATTCGGCATTGGCGCCGGAGACCACGGCCTGGGCCAGGTCGGCCAGATAGACGGCCCCGCCGGCCTCTTCAAGGGCGTTGTTGCTCTTGAGCTGCTCGGCGGTGGAGATGAGGTCGATGGGCGCGCTTTTGCGGTACAGGTCCAGGAAGGCCCGGAAGATGGTGGCATGGGCCGGCAGATAGAAGTCCGTATCCGCGATGAGGTCCACGATGACGTGCATGAGCTGGGGCCGCATGAGGATGCCGCCCAGCACGGCCTGTTCGGCTTCGGGGCTGTGGGGCGGCACGCGCCGCAGCAGGTCGTTCTCCGCAGTGCGGGCGCGGTCGTTGCCCTCGGCGTTGCGGGGCGCGCCGGACTGGCGGGGGGACGGGGAAGAATCAGAGCCGAAAGGTTCGTTGCTGGCCATGATGATCTCGCGGGTTCGGGATGAGTGATGTTGCCTGAAAGGCATACGGGTTGCGCTGGTGCCTGTCAATGCGATGCTCGTTTCCGGGAAGGGCCGGACACCGCGCCCGTCCGCTCCGGCGTGCGGCGGACGTGCCTGCATCCGGTGCGTAGCCGGACAGGACCTTGCGGGCAACGGGCGCGCAGAAAAGTACGGGGCCGGTGCGCGCCCTCATGTGGCAGAACGGAGCGCGGGAACGGCGCCATCGGGCAGACTGGGGGCAGGCCATACGCGGGCACATGGCCTTGGCGCGAGCAGTGCGTGTACGGGGCCGGAAGGCACTGCCGTACGGCCGTGACGCGAGGGATGCAGACGACAGGCATGAAAAAAGCCCCGCTCGATGAGCGGGGCTTCGATCAGCATTGGCCGGAAGGCCGACGCCGGCCTTATTCGGCTTCGGCGGCGGGAGCTTCAGCTTCGGCTTCGGGCTGGGCTTCTTCTTCCACCACGGGATGGTCGGAAACGACCTTCACCGGCACGGTGGCCACGATGCTGGCGTGCAGGCGCACGCGCACGGGATGATCACCCAGGGTACGGATGGGGGCGTCCATGAGGATGCGACGACGGTCCACATCCACGCCCAGAGCGGCCAGAGCATCGCCGATGATGCTGCTGGTCACGGAGCCGTACAGCTTGTCGTTGTCGCCCACGTGCATGGGGATGACGACTTCCAGAGCTTCCAGCTTGGCGCACAGGGCCTGGGCGTCAGCGCGCAGGGCATCCATGCGTTCCTGGAGCTTCTTGCGTTCCAGTTCAAAGGCCTTCATGTTGGCTTCGGAAGCCACCATGGCCAGGCCCTGGGGCAGCAGGAAGTTACGGCCGTAGCCGGGCTTCACGGTGACGACGTCGCCAAGGTTGCCGAGATTTTCCACGTCGGCGCGGAGTATCAGTTTCATGTGCGCCTCCTTAGATCATGCTCTTTTTCTTGACGGTGGAATCATGCGTGGCGGTGTAGATGAGCAGGGCCATCTGGCGGGCACGCTTGATTTCGCGGGTCAGCAGACGCTGATGGTGCGCGCAGGTACCGGTGATGCGGCGGGCGATGATCTTGCCGCGTTCGGTGATGAAGTCGCGCAGGATGTCAGGGCGCTTGTAGTTCAGGGGCAGATCCTTGTCCGCGCAGAAGCGGCAGAACTTGCGACGGGGGGCAAACTTCTTCTTGAAAGCCATTACGCGACCTCCACTTCTTCAGCCAGTTTGACGGTCACGAACTTGAAGATGCCGTCGGTGATGCGCACGTTGCGTTCCAGTTCGGCCACCAGTTCGGCGGGAGCCTGGTACACGAGGCGCACATAGTAGCCGCGCATCTGCTTGCGCACGGGGTAGGCCAGATCGCGCATGCCCCAGTGATCCACTTCTTCCATCACGCCGTTTTCGCGTTCCACCACGCCGGTCAGGGCGGTCAGGATGCCCTCACGGGTCTCAGCGGACAGCTCCGGCGAAAGGAGGAGCAGGGTTTCAAATTTCCGCATGGTTATCTCCTTTTGGACTGACAGCCCGTACCCCTCTGGTACGAGCAAGGGAAGACGCTCTATAGCCGCAAGCGGCGCGTCTGTCAAGTTTTTGGCCGCAAAAGCGGCGGAAAAATCTTTTTTGGAGCGGCTGCGGGGCCGTTCCGCCGTCCGTCACGGGCAGGGACAGTCTTGCCCGCATATCCGGGACGGATGCCGTATGCCGGGCGCTGCGCCACGGCTTACTTGTGGTACACGCGCGGGCTGCCCTGGCCCAGCAGGCAAAGCAGCTCGTACGAAAAGCCGCCGCAGGCTTCGGCCAGTTCGTCGATGCCGACGGGCGTCTCACCCGGTGCGGCAGGGCCTCCCAGCAGCCAGGCCAGGTCACCGGCGCGGGCCGACAGGCCCGTGACGTCGATCATGAACATGCCCATGCAGATGCGGCCCACCTGGGGCGCACGGCGGCCGTTGACCAGCACATGGATGCGGCCGGATGCGCCGCGGGGGTAGCCCGTGGCATAGCCCGCGCCCACCACGGCCACGCTCATCTCGCGCGGCGCGATGAAGGTCTGGCCGTAGGAGATGCCTTCGCCGGGCTTGAGGTGGCGCACCTGCAGCAGGGGGGCGCTCACTTCCATGACGGGTTCCAGGCCCGCGCCGCGTTCCTCCCAGGCCGTGCCCCGGAAGGGGTTGCCGCCGTAGAGCGAGAAGCCCGGGCGGCAGAGCTCGAAGCGGCTCTCGGGCCAGCCCATGGTCCCGGCCGAGTTGGCCAGGGAACGCTTAAGGGCCGGGTAGGCCGCCCGCAGGCTGTCGGTCATGGCCGTGAACTTTTCCAGCTGGCGGCGGGTGAAATCTTCCTTTTCCGGCATGTCGGCACAGGGGAAGTGCGAGACGGCCAGGGTGGGCTTGAGGCCGGGACAGGCGCGCAGGCGCTCCAGCAGGGCCGGGATGTCTTCAGCGCTGAAGCCCAGGCGGCTCATGCCCGTATCCAGCTTGATGGCCACGCCCCAGGGATCGGCGGGGCTGCTCAGGGCGGCGGCCTTTTCCAGGGCGTCGAAACCTGTGATGAGGGGCGTCAGGCCGCAGGCGTTGGCCTGCTGCCAGTCTTCGTCGTTCTGGCAGCCCAGCAGGGGCAGGATGGTCTGGGCCAGGCCGTCCTGGCGCAGGCAGATGCCCTCTGCCACGGTGCCCACGGCAAAATGGCGGGCGCCGGCGGCGTCCAGGGCGTGGGCCACTTCGGTCATGCCGTGACCGTAGGCATCGGATTTGATGACAGGCATGAGTCTGTCGGGCCGGCCCATGCGGCTGAAGTTGCGGACAAGGGCTCCCAGGCGGATATGACAGCGGGAAGGGGTAAAAGTGCAGCTCATGACGGCTCCTCGGATGAAAAACAGGGAGGCAGCATAGCAACATTGCCCGGCAGGCACAAGGAAAGTCTGCCGTGATTCCGGCAACGGCCGGGTTTCACAGGCAAAAAATCCCGGCCCCGGACGGCTTGTCTTTCCGCGCCCATCCGGCTAGTCTGCCCGCCATGACACAATCCGTCTATACACTCGAACACAGCGACAATGCGGCCCGCGCCGGTCAGGTGCGCACGGCACACGGCGTCATCCCCACCCCCATCTTCATGCCCGTGGGCACCGTGGGCTCGGTCAAGGCCATCGCGCCGGACGATCTGGCCGCCATCGGCGCGCCCATCATCCTGGGCAATACCTACCACCTTTACCTGCGTCCCGGTGACGAGCTGGTGGCCCGGCACGGCGGCCTGCACGGCTTTGCCTCCTGGCCCGGCGCCATCCTCACCGACAGCGGCGGCTTCCAGGTCTTCAGCCTGAGTTCCCTGCGCAAGATCCGGGAGGAAGGCGTGGAGTTCCGTTCCCATCTGGACGGCTCCAAGCATCTGTTCACGCCCGAGAGCGTGGTGGGCATCCAGCGCAACCTCAATTCCGACATCATGATGGTGCTGGACGAGTGCGTGCCCTACGGCGCGGACTATGCCTATACGGAAAAGTCCCTGGCCCTGACCACGCGCTGGGCCCTGCGCGCCCGTGCGGCCTATCCGCAGGGCAGCGGCCAGAACCTGCTGTTCGCCATCACCCAGGGCGGTTTCTTCAAGGATCTGCGCAAGCGCTCCATCGAGGAGCTGTGCTGCCACGATTTCGACGGCTTCGCCATCGGCGGCCTTTCGGTGGGCGAGAGCAAGCACATGCTCTACGACTTCATGTACGAAGTGGCGCCCCAGCTGCCCAAGGACAAGCCCCGCTACCTCATGGGCGTGGGCACGCCGCTGGACATCGCCCACGGCATCAATGCCGGTATCGACATGTTCGACTGCGTGCTGCCCACCCGCAACGCGCGCAACGGCACGCTCTATACCTCGCTGGGCAAGGTCAACATCAAGCGCAAGGAATACGCCGAGGACGACAGCCCCCTGGATCCGGCCTGCAACTGCTACACCTGCCGGACGTTCTCCCGTGCCTATCTGCGTCATCTGTATGTCAGCAAGGAGCTGCTGGCCTTCCGCCTCAACTCCCTGCACAACCTGACCTATTTCCTCAATGTGGTCAGGCAGGCACGCCAGGCCATTCTGGAGGACCGCTATGCGTCCTTCCTGGCTCATATGGAAAGCCTTTATCCCGATGAGGCGGCCCAGGGCCGGGGCCTTTGATAACAGTCCGCCAGTACAGGGAAATATC
Organism: Desulfovibrio sp. SGI.133; assembly: GCF_050313955.1. Lineage (NCBI taxonomy): Bacteria > Pseudomonadati > Thermodesulfobacteriota > Desulfovibrionia > Desulfovibrionales > Desulfovibrionaceae > Desulfovibrio > Desulfovibrio sp. SGI.133. The sequence continues at coordinate 8,492 of NZ_JBNPMK010000004.1, read as the reverse complement.
GTAAAGTTGATTTTTAATATCACTTTTGGGTAGGATGGCGGTACTCTTCGCATTCGAACACAAGTGAGGGACCGTGTCCTTTCCTACTCACTCCACCCCCTGTTTTACCTGGCATCTGCCGACGGACAGCCTCGTCTTTTGCGCGCCGGCCCTGCTTTTGCTGGGCCTGACGCCGGAGACGGCGCCGCAGACCATGGCGGATTTTCTGGACAGGCTGCCGGAACCGCAGCGTCGCTTTTTGCAACGCCAGCGCCGGATGGCCCTGGCAGGGCAGGGGCCCGGCTGCCTGAGCTGTGCCTATACCTACAACGGGCGGCATGTTCGCGAAGACCTGAGCATCATCCAGTGCGATGCCGACGGCAGGCCGCAGACGATCCTCGGCACGTTCGACGTGCGTCATGAGGCTTCCCTGCCGGCAGGGGAAGACGGTGGCTACTGGACCTATGTCCGTAAGGAAGGGGCCCTGCTGCTGGATGCCCGCTGCGCCGGTCTGCTGGGGCTGGGAGCCGGGGCCGGGCCGCTGGACAGGGCCGCCCTGCGCCGTCTGCGCCGCCTGTACCGGGCGGCGGGGTCGCTGGCACGCTTGCGCCGCTGGCTGGACATCCCCCTGTGTTCGGGCCGGCAGAGCCTGCTGCTGATGCCTTCCCGTTCCGAAGAGCTTCCCCTGCTGCTGACGGCCTCGGTCCTGCACCGTGACAGGGATGGGCGGGCCCTGGTGGTATCGGGCAGTCTGGCGCCTTTTCTGGCGGGCAAGGCCGCTCCTGTGGGCGGTGCCGACCGTCTGCTGCTGGCCATGGATGCCTGCAGCGACGGCCTTTGGGATTGGGACGCCACCACCGGCAAGGTCTATTACAGCGAAAACTACCTGTCCATGCTGGGGCATACGCCCGAGACCTATCCCGCCGAGCTGGATTCGTGGGTGCGCGCCGTGCACCCCGACGATTACGAGAAGACCGTGAACATGCAGATGCGGGTCGCGGCTTCCCCCGCGGAGGGGGATGCCTTCTCCTGTACCTACCGCATCCGGCGGGCCGACGGCACCTGGCTGTGGGTGCTGGGGCGCGGCTGCGTGACCAGCAGGGACAGTCAGGGACGGGCCCTGCGCATCGTGGGCATGCATACGGACATCAGCTCCCTCCAGCACGACCGCAACGTGCTGGAAAAGAAGATCCGCCTCGACCCCTTGACCGGGGTGTACAACCGTTACCATCTGGACGGGCTGCTCCAGCAGGTACACAAGGACAGGGGGCCCCTGAGCGTCCTCATGGCCGATGTCAACGGCCTGAAGATGATCAACGACCATCTTGGCCACCACGCCGGAGACGAACTGCTGCGTACCGCGGCGCAGCAGCTTTTGAAGCATATCCGGCAGGAAGACTGCCTGGCCCGTCTGGGCGGGGACGAGTTCGTGATGGTGCTGTCCTGTCCCGCCAGTGTGGTGCGCGAGCGGCTGTCCACCATCCGCAAGGCCCTGGAGGCGTGGAATGCCGCCGGCGGCCTGCCGCTGGAGCTCTCCTTCGGGCTGGCAGGCTCCGATGACGGTTCCGTGGCGCCCGAGGTGCTGCTGCGTCAGGCCGATGCCCGCATGATGGAGGAGAAGAACCGGGTACGGGCCGCCTCACACGCCCGCATCCGGGCCTGGCTGGAAGCCCGCACGGGCCGGAAGGTCCCTGTGGACGATCCCCGGCTCTAGCTCCTGCCGTAGCGCGCGGGGCCGGGATGTCCGGCCGTGCCTGTGCGGCGTGCGGCCTCTCCCTTGCGGCGGGGCAGTCTTTTCCTGTGCCGGTTTCCCCGTCTTCCTTTCCCTTGTGGCATGACGGATCGCCGGGCCGTCTCCCTGCCCGGTCCCGGTGGCATCGCTCCCTTTTGCCGCTCTTTGCAGCTGCCCCGTCATGTGCTGTCCCGCCCTGCGGCGGGCTGCCCTCCTGATGGCCGGGCGGGCCTTCGCCGCGCTTGACCAGGCGCGCCGGATATGGGAGACAGGGCTCAGACACTCATTTTTTCATTACATATATACGAGGAAAAACAATGAACGGTCAGAATTACCGTTGCGGCTGGGTGGCGCTCATGGGCCCGCCCAATGCCGGCAAATCGACGCTGCTGAACGGGCTCATGGGCCAGAAGGTGACCATCGTCACGCCCAAGCCCCAGACCACCCGCAACCAGATCGTGGGCATCCTGACGGACGACGATGCCCAGGCCATCTTCATGGACACGCCCGGCCTGTCGCAGGTGCGCGGCCGCCTGAGCAAGACCATGATTCAGGCCGTGTGGCAGAGCCTTGGCCAGGCCGACGTCATCATGCCCGTGCTGGACGCCCACCTGTACATCCGCCATCCCGAATATCTGGACCGCGACCTGGCTCCCGTGGCCGAGGCCCTGGCCAGTGACGAACGCCCCATGGTGGTGGTGGCCAACAAGGTGGACCTGTTCGCCGACAAGAGCCGCATGCTGCCCCTGCTGACCCGTCTCAACGAGATGTGGCCCCGCGCCGAGATCTTCCCGGTGTCGGCCCTGAACAAGGACGGCCTGCCCGAGCTGGCCAAGCTTATCAAGAAACAGCTGCCCAAGGGCATCGCCCAGTTCCCCGAAGACCAGATCTCCACCGCTCCGGTGCGTTTCATGGCCGCCGAGATCGTGCGTGAAAAGCTCTTCCTGCACCTGCGTCAGGAAGTGCCCTACGGCATCGCCGTGGAAGTGGAGAACTGGGACGAAGATCCCGAACGTGAGCAGACCATCATCCACGCCGTCATCTATGTGGCCCGTCCCATGCACAAGGGCATGGTCATCGGCCGCGGCGGCTCGGTGCTGAAGCAGGTGGGCATGGAAGCCCGTCAGGACATCCGCGAGCTCATCGGCGGTAAGGTGCACCTGGAACTGTGGGTCAAGGTCCGCGAGAACTGGACGGAAGATACGGCCTTCCTGCGCGAGCTGGGCATGGGGGCCGAATCCCTGTAGAGGAATGCATGATGGATGATTCCGCCTTGCGTGAGCGCTATCTTTCCGTGCTGGATCGGCTGGGCGAGGCCATTGCCCGTGCCGGTCGCAAGCCGGAAGAGGTGCGCCTGATCGCCGTTTCCAAACTGCATCCGGCCGAGGACGTGGCCTGTGTGGCCGCCGCCGGACAGGTGGATTTTGGCGAGAACTATGTGCAGGAGGCCCTGCAGAAACGGCAGGATCTGGTGGCGCAGCCCCAGTGCCGTGACATCCGCTGGCACATGATCGGTCATGTGCAGAGCCGCAAGGCCGCCCAGGTGGCCGGGGCCTTTGCCCTGGTGCACACCCTGGATTCCGTCAAGCTGGCCGACGCCCTGGAAAAGCGCGCCGCCGCGCTGGGCGTGGTCCAGCCCGTGCTGTGCGAGATCAATGTGGGCGAGGAGCCCCAGAAAGCCGGGATCATGGCCGATGCCCTGCCCGAGCTGGAGGAGCATGTGCTGACCCGTTGCCCCCATCTGGAGATGCAGGGGCTCATGTGCCTGCCGCCCGTCTTCGACGCGGGCGAGGCCGCCCGGCCCTACTTTGCCCGCCTGTACCGTCTGCGTGAGGACATGCGGGCGCGTACCGGCCTGCCGCTGCCCCATCTTTCCATGGGCATGTCCGGCGACTTTGCCGCCGCCGTGGCCGAAGGGGCCACCCTGGTGCGCATCGGTACGGACATCTTCGGTCCCCGTCCGCCCAAGGTCCCCGCGTAACGGACCATCACGATGCTATGAGAGGAGCCTGTCACTGACAGGCTCCTTTTTTCTTTCATGGTGTTGGGCCAGAGCGGGTGAGCTGCAGCCTTTTGGGTGAAGAGGGCGGGGAGCAGGCTGTGCCCTATACGTTGTCACCTTGCAGCTATGCCGCATCACCGGGCCGTAGGGCAGGTCTGTCCGCCGGGACGGAGCAGGCCCGGGCAAGATCAGGAGTGCCGGGCCTCCCATTCCAGCAGGCAGGCCCCCAGGGGCAGGGCCTGCTGCAGGAACTCCTTGCGGCTCGTCTGGCCGGGATCATAGGTCAGCAGCGCGGAGCCTGTGACGGCGTTGAATGTGGCGTCCCGGATGCCGGTCCCCTCGCACAGCAGCGTGTACAGGGCCCCGAACGTGCTGCTTTCCCGGAACAGGGGATGACGCAGGCGGACACGTCCGTCGCTGAAATGGTGGATACTCCCCAGCAGGGCACGCATGGCGGCTTCCATATCCGTGTTGTCCACGGCCGTCGATGCTGCGGTGCCTGCGGGCAGGGCCTGCACGTCGATGGTCTCCGCTCCGGCCTCGTGCGGAGACGCGGCAGGCAGGAAGGTACGTACGGTCTCGCCCACGGTGGTCTGGCGTTGCAGGAGGCCGGTCAGCAGCTCATCAAGGGCCGGGGCGTCCGTTTGGCGGCAGCCCTTGCCGTCTTTGCCGCTGCGGCTCCCCTTCATGCCGCTGCCGTGCAGGGAGCCGCCTCTGCCGCATCCCATGCCTTTACCGGAGCCGCCGCCTTTACCGCTACCGCTGCCCAGCCCCTGGCTGAGGGTCTGCAAAAGGCCGCTGCCGGCCAGTCCCTTGCCTGCCATGCCCAGCAGGCCCATGCCGAGTTTCGTCCAGAGCATGTCTGTCACTCCTTTGCGCCGCCCCTGTACGGCATCATGCCGCCTGCGCCGGTGTGCGTCGTCGGACCGGAAATCAGCGTGATGTCCGGCGTCTCCTGCCATGCCCGAAGCCGTGCCCGCCACGCGGACGGGCAGGAGGACACGGCTCCTCTGTCTGCTCTGCGGTCCCGGGCGTCCGCGTCGCCCCATCCGGATGCTGCCCGTGCCCGTGTCCGCCGTGAGGGCCCTCTCCCCCGGCGTGGTGCTGGCAACGCAGCCGTACGGGACCGCCCTCCATGACCAGGGGCAGCCCCCGGGTCAGGGCCTGAGCCACACGCCGGCGGGCTTCGGCCAGCAGGCGGCAGAACGTGGGCGGAGAGATCTCCATCTGCCGGGCGGCCTCTTCTTGCGACAGCCCTTCGGCATCAGCCAGGCGCAGTGCCTCCAGCATGTCCAGGCCCAGCGTCATGGCGGGCGCGTCGTGCCCTGTATCAGGGGAGAAGCGTCGGCATGCGGGCTTGGCAGCGATGAGGCGCAATTTTTGCGGTCGCATGGGATATCCTTGATTTGAAATATATTTCAAAATATCGCTGTCGGCAGGGAAGTCAAGGCATACGCGGACAGAGGCACTCTTCCGGCGGCAGACCCAAAAAACAAGGGAGCTCCCGGGGGAACTCCCTTGCCGGCCGCGCTGTCGGCGGCCTTTCCTGTTGACGCCTGTTGGCGGCCAAGCTATTTTTCCCCCAGCATGCGGCGCAGGGGCTTATTTTTGTTATCCCTGGCGACGCATGGCGGCCAGCCCCAGCAGGATGGCGCCTGCCTGGGCCACGTTGAGCGAATCGAATTTGCGCGCCAGCGGGATGCGCAGCATCCGGCCGCAGCGTTTGGCCACACCGGGGCGCAGGCCCTTGTCTTCATTGCCCAGCACCAGCACGGCGGGCAGCTGTATGGCGTGTTCGAACGCGTCGGCGGCGTCAGGGCCGCAGCCCGCGCCGTAGATGCTGAAGCCCGCCTCTTCGGCTTCGTCCAGCGCATGGGCCAGGTTGGTCACCCGGGCCACGGGCAGGCGTTCCAGGGCCCCGGCAGCCGCACGATGGGCCGCAGGGCCCAGATAGGCGCTGTTGTGGCGGGGCAGGATCACGCCCGCGCCGCCCAGGGCATACAGGGTGCGGCACAGGGTGCCCACATTGCCCGGGTCCTGGACCTGGTCCAGGGCCACCACCAGCGGCAGGGGCGCTTCGGCCGCGGCCTGCAGCACGTCCGCCAGATCACGGAAATCCGTGGCCGTCAGGCGCGCCACCACGCCCTGATGGTTGAGCGGCGCGGCATCATTGCCGTTCTGCTGGGCGGCCTCGCGGCAGAGCCTGTCCAGGGCCGCCTGATCCACCAGACTGAAGCGCACGCCGCTCTGGCGGCACAGCTGCTGCACGTCCTGGGCATCCCGGGTACGCAGGCCTTTTTTGCAAAAGACGAGGTCGATGCGTTGCGGGTCGGTCCGCAAAAGTTCCAGCACGGGCTTCATGCCCGGCAGGAGCGGGGTCTCGGAAGTTTGATTCATGGCGTCTCCATGATTGGGGGCGTTGTTACAGGGAGGGACCGGGAAGAGGTCCCGATCCGTTTTTGTGTACGCAGCTTCCCGGCACATGGCAAGCCGGGGGCACGGGAGTAAGCATGTTCTTTCCTGATTGGTCCGGCAGGGGCCGCGCACGTCTGGGGGTGCTTTGTATTCTGGCCTTCTGTCTGTTGCTGGCAGGCGGCTGCGGCAGCAAACAGAAAAAAGGACAGCCCCTTTCCATGCCGTCCCTCATCATCCCCGGCGACGAGGGCGGCGAGCCTTTGACCCCCACGGAACTGGCCGCCTTCCAGAACACGGCCCGCATCGACCGCGACATCCACAAGGCCTCCATGCCGGACGTCGTCCTGCAATACAAGCACTTCTTGCGTAAGGGGCGCGGGACCATGACTGTCTTTTCCCGCAATGCCGAGCCCTATCTGGGCTATGCCCGCAAGGTCTTCCGTTCGCGCGGCATGCCTGAGGAACTGGCCTATCTGGCCCTGGTGGAAAGCGGCTACCGGCCCGATGCGGAATCCCGCGTGGGGGCTCTGGGCGCCTGGCAGTTCATGCCCTATACCGGTATGAAATACGGCCTGACCCAGGACTGGTGGCTGGACGAACGCCTGGACCCCTACCGCGCCACCGAAGCCGCCGCCGACTATCTCCAGAAACTGTACGGGGACTTCCGCGATTGGCCCACGGCCATCGCCGCCTACAATGCCGGTGAGGGCAAGATGAGCCGGGCCAAGGAAGGTACGGGCGCCCGGAATTTCTACGAAGTGGTGGAACGCAACCACAAGCTGGACGAAAAAGCCCGTCTGCGGCCCGAGACCGTACAGTATGTGCCGCGCTTCCTGGCCATGAGCAAGATCATGCGCAACCTGCCCCAGCTGGGCTTCACGCCCGTGGATCAGGACAAGCCCGCCCCTGTCCGTCGCCTGACGGCCCGTCCCGGTACCGACCTCATCGCCCTGAGCCGTGCCTGCGGCCTGAGCTGGGAAAGCTTCCAGGGCTATAACCTGCATCACAAGCGGACCATCTCGTCCACCGAGCGCTCCACCTTCGTCTATGTGCCGGTCCAGAACGAGGCCCAGGCCCAGGCCTTCCTGCGTTCGCCGTCGGCTTCGGCCTTTGCCAACTGGCGTCCCACCAAGGTGCAGACCTCGTCCGACTCTCTGGCCCGGATCAGCAAGCGCAGCGGCGTGCCCCTGGAACGCATCCAGGCCGCCAACCCCGAAAAGAAGAAGATCTACGCCGGGGATACCCTGCTGTTGCCGCGCGGTGTGCCCATGTCGCCTTCGGCCGTGGCCGCGGCGGACGGGAAGCCCTCGCGGAAAGAACTCTCGTCCGACCGGGACAGACAGGAGCGCAGCAGGCCCGAACCTTCGGGCGGCGTCTACGTGCTGCGGCCCAACGATACTCTTTACGGCGTGGCCCGAAGGTTCGGCGTTTCGGTCAGCGATCTGCAGGCCTGCAACAATATCGACGACCCCAGCCAGTTGCAGGTGGGCCAGCGTCTGACCATCCCCGGCAAGGGCGGCGCCGCGGCGTCACGCCCCTCTTCTTCCGAGCGGCAGACTTCGCCGAAGGGCAAGGCCTCCCGTGCTTCCCGCACCAAGACCTATACCATCCAGGCCGGTGACAGTTTGTGGGGCATCGCCCGCAAGAACGATGTCTCGGTGGAGGATATCAAGCGCTGGAATGACGGGGTCGATGCCCAGAATTTGCGCGTAGGCAGTACCCTGATCGTGGGGGATTAGGAGCATCAGCCATGACAGGCCGGGAAGGGGAGACCTTTCCCGGCTTTTTTTATGGCCGAAGAGGGCAGCCGGATACGGACGTACGGGAAAGTCCGCTCGTCGTAGGAGGAAGCCGAGGGCTTGGGAGTGCCCTCATTGAGGGGTGCCACCATTATGATGAAGAGGGAGCTGTCAGGGGGCTCCGGCGGCGGCTTTGTGGCGCTGTATCGGAGGCGCGCGGAGAGCAGGGGGGGGGGGATGCATTGCGAGGGCCTCATTCCGGCCTTGCCTGTAGCGGTGGGGGAAGGGACAGCATGTTACTTGAAAAAAATGCAAACACTTTTCTGTGTCTTTTCGGTATGTTGATTGAATAATCAGTCAGCGGGGAGCAAATCCGCAAATTTTTTTGCGGAAAAATGCTTGACGGTGGAGTTGAAAAGGCGCATAAAGCCGTTCGCACCAACGAGCCGGCCACGTCCGAAAGGACGACGGGAAAAGAAATTTTCCCGGATGGCAAAAAAGTTCTTGACGCGGGTCTGAAAATGAGACATAAGTCTCCCTCGCGCCAACGAGTTGCCCCGACGGGGCCGCGAAAAAAAACTTTCGCGAAATTGAAAAAACTTGTTGACAGCGAAAACGAAGCGGC